>NZ_JANADR010000001.1:3408928-4090714 GCF_024199925.1 Bradyrhizobium sp. CCGUVB1N3
TCAGCCAGTCGGCGATGGCGTTGATTTCGGATGCATCCATGGCACCCACAATTTGCGGGCGAACCTTGCGCCCCGTCAAGCTGCGCTGGCGGTTAGCGCGGGACGCCTACCGCCCCACCTGCCCGCGATCACGCAGGAAGTGGTCGGCGAGCACGCAGGCCATCATGGCCTCGCCGACCGGAACTGCCCGGATGCCGACGCAGGGGTCGTGGCGGCCTTTCGTGAAAATTTCGGTGTCTGCGCCCTTGCGATCGACGGTCAGGCGCGGCTGCAGGATCGACGAGGTCGGCTTCACCGCAAAACGCACCACCACCGGCTGGCCCGTGGAGATGCCGCCCAAGACGCCACCGGCATGATTGGACAGGAAGCGCGTGCCATCATTGCCGGTGCGCATCTCGTCGGCGTTCTCTTCGCCGGTGAGCTCGGCCGCGCCAAAACCGGCACCGATCTCGACGCCCTTCACCGCGTTGATGGTCATCATCGCGGCCGCGAGATCGGAATCGAGCTTTGCGTAGATCGGCGCACCGAGCCCCGCGGGCACGCCCTCTGCGACAACCTCGATCACGGCGCCGATCGAGGAGCCGCTCTTGCGGATGCCATCGAGATAGCTCTCGAAGAACGCCGCCTTGTCCTTGTCCGGACAGAAGAACGGATTCTTGGCGACCTCGTCCCAGTCCCATTTGTCGCGGTCGATCTTGTGCGGACCGATCTGCACCAGCGCCCCGCGCACGGTCACGCCGGGCAGCACTTTTCGCGCGATGGCGCCGGCGGCGACGCGCATCGCGGTCTCGCGCGCCGAGGAGCGCCCGCCGCCGCGATAGTCGCGCAGGCCGTATTTGGCCTCGTAGGTGAAGTCGGCATGTCCGGGGCGAAACTTGTCCTTGATCTCGGAATAGTCCTTCGAGCGCTGGTCGGTGTTCTCGATCAGAAGCCCGATCGGCGTCCCCGTGGTCACCTGCTCGCCGGTCTCGGGATGCGCCATCACGCCGGAGAGGATTTTCACCTGGTCCGGCTCCTGGCGCTGGGTCGTGAAGCGCGACTGGCCGGGCCGGCGGCGATCGAGGTCGCGCTGGATGTCGGCCTCGACGAGCGGGATCAGCGGCGGACAGCCGTCGACCACGCAGCCGATCGCCACCCCATGGCTCTCGCCGAAGGTGGTGACACGGAACATATGGCCGAAGGTGTTGAAAGACATCGCTGCTCGCTGGATCGGTTCCGGCGTGTGGTAACGCGCCCTCGAAGGAGGGTCAAATGGCGCCTCGTAGCCGCGGCGCGGGACGGTCACAACCGCCCATTGGCTACTTTGCATGGGGTTGTTTTGGGACTTTTTGCCCGGAACCCGAAATGCCCTTCGGGCGCCCGACCGGCGGTACCCCCGTTAACTATGCTTCTCCAGGCGGCCGGCGCGGAACACGTAAACGACGCCCTGCTCGATATAGAGCTCGGCGGCGCTCGCGGGGGTCTCCAGCCCCAGCGTCACCATCAGGGCACGCGCGGTGCCGCCATGGGCGACCGCGACCGTGTCGGTCCGGAGCTGGTCGTACCATTCGCGCATGCGGGCCTGGACGTCGGCATAGGTCTCGCCGTCCGAGGGCGCCACCGTCCATTTGTCGACCAGGCGCCGCGCGTAGACGTCGGGATCGGCGGCCTCGCTCTCCGGCAGCGTCAGTCCCTCCCAGGCGCCGTAGCCGATCTCGCGCAGGCGGTCGTCGAGCGAATAGTCGGCAATCGGCAGGCCGAGCTTGCCGCGCGCGAGCTCCATGGTCGTACGCGCGCGCCCGAGCGGGCTCGAGACATAAGGCAGCGAAGCCTTGTCGCGGCCTTCGCGCGCAAAGAGATCGGCGAGGATGCCGGCGGCCTGCACGGCCTGGCCGCGGCCGCGCGCATTCAGCGGGATGTCCTGCGTGCCTTGAAGACGCCCGAGCGCATTCCACTCGGTTTCGCCGTGCCGAAGGTAGTAGATCGTGGGCGTGGGCATTGTCGGAGGGAGTTAGCTCTTATGTTTGAGCATGATCTTTTCGGAAAACCGCTACACACTTTTCCGGATCATGCTCAGTCCTTCCCGCCCAGCGCCATATCGGGCGCATCCGGCCGCTTCATGCCGAGCACGTGGTAACCGGAATCGACATGATGCACCTCGCCGGTGACACCGCGCGACAGGTCCGACAGGAGATAGAGCGCGCTGCCGCCGACGTCCTCGGTGGTCACGTTACGCCGCATCGGCGCGTTGACCTCGTTCCATTTCAGGATGTAGCGGAAATCGCCGATGCCCGAGGCGGCCAGCGTCTTGATCGGTCCCGCCGAGATCGCGTTGACGCGGATGTTCTTCTCACCGAGATCGGCGGCGAGATAGCGCACGCTGGCCTCCAGCGCGGCCTTCGCCACGCCCATGATGTTGTAATGCGGCATCCACTTCTCGGCGCCGTAATAGGACAGCGTGATGATCGAGCCGCCGTCGGTCATCAGCTTCTCGGCGCGCTGCGCGACCGCGGTCAGCGAGTAGCAGGAGATCAACATCGACTTGGTGAAGTTCTCCTGCGTGGTGTCGACATAGCGGCCGTCGAGCTGCTCGCCATAGGCGATCGCGTGCACCACGAAGTCGATCTTGCCCCATTTCTCCTGCACGACCGCGAACGCCGCGTCGATGGTCGCGGCGTCCGTGACGTCGCAATGGCCGAGCACGAGGCCGCCGATCTCGGCGGCGAGCGGCTCGACCCGCTTCTTCAGCGCGTCGCCCTGATACGTGAACGCAAGCTCGGCGCCGGCGGCGTGGCATGCCTTGGCTATGCCCCAGGCGATCGAACGGTTGTTGGCAACGCCGAGGATCACCCCGCGCTTGCCCTGCATCAGACCCGAATTCTGCGCCATGCCTGTCATCCAATCGAGCTGGTCAAGGGGTCTGGAGGTACACCAGCGCTTCCCTGCGGTACAGTCCTAATCCGCCGCGTTAACGCTGTTTCGGTTGCCGGAATAGCCGTTCCATTCGGGTGTTATGATGAGTGAAGGCGCTCGCGCCAAACGTGAAGGACAATCGAGGCGGCATGAGCGCGTTTCGCCAGAGTGTTGAAGCCATGATCCCGGCGCTTCGGCGCTATGCTCGGGCGCTCGCACGCGATGCCGACATCGCCGACGATCTGGTGCAGGACACGCTGGTCCGGGCGTTGCGTTCGGAGCGGCTGTTTCTCGGGGGCGACGTCAGGAGCTGGCTCTACACGATCCTGACCAACCTCAACAAGAACCGCCGCCGCTCGCTGGCGAGGCGGCCGCAGTTCATGCAGCTCTCCGAGAACAATCCGGACGCCAGCGGGACGGAAGCCGAAGGGCGGGACATTGAGAAGGCGCTGGCGACGCTGGTGGAGGAGCAGCGCTCGGTGCTGCTGCTCGTGATGCTGGAAGGCCTGAGCTACCGCGAGGTCGCCGACATCCAGGGCGTGCCGATCGGTACGGTGATGTCGCGCCTTGCGCGCGCTCGGGCCCACATCAAGGCGGCGCTGGAGGGCGAGCGGCCGGCGCTGAGAAGGGTGAAATGATGGCAGGGTCCAGGCAAAGATCCACACATCGGATTTTCAGCGCCCTGTGCATGCAGCGGGGACGAATGGATTTGAACGGCGAACGATATTTTGGGCCGACGAGCCAGAGACGACCGATATGACCGAACGCAGGATTTCCGTGACCGAGGACGAATTGCACGCCTATGTCGATGGCGAGCTGCCGGCCGAGCGCCGCGCCGACGTCGAGGCCTGGCTTGCCGCCAATCCCGAGGAGGCCGAACGGGTCAACTCCTGGCGCGCGATGGCCGAGTTGCTGCACGCCCGCTATGACACCGTGGCGCAGGAGCCGGTGCCGAGGCGCCTGGAGCTCGAGCGGCTGGTGCGCCGTCCCAGGCAATGGCTCTATGGCGCCGCGGCGGCCGCCCTGCTGGCGTTCGTGGCCGGCGGCGCGGCCGGCTGGCTGGCGCACGACGCCGCCAATACGCCCTCGACCTTCCAGAGCTTCACCGAGGACGCGCTCGACGCCCACCGCCTTTATGTCGTCGAGGTCCGCCACCCCGTCGAGGTCCCCGGCAACGAGCGCGACCATCTCCAGGCCTGGTTGACCAAGCGCTGCGGCTGGACGGTGTTCGCGCCGAACCTCGAGGCGAGCGGGCTCAAGCTCGTCGGCGGCCGGTTGCTGCCGGGGCCGAACGGCCCGGCCTCTTTCCTGATGTATGAGAGCGCCTCCGGGGAGCGGTTCACGATCTACACCGCCAAGACCAAGACCGGCGAGACCCAGATGCGCTACACCACGATGGACAAGGACGGCGCCTTGTTCTGGGCCGATCGCGGCGTCGGCTATGTCGTGACCGGCGGCGGCGACCGCGACCGGCTCACCAAGGTGGCGCGCGCCGTCTACGACCAGGCGGAGAAGAACGGCACCTAGACAACGTCCAAGCGCATTCGCCAAGATTCGGACATTGAAAATTTGGAATCAAGACATCGGCGCGTCTCATTATCGCACCGGATGATCACGCGAAAATGAGCAGCGTTCGATCCGCCGATCGGCGCAGGCGGCCTCGATTGGGGTTTTTGGTACCGCGCTGGTCCCCCTCTCGAGGCCGCACTCTTTTCGCGGCTGCATTGCGGCAGCCGGCACGCCGGACACGATAGCGCCGCGACCGCGCTCCATGCGTCTATTGGAGCATTACCTGTTGGGAAAATGCTCTTTGCGAGCGCGTGATCCGTTCCCACGAGCGCGCCCCGCTCGTCCCGATCATGCGTTAGCCGAGCCCACTACGCGGATTGTAGGGGTGCTGGTCCCGCCACTTCTGCATCAATGCTTCAAGCTCGGCATCGTTCCCATCAGGCAGCATGATGCGGGTGGTGACGAAGAGGTCGCCTGTTCCACCCGATTTCGGCAGGCCCTTGCCCTTTAGCCGGAAAGTCCGGCCGCTGGAGGTGTTTTTCGGGATCGTCAGCTCGACCGCATTGCCGAGCGTCGGCACACGGACCTTGCCGCCGAGCACCGCCTCATAGAGCGTGACCGGCAGATCGATCCGCAGGTCGGCGCCATCGACCTTGAAGAACGGATGCGGGGCAATGGTGACGGTGATGAGCAGGTCGCCCGGCGGATGGCCCGGCGCAGTCTCGCCCTGCCCCTTCAGCCGGATCTGCTGGCCGCTCGCGACGCCGGCCGGAATCTTGACGTTGAGCTCCTTGCCGGTCGGCAGCCGGACGCGCTTGTCCCCGCCATGGACCGCCTCCTCCAGCGACACCGTCATGGCGACATTGAGGTCGAGATCGACCCCGACCCCGCCGGTGTCGAACTCGAACTGGGATCCGCCGCCACCGGGCCGCGCACCGCGCGCCGCGCCGCCGAACATGCTGTTGAGAATGTCCTCGAACGCGCCCCCACCCGGACCGCCACCGCCGGAGCGGAATGAATATTCGAAGCCGCCGGGGCCGGCGCGCCCGCGCGCGCCCCCGCCGCCCGGAAAGCCCTGGAAGCGCGGCTTGCCCTCGGCGTCGATCTCGCCGCGATCGAACTGCTTGCGCTTGTCCTCGTCGCCGAGGATCTCGTTCGCAGTGTTGATCTCGGCGAAGCGCTCGGCTGCCTTCGGGTCGTTCTTGTTGCTGTCGGGATGATGCTTCTTGGCGAGCTTGCGATAGGCGCTCTTGATCGCGGCAGCGTTGGCGCTCCGCGGCACCCCCAAGACCTCATAGGGGTCGCGCATCCGTCACGTCTCCCTTCACGGAAATCGATAGTGTCAAAAGGGCTCCCCACCCCCGTCTGAGGATCATCTGGGGTGCCCGTGGCATTTTTGCAACTAGGGTCGCTGAGCGAATCCTAGCTCCGCCATGGCTTTAGCGTATGAATCTCCCAGCGGCCATGGCCACTCTGGCAACCGGCGCCCTGGAGCCAGCTTTCGGTCTGACCGTTAACGTAGCTCGCCAGGAAATCCCGGCATTTGCGTCCGTCTTCGGCAGCGTAGGACTGCGCGATCGGGGTCACCGAACCGCGTGCACCGGTCTCCGGATTTTCCCAGTGCTGGCTGGCATCCTTGTCACCCTGGCTCAACACGTCGGACGCCGCGTTGCGGGCGAAGGCGAGATCGCCCTCGGTCGGCGCCTGATCCTTGGTGATCGAGCCAGTGACATCGCCCTCGCCCATCTTGGCGAACGGCCCTTTGGCAAGGACGCCGCCGTCATTGCGGGAGAGACTACAGCCGCCCGTGCCGAGCCCGATTAGAATCATTGTCATGGCGAGGCTGGAGGGCCGGATCGCCGATAGGCCAACGCTCCCCCATGCCCTATATAGGGCAGAAGCGGACAACAACGCGCTTTGGGCCGCGGAACGCAACTCGGACTCCAGACATGACCGATACGAGCTCGATGAAACACCAGACACCCTTAACATCCGGTGATTTCACCTCCGCCGACGAGCCGTTCGCGCTGTTCGAGGCCTGGTTGAACGAGGCGATCAAGAGCGAGCCGAACGATCCCAACGCCATGGCACTCTCGACCGTCGACGCGGACGGCCTGCCCGATGTGCGCATGGTGCTGATGAAAGGCTTTGATTCCGACGGATTCGTCTTCTACAGCCACATTGCAAGCCAGAAGGGCCGCGAACTCGCCGCAAATCCTAAGGCGGCGTTACTTTTTCACTGGAAGTCGCTGTGCCGGCAGGTGCGCATCCGCGGCAACGTGACGCCGGTGACCGATGCCGAGGCCGACGCCTATTTCGCCACGCGCCCCAAGCAGGCGCAGATCGGCGCCTGGGCGAGCAAGCAGTCGCAGCCGCTGGAGAGCCGCTTCGCCTTCGAGCAGGCGATCGCCAAGGTCGCCGCCAAATACGTCATCGGCGAGGTGCCGCGGCCGCCGGGCTGGAGCGGCTGGCGCATCACCCCGTCGCGGATCGAGTTTTGGCACGACCGCCCATTCCGTCTGCACGACCGCATCGAATTTCGCCGTGACGCGGCCGGCCAGCCGTGGTCCAAGACGCGGATGTATCCCTGAGCTGAAGAACCCCCCATGCCGCATTCATCCAATGCGCCGCGCCGCACGCTGCTCCTGACCGGGGCGAGCCGCGGCATCGGCCACGCCACCGTGATCCGCTTCTCCTCGGCGGGCTGGCGCGTCATCACCTGCTCGCGGCATGCGTTCCCGGAAGACTGCCCATGGGACGCCGGCCCTGAAGATCACATCCGGGTCGACCTCGCCGATCCCGAGGACACGGCGCGCGCGATCAATGAGATCCGCCGCCGCCTCGAAGGCGGCATGCTGCATGCGCTCGTCAACAACGCCGCAATCTCGCCGAAGGGCCCGGGCGGCTCCAGGCTCGGCTCGGTCGACACCGATCTCGACACCTGGACGCATGTCTTTCACGTCAACTTCTTCGCGCCGATCATGATGGCGCGCGGGCTGATCGAGGAGTTGAAGGCGGCGAAAGGATCGGTGGTGAACGTCACCTCGATTGCCGGCTCGCGCGTGCATCCCTTTGCGGGAGCTGCCTACGCCACCTCGAAGGCCGCGCTCGCCGCCCTGACGCGCGAGATGGCCTCCGACTTCGGCCGCGTTGGCGTGCGCGTCAACGCAATCGCGCCGGGCGAGATCGACACCTCGATCCTGTCGCCCGGCACCGAGAAGATCGTCGACCAGCAAATCCCGCTGCACCGCCTCGGCACGCCCGACGAGGTCGCCAAGATCATCTACGTGCTGTGTACGGAGACGTCGTCCTACGTGAACGGCGCCGAGATCCACATCAACGGCGGCCAGCACGTGTAGAACGCGGGCGAAACGATGGGTCGGTTCGCTACCACGGCGTCACTCTACGAACTCCTGCGGCCGCCTTATCCGCCGGAATTCTTTCGCAGCGTCGCGCAGCGGCTCGCGCTCGCCGAGCGATCCGCGCTGATCGACCTCGGCACCGGACCCGGTCTGCTCGCGCTCGGCTTCGCCCCCTATGTCGGCCGCATCGTCGGCGTCGACCCGGAACCGGACATGCTCGATGCCGCACGGCGTTCGGCCGCGCGCACTGGCCGGGATCTCAGGCTGATCGAGAGCAAGGCCGAGATGCTTCCCTCCGACATCGGCACTTTCGACCTCGTGACGATTGGGCGCGCCCTGCATTGGATGGATCGCGCGCCTACGCTCGCATTGCTCGAGCGGCTGGTCGCGCAAGACGGCGCGATCGCCATCTGCGCATCGTTCTCAACCCCCGATAACCGCAATCCGTGGCTCGACGACTACAATGCGGCGCGCTGCAACTGGTCGCCAGCCAAACTCTGGGAGGAAGCTGGCCGCGGCGAGCGAACGCATCGCGACCTGCCGGCCTTCTTCCGCGGCAGCACGTTTCAGGTCGCGGATGTGATCAAGGTCGAGACGAGGCACGAGATCAGCGTGCGTGACCTGGCGCGGCGCGTTCTCACCTTCTCCTCGTCATCGCCGGAAGCAGTGGGGGACAATGTCGAGGCGATGCTGCGCGATGTCGAGAAGCGTCTTGCGCCCTTCAGCCGCGACGGCGTGATCACCGAAACGCTGCTATCCGTGGCCGAGATCGTGAGGCCCTAAGGGCACCTGAGCTGGGTGACGATGCGGCGGGTTTTCAGAGGAATAATCCGTGTTTGGAAACGGAAGCAAGGCAACCCAGACAAAGCCGCCGCAAGACCTGGATTGCCTTAACCCCTCCCGTTTCTCAATCGGCACGAATCCGACGCGACGTCTCACGCAGCCGCGGAGTGGCTGCATTGAATGCGGTCGAGCAGTCGTCGTCATTCTCGCCGTCGAGCAGCGGAGCACCACAGTGCCGGCACAGCCGTGCCGACATCGACGACGCCTTGCCGTTCGCCAGGACCTGACGATAGCTCGCCAGATCGATGACGTTGCGGGGCGTCGTTATGCGTTTTTCAACCATGGCTGTTCCTCGCGGCTTACCCGCTGCTTATCGCAGACAAGTTTCGCCCAAACGTTCAGCCCAACGCTCAAATTTTAGCTGAGGAAATGAGGCAGAGAATGTGACCTAGATACCGTCTACGCAGCGCCACATTTCACAACAAGCGTTCACGGTCTCTCCGCAAACTGCGTAACAGTTCGGTAGCTATCTCACAGCCACTTCTTCCACTTGAATATCCAGTACGGAACAATCGCGGCGGCGAGCATCATCACCAGCGCCATCGGATAGCCGTGCACCCATTCGAGCTCCGGCATGGCCTTGAAGTTCATGCCGTAGATCGACGCGATCAGCGTCGGCGGCATCAGGACCACGGCCATCACCGAGAATAGCTTGATGATGTTGTTCTGCTCGAGATTGACGACGCCGAGCATGGCGTCGAGCACGAAGGTGATCTTGTTGGAGAGATAGGAGGCATGATCGGTCAGCGATGCCACGTCGCGCTGCATGGTCTTGAGCTGCTCGCGCATGTCCTTGGACCATTTCACGCCTTCCACGATGGCCGACAGGAACGTGACGACGCGGCCGATCGACACCAGGCTCTCGCGGACCTTCGAGGTCAGGTCGCCCTTGCGGCCGATCGCGATCAGGATCTGGGAATATTGCTTGGCGTGACCGTGGCGCTCGCTCTCCGGCTCGAAGATATCGTGCGAGACCTGGTCGATGTCGGCGCCGCAGCGTTCCAGAATGTCGGCGCAGCGGTCGATCACGGCATCCAGAAGTTCCATCAGCACCATCTCGCCGGTGATGGCGGGGGTGCAGGAGCGGCCGAGCTTAGCCTCGACCAGCGCAAAGGGCTTGGGCACGTCGTAACGCACGGTCACCAGGCGATGGTCGCCAAGGATGAAGGTCACCGCCGTGGTCCGGGGCATGTCGGTATCGGAGTGACACATCAGCGTCGCCGTCATGTAGCGCGCGCCGTTCTCGATATAGAGACGGCTGGAGATCTCGATCTCCTGCATGTCCTCCCGGGTCGGGATTGCGATCCCCGCCAGCCGCTCCACCGCCTTGTCCTCGGCGCCGGTGGGGTTGAACAGATCAATCCACACCGCGCTCTCCGGCAGCACCGAGAGGTCTTCGACGACGGCCTTTTTCAGGGCGGACTCGGAGGGAACGAACACCGAAAACATGAACTACTCCAGCGGGGGCCGAAAAGGCCAGCTCACGGCCCTTAGCGCGATTCTGACAGGTGCAGAATGACAATCACATTAACGGGGCGTTTGCATTTGTGGCCGGCTGGTGGCGTAACCGCGGCATGGAACCGACAGTTCTGCATCCTTTGCCCAAAAATCGGCCCAGAGGCTCAAAACTTGCGGCAAAAAAGCCACAGCTTGGGCTTTGCAGCGCGGGATAAGGCCCTAAACGCTGGAATTGTGGCAGGTTTCAACCGATAATAGGTCCATCGGAATCGTGGAACTTGGGCGGCAAGCTCAAGGCCTGCGCATGGGTATTTGTTTCGATTGGAACCAAGCCAATGTCGTCGCTGAAAGTTAAGTTGGGAATTCTGGCCGCCGGTTTGATGCTGACGGGCTGCATGCAGGCCACTCATTTCGAGGCGACCGATACCAAGGCCTTCAAGCCGAAGGACAAGGAACTCCTTGCCAAGATTCGGTACGAAAACACCCCCGTCGCGGAGCCCTTCCGCCGGGCCATCGTCGATTACCACCGCAAGGAGTCGCCGGGCTCGATCGTGGTCGATTCCGACAATCACTACCTCTACTACGTGATGGATGGCGGCAAGGCGATCCGCTACGGCATTACCGTCGGCGAAGAAGCCATGGCCTGGTCGGGTATCGCCAAGATCGGCAGCATGACCGAATGGCCTGCCTGGCATCCGACCCCCGGCGAAATCTCGCGCCTGGGCGTGCCGACCTATGTGGCGCCGGGTCCTGACAATCCGATGGGCTCCCGCGCGATGTATCTCTACTCGGGCGGCAAGGACACGCTGTTCCGCATCCACGGTACGAACCAGCCTGAATATATCGGCGCTTCGATCTCCTCGGGCTGCATCCGCCTGACCAACGAGGACGCGATCGACCTCTACGGCCGCGTCAAGGTCGGCACCATCGTGGTCGTGCTCGAGCCGAAGCACGGCGACTCCCCGTACAATTCGCAGCTCGCCCTGCGTGGCGGCGGCAACAGCAATTCACAGTACTGAGCTTTCCTGAGGCTTTCGAGAAAGCGTCGGCTTGCTACCGGCGCTTTTTTGTTGCCTGCTTTCGGGGCGCTTCGGCACCGCCGGCAGGCTCGTCCGGCTGTGAGCCGGATTTCGCCGCATCGCCCTGCTCCACACCCTCCTTGTCCTCCCCCGACTTGGCTGCCACCTCGCGCGGCGGAGCTTCCTCCGGCCGCTCGGCCGGCAGCAGCGGGGCGACCTGTGGCAGGGGATCCCAGACGTTCCACTGGCAGATCCGGTAATCGTTGCGGCGCTGCATCAGATCGAGATGGATGTGGTCCTCGTGATACCAGTCCGATCCAGGCCCCAGCACGGTTGAAAAGCGCGCGCAGACGGAATGCAGCACACGCTCGCGCAACTCGCGCGGCACGGTGCGGTCGGTCAACCCGATCGACTGCCCGTTGGCGAGCTTGAACGCGCGCACGTCGAGCGCGTTGGCGCGGCCGTGCTCCGACAGCATGGCCCCGACGATGCGGTTGCGGCCGCGACACTCGAAGGAATCGAAATTGTCGAGATCGCTGATGGTGCTCCCGAGGCTCGCGGCAAGCGGCGCCATGTCCGAACGGACCCAGTCGGCAATGGCCGATGCCATGCCGCAGCGAAGGATCGCGGCCGGCTTGACCTGCACCTTGCGCTTGTCCGGCAGCACGATCGCCTCGAGCCGCACCAGATCCTCGCCGCCGCAGGCGCCCGGGCCACGAATGTCGGGGATCGAGGGCGCAATTGCGATCTCCTCAGTGAGGGCGAGCCGGCAGGCCGAGGCCTGCTTCTCTGGTGGGGCCGCCGGTCCGGCCGGCTTGTCGGCAGCAGGCTTTTCTTCGGCCGCCGGCCGCTCCGGCACAGGCTTGGCCACTTCCTTGGGCACATCCTCCGGCCGCGGTCTCGGCAAGGGAATTTTGGCCGGAATTTTGGCCGGATGAACGGTGCCGCGAGGTCGCGGCGGACCGAAGCCGAACAGGTCGAGCGGCGCGGCATATTTCCGCGCCCCGGCAGGCGCAAGCGACAGCCCCAGCACGACGGTAACCATTGCCGCACCGGCGGACATATAGCCGCGACAAGACCATTTGCGGCAAAAGTCCGGCAGGCTAAAATTCATGACAATTCTTTGGCCCAGAGCTGAGAGCGATAACAAGTCCAGCCCTTATTCGGAGGAACGTCGGAATGCTTGGTTTGATGCAAGACTGGCCCCTGCTCTGCCACCGGATCATCGAACACGCCGCCAGGATTCATGGCAAGCAGGAGGTCGTCACGCGCTCGATCGAAGGACCGATCCATCGCACCAACTACGCCGAAATCCACGCGCGCGCCCTGAAAGTTTCGCAGATGCTGGAGCACGACGGCATCAAGCTCGGCGACCGCGTCGCCACGATCGCCTGGAACACGTGGCGCCACCTCGAGGTCTGGTACGGCATCATGGGCATCGGCGCCATCTGCCATACCGTCAATCCCCGCCTTTTCCCCGAGCAGATCGCCTGGATCATCAACCATGCGCAGGACCGCATCGTGATGACCGACATCACCTTCGTTCCGGTGCTGGAGAAGCTCGCCGACAAGCTGGGAAGCGTCGAGCGCTACGTCGTCCTCACCGACAAGGCGCACATGCCGCAGACCACGTTGAAGAACGCGGTCGCCTATGAGGAGTGGATCGCGAAGGCCGACGGCAAGTTCGCATGGAAGGATTTTGACGAGAACACGGCCGCCGCCATGTGCTACACCTCCGGCACGACGGGCGATCCCAAGGGCGTGTTGTATTCGCATCGCTCCAACGTGCTGCACGCCCTGATGGCCAACAATGTCGACGCGCTCGGCACCAGCGCCTCCGAGACAATGCTGCCGGTAGTGCCGCTGTTCCATGCCAACAGCTGGGGCATCGCCTTGTCCGCGCCTTCGCAAGGCACCAAGCTCGTGATGCCCGGCGCCAAGCTCGACGGCGCGTCGGTCTACGAGCTGCTCGATACCGAGAAGGTGACCCATACCGCAGGCGTTCCGACCGTGTGGCTGATGCTGCTCCAGCACATGGCGGCCAACAATCTGAAGCTGCCGCATCTGAAGATGGTGATCTGCGGCGGCTCGGCGATGCCGCGCTCGATGATCAAGTCGTTCATCGACATGGGCACGCGCGTCCGCCACGCCTGGGGCATGACCGAGATGAGCCCGATCGGAACGGTTGCGGCGCTCAAGCCGCCATTTGCCGAGACCACCGGCGATGCGCGGCTCGACGTGCTCCAGACCCAGGGCTATCCGCCGTTCGGCGTGGAGATGAAGATCACCGACGATGCCGGCAAGGAGCTGCCGTGGGACGGCAAGACCTTCGGCCGCCTGAAAGTGTCGGGCCCCGCGGTTGCAAAAGCGTACTACCGGATCGATGCCAACATCCTCGACGGAGAAGGTTTCTTCGACACCGGCGACGTCTCGACCGTCGACCAGGACGGCTATATGCGGATCACCGACCGTTCCAAGGACGTGATCAAGTCCGGCGGCGAGTGGATCTCCTCGATCGATCTAGAAAACCTCGCGGTCGGTCACCCCGCGGTCGCGGAAGCGGCCGTGATCGGCGTCCATCACCCCAAATGGGATGAGCGCCCGCTGCTGATCGTGCAGCTCAAGCAGGGCCAACAGGCCACACGCGAGGACATCCTGAAGTTCATGGACGGCAAGATCGCGAAATGGTGGATGCCCGACGACGTCGCCTTCGTCGACGGCATCCCGCATACCGCGACCGGCAAGATCCTGAAGACGGCGCTGCGCGACCAGTTCAAGGACTATCGCTTCCCGCACGCAGCGGCGTAGGGGATCACAAGAGCATCGGCGGCGCGGCCCCTGCGGGATCGGCAGGGGCCGCGTCGTTTTCGAGCGCTTACAATTGCGAGCAGCGAAAGCCCGCCTCCGGCCGGCTGAGGGACATCCGCTTGTTCGACCACCACAGAGGGATCCGGAACGGGGATAAAGGTGGGGGATAAACCGCTTCACAGCCCTGCGGAAAATGCGCTAGGTCAGCTTGCTCCCGTCGCCCGTGCCCCGCAACCGGCGACTGACATCGGTGATGGAACAGCATGGCCCGCAGGTTTTCCGCTCCCTACCAGTCAGAGCCCGTGTCCGGGCTCGCCAGCTGGGCGCGTAATCTGGCCGTGTTCGCGGTGGTGGCGGTCCTGGTCTCGATCATCATCGTCCGCTTCGGCTTTCTGGAGATCAAGCCGGCGCTGGCGACCTTCTTCGGCGGGCTTGCGATCGCGGGGCTCTCCATCCTGTTCGGGCTCGCGGGCTTTGCGGCGATCTGGCAGAACGGCTCGCGCGGAATGGCGCGCATCCTGTTCGCCTTCCTGATCAACGCGCTGATCCTCGCCTATCCCGCCTATCTCGCCTTCCAGTACCGCAGGCTGCCGGCGATCCACGACATCACCACCGATCCGATCGACCCGCCGCGCTTCGAGGCGCTGGCGCGCCTTCGCACCGGCGACGGTGCCAATCCGGCCGTTTATGCCGGCCTCTATTCGGCCGAGCAGCAGCGCCGCTTCTATCCGGACATCGAGCCGATCGAGCTCGAAATTTCCGTCGACCGAGCCTATGCGCTGTCGCTCCAGATCGCCAACAAGCGCAAATGGTTGATCATCGACGAGCGTCCGCCGCAGCCGCCGCGCCGCATCGGCCGCATCGAGGCGGTTGCGCGCTCGCCGATCATGGGGTTCCGCGAGGATGTCTCGATCCGCATCGTGCCTGACGGCGACGACTCACGCGTCGATATCCGCTCGGCCTCGCGTTACTTCGAGAGCGACCTCGGCAGCAACGCCGCACGCGTCAGCAAGTTCATCGACGATCTCAACACCGCGGCCGACGCTGATGCGCTGAAGCCGGCGAAGAAGGCGCCGGTCGTCCCGGTCAAGCCGCCGGCGAAGACGGTGAAGAAATAGCCTTCCGTCATTCCGGGGCGCGCAAAGCGCGAACCCCAATGCGCAATTGCGCATTGGGGAATCTCGCGCCACAATCTCCGGATTCCGGGTTCGATGCTGCGCATCGCTCCGGAATGACGGAGGTTAGGCCATCCTGTACGTCCCCGCAATCACGGGATCGCCGTCCGTCGCCACCACGCCGCGGGCGACGAGGTCCTCCAGATGCGCCAGCACGGAATAGCCGGCCGCCGTCGTGAGCCGCGGATCAATGCCGATATAGATCGCGCGCACCATGGTTGGGATGTCGGCCTCGCCCTTGGCAAGGCGATGCAGGATCGAGGCTTCGCGCGCCTTGCGGTGGCGGATCAGGAAGCGCACATAGCGCGGCCCTTCGGGAATCTCGGCGCCGTGGCCGGAGAAATAGAGATCCTCCTCGCGCGCTGCGAGCCGGTCGAGCGAGTCCATGTAATCAATCATCGAGCCGTCGGGCGGAGCCACGATCGAGGTCGACCAACCCATCACGTGATCGCCGACGAAGCTGAATTTCCGCTCGGGCCAGGCGAAGGCAAGGTGGTTGGCGGTGTGGCCCGGCGTCGCGACGGCTTCGAGCCGCCAGCCTGAGCCTTCGATGTCGTCGCCATGGGCAACCGTCACGTCGGGCGCGAAGTCGCGGTCGGCACCCGATTCCGGATTGTGCTTCTCGCTCTCGAAACGCGGGCGCGAGGCACGATGCGGGCCTTCGGCATAGACAGTCGCGCCGGTCGCCTGCTTGATGCGGCCGGTGTTCGGCGAATGATCGCGATGGGTGTGAGTGACGAGAATATGCGTGACCGTCTCGCCACGCACTGCATCGAGCAGCGCCGCCGCATGGGCCTCGTTGTCCGGACCTGGGTCGATGATCGCAACCTTGCCCTGACCCACGACGTAGCTGACCGTGCCGGTGAAGGTGAACGGGCTCGGATTGTTGCAGAGCACGCGGCGCACGCCGGGACGGACTTCCTCGACGACGCCGGGCTTCAGCGGAAAATTGCGGTTGAACGGGACGTCGTCGTTATCGGACATGATCTTTTCTTTGACGTCATTCCGGGGCGGCCCGCAGGGCCGAACCCGGAATGACGGAGGACCTGATCAGAAAAACGCCTGGATGCCCGTGATGGCGCGGCCAAGGATCAGGGCGTGGACGTCGTGCGTGCCCTCGTAGGTGTTCACGGTCTCGAGGTTATGGACGTGGCGCATCACGTGATACTCGATCGAGATGCCATTGCCACCATGCATGTCGCGCGCGACGCGGGCGATGTCGAGCGCCTTGCCGCAATTGTTGCGCTTGACGATCGAGATCATCTCGGGGGCGAACTTGCCTTCGTCCATCAGGCGGCCGACGCGCAGGCTTGCCTGGAGGCCCAGCGCAATCTCGGTCTCCATGTCCGCGAGCTTCTTCTGCACGAGCTGGGTCGCGGCGAGCGGCTTGCCGAACTGCTTGCGGTCGAGCGTGTATTGCCGGGCGCGGTGCATGCAATCCTCGGCCGCGCCGAGGGCGCCCCAGGAAATGCCGTAGCGGGCGCGGTTGAGGCAACCGAACGGCCCCTTCAGGCCGGACACGTTGGGCAGCAGTGCACTCTCGGGCACCACGACGCCATCCATCACGACCTCGCCGGTGATGGAAGCGCGCAACGACAGTTTGCCGCCGATCTTCGGCGCGGAGAGGCCCTTCATGCCCTTCTCCAGCACGAAGCCGCGGATCTGGTTGTCGTGCTCGGCCGACTTGGCCCAGACCACGAACACGTCGGCGATCGGCGCATTCGAGATCCACATCTTGCTGCCGGTCAGGCGATAGCCATCCGAGACCTTCTCGGCGCGGGTCTTCATGCCGGCCGGGTCGGAACCGGCGTCGGGCTCGGTGAGGCCGAAGCAGCCGACCCACTCGCCGCTGGCGAGCTTCGGCAGGTACTTCTTGCGCTGATTCTCGTCGCCATAGGCGTAGATCGGGTACATCACCAGCGAGGACTGGACCGAGTTCATCGAACGGTAGCCGGAATCGACCCGCTCGATCTCGCGGGCGACGAGGCCGTAGGCGACGTAGCCCGCATTGGCACAGCCATATTCCTCCGGCAGCGTGATGCCGATCAGGCCGAGTTCGCCCATCTCGTTAAAGATCTCGCGATCGGTCTTCTCTTCGAGATAAGCCTTGGTGACGCGCGGCAGCAGCTTGTCCTGGGCGTAGGCTCGCGCAGTGTCGCGCACCATGCGTTCGTCTTCGGTGAGCTGCTCGTCGAGCAGGAACGGATCGTCCCACTGGAAAGAAGCCGCAGCCGGCTTGTCCTTGGCCTGAGGGCGCACGCTCATGAAACGTCCTTTCGCATCTGGTTCCGTCTAATTGACCGTTAAATTAAAGCGCCGCAGCGCCAGTTGCAATTGCGTCCTGGTTTCGGTCGTTCCGGGCCGCGTGGCGCGCGCACGGAATGACCGCGCGTCAGGTCTCGAGCTGCTCGTTGGCGACGATCTCGATGCCAAAGCCGGACAGGCCCTTGTAGTCATGCACCGACGACGTCAGATGCCGGATCGAGGTGACGCCGAGATCGCGCAGGATCTGCGCGCCGACGCCGACCTCGCGCCACTGCCGGTTGCGGTCGGCCTCGGCCGTCGATTCATCAGGCAGGGGCTCCACGGGCACGCCGGCTGCGCCGTCGCGCAAGTAGACCAGGACGCCGCGGCCGGCCTTCTTGAAATGATCGAGCACGATCTGCATGCGCTTGTGGCCTGTGAAGATATCCTTGACGATGTTCGGCTTGTGGAAGCGCGTCAGCACATTCTTGCCGTCGCCGACGCCGTTATAGACGAAGGCGACATGGGCGATGGAATCGAAGGGCGAGCGGTAGGCATAGCCCTGCAACGGCCCGATCGGGCTTTCGGTCACGAAGGTCGCGACCCGCTCGATCAGCTTTTCGCGCGCCTGGCGGTATGCGATCAGGTCGGCAATCGTGACATGCTTGAGCTTGTGCCGGGCGGCAAACTGCGCGACCTGCTCGCCCTTCATCACGCTGCCGTCGTCGTTCATCAGCTCGCTGATGACACCGACGGGCGGCAAGCCGGAGAGCTTGCAGAGGTCGACGGCGGCCTCGGTATGGCCGGAGCGCAGCAGCACGCCGCCATCCTTGGCGATCAGCGGAAAGATGTGGCCGGGACGGGCGAAATCGCCGGCGCCGACGTTTGGATTGGCGAGCGCGCGGCAGCAGGAGGCGCGCTCCTCGGCCGAGATGCCGGTGCCGCCGTCGGGCTTGTAGTCGATCGAGACCGTGAAGGCCGTGGTGTGGGCGGAGTCGTTATGGGCGACCATCGGATCGAGCCGCAGGCGCCGCGCGTCCTCCGTGGTGATCGGCGCGCAGACGATGCCCGAGGTATGGCGGATGATGAACGCCATCTTCTCGGCGGTGCAGAGCGAGGCGGCGACGATCAGATCGCCCTCGCCTTCCCGGTCCTCGTCATCGGTGACGACGACGAGCTCACCCTTGGCAAAGGCCTGCAAGACTTCCTGTACGGTATCGGGCATGTCCAATCTCTGGCTATGGTGGCCGGAGGCTTAGCCGGACTTCGATCCGGGCGCTAGTGTCCCGAACGCAACCGCTTATGCCTTCGCTTGGTCCCGCCAGCACCCGGCTTGCACCGGAAATACCAGAGATATAGGCCCCTCCCGGGCTGCGTGGAAGGTCGCCGAGCGCGCCTAAGGCAGCACTTCGCGCCGCTCGCTCAATCGCAGGTCAAGCTCGGTCCGCTTGTCCTCCAGAAGGCCGGCCTGAGCCGCCTCGATGACCGTGAACAGCTCATGCGCATCGCTGAGGCGGGTCACGGTGACGTAGCTGGCGCCCGCCGCGTAGAGCTCGCCGACATCGGACAACAGATCGGCGGTAGCCACGATCAGGGCGCTCGGGTTGAGTGCGCGGACGTGGCGGACCAGCTTCTCGTTGGTAGCCCCCTTCAACAGCGCATCGGGCACGCTGAGAATGATCATCTCGGACTTGCCTACGCCGGCATGGACGAGCGTGTCGACGTTGCTGATGTCGCCGTAGATCACGTGCAGACCGCGCGAAAGCAGCGTCCGATACACATTGGGGTTGAAGTCGACGACCGTGATCTGCTCGAGCAGCACCGGCGCCTGCCGCTCGATCTCCGCAAGCAGCGCGCTCGCCGCGCGGAAAAAGCCGAGGATGACGATCCGCCGCGCCTCGCCATGGCCGCCCTCGCGCCCCTCCTCGGCGTGGCCGTGATCGAGGTCACGCAGGCCCAACCGCTTCAAGGGGCCGATCGCCCGGCGCGTGATCTCGTCACTCCTCATCATCACGAAGGTCGAGAGCACCGCGAGCACCACGAAGGCGAAGGAGGCGGCATTGGCGGTCTCCTGGGCGATGTGGTTGTCGGTGACGCCGGTCTGGATCACGACCAGCGAGAACTCGCTGATCTGCGCCAGGTTGATCGCCGGCAACAAGCTCGCGCGAAGCCCCTGCTGCATCAGATAGAGCGGCACGAAAGTGGTCACGAGGCGGCTCACGACCGTGAACGCCGCAATCATCACGGCAAGCCCGATTACCGACATGTTCGGCACGGGAATTGTCATGCCGAGCGCGACGAAGAACAGCGTGATGAAGAAATCGCGCAAGGTCGTGACCTTGGCGGTGACGTCGAGCGCGTAAGGAAAGGTCGAGAGCGAGACGCCGGCGATCAGCGCCCCCATCTCGCGCGACAGGGACAACCGCTCGGCGGTCTCGGCGACCAGGAAGCACCAGGCGAGCGCCCCCAGCAGGATCAGCTCGGGCCGGCGGGCGATCTGGTGGAACAGGCGCGGCAGCACGAAGCGGCTGACCAGCAGCGCGGCCGTGACCAGCACCACGACGCGCACGATCGAGAGCAGGATGACGCTCGCCTGCAACTCGGCAAGGCTCGGCTGCACGGCGAGGAACAGGATGGCGAAGATGTCCTGGAGCACAAGGACGCCAAGAGTGATGCGGCCGGGCAGCGTGTCCAGCTCGCGCTTCTCATACAGCACCTTGACGATGATGACCGTGCTGGAGAGCGCGCAGGCCACGCAGAGATAGAGCGCATCGAAATGACCGCCGCCGAGCGTCAGGCCGATGGCGGCGAAGAACAGGATGCCAAGCAGGCAGCCGCCGAGGAGCTGGCCGGCGGCCGCGAACAGGATCACCCGTCCCGCCCGCACGATCTTCTTCAAATCGATCTCGAGCCCGATCATGAACAGCATGAAGATCAGGCCGAGCTCGGAAATAACGCTGATCGATTCCTGCGACTTGACCCAGCCGGCGCCGAATGGACCTATGCAGAAGCCGGCGATAAGGTAAGCCAGGATCAGCGGCTGACGGGAGAAATGGGCCAGAAGCCCGAGCATCCAAGCGAACAAGATACAAAGAGTGATATCGCCAATGAGTTCGTGCATCTCAAAGCAGTCCTTTTTGCCGCACCCTAGAGGCGGCTCGCAGGGCGGCAAACGAGCAATTCGTCACATGCCAATTGTCCTGCCAATCGTGCTCGCATTGATAGGTGGCCTGCTCGGCATGGCGTTGCCTGCCGCGGCACAGCCGAAGGTCAATATCGAACAAGGTTTTGCCGATTCGCTGACAGCGATGCCGACAGAGGAACTCGCCGTCTCCGGCGGCTTCTACGTGCCGGCCTATTCCAGCGTCGCGATGAGCCAGGGCAAGCTGCGCGTCGACTTCTCGGTGACGCTGAGCGTCCACAATGCGTCGGAGAACCTCCCCCTCGTGCTGAAGCGTGTCGCCTATTTCGACACCGCCGGCAAGATGATCGAGAGCTACCTGAAATCGCCGGTCGCGCTGAAGCCGCTCGCGACGGTCTCCGTCGTCATCCCGACCGAGGACGTACGCGGCGGGACCGGCGCCAACTTCATCGTCGACTGGGCGGCAGCGAGCGAGATCGCCGAGCCCGTGGTCGAGGCCTTGATGGTTGGCGGTGTCGCCAATGCGCACTACGCTTTCATCAGCCAGGGCCGCCCGACCCGGACGGTCGGCAAGAAGTAACAGGCCGGCCGGCGCAATGCCGGCTGGCTCAACAAGAACAGAGGAAACCGCCCATGACTGCCCACTTCGACTTCGCGCCCCTGTTCCCGCCGGGGCTGCCGGCTCCTTCTGCGCGCTGGACCGGGCTTGCCAAATACAGCTTCGTCGGCGGCAACAATGATTCCGAGCAGGTGCCGGTCGATGACCTCATCGCGGCGGTCGATGCGGTGCTGCGGCGCGAGGGCCGCAACCTCGCGACCTACGGACTGGCACATGGTCCGCAGGGCTATCTGCCCCTGCGCCAATTCCTGAGCGCGAAGCTGAAGCGCGATGCCGGCATTGTCTGCGCGGTCGACGATCTCCTGATCGTCTCGGGCTCCTTGCAGGCGCTCGACCTCGTCAACCACACCCTGCTCGCGCGCGGCGATACCGTGATCGTCGAGCAGGAAACCTATCAGGGCGCGCTCAACCGTCTGACACGGCTCGGCGTGAATACGGTCGGCATTCCCCTCGACGGCGAGGGCCTTCGCATCGACGCTCTTGCGTCTGCGCTTGCCGACCTGAAGAGTCGCGGCATCCGGCCGAAATACATCTACACCATCCCCACCGTGCAGAATCCGACCGGCAGCATCATGCCGGAGAGCCGCCGCGCCGAGCTGTTGCGACTTGCGGCCGAATACGGCGTGCCGATCTTCGAGGATGATTGCTATGCGGACCTGGTCTGGTCAGGAAAGCGGCCGCCAGCCATCCATGCGATGAGCGACAAGGGCGGCGTCATCCATATCGGCTCGTTCTCCAAATCAATCGCGCCGGCGCTCCGCGTCGGCTTCATCGTCGCGCCCTGGGAGGTGATGTCGCGGATGCTCGCGCTGAAGACGGACGCCGGATCGGGCGCGCTGGAACAGATGGTGCTCGCCGAATATTGCCGGTCGCATTTTTCGACCCACGTGCCCGCGCTGACGCGCGTGCTGCGCACCAAGCTCGACACGCTGATGGAGGCGCTGAACGAGCAGTTCGGAACGGCGGCCGAGTTCGAGGAGCCCAAGGGCGGCATCTTCCTCTGGGTGAAGCTGCCCGATCATGTCGACACGCTAAAGCTTTATCAGGCCGCGCTCGCGGCCGGCGTCTCGATCAATCCGGGGCCGGAATGGTCGACCAGCAAGGGCCGTTCGGGCCCGCGGCTTCGGCTCTGCTTTGCGAGCCCTACCCATCAGCAGATCCGTGAGGGCGTCGCGGCGCTCGCCGAAGTCTGCCGCAAGGAGTTTGGCGTGCCGGCACGGATTGCGAACGTGGAGAGGGCGCGGGGTTGAAGCTGCGTCAGGCCGCCTGGGGCTGGCTGCCGTGGATCGCGGAGGCCAGCCGCAACAAGAGGACGATCGAGACGTTGCCCTTGCCGGCCTCGATCTGCGCGATGTAGCGCTCGGAGATTCCCGACCTGCGCGCGAGCTCCCGCCGCGACAGCTCGCAGCGCATGCGCGAGGACCGCACCCGCTCGCCGAGCTCCACCAGGAATTCGGTCTCGGAGTATGGCGGCACGGCCGTGCCACCCGGCAGCGCTTCGCCCGCGAAATCGGTGACTTCATCCAGCATTGATCTATCCACGATCGCCTCCCGAAGCCGGCATTATGGCGCAGCTTCGGCCCGCCTCATTGACGCGGATCAAATAGCGGAACGATTGCCGACCGGCGTGGACGACCAGGCTGGGCATGCTAAACTTCGCACTCGTTCGAGGGCGGGGCTCCTGAAGATATGAAGTTTTGCTCGAACCGCTGCGCGCTGGTTGCGCTCGTCTGGATTGCGCTCGTATCCGCGGCCGGCGCCGAGACGCTGGCGGCCACGATCATCAATTGGGGGCTGCTCGGCTCCTGGGCGATCGATTGCTCGCTCCCGCCCGATCGCGACAAGGGTGCGGTGCTCACCTACGAAGTCACCCCGGACGGCCGGGTGATGTACCGCCGCAACTTCGGCGACGCCAGGGACGAGAACGAGGTGGTGGCGGTTTCGACCGATACGGACGGACTGCTCACCATCATGGTGTCCTTTCCAGTACTGCATCAAACGCGCGAGTTCGGCCTCGCGCTGCAGAAGGACGGCAGCCTGCGCGCGATCTACAATCGCGGCGAGCGCGGCGACTACACCATCCGCGACGGCAAGTTCGTCAAGACGGGCGCCCCGACGCCCGCGCAGCACCGCTGCGGCAACAGCACGTGAGCGCGAACGCCGAAGCTGAACAGCCGTTCAGAATTCTCCCGACAGTTCCTCCGGAACGTTCGCGCGCATGCGCGGTTTAAATTGGCGTTCATTGGAGGAGGACATCATGAGGAAGCTTGGCTATGTCGCCGCCGCTCTCGGTGCACTTGCGATCGCGGTGCCGACGATGGCGAGCGCCGAGACGGTGGTGATCAAGAAGCACCATTACGGCCCCTACGGCACCCGCGCCGAATTCCGCGAGCACCGTGACTTCGGCTGGCATCGTGGCTGGCATCATCACGGCGACAATGTCGTCGTGATCAAGCGCGGTTATCGCCACTACGACTACTGATGCGCACGCTGAAAATGGCCCCACGGGGCCATTTCTTTGCGTACACGGATAGGCAGCGACACTAATCCCACGCCGGCGCGAAGCTGGCATTGACGCTGCGCCTGTCCTTCGGCAGCGCCGCGATTTTTCTGCGATCGTCATCATCGAGCGTGATCTTCAGCGCGTCGAGATTGGCCTGCTGGCTCTCTCGCCGTGATGCCTTCGGAATCGCAGCGACACCTTTCTGATCGAGCAGCCATTTCAGCCCGACCTGCGCGGCGGTCGCGTCGTGCTTGCGGGCGATCTCGCCCAACACCGCATCAGAGGCGATACGTCCCTGCGCGAGCGGGCAATATGCAACCAGCGGAAACGACTTTGCGGCGAGATAGTCGATGACTTTCGATTGATCGAGCATCACGTGATATTCAATCTGGTTGCAGGCGATCGGCGCCCTGATCTCGTCGACCGCGAGCTTGAGCAGCGCGGTGGTGAAATTGGCGACGCCAATGGCGCGGGTGCGGCCCTCTTCCTTCAGCTTCATCAGCGTCTCGAAGACCGCCGGCCAGTTCGCATTGCGCGACGGCCAGTGCACCAGATAGAGATCGACGTGGTCGAGCCGGAGCTTGTTCAGGCTGGCGTCGAAGGCGCGGCGGATCGCGTCCGGTGCCAGGTTCTCGTGCCAGACCTTCGTCGTGACGTGCAGCTCACCGCGCGGCACGCTGGCGGTCGCGATCGCGGCGCCGATCGGCTCCTCATTGGCGTACATCTCGGCGGTGTCGATGTGGCGATAGCCGAGCGACAGCGCGCTTTCGACCGCGGCGCGGCAGGCATCGCCCTGCATGCGGAACGTGCCGAGGCCGAGTTTGGGCATGCTGATGCCATGGATTGTCAGATCTTGGGTTTTCAGATTTTCCATGAGAGCACTCCTGACGAATTCCAGCCCGCTGGATGCGCGCGGCAAAGGCCACGCAAGCAGATTTTTCTGTGGTGGAAGAGAGCGATGGCGGGGTGAGCACTATAGCGGGGCGGCTAAGGCGCGGCCAATCAAGATCGGGTTAGCTGGGCCTCTTACGAATGCTGTGCCACCACAGCGGGCCGCACTTGCGGCTGCGGGAGGATGTCGACCGACCAGAGGTCGCGGTTGTCGACGTCCTTCAGGGTTACGGTCATAACTTCCGTGCGACCGTCGATGTCGACGCGGCCGAAGAACTGGAGTCCGAAGCAGGGCGCAAGATTCTCGCCCTGCTCGGAATTACAGCCGTGCTGGTACATCGCGACCGGTCCGAAGGTGTTGTCGAGCTCGCCCGGTCCCCAGGTGCCGGCATGGAGGGGGCCTGAGACGAACTCCCAGAACGGTTCGAAATCCTGAAAGACCGCGCGGTTGGGATCGTAGTAATGCGCCGCGGTGTAGTGCATGTCGGCCGTGAGCCAGACGATGTTGCGCACGCCGGCGCGCCTGATGAAGGAGAGCAGGTCCGCGATCTCGTGCTCGCGCCGGTCGGGCGGACCGTCGCCGAGCGCGACGGCATCGAGGCTGATCAGGCCGATCGGCAAGTCGGCCGCGACCACCTTCCAGGTCGCGCACGAAGCGGCGAGTTCGTGCTTCAGCCAGGCGAGTTGCTCACGGCCCAGGATCCAGCCGTCGTGCTCCTCGCCCTTGTTCCAGGTGCCGTCGCGGTAGCTGCGCATGTCGATCATGAAGACGTCGAGCAGTGGTCCGTAAGAAATCTTCCGATAAATACGGCCTTGCTGCTGCGGGATCTCGCGGATTGGCATGAAGTCGAAAAACGCACGCCTCGCGCGCGCGACCAGGCGTGAGGTTCCGTCGACGTCAAAGCCGGTCTCGTCGACGCTTCCATAAGGCGACCAGTCGTTGGTAACCTCGTGGTCGTCCCATTGTGCGAACATCGGCACCTGCGCATGGAAGGCGCGGAAATTCTCGTCGAGGTGGTTGTATCTGTAGTTGCCGCGGAATTGCGCCAGCGTGTGCGCGACTTCCGATTTCTCTTCGGTGACGCGGTTGCGCCAGATCTCGCCGTTCGGCAACTTCAACTCGGCAGGAATGGTGCAGTCGGCATAGATGTGGTCGCCGGAATGGATGAAGAAATCCGGGCGATTGTCGAACATGGTACGATAGCTGCGCATGCCGCCGCGCGACGTATCGATGCCCCATCCCTGCCCGGCAGTGTCGCCGGACCACACGAACGAGACCGACTGGCCAGCGGCCGGCGCGGTACGGAAATGTCCAGTGCGCGTTTCGCCGGCAACGCCGGTCGCGATGTCGTCGAAGCGCACGCGGTAGAAGATATCCTGTCCGGGCGGGAGGTCGCGCAGCAGCACCTTTGAGGTGAAGTCGGCGTCCGGCAGCGCGTCAGCGGATGCCGTGCACAGGATCGTCTTGAAGCTTTCGGCCGAGGCACATTCGACCCGCATCCGCGCAGTCCGGTCGGCACGCGCCCAGATGACGGCAGAGCCTTCGGACACGTCGCCCGACTGGATGCCGCCCGCAATCAGCGGGCGGTCGGCGGCGCGGCTGAGATTTGGTCTGGTGAGAGGGCCGAGGCCAGCGAGCGCGAGGGAGGACGTGGAGCGGACCAGGAACTGCCGCCGGGTCCATGCGCGCGAGGCGCGGAGCGTTGCCATTCAGGAAACCTTCGTCGAATCGCGACGAAAGGTGCCTGCGCTCCTTGACTCCAAGCCGACGGTTTCTTGACTCCGGGCCTACCGTTTTGCGACGGGCGGATGACGCTGCTCGCTCAACGTCTCCAGTTGCAGATGCCGCCCGACCTGCATGGCCAGGTCTGAATGCGCGTGTCCATCGCCAGCGCGTCCAACGGACTGGTGTGCCGATGCGCAAGCTTGGTGCGGGCAGCGCCACGCAGTTGCGTGCTCTTCGCGTGGGCAACCCGCGGCTCCGGCGCCTTCACGCGCTCGGTCGCGACCGTCTTCGGCGTGACGTCAGGCACGGCGCGCGCCGCGTCACTTCTTGCTTCCACCTCGACCGGCGCGAATTGCGTCGCGGGGCCGAGCCGCTTCGGCGACAGCACCGCCTTGGAGAGGTCGAGGCCGAGATACTCGTCAGGCTTGTAGTCGTCAGCCATCGCCGCGCTGCTGCATGCGAGCAAGAGCGCGGTGGCGAGGCTGAAAGAAACGCTTTTCAGGACCAAGAGACGCCTCCTGAAACTCAATTGAGGGCAATTTTACCCTCATCTAGGAGGCGCGAGACGGATTTCCAGCGGCAGATTGCCATCAGGGTTACCGGCCACCGAAGCCGTTCCCCGATTCGCGGACCTTTCGCAGGCTCAGGTACCACCGGCCAGCGTCTTGACCAGCCGGTAGAGATACTCCTGACCCCTGTAGAACGACGCCACGGGAACACGCTCGTCCTTGCCGTGGATGCGGTTTTCCCCAATATCGATCGCCATGCCGGAATGGCCGTAGGTCGGGATACCCGCATTGCGCAGGTAACTGCCATCGGTGGCACCGGAACTCATGACTGGGAGCACGATGGCGCCGGGGAAGAACTCGCCCGAGAGCTTTTCGATGGCGCCCATGATCTCCTCGTGCAGCTCGCTGGGCGCGCTGATGACAGCCGTATCGATCTGCGTCAGCTTGATGTCGGGATCCGCCAGCACCTGCTCCAGCGTCGCCTTGACCTCCTCGACTGGCTCGCCCGGCATGATGCGGCAATTCACCTTGGCACTGGCCGATTGCGGCAGCGCGTTGATGGCATGCCCGCCCTGGAGCATCGTCGCCACGCAGGTGGTGCGGAGCTGCGCGTTGTAGACTGGATTCGCAGCGAGCCGGATAAAGGACAGCGCCGCCGGGTCGGGTTTGTCCGACATCACGGCGCGCATGTCGGCCGCGGTCTGGTCGTTCTCGAACTGCGCGCTCTTCTCGAAATAGCCGCGCGTTGTCGCGTTCAGCTTGAGCGGGAAGTTGAACTTGGACAGGCGCACCAGCCCTTCGGCGAGCTTGTAGATCGCATTGCTCTTGCGCGGCACCGAGCTGTGGCCGCCGGGATCAGTAACGTCGAGCTGGAAGCTGACGGGGATCTTTTCGCTGGTCTGGACGCCGACGCGGATCGGCTTGCCGTCCTTCAGGCCAACGCCGGCGCCCTCGTTGAGGGCGAATTCGGCATCGATGAGGTCGCGCTTGTTCTTGATCAGCCACTGGATGCCGAGACCGTCGCGGTCGAATATCTCCTCGTCCGTCTCTAGCGCGACGATGATGTCGCGGTCGGGCTTATAGCCCTCCTGCTTGAAGCGGATCATGCTGGTGACGAAGGCCGACGCCATGTGCTTATCGTCGGCCGTGCCGCGACCGTAGTAGTAGCCGTCCTTCTCGGTGAACTTGAACGGATCGACCGACCAATCCTCGCGCAGCGCCGGCACGACGTCGAGATGCGCCACCAGGAGGATCGGCTTGCGGGCGCCGCTGCCGTGCAGGCGGGCGACAAGATTGCCCTTGGGCGGCGCGGGCGAGAAGACGTGCACGTCCGAATCGGGGAAGCCCACCGCCTTCAGCCGCGCCGCCATCGCTTCGGCCGCGCGCGCGGTGTCGCCGGTCGCGGTGGTGGTGTCGATCTCGACGAGCTCCTTGTAGACATCGTGGGAGAGCTGCTGCTGCGGGCTCAGGCCTTCGGCAGCCGCCGCACCGCCGGTGAGCAGCAGGGCCGCGCAAGCCACTGAGAGGAGCGCGTTCCGGCACGAGAAATTGTTGATGGTGATCGTCTTCTTCATCTCGTGCTCCCAGAATGCGGCCTCGCTGAATTCAGACAGCGGAGGCGCGCTTTGGCAAGCGCGAACGTTCTGCCGTTTTTGCAACCGCCCCCGGCTTATTTCGCGTCCTTCACCGCGATCACCTCGATCTCCACCAGGAAGCCGGGATTGGCGAGCGCAGCGACGCCGACCACCGAGCGGGCCGGCAGGTTGGGCTGACTTCCGCCAAAAAATTGGGTATAGCCTTCCATGAAGGCCTTGAAGTCCATCGGCGCCGACGCGTTGTGCACCAGGAAGACCTGCATCTTCACGACGTCGCCCATGGTGAGGCCGAGCCCCTCCAAAATGCCTTTGATGCGGTTGAGCACGCCGACGGTCTGAATTTTGGTGTCGCCATAGGCCTCTCGGCTCTGGGGATCGGCATCCTTGTTGGCAACCGGCGGCACCTGGCCGCTGACATAATAGGTCGTGGCATTGCCGGTGACCTGCACGGCCTGCGCGATCGGAAAGGTCGAGTTCGGAATGGGATGCCGGATGACCTCGGCGTGAGTGGTGCCCGCATGGGTAGTCGCAAGCAGCGCGCCAACGACCGCGGCGGTTCTGAAATTCATTGGTTCCCCCTCTTGCCGGGACGTCAGCGACGCGCGTCCCTCACCTCATTCGCCGTCACTGCATCATCATAGCTATTGCCGAAATGCGTGCGCAGATAATTCACGACGGCCGCGATCTGCGCGTCCGTCATCATCTCGCCGAACGGCGGCATGGCACGCCGGCCGTTGAGCACGAGATAGACGGGATAGCCGCGCGCTTCCAGATTCTTGTCGGCGACGAGCGACGGATAGACGCCGGCGCCAGAGGCCCCGCCGGCATCGGGCATGTGGCAGCCCTGGCAGACATTGGCGAACAGCTCCTCGCCCGTGGTCTCCGCAAAATTGAAGCCCGAGCTGAAGATGTGGTTTTCGGGGCCGTCATGCGCCCGCGCCGTTGCCGACAGCATCATGAGTGCCGACAAGGCAAGCCGCACCGGCCATCGCTCCCGTCGTAGGCCCTGCCTCGTCAAGCCCTGCCTCGTCAAGCCTTGCCTCGTCAAGCCTTGCCTCATCACGTCCTCACCACGCGGTCATGCAGCCGCGCAATCGCGTCGAGCGCGGAGAGGATCGCGCCCTCCTGCCAGGCCGGCAGTGCAGAGGCATGCTCGCCCGCGAGCACGATGCGGCCATCGATCTGGCAGAGGTTGTTGTAGTGCACGGCGCGCGTCTCGTCGCTCCAGTCGCCGCTGCAACCGAGCACGAAGGGCACCCGGTGCCAAGCGACCGCGATGCCGTTTTCGAATTCGCTTTTGTATTGCGGGTGAATGACGGCGCCGAACTCGACGGCGCGCGCGACCCGCTCGGCCGGCGACATCGCGGTGAATTCGTAGGAGTTCGGACCGTCGAACAGATAGGCGCCGAGCAGCACACCGCGTCCTGCGCGGTTGTAGTCGTAGTTGGGATAGGCGATCTGGCGGATCGGCAGATCGGTGTAGCTGATGCCGCCATAGATCGCCTCGTCCTCCTCCCAGAACCGGCGCTTGAATTGCAGGCCGATCTTGACGGACGCGGCATAGGGAACGGCATCGATCGCGGACTTCATGGCGGCGCCGACGTCCAGCGGCAACTGGCTCAGGATCGTCAGCGGGATCGTGCAGACGCACCAGTCGCCGTGCACCTGCTGCACCGCGCCCGGATTCTTGGCATCGACATAGCTGACGGTGACGCCGCGCGCGTCCTGCTGGATCTGCGTCACCTTGGCATTGTAGCGGATGAGATTGCCGACCTCCTTCGCAAAGGCCTTGCCGATCATGTCCATGCCGCCGACCGGCTGGAACATCGTGGTCTGAAAGTTGTAGTGCGCAAAGCCGCGCAAATAGCGCCAGAGCCGCGACTTCAGCACCTCCGGCAGACCAACCGGCTCGCTCGGCTCCGGCATCGCCGTCAACCCGCCGCCGGGATCCTTGGTGTAGCCGCGGAACTCCGCCGAGATCAGATTGGCCTTGTAACCATAGCCATTGTCGAGCGCGCCCCAGGAGCGCAGCGCCTGAAGCAGGATCTCCTGATCCTCTTTCGACACGGTCTCGTCGAGCTTGCCTTGCTGCGTCACCTTTGCGAGCAGCTCGGCGATCTGGCCCTGGAAATCCGCCTTCACGGCGCGCAGCCGCTGCGGCCTGCCGCCGAAGGCGCGCACCGAATGCAAGAGAGCGTTGTGGTTGAGCTGATTGAACGGCTCGAGCGCGACGCCCAGGCGCCTGCAGTAGTCGAGCAGCGCGCGGTGATGATAGGGAATGCGCCACGGCCCTGGATTGAGATAGAGACCGTCCTCGAACTCGCACACCTGCTTGTGGCCGCCGAGCTCGGTAAAGGCATCACCGCCGCGCAGCGTCCAGTTGCGGCCGCCGGGGCGGCTGTTGAATTCGAGGATCTGGACTGTGTAGCCCGCCTTGCGCAGCTCCAGCGCCGCGGTCATGCCGGCAAGGCCCGCGCCGAGCACGAGCACGGAGGCGCCCTTCGGATCACCTTCGAGCCGGATCGGCCCGTTGTAGCGCGACTCCGACGCGAGCCCGAGGCTCGTCATCGCGTGATACATCGCCGCGCTGCCGGCCACCGTGCCGATCAACGCAAGAAGATCACGTCGCCTGACGCTCACGGGTTCGCTTTGCATGGCGTTATGGGAGAGGGCCCAGTCCTGAGCCGTCAGCAAACAGCACGCCGCGGAGCGAGGCAACACACGCGTTGTTGATCGGCGCACCTTCGCACGGCGCGACGAGGATACTGATCGCGATCCTCGTCATTTTGGCCGCAAATACGACGTCACGCGACCTTGCGCGCCTCCGCCTTGCCATCGAGGAAGCCCATGAGCCGGCCGCGGATGATCTCGTTCGCCTCGGCCATGATGCGGTCGACGAGCTCCTTGCACGAAGGGATGTCGTGGATGAGGCCTGCGACCATGCCGCAGCTCCAGGCGCCGGCATCCATCTGGCCCTCGATCATGATTCTGGGATAGACGCCCGCGACCTGGTCGTGGATGTCGTCGATCTTCAATTTATCGCCCTTCTCGCGCTCGATCTCGAGCAGACGATCGACATTGGCGTTCTTCAGCACGCGCTCGGTGTTGCGCAGCGCGCGCATGATCAGGCGAGTGTCGAGCTCGGTCGCTGCGACCAGCGCATTCTTCACGCTCTGGTGCACCGGCGCCTCCTTGGTGGCGATGAAGCGCGTCCCCATGTTCATGCCGCTGGCCCCAAGCGACAGCGCTGCGACGAGGCTGCGACCGTCGGCCATGCCGCCGGAGGCGACGAAGGGAATCTTCAACTCTTCCGCCGCGCGCGGCAGCAGGATCATGTTGGGGATGTCGTCCTCGCCGGGATGGCCGCCGCATTCAAAACCGTCGACGCTGACCGCATCGCAGCCGATCCGCTCGGCTTTCAGCGAGTGGCGCACCGAGGTGCATTTGTGGATCACCTTGATCCCGGCCGCCTTCAGCGCAGGCATGTATTGTTCCGGGCTGCGGCCTGCGGTCTCCACGATCTTTACTCCGCCTTCGACGATCGCGGCGATATATTCCGGATAAGGCGGCGCCGAGAAGGTCGGAAGAAAAGTGAGGTTCACGCCGAACGGCTTGTCGGTCATCTCGCGGCAGCGCGCGATCTCCTTGGCAAGCAGCTCCGGCGTCCTCTGGGTCAGCCCTGTGATAATGCCGAGCCCGCCGGCATTGGAGACGGCGGAGGCGAGCTGGGCAAAGCCGACAAAATGCATGCCGCCCTGGATAATCGGATGCTCGATGCCGAACAGTTCGGTGATCGCAGTCTTCACGTAGACGTCCTCCCGGATGTTTGTCTGGCGCGAGTTTAGCCGTAGACCTGCGCCGCGGTCACCATTTCTCTCCGAAGGGACGGATCTCCATCTCGAAGGTCCAGGCGCTTCTGGGCTGCTGGTAGAGCTGCCAATAGGATTCCGCGACCGAGGCCGGCGGCATCAGGAGGTCGGGATTGTCGAGCGCGTCGGGACCGAGCGCTTCGAGGCGGCGCTGCCGCACCCATTCGGTGTCGACGCCGGAATCGATGATGAGGTGGGCGACGTGGATGTTCTTCGGCCCCAATTCACGCGCCATCGCTTGGGCAACCGCGCGCAGGCCGAACTTCGCGCTAGCAAACGCCGCATAGCCGCTGCCGCCGCGCAACGATGCGGTGGCGCCGGTGAAGAAGATGTTGCCGCCGCCGCGCGGCAGCATCAGCCGCGCCGCCTCGCGCCCCGCCAGGAAGCCGGAATAGCAGGCCATCTCCCACACTTTCCGGAACACGCGCTCGGTGGTGTCGAGGATCGGGAAATTGACGTTGGCTCCGACGTTGAAGACGCAGACTTCTAGCGGCGCGTGCTCATCCGCGTCGTTGAGGAAGGAGATGATCTCCTCTTCCTTGCGCGCATCGAGCGAGCGGGCGTGGATCTCGCCGCCGGCGGCTTCGATGTCGCGGACGAGCGGCGCGAGCTTGTCACCGTTGCGCCGTCCGGCGAAGACGGTGAAACCTTCGGCGGCGAACTTCTTGACGATCTCGGCGCCGATATAGTCGCCGGCGCCGATGATGGCAGCCGTGGCGTTTCGCTTGGACAAGGTCGCCTCCTCCTGTGGGGCCGCGACGCGGCGGCATCGACCGCCCGGGCGACGCGGGCCGTTGGGTGATATTGAGGTCGAGGCTATAGTTCTAAAATAGAACTGTCAAACTTTCGCTTTGCTGGCCAGATGTTCGAGCAGAATATCCTGATCTTCCGGACAGGTTCTTTTTCAGACTTAATCGAAAATCGCTGGACTGGTACCGCCGAGCTTGAGACCCGCCCCGTTCCGGGACCGTCTTCGCGTGCTCTCCACCCCGGCCCGGAACAACGCCGAAAGGCAGCGGTTCTCCCTGGTGCAATTCAAGGGCACCGCGACAGGTGCTCGAATCCATCCTGCCGAGCGAGGAGCGAGACATGAGCGACTTTCGCGACATCCAGCATGGCGTCAACGATCCCGTCAGCGGCGTCGACGTGAAGCGGCGGATCAACAACAACGAGACGCCGCACGAGCGGGCACAGCGCTACGCCGACGTCCGCGCGATGCCGAGCGCCCAAGAGGACGAACCGTTCCTGCCCGAAAGGCTGCGGCGGTCGCCGACCAGGCCGCTCAACCCGCGCACCGGCCGCAATCCGACCAACTAGTCGCAGACACGGAATGTCCCTCGTGCCTTGGCTTTACAGGATGGACACGGTGCCCGCTCGCCGACCGAACAACGATGGCACTCGTTACAGTCAAGCCAACCCGGATCGATATCGCGATCGCCGATGAAGTCGCCGCTCATGCCAGGCTTGGCATGAAAGAGGCCGCGAAATCTGGCCGGTCTCATCCGCAGCCGTGTTCTACCTCATCGTCTCGGCAAGCGTTGCAGCGGCGTTTGCGGTCGCACTGTCGCGTGGGGAACCGTCGCCGTGTCGATGTGGTGGCTGCGTCGCAAGCTGCGCGTCGTGCGCCATCGCCGACAGCACGGCCACGCATCGGCGAACGGGCTAGCGCCGAAGCGACAGAAACTCGTGCATCTCGACGGCGGCCTGAAGCTGCTCGAGACGCGCCGCAAGCAACTCGCGCTGCCTTCCACCCTGCAGTTTTGCAAGTTCGCCTTCGAGCCGGAGTCGGTGCGCTTCGAGCCGTTGCTCGAACGTGTGGGGATCAGAACGTTTCCGTTTCCGCATCGCGACCTCGTGGGGGTTGCAGGCCGGGGCTGTTGGCCCAGCGATCGAGTTGCTCAATTACTCTTCGATGACTTGGCCGGCGCGGCTCTGGCGCCTCGGGCTCTTCGGATAGTTTGCGCGGCAGTCTGACCTCGTCGGGCATGGCGTCTCTCCAGTTCTTGGAGCGATGTTGAGCTTCAGTATGATCCTTTGCAGCCACCCTCACAATTACATAAGTTATTGATTTTTCGTGATAATTTCACTCACTTGGCAGAATTTGAGAAGCCTGCGGAACCCGCGCCGAGTTGGTTCGTTGAGTAAACTACTCATCTTGCCAACTTTGAGTGGCTGAACATGAACGATCTTCGCGCCGAGCGACTGCAGGTCATGCTCTCGCCTGAAGAACTGAGTGCAGTCGACGATTTCCGCTTCCGCCACCGCATGCCGACCCGCGCAGCCGCTGTGCGCGAGATTCTCAAGCTGGGTCTCGCCGCTGCGGGCGTCGACGCCAAGGCCGGCGTCAAGTCGAGCGATTTCGGCGTGTTCGGCCGCGGGCCCGAGGGGCACACGCCGGACACCCCGAACGGCAATGCCGAGGATTGATCTCGATCGAGAATCCAAAAGCAAACGGCCCCGGCACGGGGGTGCCAGGGCCGTCCTTGGAGATTGCTTCCAGCCCACCGGGGGTATTTAGCCGAAAGCAATCCGTCTACGCGACGAAGATGGATTCGTTCCTCGTCCGAATCTCAGCCCGTCGGCGGCGTGCCGGAATCGTCCGGCGTCATGCCAGAGCCCGGCGCCTTGCTCGCATCATTCAACTTGGGATCACGCGTCGCTTCCTTCGAGGGCGAGCCTTTCGAACCGGACTCATGGACGGTCTGCGCGCGCTGCTTGTCACGCGGCTGGTCTTCGGCGCGCTTGTCGCGAACGATGCCATGGTTGGAATGCGTCATGGTTGCACTTCCAGCTTTGCGTTTGCCTTCAAGACGCTTACGCGCCGCAACGGCGATGGTTCCGGCGCGTCAGCGGGGATCAGGAAGGTGAGGCGCGCCTAGCTGCGCGCATGCTGTGCGACAGGCGGCGACGAGTGTGCCAAGTGGACTTGCCGGAGCGTCGTCACGGTCGCGAAGGTGACAGAAATGCCAAACGCCATGATGAGAACGAACAGAGCCAGACGGGGAGCCATTGCAATCCTCCTGCTGGAAATGAACAAACGCGGTTTTGTAGCGACTTTTCCCGGGTCATCATCAGTTGGTCGCGCATCGTCCGTGAGCGGTCTTACACGAGGACTCACGAACGCGAGAGCGGCTATGACGTCCGCTTCTTTTGCAGCACGCGTTGGGCGACTGGCGGGATTTCGCCGTCGAGCCAGTCCTGTTCCTCCGCCAGCGCCGACCAGGCTTCCGCCATCCGCTGGTAGCGCTTGAAGGCGGGTTGCCCTTCGGCCCGCTCGGCAAGATGCAGGCAGTTCTCGGCGTTTTCCCTGAAGATATCGGATTGCTTCATGTGGAACAGGTGGTGAGCACAGGTGCTGTATGCAACCGCCCTTACCGGATCGTAATGTCGCAGGAACTTCGGCTTAAGCCCGCTATTGACGGTCCAAGCACGTGATCGTCGCTACTGTCTGTTGTTCATGAGCAAGAACACGGCGGGGCGAGACTCCGCACGCACGCAGACGGCAACCGGCGCCATCAGCGGTCTTTATGCGGTCGGGCGATTCCAGCAGGGCCTGCTCGAGCACTTTCTGCGAGCGCCCGACAATGACGCGCTCAGCGCCCCGCGGCCGCTCGGTGCGCCGTTCTGCGCATAGGCCGCACCGGCGATCGGTAAGGTGGCCGCGATGGCTACGGTTACTATTCTCATAACTGGCTCCTTCCTTTCGCGGGCTAACCGGAGTTCGCGCGCTCCGTTCCGAACGACCCCGCCTCGCCGTTCCGCATTGGGAACGGAAAAAATTCCTGAAACCGGATGGAACCCTGTTCCCTCCCCTGCGTTGTTTTCGCCGGGTTGAGCGAGGCAGGTTCCAGTTTTTTCATGCTCCGATGTGGCAGCTTGATTTGGAATTTCGCTGACGTTCTATTTCCAAGACTGCGTGCTTGCGTTGGATTCGGATACGCACCTGCGGGGGAATGACATGAGCGACCTCGATCCCGGACCAGTTTCGCAATCCGGTCGTCGCGTCCCCAAACGACAAGTAAATGGCACTCCGGAAGCCGACTCCCGGCAGGAATTGCTGCTGGCATTGCAAGCGATGCGCAGCGGTGATTTTTCCGTGCGCATGAGCGGCGATTATCTCGGCATCGACGGCAAGATCGCCGACACCTTCAACGAGATCATCGCCGCCAACCAGCGCATGGCGCAGCAGCTCGAGCTGGTCGGCCAGGTGGTGGGCCGCGAAGGCAAGACGCGACAGCGCGTGAAGTTCGGGCTTGCGAGCGGCTCGTGGGCCGACATGGAAGGCTCGGTCAACACGCTGATCGACGATCTCCTGTGGCCGACGCGTGAGGTGACGCGCGCGGTCGCGGCGGTGGCGCAAGGCGACCTGCTGCAAACCGTCAAGCTCGACGTCGACGGCCGCCCGCTGCGCGGCGAATTCTTGCAGTCGGCGACCATCGTCAACACCATGATCAAGCAGCTCGGCGTGTTCACCTCCGAGGTGACGCGTGTGGCGCGCGAGGTCGGCACCGAAGGCAAGCTCGGAGGCCAGGCCCAGGTGCCGGAAGTGACCGGCGTCTGGAAGGATTTGACCGAGAGCGTCAACTCGATGGCGAACAACCTGACCAACCAGGTGCGCAACCTCGCGGAGGTGACGATCGCGGTGGCCAATGGCGACCTGTCCAAGAAAATCACGGTCGACGTCCGCGGCGAGATTTTGCAGCTCAAGGAGGCCATCAACACGATGGTGGACCAGCTCCGCTCCTTCGCCTCGGAAGTGACGCGCGTGGCGCGCGAGGTCGGCACCGACGGCAAGCTCGGCGGCCAGGCCATCGTGCCCGGCGTGGCCGGCACCTGGAAGGACCTCACCGACTCCGTCAATGCGATGTGCGGCAACCTGACCGCGCAGGTGCGCAACATCGCCCACGTGACCACGGCGGTCGCCCGCGGCGACCTGTCCCGCAAAATCACCGTGGACGTGCGCGGCGAGATTCTGGAGTTGAAGGACACCATCAACACCATGGTGGACCAACTCAACTCCTTTGCTTCCGAGGTGACGCGCGTGGCGCGCGAGGTCGGCACCGAAGGCAAGCTCGGCGGCCAGGCGCAAGTGCCTGGTGTGGCCGGCACCTGGAAGGACCTCACCGACAACGTCAACTTCATGGCCTCGAACCTGACTGCGCAGGTCCGCAACATCGCCGACGTCGCGACCGCGATCGCGAGCGGCGATCTCTCCAAGAAGATTACGGTGAACGTATCGGGCGAGATCCTTCAGCTGAAGGAAACGCTCAACACGATGGTCGACCAGCTCAACGCGTTCGCCGGCGAAGTGACGCGCGTGGCACGCGAGGTCGGTACCGAAGGGCGGCTCGGCGGCCAGGCCAACGTGCTCGGCGTCGCCGGCACCTGGAAGGACCTGACGGAGAGCGTCAACTCGATGGCGTCGAATCTCACCGCCCAGGTCCGCAACATCGCCGAGGTGACGACGGCGGTTGCCAACGGCGACCTCTCCAAGAAGATCACCGTGGACGTGCGCGGCGAAATCCTGGAGCTGAAGGACACCATCAACACCATGGTGGACCAGCTCAACGCATTCGCGGGCGAAGTCACGCGCGTTGCGCGCGAGGTCGGCACCGAAGGCAAGCTCGGCGGCCAGGCCATGGTGCGTGGCGTTGCCGGCACCTGGAAAGATCTCACCGACAGCGTCAACTCGATGGCCTCGAACCTCACCGGCCAGGTCCGCAACATCGCGGAGGTGGCGACCGCGGTCGCCAAGGGCGACCTGTCGAAGAAGATCACCGTGAACGTGTCGGGCGAAATCCTCCAGCTCAAGGAAACGCTCAACACGATGGTCGACCAGCTCAACGCGTTCGCCGGTGAGGTCACGCGCGTGGCGCGCGAGGTCGGCACCGAAGGCAAGCTCGGCGGCCAGGCCGAAGTGCCCGGCGTCGCCGGCACCTGGAAGGATCTCACCGACAGCGTCAACTCGATGGCGGGCAACCTCACCGCCCAGGTTCGCAACATCGCCGAGGTGGCGACCGCTATCGCGGGCGGCGACCTCTCGCGCAAGATCACCGTCGACGTACGCGGCGAGATTCTGCAGCTCAAGGACACCCTCAATACGATGGTCGACCAGCTCAACCGCTTCGCGGGCGAGGTGACGCGCGTGGCGCGCGAGGTCGGCACCGAAGGCCGCCTCGGCGGCCAGGCCAACGTGCCCGGCGTTGCCGGCACCTGGAAGGATCTCACCGACAGCGTCAACTCGATGGCGGGCAACCTTACCGCCCAGGTCCGCAATATCGCCGAAGTCACCACCGCCGTGGCGCGCGGCGACCTGTCACGCAAGATCACCGTGGACGTGAAGGGCGAAATCCTCGAGCTCAAAAACACCATCAACACGATGGTGGACCAGCTCAACGCCTTCGCTTCTGAAGTAACGCGCGTCGCGCGCGAGGTCGGCACCGAAGGCAAGCTCGGTGGCCAGGCCCAGGTGCCTGAAGTTGCCGGCACCTGGAAGGACCTCACCGACAACGTCAACTTCATGGCCTCGAACCTGACCGCGCAGGTCCGTAACATCGCCGAGGTGGCGACCGCGATCGCCGGCGGTGACCTTTCGAAAAAGATCACGGTGGACGTCCGCGGCGAGATCCTGCTGCTCAAGGACACCCTCAACACGATGGTCGAGCAGCTCCGCTCGTTCGCCGCCGAAGTGACGCGCGTCGCACGCGAGGTCGGCACCGAAGGGCGGCTCGGCGGTCAGGCCGTGGTGCCCGGCGTCGGCGGCACCTGGAAGGACCTCACCGACAACGTCAACTTGCTCGCCGCAAACCTCACCACGCAGGTGCGCAACATCGCCGAGGTCACGACCGCCGTCGCGCGCGGCGACCTGTCTCGCAAAATCACGGTCGACGTGAAGGGCGAAATCCTCGAGCTGAAGAATACCATCAACACCATGGTGGACCAGCTCAACGCCTTCGCCGGCGAAGTCACGCGCGTCGCGCGCGAGGTCGGCACCGAAGGCAAGCTCGGCGGCCAGGCCCAGGTGCCCGGTGTCGCCGGCACCTGGAAGGATCTCACCGACACCGTGAACTTCATGGCGGCGAACCTCACCGAGCAGGTACGCGGCATCGTCAAGGTCGTGACCGCGGTCGCCAACGGCGACCTCAAGCAGAATCTCACCGTGAAGTCGAAGGGCGAGGTCGCAGCGCTGGCCGACACCATCAACAACATGACCGAGACGCTCGCGACCTTCGCCGATCAGGTAACGTCGGTGGCGCGCGAGGTCGGCGTCGAGGGGCGCCTCGGCGGCCAGGCCAACGTGCCGGGCGCCGCCGGCACCTGGAAAGACCTCACCGGCAACGTCAACCTGCTGGCGGCCAACCTCACGTCGCAGGTGCGAGCCATCGCTGAGGTCGCGACCGCCGTGACCAAGGGCGACCTGACCCGCTCGATCCAGGTCGATGCCCGCGGCGAGGTCGCGGAGCTGAAAGACAACATCAACACCATGATCACCAACCTGCGTCTCACGACGGACGTGAACACCGAGCAGGATTGGCTGAAAACGAACCTCGCCAAATTCACCAACATGCTCCAGGGCCAGCGCGACCTCACCACCGTCGGCCGTCTCCTGCTCTCCGAGCTGTCGCCACTGGTGAACGCCCATACCGGCGTGATCTACCAGATCGAGAACGAGGACAGCCCGCAGCTCCGCCTGCTCGCCTCTTATGCCGGCGACGGCGCCTATCCCTATCCGCAGGTGCTGCAATTCGGTGACGGTCTCGCCGGGCAATGCGCACTCGACAAGCGCCCGCGCATAGTCGCGGACATCCCGGCCGACGTGGTGCCGGTCAACTCGGCGCTGCTGCGCGCCGTGCCGAAAAACCTGGTGGTGTTGCCCGTGCTGTTCGAGAGCCAGGTCAAGGCGGTGATCGAGCTCGCCTCGCTCGCCTCCTTCACGACCTCGCAAATGACATTCCTCGAGCAGCTCACCGACTCCATCGGCATCGTCCTCAACTCGATCGAGGCGACGATGCAGACCGAAGGCCTACTCAAGCAGTCACAACAGCTCGCGGGCGAGCTCCAGGCCCAGCAGCGTGAATTGCAGCAGACCAACGATCAGCTCGAGCAGAAGGCGCAGCAGCTCGCCGAGCGCAACGTGGAGGTCGAGCGCAAGAACCAGGAGATCGAACAGGCCCGCCGCGCGCTGGAGGAAAAAGCGACCGAGCTCGCGCTGACCTCGAAATACAAGTCCGAATTCCTCGCCAATATGAGCCACGAACTGCGCACGCCGCTGAACTCGATCCTGATTCTCGGCCAGCAACTCACCGACAACCCGGATGGCAACCTCTCGGCCAAGCAGGTCGAGTTCGCCCGCACGATCCACGGCGCCGGCACTGACCTGTTGAACCTGATCAGCGACATTCTCGATCTTTCCAAGATCGAGTCCGGCACGGTGACCGTCGACGCCGAGGAGATCCTGACCGCAAACCTGCTGGAGACCGTCGGGCGTCCGTTCCGGCACGAGGCCGAGAACCGCAACCTGTCCTTCAACATCGAGGTCGATCCGAACCTCGCCCGCAGCATCGTCACCGACTCCAAGCGGCTGCAGCAGGTGTTGAAGAACCTGTTGTCGAACGCCTTCAAGTTCACGGCCGAAGGCGTCGTGCGGCTGAAGGTCGCCGGCGTGCTTGGCGGCTGGACGCCGGATCACCCCGTGCTCAACGCTGCGCCGGCAGTGATCGCGTTCGAGGTCTCCGATACCGGTATCGGCATTCCCCTGGAGAAGCAGAAGCTGATCTTCGAGGCCTTCCAGCAGGCCGACGCCGGCACCAGCCGCAAATATGGCGGCACCGGCCTTGGGCTCGCCATCAGCCGCGAACTCGCAAGCCTGCTCGGCGGCGAAATCCACCTGCGCAGCGCGACCGGCAGGGGCTCCACCTTCACGCTGTACCTGCCGCTGAAATACTCGGGACCGACACTCGCGCCACGGGCCGCGCCCGTAGCCAACCAGCCGCCCGCGCTCCAGGCGCAGGCGACTGCGCCCGAGCGCGTCATCGAGCAACTGCCCGACGACCGCCTCAATCTCGAGCCGGGTGATACCATTCTGCTGATCGTCGAGGACGATCCGCATTACGCCCGCGTGCTGGTCGATCTCGCCCGCGACAAGGGTTTCAAGGTGCTGGTCGCCGCGCGCGGCGCCGAAGCCCTCGAGCTCGCCAAGCAATACCAGCCGACCGCGGTATCGCTCGACGTGTTCCTGCCGGATATGCTGGGCTGGACGGTGTTGAGCCAGCTCAAGCACAATCCGCTGACCCGGCACATCCCCGTGCAGATCATCACGCTGGACGAGGATCGCCAGCACGCGCTCGCGCGCGGCGCCTTCTCCTTCGTCAACAAGCCGACAACGACCGAAGGCGTTTCCGCCGCACTGACCCAGATCAAGGAATATGCAAGGCCGCGGCGCAAGCGGCTCCTCATCGTCGAGGACAACGAGGCGGAGCAGCTCTCCATCCGCGAGCTGCTGCATCACGACGACATCGAGATCGTGGCCACCGACACCGGCGCCGGCGCGCTCTCGACGCTGCGCGACGCTCCTTACGACTGCGTGGTGCTGGACCTGCGTCTGCCGGACATGAGCGGCTTCGAGGTGCTGGACCAGATCCGCAGCGACGAGGCTCTGTCGAATATTCCGGTCGTGGTCTTCACTGGCCGAGAGCTCTCGGCCGAAGAGGATGCCGAGCTCCACACCATGGCGCGCAGCATCGTGGTCAAGGGCGTGGAGTCACCCGAACGCCTGCTCGACGAGACAGCGCTGTTCCTGCACCGGGTGATCACGGAGCTGCCGACCGAAAAGCAGCGCATGCTGGAGAAGCTGAACAGTTCCGACGAGGATCTGATCGGCAAGACCGCGCTGCTCGTCGACGACGATGCCCGCAACATCTTCGCGCTGTCGAGCGTGCTGGAACGGCGCGGCATGAAGGTGTTGACCGCCACGACCGGCCGCGAAGCGGTGACGCTGGTGGAGTCCAGTCCGGAGATCGCGATCGTGTTGATGGACATCATGATGCCGCAGATGGATGGGTATCAGACCATCGGCGTGATCCGCGAGAACCCGGCCCTTTTGCGCCTGCCGATCATCGCGCTGACTGCGAAGGCGATGAAGGGCGACCGAGAGAAATGTCTGGAAGCGGGTGCTTCCGACTACCTCGCCAAACCCGTCAACACCGATCAGTTGCTGCTTGCGATCCGCATGTGGCTGCATCGCTGAGTGGGATCCGAGTATGGACCACGAAAAGGTCAACATCCTCCTCGTCGACGACCAGCCGGCGAAGCTGCTCGCCTATGAGGTGATCCTGAAGGATCTCGGCGAGAACCTCGTGATCGCCTCCTCCGGCCGCGAAGCGCTGGAGATCTTGCTGAAGAGCGAGATCGCGGTAATCCTGGTCGACGTCTGCATGCCCGAGCTCGACGGCTTCGAGCTCGCGGCGATGATCCGCGAGCATCCGCGCTTCCAGAAGATCGCGATGATCTTCATCTCGGCAATCCAGGTCTCCGATATCGATCGCCTGCGCGGCTACGAGATGGGCGCGGTCGACTACGTTCCGGTGCCGGAGGTGCTGCGCGCCAAGATCAAGGTGTTCGCCGAGCTCTATCGCAAGACGCGCGAGCTCGAGCGGCTGAACCGGGAGCTGGAGGATCGCGTTCGCGCGCGCACCGCCGAGCTCGAAAGCTCCACCGCCAAGCTGCTCGAGAGCGAGCAGCGGCGCAGCATGGCGATCGCCGCCGGCAAGATGGGATCCTGGGACTGGGACTGGATCAACGGCGACTGGATGTGGGACGAGGGCCAGTATCGCATCTTCGGCGTCAGCCCGGAGGCCTTCGACGTCACCTCGGCCAGCGTGCAGGCGCTGCTGCACCCCGATGATGTCGATCAATTCCGCAAGGCGATCGCCGAATTCAACACGGGCACACGCGCCTATGAAGCCGAATTCCGCATTCAGCGGCCGGATGGCGAGGTGCGCTGGTGCGTCGGAACGGCGGCGGCGACGCTGGACGGAAACGGTCGCGTGGTGCGGGTGAGCGGCGTCACTGTCGACATCACCGAGCGCAAGCGCGCCGAGGAGCGGCAGAACCTGCTCGCCCGTGAAGTCGATCACCGCGCCAAGAACGCCCTGGCGCTCGCGCAATCAATCGTCCGGCTGACCCGCGCCGACGACGTCAAGACCTACGTCAACGCCGTCGAAGGACGCATCAATGCGCTGGCGCGCGTGCACACCATCCTGTCGCTGTCGAGCTGGCAGGGGGCCGAGATCAGCAAGCTGATCGAGGAGGAGCTTGCCCCCTACTCGCTCGGCGGCCAGATTCGTCTGTCGGGTCCCGAGGTGCAGCTGGTTCCCGCTACCGCGCAGACGCTGGCGCTTGCACTGCACGAGCTGTTCACCAATTCGGCCAAATACGGCGCGCTGTCGACGCGGTCGGGGCGACTTGCGATCGGCTGGGAGGTAGATGGCGAGATGCTCGCGCTGACCTGGGAGGAATCCGGGGGGCCGCTGGTCAGGCAGCCAAAGACGCGCGGCTTCGGCACCAAGAGCCTGCTTGCGAGCGTCGAGTCCCAGCTCGGCGGACAGGCGCAATTCGATTGGCGTGCCGAGGGTCTTCTGTGCCGCCTCGAAGTGCCGCTGACGCGGAAGGCGACGCTGCCGGCAGCCGAAAAATTCGACGCTGCGATCGCCGGCGAATTGCAGCGCGCCTCAGGCTAGCGCCGGGCACACACCCTCACCGCCTGCATCTGCAACGGCGCATCCGCGATGCGCCCCTCGAGCCACGCTTCGCTCCGCTCAAGATCGCGCAGGGCCATCGCATAGCTTCGCGCGGCGCGCTGCTCCGCGCCACGCGGCAGCGTGCGCGCCTTGCGCAGCATTTCCGCCGCCGCGTTGCGATAGGCAAGCGAGCGGTACAGAAAGATCACCTTTCCCATGATCGAGCTTCCCTCGTCGTTGCTTCGGTCCTCATCTTCACAGGCCTCGCATGAACGCCACCTGAAGATCGCTCACCGTGAATGTTTGTTCCGGAAGATGCGGTGTTCGAGGAACTCACGGTGATCCGGCGCGTTTTCAGGATGATTGTCGAGGGTGACAATGCGAACGCGAAAATCGCCACGCTTGGTTTCGACCGCAGGCGCCATCACGCTGATGACGCAGGCGATGATGGGCGCGGCCCTCGGGCTCGCCTTTGGCCTCGCGCTCGTGCTCATCAATCCTGCCGTTGCGGCGCTGCTCAGAGCTGGTGGAAGCCCGACGATTGTCGTGTTTGTCATCACACTCGTGACGAGCTTTGCGATCGGCGCAACGCTGACCGGGGTCGTGTTCGTTTTGATGGATGACGAAGAAACTTGAAGCACGCGTTGCGGCGCATGCGGCATCATCGAGGCCGGCACGCTGCAACTGGCGAATGGCCGACCCAGGTTCGAGAATCTCGGCGCGCAGTTTCAGAGTCCGGTACGCATCCGGGTCCTCATCCACGGCGAGCACCCGGCTTCACCGGCGGACGGCCATGCGGGCCGGTTTGTGACCGTTCTTGTTGGGATCGCTCTTGAGGCCCGCGCGGAGGCCCATCCGCTCGCCGATATTGGGCAGGAGATCGCCGCCACCGGCCGACTTCCAGTCGACGATTAGTTGCTTCATGTCCTGGCGCAATCCGAGCAATCGGAGCGCGCTTTCGCTGCAATCACGATCGCGGTTGACGAGATCGCGCACCGACGCCTCAAGGTCGATCATCTCAGACCTTAACACACTGATTTTACGACGAATTTCATTAATTCTGTTGTCCATGACTTGTTAGAACAAAATAAGAACATATAGTCAAGAAACGATTCAGGGATGGAGAGTGGAAATGCGAGTGGAAGGTAAATACGACGCCAAGGATTTCCTCGCCGCGCAGATGACGCGGGCCCAGGTCCTGCGGCTGAGGCGGCTAAGCGAGGAGGCCTATCAGCCCGGCCAGTATGCCAGGGATCTCAGCTTCGACGAGGCGGCAAAGCGCATCCAGGCGCTGGAGGCCGAGATCGAGCTTGCCAATTCGTTCTGACCTGCCGGGTCAGCTCGCTCGGAACTATTGCGCGCCAGGCACTGTTCTCCCGCAACCGAGGGAGATCACCGATGGCACGCAAGGCAAAGAAACGGCGCTATTCGAAGAGCTCCGGCAAGGATGTCGAAAGCGAGATGCGCCGTTACAAGAAAGGCACGGCCAAGAGCGGTCCTGGCGGACGCGGTGGACGCGTGAAGAGCCGCAAGCAGGCGATCGCGATCGGCGTGTCCAAAGCGCGCAAGAAGGGCAAGAAGGTCCCGAAGAAGAAGACGTCGAAGCGGACGAGCTCGAAGAAGAAGTCGAGCAAGAAGCGCTCACGGTGAGACGACATTCGGCGGCGAAGCTCTCGTGCGCCGCCCAATGTCGATGCGTCGCCCTCAGATCATAGTGCCGGGCATGAAGCAGCGGATCGAAATCCCGAACGCGGTCTTGACCGGCCACACCATGGTGCGGCCGGCACGGTTGGGTTCAGTGATGATGGCTTCGTCAGGCACCTCGACCCATTGGCCGTCGATCCGAACGCGATAGTGCCCATTGTGGGATTCCCAGTCCGGATCGGCGAGGGCGACGCCATCGGCATCCGAGCAGCAGGGACCGAGATGGCTGCGCAGGCTGTCGAACCAGGGCTTGAGAGGTGAATCCGTATAGCGCCCGTCATCCCGCCCGGCGGCGCTTTGGGCAAAGAGTATGAGCGGCGCAAGGAGCAGCGCGCCCCTGCTGAAGGCCCTCAATCGATCCATCTTCGGCACCGACTTCCGACGAAGTCCGGTTCCACAAAGCGGCAACGCGACCGGAAGTTCCGCCTTGAGGACCGCCCTCGTCCGACGAGCAGCACAATGCGACTCGTGACCACTTTGAGTTAGTGTGGTTTTTGGGGCCGAAGCCTGTCCGCAACGCTCCCGTTAACGCGAATGTTATCGGAAGCCTGTGGGAATCTCCCCGAGACGCGAAAAGGCGGCCCGCGGGCCGCCTTTTGCCTGAGCTGCTTGAGGCCGATGCGCCGGCTTACGCCAGCGGCACCGCGACGAACTTCGTCGCCTCCGCGCTCTTCACCTGCAACAGCACGCTGCGTTTGCCAGCAGACTTCGCCTGCTTCAGCTCAGTCCGGACGTCGTCGATGCTGGCAACGGCCTTGCCGCCGACATTGAGGATGACGTCACCGGTCTGGATGCCGCGGCTTGCCGCCGGGCCTTCCGGATCAACCGAGGTGACGACGACGCCCTTCTGGCCTGCGCCCTGCACGTCGCCGGCCGGAGCGAGGCCGAGGCCGAGACGCGGCGTGCCGGCGGTCGACTGACCTTCATTCGCCTTCTCATTCGCCTTGGCCTGACGCTCGTTCGGCAGCTCGCCGAGGTTCACGCTCACGGTCTTGCTCTCGCCCTTGTGCCAGACGTCGAGCTTCACAGAGCTGCCCGGTGCCATCGTGCCGATGGTGCGGGCAAGATCGCGGGAGTCCTTGACCGCGGTGCCGTTGACGGCGGTGATGACGTCGCCGGCCTCAATGCCGGCCTTGGACGCCGGGCTGTTGTCCTGTGGCGTGTCGACGATCGCGCCACGGGCTTCCTTCAGCCCGAGGCTGTCGGCGATATCAGCCGTCACCGGCTGCACCTGGACGCCGAGCCAGCCGCGCGTGACCGAGCCCTTGTCCTTGAGCTGGGCGACGACGAGCTTCGCGGTATTGGCCGGGATGTCGAATCCGATGCCGACCGAACCGCCGGACGGCGAGAAGATCGCGGTGTTCACGCCGATCACGTTGCCGTTCATGTCGAAGGCCGGACCGCCGGAGTTGCCCTTGTTGATGGGCGCGTCGATCTGGATGTAGTCGTCATAGGGGCCGGCGCCGATGTCGCGGCCGTTGGCCGAGACGATGCCTGCCGTCACCGTGCCGCCGAGGCCGAACGGATTGCCGACGGCGACCACCCAGTCGCCGATCCGCGGGCGCTGCTCGGAGAATTTCACGAACGAAAAGTCCTTCTTGCCGTCGACCTTGATCAGCGCGAGGTCGGTCTTCGGATCGGTGCCGACGACCTTGGCCGTGTAGATCGTGCCGTCGTCCGCCGTCACCTGCACGGACTGGGCGTGGTCGACGACGTGATTGTTGGTCACCGCATAGCCGTCGGCCGAGATGAAGAAGCCGGAGCCTTCGCCGGTGATCACGCGGTGGCGCTGCGGCATGCCATTGGGCATTTGCTGCATGCCCTTCGGCAGGCGGAAGCCGAATTCCTTCGGGAACTGATCGAACGGCGAATCCTCATCCGAATCCATCCGGTTCTGCTGCAGCATCGCACTCTTGTCGTCGGTCTGATCGATCTTGACACGCACGGAGATCACTGCGGGCTTCACCTTCGCCACCAGGTCGGCGAAGCCGGGCGGGGTCGGCGTCGTCTCGGCAGCGAGCGCGGGCGAGGTGAAGGAGGCGCCGCCAAACGGCGAATATCCGGTCGGAGCAGCGGCAAGCACGGCAACGCCGAGCGCGGCCACGGTGCCGAGCAGCGCGAGGCGCCGGGGTTTCAGGATCGCACGCGGCCGGGCGGAATCGGGATTGATGTGGTCGTTCATGTCGAATTGTCCATGTTGGATGAGCAGTCGCCTTGCCCGCAACATTGACGATGCAACATTACGACGTCCCGTCCACGCGATTAATTCTTGGCAAAGAAAGCTGCGACGTGCCGCCGCGGGTGACGGCGCTTGATGCAGGTCAACGCGCATCGATGGATCGGTGAAAAATTACGGCGTGGAAATGAAATGATCTCCGCCGGAGGCGCCGCCATGATCAAAGATATTCTCGTCCACATCCCGACCGAACGCCCAATGCGCCCGGTCATCGACGGCGCGGTGTCGCTCGCAGCCGGCTTCAACGCCCATCTCGATGCGGTCTCGGTCGGCTATGTCGCAACCAGCACGGCCTATGTGATGGAGGGCGGCGCGGCGATGGCCGCCGTGTTCGAGATGGAGCGCGAACGAGCGGTGGAACGCGCCGAGACGGCGCTCACGGTGTTCGAGACGGAAGCCGGGCATGCCGGGATTTCCCGTAGTTGCCACCCGGTCGGTGCGATCCCGGCAGATGCGATCGACGTGGTCGGCGCGATGGCGCGACTCCACGATCTCAGCGTCGTGCTGCAGCCCGATGCAGAACAAGGATCCTTCGACAGCGACCTGCCGCAGGAGATCCTGTTCCAGGCGGGTGGGCCGGTGCTGTTCCTGCCGCATATCTTCCGCGGCACCCTCAAGACACGGCGGATCGGCATCGCCTGGGATGGCAGCCGCGTCGCGGCGCGCGCGATGCGCGACGCGATGCCGTTCCTGTCGCGGGCCGAGGAGATCGTCATCATGACGGTGAACGAATCGACGTCGGCGCCCGGCACGGCTTCGGCGGATCAGCTCGCAAGACATCTGGCACGGCTCGGGCTGGAAGCTCGGATCGTCAGCCTGTCGGCGAGCCGCGCCGACATTCAGCCGACCATCCTGTCACTCGCGGCCGACGAGAGCCTCGATCTTCTGGTGATGGGCGGCTACGGCCATTCGCGCTTGCAGGAGCGCGTGCTGGGCGGCGTCACCCGCGCAATGCTGCAAACGATGACGGTCCCGACGCTGATGTCGCATTAGCGCGAGCTTTGCGCCTCACGCGGCGGCGGTGCGCTGCCACTCTCCTGGGGCTGCTGCGTCGTCAGCGCCTCGTGTATTGCACGCGTCGAAGTGAGCCTTCAGCTCTGCTTCGGCGAGATGTTCGAAATGCTCGGCTTGGCCGAGAAGATCCCAGCTCTGCAGGGGTCGATACGCCGCCTGCTGACGGCACAGGGACGCCAGAGCACGGTACCGACGCACGTTCTCCATGAGAATCTCCCACCTTGGCCACGCCCGGCTTATTTCGCCGGTTTGCGTCACACTCATTGCACTCGTGCGAAACATTTTCTGCGCGGACTACTCTTTTCTTGAAAGAGTTAACGCGTACGCCGGTCCGTTGGCATTGCCCTGGGTCAAACTTCGGGGATGTTTCGCCGAGACCTGAGTTCTAATCATGCCACAAAGTTGCGGCATCTGTGGGGCAAGTCACAGCCAAATGAAGCAATTTTGGCTATGAGTTCCACGGTATGGCCGCAAACAAGGTAACGGCGGTACACAGGGGCTGCGACAGATGAGCATGCAGCCCGCGACTTCCCGAGCCGCACGGAACTGGAGCCGGCGGCTCTTTCATTTAGGCAGGTTAGGTAGCGGCGCCACTCCACCGCGGGAATCGCGCCAATCGCATCCAAATACCGCCACTCGACAGATTGCGGCAAGACTCCGATTAGCGGGCGGTGACTACCGGACGAGCTCGCTCTCGCCGGCACGTACCAGCGACGCCGAACTATATTGCAGCTTCGGAACCCGACTGGCTTCCGCGGCAACGCGGATGGCCGCGATGTTGTTCGCGTAGTCAGCGCTGCCGTTGCCGCGGAACACCGCCGATCCCGCCACCAGCGTATCCGCGCCGGCGGCTGCAACCACGGCCGCGTTGTCGTGCGTTACGCCGCCATCGACCTCGAGCCGGATCGGCCGGTCGCCGATCATTTTGCGGATGCGCTGGATCTTCTCGATCTGCGAACCCAGGAAGGATTGCCCGCCAAAACCCGGATTGACCGTCATCACCAGAATGAGATCGAGGCGGTCGAGCACATATTCGATCGCAGCTTCCGGCGTTGCCGGGCACAGGCTGACGCCGGCCTTCTTGCCGAGCGCGCGGATCGCCTGCAACGTGCGATCGAGATGCGGGCCGGGCTCGGCATGGACCGTGATGATGTCGGCACCGGCTTTCGCGAAGGCTTCGAGATAGGGATCGGCCGGCGCGATCATGAGGTGGACGTCGAACGTCTTGGTCGTGAACGGCCTGATAGCCTTGATCACGTCGGCGCCAAAGCTGATATTGGGCACGAAATGCCCGTCCATGACATCACAATGGATCCAATCGGCACCGGCCGCGTCGATCGCGGCGATCTCCTCGCCGAGCTTTGCGAAATTCGCCGCCAGGATCGATGGCGCAATGATGATTTCCTTCGTCATGGCTTTGCACTCCGCGCGTCAGCTCCGCCGCTGAACACGCGGCTCGCCAGCACGTCAGCGGAATCGATGGTCTCGAGGTCAGCGATGTCGAGCATGCGGTCGAGATCGGCAACCAGCCGGTCGGCCTGGCGCAACCGGATGCGATCGACCGCGTTGCGGATCGAGCGCGCATTGGAGAAGAACGGCTGCGTCCGCCGCAGCGCGATGTACTTTTCGAAAGCCTCGCGCGCGGCAGTCGAGAAGCGATATCCCCGCTCTTGCAACATCAAGTCCGCAATGAAGAGCAATTCGGCTTCCGAATAGTCGGGGAATTCGATGTGGTGGGCGATGCGCGAGCGGAAACCCGGATTGGAGGCAAAGAAATTCGTCATCCGCTCGCCATAGCCGGCGAGAATGACCACGAGGTCCTCGCGCTGGTTCTCCATCACCTGGAGCAGGATCTCGATCGCCTCCTGGCCATAGTCGCGCTCATTGTCGGGCCGGTGCAGGTAGTAAGCCTCGTCGATGAACAGCACGCCGCCCATCGCTTTCTTCAATATCTCTTTCGTCTTCGGCGCAGTATGGCCGATATATTGCCCGACGAGATCATCACGCGTCACCGAGATCACCTGCCCGCGCCGCACGAAGCCGAGGCCGTGGAGGATCTTCGCCATGCGCAGCGCGACGGTGGTCTTGCCGGTGCCGGGATTGCCGGTAAAGGACATGTGCAGCGTCGGCGGCGAGGATACGAGTCCCGCGCGCTGCCGGATCCGCTCGATCAGCAGCAGCGACGCGATCTGGCGCACCCGGCTCTTGACCGGCTTCAACCCGATCAGCTCCTGCTCGAGCTCGCGCAACGTCTCAGTGATCCCCGCCGCCTCGGCCTCCTTGCGCAGATCGAAGGCGGCCTCGCTGGTCTCGGTCTTTTGTGGCACATCAAGCATCGGCGCCTCGAATAAAAAGGGCTTCGCTGCGAACGAGCGGCGAAGCAGTTGTCCGCCAAGGAAGCGGAGCAGGGAGAGCTCCGCGCGGAAACGAATGCGCTTTACACTGAGGCGTGCTCGGCCGGCTTGCGGATGGTGGTGTAGCGGATCGCACGTCCCGCAGCCTCCTGCCGCACCAGCTCGAATTCGGCTTCCTTCGCAGGCCGATTGACGAGGAAGGAGATCCGCACCGACTCCCAGCCATGGCTGGAATCGAAGCCGCTGATCCGGATGTAGCTGTTACCATAGACCCTGCGGCACTCGGCGAGCTCCATCATCACGCCGGCAGCGTCCGCGAGATCGAACATCGGCAGGCCCCACATCTCCCAATAGGTGTTGCGGGGATGCGGATCATCGGTGAACTCGATGTTCACGGCCCAGCCGTTCGCAAGGCAATACTGCACCTGCTTGTAAATCTGGTCGTCGGTGAGATCAGGCAGGAAAGAAAAACACCCTTGCGTCAACTTCATCTCAAGTCTCCTCAAACGGTTTCCAGCGCTGTCGGAACGAAGTCCGGCGTGTCGGTGGATTGATAGTTGAAGGTGACGTCCTTCCAGACGTCGAGCGCGGCCTTCAGCGGCGTGCATGTTTGAGCCGCCTTGGCCAGGATCTCCGGCCCTTCATGGACGTAGTCGCGGCCCTCGTTGCGGGCGAGGATCATCGCTTCCAGCGCCACGCGGTTGGCGATCGCGCCCGCCGCGATCCCCATGGGATGACCGATCGTGCCGCCGCCAAATTGCAGCACGACGTCCTCACCCAGGAGGTCGAGCAACTGGTGCATCTGACCGGCGTGGATGCCGCCGGAGGCGACCGGCATCATCTTGTTCAGACTCGCCCAGGGCTGGTCGAAGAACAGGCCATGCTCGAGCTTCATCGGATTGAAGTCCTCGCGGCAGACGTCGTAGTAGCCGCGCGTGGTGTTGGGATCGCCTTCGAGCTTGCCGACCACGGTGCCGGCATGGATGTGGTCGACGCCTGCAAGCCGCATCCATTTGGCGATGACGCGGAACGACACACCGTGGCTCTTCTGCCGTGTGTAGGTCGAGTGACCGGCGCGATGCAGATGCAGGATCATGTCGTTGCGCCGCGCCCATTTCGCCATGGACTGGATCGCGGTATAGCCGATCACGAGGTCGATCATGACGATGACCGAGCCGAGCTCCTTGGCGAACTCCGCGCGCTCGTACATGTCCTCCATCGTCGCGGCGGTGACGTTGAGGTACGTACCCTTCACCTCGCCCGAGGCGGCTTGCGCGCGGTTCACGGCCTCCATGCAATAGAGGAAGCGGTCGCGCCAGTGCATGAACGGCTGCGAGTTGATGTTCTCGTCGTCCTTGGTGAAGTCGAGCCCGCCCTTCAGCGCCTCGTAGACCACGCGGCCGTAGTTGCGACCGGAGAGGCCGAGCTTCGGCTTCACCGTTGCCCCTAACAGCGGCCGGCCGAACTTGTCGAGCCGCTCGCGCTCGACCACGATGCCGGTGGCGGGCCCCTGGAACGTCTTCACATAGGCGACCGGGAAGCGCATGTCCTCGAGCCGCAAGGCCTTCAGCGGCTTGAAGCCGAAGACGTTGCCGATGATCGAGGCAGAGAGGTTCGCGATCGAGCCCGGCTCGAACAGGTCGAGATCGTAGGCGATATAGGCGAAATACGAGCCCGGCGAGCCCGGCACCGGATCGACGCGGTAGCACTTGGCGCGATATTTCTCCGCCGCGGTCAGGCGATCGGTCCACACCACCGTCCAGGTCGCGGTCGAAGATTCACCGGCGACCGCGGCCGAAGCCTCAATCGGGTCGACACCCTCCTGCGGCGTCACCCGGAACAACGCGATGACGTCGGTGTCCTTCGGCACATAGTCGGGCTCCCAATAGCCCATGCGCTTGTATTCCATGACGCCGGAGCGATAGCGCTCTTTGCCGCGGACCGTGCCTGCATGTGCGTTCATGTCTCTCTCCTGCTCTTCTCTCTGCTCTTTCCAATTGATTAGGCCGCGACGGGTTCGCGGGCGTCGATGCGCGGGTCCAATTCGCCGGCGCGGTATCGCCGCGCCATGTCGCTCATGGGAATGACCTTGATCTTGCCGGCATGGCCTGCGGTGCCGAACTGCTCGAAACGCTCGCGGCAGAGATCGCGCATCGCATCCATCGCGGGTTTCAGGAATTTGCGCGGATCGAACTCCGAACGCGCCTGCGACGCCACTTTGCGGAACACCGCGGTCATCGCCAGGCGGCAGTCGGTATCGATATTGACCTTGCGCACGCCGCTCTTGATGCCGCGGACGATCTCCTCCACCGGTACGCCCCAGGTCTGCGGCATCTCGCCGCCGAACTGATTGAACATGTCCTGGAGCGGCTGCGGCACCGACGAGGAGCCATGCATGACAAGGTGTGTGTTCGGCAGCCGGCGATGGATCTCCTCGACCACCCGCATCGCCAGGATGTCGCCATCCGGCTTGCGGCTGAACTTGTAGGCGCCGTGCGAGGTACCCATTGCGATCGCGAGCGCATCGACCTTGGTGGCGCGGACGAAGTCGACGGCCTGGTCGGGATCGGTCAGCAACTGGTCGTGGCTGACCTTGCCCTCGACGCCGTGACCGTCCTCCTGCTCGCCGCCGCCATGCTCGAGCGAGCCGAGCACGCCGAGCTCGCCTTCCACGGAGGCGCCGACCCAATGCGCGAGGTCGACGACGCGGCGGGTGATCGCGACGTTGTAGTCGTAGTCGGCCGCCGTCTTGGCGTCGGCCTTCAGCGAGCCGTCCATCATGACCGAGGTAAAGCCATGGGCGATCGCGGACGCGCAGGTCGCTTCGTCGTTGCCGTGGTCCTGGTGCATGCAGAGCGGGATGTCCGGATAGGTCCGCTCCAACGCATCGATCATGTGCGAGAGCATGAGATCGCCGGCATAGCTACGCGCGCCGCGCGAAGCCTGGATGATCACGGGCGCATCGACCTCGGCCGCCGCCTGCATGATAGCGATGCCCTGCTCCATGTTGTTGATGTTGAACGCCGGAACGGCATAGCCGTGGTGAGCTGCGTGATCGAGCAGTTGCCGAAGGGTAATGCGTGCCAAGGGAGTTCTCCTATTTGCCTGCGTTGGCGCGGTCGACCGAGCGCCTGGCCGCCCCTGCAACGCTCTGTGGTGTGATGTTGAATTCGCGATACAGCACCGGCGCCGGCGCAGAGGCGCCGAAGCCGCGCATGCCGACGAATTCGCCGTCCGCACCGATCCAGCGCGGCCAGTCTCCAAGGACGGCGGCTTCGATGCCGACGCGCGGCGCGGCGCCCAGCACGGCGGCGCGGTACTCCTCGCTCTGCTCCTCGAACAGCGCAAAGCACGGCGCCGAGACCACGGCCGCACGAATGTGCTCGGTCGCAAGCAGGCGCGCGGCCTCGATCGCGATCGAAACCTCCGAGCCGGTTGCGATCAGCGTCACATCGCGGCCCCCATCAGGCGTGACGACGAGATAGGCGCCGCGCGCGACGCGGTTCGTGCCGCGCGCATCGCTGCGGAAGGTCGGCAAGGCCTGGCGCGACAGGCACAGCACGGAGGGGCGCGTCGTCGCCTCCAGCGCGCAGTCCCACGCCTCCAGCGTCTCCACGGCGTCCGCGGGACGAAACACCAGCAGATTTGGAATCACGCGGAGCGCCGCGAGATGCTCGACCGGCTGGTGCGTCGGGCCGTCCTCGCCAAGACCGATGGAGTCATGGGTCATCACATGGATAACGCGCAGCCGCATCAGGGCTGCAAGGCGGATCGCCGGCCGGCTGTAGTCGGAGAAGGCGAGGAACGTGCCGCCATAGGGGATAAAGCCGCCATGCAGCGCAATGCCGTTCATCGCCGCCGCCATGCCGTGCTCGCGAATACCGTAATGGATGTAATCGCCGGCGAACCTGCCGCGCGTGACGGGAACCTGCGTCTTGGCATGCGTCAGATTCGAATGGGTCAGGTCGGCCGAGCCGCCGATCAGCCCGGGTAGCGACGGCGCGATGCCGTCGAGCACCTGTTGCGAGGCCTGCCGCGTCGCAAGCTTCGGACGCTCGGTGGCAAAACGGTCGCGCAATTTCGCCGACGCCTGGGCATAGGCGCTCGGCAGGGCCAGAACCTTGCCCTCGATGAACAGCTCGCGCTGCGCAGGGCTCGCGCCCTCATAGCGATCGAGCCAGGCGAGACGGTCGACCTGCCCGCGCTGCCCGATCATGCGCCACGCCTTGAAGATCGGGATCGGCACCACGAAGGGCTGATAGTCCCAGCCAAGAGTCCGACGGGCGGCCGCCGTCTGCTCAGTGCCGAGCGGCGCGCCATGCGCCTTCTCGGTGCCCTGACGGTCCGGCGCGCCATAGCCGATGATGGTGCGGCAGGCGATCAGCGACGGCCTTGCGGTATGGCGCTCTTCCGCGATCGCCTGCGCAACCGCCTCAGGATCATGCCCATCGACGCGGCGAACCGACCAGCCGGAGGCGGCGAAACGCGCGAGTTGATCGTCCGAGGTCGCAAGCGAGGTCGGCCCGTCGATGGAAATGCCATTGTCGTCGAACAGCACGATGAGACGGCCGAGCTGGAGATGACCGGCGAGCGAGATCGCCTCCTGGCTGATGCCTTCCATCAGGCAGCCATCGCCGGCGATCACATAGGTGAAGTGATCGACGAGGCCATCGCCATGCTGCGCGTTGGCCATGCGCTCGGCGAGCGCCATGCCGACCGCGGTGGCGATCCCCTGCCCGAGCGGGCCCGTTGTGGTCTCGACGCCCGGCGTGTGGCCGTATTCCGGATGCCCCGGCGTCTTCGAGCCCCATTGCCGGAATGCCCTGATGTCGTCGAGGCTGACGGCACCGCCGGTGAGATAGAGCAGCGCGTAGAGCAGCATCGAGCCGTGGCCGGCCGACAGCACGAAGCGATCGCGGTCCGGCCAGTTGGGATGCGCCGCGTCGAATTTGAGGAAGCGCGAGAACAGCACGGTCGCGACGTCGGCCATGCCCATGGGCAGGCCGGGATGGCCAGACTGCGATTGCTCGATGGCATCGACCGCAAGGAAGCGGACGGCGTTGGCGAGATCGGCATGGCTGACCGCGCTGAGGTCGGCTTCGGCATGAACCGAGATGTTCATCGGACCCTCCCGTTGTTGTCGTTGTTGTGCGTCACTTCATGCTTCGCTTGCGCTCGATGAGCTGCATGATCAAAGGCGTCAGGATGAGCTGCATCGCGAGATCGAGCTTGGCACCCGGGCAAACGATCGAGTTGGCACGCGACATCCAACTGTGCGGCAGCATCGAGAGCAGATAGGGGAAGTCGATGCCGCGCGGGTTCTTGAAGCGGATCACGACCATCGATTCGTCAGGTGTCGGGATCCAGCGCGCGATGAAGGGATTGGACGTGTCGACCGTCGGCACGCGCTGGAAGTTGATGTCGGTCTCGGTGAATTGCGGGCAGATGTAGTGGATGTAGTCCGGCATCCGCCGCAAAATGGTGTCGGTGACGGCCTCGGTCGAATAGCCCCGCGCGCTGCGGTCGCGGTGCAGCTTCTGGATCCATTCGAGATTGATGACGGGCACGACGCCGATCTTCAGGTCGGCATAGCGCGCGACATTGACCTTGTCGGTGACGACGGCGCCATGCAGGCCCTCGTAGAACAAGAGGTCGGAATTCTCCGGCAGCCGCTCCCATTCGGTGAAGGTGCCGGGAGGTGCGCCGTGCAACGCAGACTCCTCGGCATCGTGGATGTAGTGGCGTGTCACCGCGGTGCCGGTCTCGCCATAGTCGCGGAACGCCCGCTCCAGTTCCTCGAACAGATTGGTCTCGGGGCTGAAATGGCTGAAGTGCTTGTTGCCGCACTCCGCCTCCTTCGCCATCTGCGTGCGCATCTCGGCGCGGTCGTAGCGGTGGAACGCGTCGCCCTCGATGTAGACGGCATTGACGCGTTCGCGGAAGAAGATCTGCTCAAAAGTCTTCTTGACCGAAGTCGTTCCGGCGCCGGAGGAGCCGGTGATCGAGATGATCGGATGCTTCCTGGACATGCGCTATTCTCCTCACAGCCGGAAGAAGCCGCGCCGCGCGAACAGCGGCGCCGACACGCTCGCGACCAGCAGCGGATCGCAATGCAGCTCCTCGACGCGCCGCACCTCATGGTGCGAGCCCATGATCAGCGGCACGCGCTGGTGCAGATTGTGCGCGGCGAGATCGAGGATGCGCTCGCGCCCGGTCGAGGCCGCCCCGCCGGCCTGCTCCATGATGAAGGCCATCGGATGCGCCTCGTAGGTCAGGCGCAGCCGGCCGTCGCCGTAACCGGGACGCGCATCGGACGGATAGAGAAACACGCCGCCGCGAGTCAGGATGCGATAGGATTCCGCGACGAGTGAGGCGACCCAGCGCATGTTGAAATTGCGGTTCGCCGGACCGTCCACGCCGGCGAGGCATTCGTCGACGAAGGCGCGCACCGGCGCATCCCAGTGCCGGCGGTTCGAGGCGTTGATTGCGAACTCGTCTGCCGTCTCGGGGATCTGCACGCCCCGCCGCGCCAGGCGGAAAGAGCGCGTGCGATCCAGCGTGAAGACGTCAACGCCGTCGCCGAGCGTCAGCACCAGCGAGGTCTGGGGACCATAGGTGACGAAGCCCGCCGCAAGCTGCGCGGAGCCGCGCTGGTGGAAGGCAAGGCCAAGATCATCGGGAGCCGGCAGGATCGAGAAGATCGTGCCGACCGTCATGTTGATGTCGATATTGGAGGACCCGTCGAGCGGATCGATCGCGACGCAGATTTTTGCCGCGCGGTCGACGATCTGAGGCTCGCGCATCTCCTCCGAGGCAAGCGCAGCGATCGACGCTTTGCCGAGGCAGCGGCGCAGGACTGCATCCGCCCGCAGGTCGAGGTCGCGCTGCAGATCGCCGTCGCTGTTGCAGCCGGTGGTCAGACCCGAGGCATCGGACAACTGACCGGTGCCGGTGAGGTCGGCGATCTCGATCGCGGCGGCGGCGATGGCATCGACCGCGGCCGCCACGGCCAGCGCCTCGGGCGCGGTTTCAGAATACCGTTGAAGATAGTCGTCCAGCCTGAGTTGCCCGGTCATCTTGCGTCCATCCCCTCGCGGCTGCCGCTATCCTTGTTCCCGGATCAGGGAGTGGAGCGGCTGGTCCCAGCACGAAGAAATTGACAGAGCCGAACTAATAAGGAAAATTTCTATTCATAATGAGCGCCAAAGAATTTTCTTATAATAGCCATCCGGCGACCCAGCTCCGGCATCTGACGATCCGGCAGCTCCGGTCGCTCGCAGCGCTGTCGGCCAAGGGCAGCGTGACGGCGGCCTCGACACATCTCGGGCTGACGCAGCCGGCGGTCACCCAGCAACTCCGGCAATTGCAGGATCTGGCGGGGCTGCCCCTGGTGCAGCGGACCGGCGACGGCATGCTGCTGACGGAAGCGGGCAAGGAGGTGCTGGCGCTCGCCGATCGCGTCGAAGCCGCGATCGCGGATTGCCAGGGCGCGCTCGATCTTCTGGCGGGGCGAACCGGCGGCACGGTGCATCTCGGCGCGGTCTCGACCGCCAAATACTTCGTGCCGCACGCGATCGCGGCGTTCTCGCAGCGCTATCCGAAGATCGAGATCAAGCTGACCATTGGCAATCGCGAGGAGATCCGCGAGGCCATGCACGGCTACGATCTCGATTTCGCGGTGATGGGTCGGCCACCGGCCGACGTCACGGTCGACGTGCGCCAGCTGGGGCGCAACCCGCACATCATCGTCGCGCGGAAGGGGCACTGGCTGGCGAAGGATTCCGGCCTCAACCTGACCGACCTCGTCCACGAGACTTTCCTCACCCGCGAGCCTGGATCCGGTACTCGGACGCTGATGGAAGGCATGTTCCAGAAGTCGGATCTCGAGCCGATCATCGGCATGGAGATGAGCAGCAACGAGACCATCAAGCAGGCGGTGATCGCAGGCCTCGGCGTCGCGTTCATCTCCGCGCATACGGTGGCGCATGAGCTCGCCGAGGGCCGTCTCATCATCCTCGACGTCGCTGGCCTGCCGATCGTCCGGCAATGGTACGTGATCCGCCGCAGCGACAAGGTGCTGCTGCCACCGGCGCAGGCGATGTTCGATTTTCTGGGCTCGGAGGGCTCGAACTACCTGCCTGACGTGCCGGAATTGCGTGGACGGTAGATCCCGCCCGCGGTTGCCCTCACCGGCCGACATTGGGCCAACTTTAGGAAAGCCCGTATCGGCTCCTTAAGCCTGGCGTCGGCCGCTGTCGCAGCTTCCGTTTTTGCGACGCGCAAATGCAATTCTCTTAAGGATTGCCCGGCATCATGATTGAGCGTGCGGCGGCACGCCAGCGCGACGGCCCGCACGGACATGTCAACGCTTCCGGGACGACGATCCAACCATGCCCCCCAGGACATTCGATCTCGCGCACCCCTCGGATTCGAAGCGGACGATGCATGTGGGCGCCATACTTGCGGCGCTGGCGATCGCCGTTCTCGCCAAGACGGCCTGGTTCTCGGGGGCCGGTGCACAGCAGCCGCGCGGCCTCGTCGATTTCGACGACTTCTATCTCGTCGCGCAGAAGGTTTGGTCCGGCGATGTCGCCCAGGCCTACCAGCTCGACAAGCTCCTCCAGATGCAGATCGAGACGTTCGGCATCTCGAACTTCATGCCGTGGGCCTACCCGCCGCAGTTCGACCTCATGATCGCGCCGCTCGCGCTGCTGCCGCTCGGCGCGGCATACTTGCTGTTCACGGCCGCAACGCTCGCCTTTTATCTCGCGACATTGCGGTTGCTTGCAGGGAATGCCTTCGCGCTGCTGCTGGTCGTGCTGCTTCCGGCCCTCGCCGTGACGCTCGATTGCGGCCAGAACGGATTTTTGACCGGAGGGTTGATCGGACTCATCTGCCTCAACGTCGAGCGGAAACAGATATTCGCACAGATCATCGCCGGCCTTGCGCTCGCAGCGATGGTCATCAAGCCGCATCTGGCGGCGACCATGGTCGCCTATCTCGTGCTGACGCGAAGGTGGATGGCGCTGGCGACGGCTGCGATCGTCGTGCTGACGAGCTCGCTGTTCTGCACGCTGCTGTTCGAGCCCCAAATCTGGACTGCGTTCTTCGGCGCGATCAGGGACCAGGCCGCCTATCTCGCCCAGGGCGACCTTCCGCTCTATCGCATGATTTCGTTCTACGCGGCTCTACATTCGCTCGGCGCGGCCCCTTCCTTCGCCTTCGCAGGACAGATCATCGTCGCGAGCCTTGCGTTGCTGTCGATCGTGCTTGCCGTCGCGCGCGAGGCGCAGCCGCGCACCGCGCTCGGGGCCGCGACTCTGGCTTCGGTGATGGTAACCCCCTATGCCTATGACTACGATCTTCCGATCGCAGGCATTGGTCTTGCGCTGCTGCTTCCGGATCTTCTCAAGGCTGCAAACGCCCGCGAGCGGGGCGCCATCTACGGGCTGATCTTCGTTGCCGGCAGTTACGGCATGCTGCTGGCCGCCGGCCTGCGACTGTTCTACGACCCGCGCACGGCGGTGAGCCCCCCGCTGATTCCCTCGCTCGGCGGTCTCGCGATGGTTGCCTTACTAGCGCTGGTCCTGCTTCGGCTGCGGTTGTGGCCGAGCCCGGATCCGATGGCCAAGGCGAGTCCCTGACCCGCAAGTACTACTGCGAATTCGGCGCGACCGTCTTGTCGGTTGCCTTGAGGCCACCGCCATTGATCATCGTCACGGTCTGACGACAGAGATCGGCAAGACCGATCAACAGCACGCTGAACAGGAAGAACAGATTGATGTCATGCGCGTCGGCACGGGTCAGCGGGCTGAACTCGAAGAAGGGCGGCATGAAGGCCCACCAGACCAGCGGAACGGTGAGCAGGATGGCGAGCGCCGCCGCAGGTGCTCCCGCAACGATCCCCACGATGAAGACAGCCGGCAGGAACGCGGCGAAATAGAGCTGGGCGCCAAAGAGAACGCAAACACCCTGGAAGCCGGCCGAAGCTGCCAACACAATGACGGCGAACCCAAAGGCCTGCCAGGACCACGGCTGCATTTTCGGTCCAAAGAACGTTTCCGGGCGACCCATTGGAAATCCCCTTTTGCGCCGCGAACGCGGCTGAGGTTCCAGTCAAGCTAGCACACCTGTTCCGGGCCCGCGATAGTTGTGCAGTGCGGAAATGAGCCATGCGGGGCCGTGGTAAATGGCCACCGCTGCAAAAAGTCGAAAACAACCCCATGCAAAGTAGAAATGGCCTGTCGGCCAGGGGGCTTGCAGCCCGGGCGCGGCGGCCTTAGCCCTCACGCCGCCATCAGTTCCATGCGGGCTTCGGCAGGCCTGGACCAGCGTCGATCGCCGCCGGCGAAGTAGGCCTCGAGCTCGGCCAGCGCGCGGGATTCCCACTCGCTCGCCTGCTCCAGCAGAGACCAGCTCTGACGCGGCCGGAACGCGGCCGTCTGGCGGTGCAATGACGCGATCGCCCGATAGCGCCGTACGTTCTCCAGGATGGCTTGCCCGTCCATATCAAAACTCCCCAATTCCCATTCGCGGAGCCCAAGGTGCGTCAGAACCTTTTTCGATTCGTTAGCGGCGGACGCAGACGCGGCGGATAGTTTCCGAATCCTTGCCCGCGCCGCCAAACGCCTCACTCCAAGCAAGTGCCTCACTCGAAGGCAGCGTAGACCAACGCCGCGGCTGGCAGCGCTAAGCCGATCCAGGATGCAAGCATCCAGCCGCCATGCGCAAAGGCAAAGCCGCCGAGCGCGGAGCCCGCAGCACCAGCCGTGAAGAACGCCGCCATGTAGAGGCCGTTGAGACGGCTGCGGTGCTCCGGGCCGAGCGCGAAGATCGCGCGAAAGCCGAGGACGAGGTTGCCCTGCACGCCGAAATCGATCGCGATCGCCGCAATGACGAGACAGGCGAGATTCAGCGTGGAGCCGGCGGCGCCGAGATGCGTGATCAGGAAGGCGGCCGCGACCAGCAGCATGGCGGCGAGCGTCGCGCCGCGGCTATATCCGCGATCGGCAATCCGTCCAGCAATCGGCGCGGCCACCGCGCCGGCGACGCCAGCGAGCGCGAACAGCGCGATGCCGCGCTGGGACAGGCCGAACGCAGGGCTTGCCAGCAGAAGCGGCGTCACCGTCCAGAACAGGCTGAACGCTGCGAACAGGAAGGCTTGATACAGCGCACGACGGCGCAGCACCGGCGTCGTCCGCGCCAGATGCGGCATCGACCTCAGCAGTTCGAGATAATGCAGCCGCACCACCGGCATGCGCGTTGGCAGCGTACGCCACAGAACGCCAGCGAGCGCGATCATGAGCACCGTCGAGCCGAAGAAGATCGCATGCCACGAGGCGATCGACGTCACGAAGCTCGAAACCGGCCGCGCCAGCATGATGCCGAGCATCAGGCCGGTCGAGACATTGCCGACGACGCGTCCGCGCGTCGCCGCCGGCGCAAGGTGCGCGGCATAGGGAATGATGACCTGGACCGCGACCGAGCCGAGCCCGATGAAGAGCGCGGCGAGGAGAAACGGCAAGGCCTGCGTCGCGCAGGCAGCGGCAAGCAACGCAGCGGCGCCAAGTCCGATGACGGAGCAGATCAGCGTACGGTTCTCGACGAGATCGCCAAGCGGGACGATCAGCAGGAGCCCGAGGCCATAGCCGATCTGCGTCATGGTGACGATCAGGCCGGCAGCGTCGTGCGACAGGCCCAGCGCCGTGCTGATCGGCCCGATCAGCGGCTGCGCATAATAGATGTTCGCCGCGACCATGCCGCAGGCGGCGGCAAGCAGAAAGGTCAGGCGCCGCGAAACTGCGCCCTCGTCGGGCACCGCTTCGATCGTGGCATTCATCGTCATCACACGCTCCATTTATAGGAAACGATCGTTTCCTAATTAGGCAAACAAATCAGGCGAGCAGCTTCATCGCGATCCCGACCAGGCGCTCGCCATCGAGCGGCAGCCGGGCCTTGCCGACGACGCGGAGCCCTTGCGTCATGCAGATCATCAGGCGCGCGGTATCGTCGGGATCGACATGGCGAGGGACCGAGCCGTCGGCCTGCCCTTCGCGAATGAGGCCGGCGAGGAAGCTTTCATTGGTTTTGAGCCGGGCCGCGACCCACACCGCAATCTCCGGATCGACCGCGGCCAGCTCGACGGCACTGCCGACCACGAGGCAGCCGCGTCGTCCTTCGCTGCCCTGGGACGCCTCGACGTAGGAAAGCAGTACGTTGCGCAGGCGGTCGCGTCCGCTTGTACCCTGCGCGGCAGCGCGCCGAACCTCATCCTGGCGCCGCGCCGCGTAGCGCTCGAGCGCGGCGAGGAACACGGCATGCTTGTCTCGAAACGCCTTGTAGATGCTGCCGGTCGCGAGCTCCATTGCCTCGGTCAGATCTCCGATCGAGGTGGCGTGGTAACCGCGTTCGCAAAACACCCGCACCGCCTTGTCCAACGCGACATCCAGGTCGAACTCGCGCGGGCGGCCGGGCGGACGGGAGATGGGCTGCAATCCTCGTGCGTTCCTTCGCATCCGCACACGATAGGGAACAATCATTTCCAAATCAAGTCCGCCCTTGCCGTTTGACAGCCCGGCCGCCATTCGCGATTTTCAAAGCAAGATTCTCGCAAAGACATGATTCACCATCAAAGATCCCATTGGAGCCGAAGCCGTGACCCTGACCCGCCGGCGCGCCCTGCAGGCGCTGTCCGCCCTGCCCGCAGCCGGCCTCGCGGGTGCCGTGCCGCGCGTTGCCCGCGCCGCCGAGTTCGCGCTGACCTACGGCAACAACCTGCCGCTCACGCATCCGCTCAATATCCGCGCGCAGGAGGCCGCCGATCGCGTCGCGAAGGAGACCGGCGGCCGGGTCGAGATCACGATCTTCCCGAACAACCAGCTCGGCGGCGACACCGACATGCTGGCGCAGGTGCGCAGCGGCGCCATCACGTTTTTCACGCCATCGGCGCTGGTCGTGGCGACGTTGGCCCAGGTGGCCGCGATCAATGCGGTCGGCTTCGCCTTTGCCGACTACGACCAGGTGTGGAAGGCGATGGACGGCGCGCTCGGCGCGCATGTGCGCGCGGCTATGGCCAAGGTCGGCCTCCATGCGTTCGAGAAGATGTGGGACAACGGTTTTCGCCAGATCACGAGCGGCACCAAGCCGATCGAGGGGGCCAAGGACATGCGCGGATTGAAGATCCGCGTGCCCGTCAGCCCGCTGAGCGTTTCGATGTTCAAGGCGCTCTCGGCCTCGCCCACCGGCCTGCAATTCAGCGAGGTCTACTCGTCGCTCCAGACCCGCATCGTCGATGCACAGGAAAATCCGCTGCCGATCGTCCAGATCGCCAAGCTCTACGAGGTGCAGAGGTACTGCGCCATCAGCAACCACATCTGGGACGGCTTTTGGTTCGTCGCCAACGGCCGCACCTGGCATGCCCTGCCCGCGGACCTTCAGGCCGTCGTCGCCAGGGCCCTCAACGAGGCCGGCCTCAAGCAGCGCGAGGACATCAAGGCGTTCAACGCGACGGTGCAATCGGATCTTCAGGGCAAGGGCCTGGCATTCACGAAGCCCGCGCCCGACAGTTTCCGCGCCAAGCTGCGCGAGGCAGGATTCTACGGCGAATGGAAGACACGGTTCGGCAATGAGGCCTGGGGACTGCTCGAAAGCGCCGTCGGCAAGCTCGCCTGAATACCGCAGCGCATACGCGGCGGCGCAAATCCACGACACGACATTTGACGAGCCGAACCGGCGCGAACATCTTCTGTTGAAGAAGCCGGCACCCGTTGTCATATGGTGTGTCGTATTGCGAAAATAGCTTTACGATGGCGGAAAAAAGCGAAAAACAACAATCAGGTAAGTGCGGCGGCTCCAGAATTCCCTTCATTCTTTGCTGCAAGTTCTCCGAGGGGACCTCTGAACTAAGAACAATAGAGTCAAAGACTTGTAGTGTCCTTTCGATTTGAAGTTCGCTCGGGAGGGTGCGGCAGAATCAAGCGAACTTCGGATTCGGCACTCTAGCCTGTCGAGCATTTGCCATGAGTCAGCCCCCCTCCTCTTTCATCAATCGCGTGCTGGGCGTGATGAATTCCTTGCCCGATGCCGAGCGCCGTCTTGCCGAATTGACACTCGACTTTCCCGGGGATCTGGCGAGCTATTCAGCCTCCGAATTCGCCGCGCTGGCCGGCGTATCGAATGCGACCGTGAGCCGCTTCTTCCGGCGTCTAGGCTTCGACGACTTCAACACGGCCCGCCGCAGCGTACGGGCGGAAAAAAATATCGGTTCGCCGCTCCTGCTCGACGCCAAGCGCCGGCCTGCTCCCGATACGATCGCGTCGCATCTCGCCATGAGCCGCGCCAACCTGGAGGCGACGATGGCCCGCTTGAACGATGCAACCATTGACGAGATCACACAGGCGATCATTGCCGCACGGACGATCTGGGTTGCCGGATATCGCAGCAATCAGTCCTTTGCTGCCTATTTTCGCTGGCAAATCTTCCAGTTTCTGCCGAAGGCACAACTGCTTCCTGGGCCTGGCGAAACGATTGGCGAGTACATGGCGAACTTCGAGGCGTCCGACTGCCTCGTTGCATTTGGGGTTCGCAGGCGGGCACGGCCGTTGCAGCACCTGATTGCTCAGGCGGGCCGATCGAAGACGAAGGTCGTCCTGATCACCGACCATCTGTTCGGGGCGTCGCGCAGCGTCGACTGGATGATCCGCTGTGACGCAAAAGCACCCGGCGCGCTGGACAACCACACCGCGGTGATCGCCTTCTGCGACCTGCTGATCACCCGCCTCTTCCACGCGACTGGAAAAAAAGGCCGGCGGCATCTCGCCGCGGTCGAAACCGCGCACGACGCAGCCGACGAATTGTCGCCGCTTTAGGCAAACTGCCGCATCTCAATCGCGTGTCGGGATCTGCTGCCTTCACGCTAGGCGATGATTGCCAATATTTCCGTCACGCGCAGCATTGAAAATGTTTTTTCACAAGATAGACTTCTTGAAATTATATTATCGTTCGTTGACGTGGAGGATTACCGTGGAGACGGCTAACACCAGCTCGGCATCAAAGTCGTCGGCGGCGATGCAACAGCTCGAGTCGACGCTCGAGCAGATCGGCGTCACCAAGGCGCACAAGCACATCATTGCGCTCATCCTGTTCGGCTGCCTGTTCGACAGTTTCGAGCAGAACACCATCGGCATCGCAGGCCCGGCGCTTCGCGCGCAATGGGGGTTGACGGCGACGGATATCGGCCTTCTCAACACCATCACGTTCGGCACCGCCGCCATCGGACGGCTCACATCCGGTGCGATCGGCGACCGCTACGGGCGCCGGATCATGCTCGGCATCAATCTCCTGCTGTTCACCATCGGCTCGCTCGCATGTGCGCTGGCACCGAGTTTCGGCGCGCTCTGCGTGGCCCGCGCCATCGTCGGATTCGGTGTAGGCGGCGAAATTTCGACCGCCGTCACGATGCTGGCCGAGTTCTGTTCTCCGAGATTCCGCGGGACCGCCGCGGGCCTCGTCAACGTCGGGGCCGGTGGCTTTGGCAACTTCCTTGCGCCAGCCTTCGGTCTCGTCGTCTTCAGCCTGTTCTCCGGCTCGGAGAACTGGCGCTGGCTGTTTGCGTCGCTCGCACTTCCGGCGCTTCTCGTGGTGTTCTATCGCCGCTACATCCCGGAAACACCACGATTCCTGGTATCGGTCGGAAAATTGGCCGAAGCGAACCGGGTGCTGTCTATCCTCGCCTCCGGCTCGCTCAACCCGCGCGGCCTGGAAGTCACACACTATTTGACCGAGTCGAATGTGACGAACGAAGCCGCACCCAAGGGAGCGTGGACCGGCATCTTCAAAGGCCAATATCTGGTTCGGACGATCGCCGTCTCTATCGCCATCGTGATGAGCTACGGAGCTCAGCTCTCGGTGCTGACGCTGATGCCGATCATCTTCGTCGCGAAGGGCCACACATTGTCGGGCAGCCTGCTCTTCACCATGATCATTCAAAGCGGCAGCGTGCTCGGCACCATCGCGGCGTCGATGTTCGGTTACTATCTGCCTCGCAAGAAGGTGCTGACCGTCGGGGCCGTTTGCGCGTGCCTTGCCGCGCTTTGCATCGTCTACCTTGGCAACAGTCTGGTGATGCTGCTCCTGCTGGGCGCCCTGTTCCAATTTTTCGTGCTGTTGCTCAATACTTCGATTTGGATCTACGCGCCGGAGCTCTTCCCAACCCGGATGCGCGCGTTCGGCGTGGCGTTCATTCTCGCCGCGGGTTCGGCCGCGGGCTCGTTCGTGCCATCGATCTCGGGCCTGCTGTTCGACCACTATGGTATCATCGGCGTGTTCGCACTGGCGGCCGCGATGTATGCGGTCTTTGCGGCGTCGATCCAGTTCGGTCCGGAAACCTACGGCAAGCCGATGGAAGAGTCGGTGCGACCTGCCGAAGCGAGGCGCGAGACATCCGCGAAGTTTGCATGACGCTGCGCGCCGACGATGGGCATATCGTCCTGATCAATCCGAACAGTGCGCAATCGACCACGGAGATGATGCTGGCGATCGCGAGAAACTCGGCTGGCGAGAACGTATCCGTGATCGGCGTGACGGCGACGCGGGCACCGGCCATGATCGTGTCGCCGCAGGAACTCGAGAGCGCCGCCGACGAGGTGGTGGAGCTCGGACTCGCACGGCGGCAAAGCTGCCTGGGTTTCATCGTTAGTGCGTTTGGCGATCCGGGGCTCGAGGCACTGCGGCGTGAGTCGCAACTTCCCGCTACCGGCATTTGCGAAGCATCGATGTTGGCGGCCCACGCGGGAGGCCGCCGCTTTGGCGTCGCCACCGTAACCCCCGAGCTCGCCGACGCCATCGCGGCAAGGGCTCTGCATCTAGGGCTTGCGGGGTTCTACTCCGGCATTCGTTGTACACCCGGCGACCCGAGAGCCATCGCTGCACAGCCGCGCCGGCTGAACGAAGAATTGGCCGAAGCGGTCAAGGCGTGCATTGAGCGCGACGGCGCGGAGGCCGTCATCATTGGCGGCGGCCCGCTCGGCGAAGCGGCAACGCATCTGCAGGCGTTCTTCGCCGAGCCGATCATTGCACCGATCCCAAGCGCGGTGAGGCGGCTTCTTGGCCTGATCGAGCGACACTGAGTGCCGCCTGGGGCAGGCGCCGTTGGAGCGGACCGTCCCGAGCCATGCCGCGCGCACAGGCCGCCCTGCCGGCCCAGAATCGGCCGTGGACGCCCCCCTGAAATCCGTGCAAAAAGGCACCGCAAGCTGCGGCGGTTTCCCGCCAAGCCTCTGCAAAACGTCGACTTTTGGAAATAATGGTCGGAGTGGCAGGATTCGAACCTGCGACCCCTGCGTCCCGAACGCAGTGCTCTACCGGGCTGAGCCACACTCCGACAAGAAGGCGGCTTATAGCGTCGGGTTTGGCACACCGCAAGCGGCCGATTTGAGGAATTTTGTCCCAGTGAAAACGGGCCTGACCACCCAGATTCTATCGGCCGGACCGGCCGCCACCGATGCCGCCGCGCGGGCGCTTGGGGCAGGCCGGCTGGTCGCGTTCCCGACCGAGACGGTCTATGGGCTCGGTGCGGATGCCGCCAACGCGACCGCGATCGCCCATCTCTACGCCGCCAAGGGCCGCCCCGCCTTCAATCCGCTGATCGCTCATGTCACCGACCTCGCCGCCGCAAGGCGCATTGGACGGTTCAATTCGCAGGCGATCAGGCTCGCGCAAGCGTTCTGGCCGGGGCCGCTGACGCTGGTGGTGCCGAAGACGGATGACTGCCCGGTCGCTGAGCTTGCGACCGCCGGGCTCGATACGGTCGCGATTCGCGTCCCCGCCCATCCCGTCGCGCAGGCGATCCTGCGCGCCTTCGACGGGGCGGTGGTGGCGCCGTCGGCGAACATCTCCGGCCATGTCTCGCCGACGCTGGCGGCGCATGTGGAAAGCGATCTTGCGGGGCGGATCGACCTGATCGTCGACGGCGGGCCGGTCGAGGTCGGCGTCGAATCGACCATTCTCGGCTGCTTCGAGGCGCCGACGCTGCTTCGCCCCGGCGGATTGTCGCGCGAAAAAATCGAGGCCGTGCTGGGTGCGCCGCTGGCGCGGCCGCCGCACGATGTCGAGAGCGACGACAGCCAGCCGCTCGCGCCCGGCATGCTCGCCTCGCACTACGCGCCACGCGCCACAGTGCGGCTCAATGCGCATGATGTCGCGCCCGGCGAGGTGCTGCTTGCCTTCGGATCGGCCCTGCTACCCGGCGCCGAACAGGGCGCCGGCGTCATGAATTTGTCAGCGAGCGGTGATCTCGATGAAGCTGCCGCCAACCTGTTCGGCTATCTTCGCGCCCTCGATGCGAAGAGCCCGCGCGCCATCGCGGTGATGGCGGTGCCTGAGGAAGGGCTCGGCGAAGCGATCAACGACCGGCTGCGGCGCGCAGCGGTGGCGCGGTAACACGCGGTGAAGAGAGAAGAAGAGATGAACGTCACGACACCTGCCGTCGCTCCGCTTGCGCCGGAGCTGATCGAGAAATTCCGCGCCATTGTCGGCGCCAAATATGCCGTGACCGACCCGGCCGACATCGAGCCTTACCTCACCGAGGAGCGTAACCTGTTCCACGGTCGCTCGCCGCTGGTGCTGCGGCCCGCGACGACCGCGGAAGTTTCCGCGATCTGCAAGCTCGCCTCCGAACACAAAATCGCGCTGGTGCCGCAGGGCGGCAACACCGGCCTCGTCGGCGGTCAGACGCCGCACAATGGCGAGGTGGTGGTGTCCCTGCGCCGGCTGGACAAGATCCGCGAGGTCGATACCGCCTCCAACACCATGACCTGCGAGGCCGGCGTGGTGCTGCAAATCGCGCAGCAGAAGGCGGCCGAGGTCGATCGCCTGTTCCCGCTGTCGCTGGGCGCGGAGGGCAGCTGCACCATCGGCGGCAATCTGTCGACCAATGCCGGCGGCACCGCCGCGCTCGCCTATGGCGTCGCGCGCGAGATGGCGCTGGGGCTCGAGGTCGTGCTAGCCGACGGACGCGTGCTCAACGCTCTGTCGAAGCTGAAGAAGGACAACACCGGCTATAACCTGCATAACCTCTTCATCGGCGCCGAAGGCACGCTCGGCATCATCACGGCTGCGACCTTGAAACTGTTTCCGAAGCCGCGGGCGATCGAGACCGCATTCGTCGGGCTGAAGTCGCCGGCGGAGGCGCTGAAGCTGCTGACCATCGCGCAGGGCGAGGCGTCGACCGCGCTGACGAGCTTTGAACTGTTGGCGGAGATGGCGGTCGATTTCTCGATCCGCCACGGCATCGACGTGCGCGATCCGCTCGAGCAGAAGCATCCCTGGTACGTGCTGATGGAATTGTCCTCGCCGCGTGACGATGCGCGCGCCACGCTGGAATCGATCCTCACCCGTGCGATGGAGGAGGAGATCGTCGACGACGCAGTGATCGCCGCGAACCTCACGCAGCGCGCCGGCTTCTGGAAGCTGCGCGACGAGATGTCGGCGGCGCAGAAGCCGGAGGGCGGCTCGATCAAGCACGACATCTCCGTTCCCGTCGCCGCGGTGCCGGCCTTCATCGCGGAAGCCGATGCCGCGGTGGTCAAGCTGATCCCCGGCGCACGGCCGGTGCCGTTCGGCCATCTCGGCGACGGCAATCTGCATTACAATGTCAGCCAGCCGGTCGGCGCCAACACCGCCGACTTCCTCGCCCGCTGGCACGACGTCAACACGGTCGTGTTCGAGATCGTGCTGCGCATGGGCGGCTCGATCTCGGCCGAGCACGGCATCGGCGTACTCAAGCGCGACGAACTGCCCGACGTGAAGGACAAGACCGCGATCGAATTGATGCGGCAGGTCAAGGCAATGCTCGACCCCCTCCAAATCATGAACCCCGGTAAAGTGCTGTGAACGTGCCCGCGTCCCCTTCCCCGCTCGCGATCGCAGAGATTGCGGATGCCGATATTGAGACCGTCGTTGCGCTGTGGCAGAGCTGCGGCCTGACACGGCCCTGGAACGATCCGCATGCCGATATCGCGCTGGCGCGGCGCGAGGCCAATTCGACCGTGTTGATCGGGCGGGACGGCGCTGCGATCGTGGCCAGCGCGATGGTCGGCCATGACGGCCATCGCGGCTGGATCTATTACGTCGCGGTGGATCCCGATTGCCGCAAGCGCGGCTATGGCAGCGGCATCATGGCCGCCGCCGAGGACTGGCTGCGCCAGGCCGGCATCGCAAAACTCCAGCTCCTGGTCCGCCGCGAGAACAAGCAGGCCGGCGCGTTCTACACGTCCCTCGGCTTCGAAGAGTCAACGTCGGTGATGTTCGCCAAATGGCTCGACGGCCGCGACCCGACCCCTTAGAGGCCTGCATGTCCGTTTCCGATCGCGTCCGCGTCAAAGATGTCCGTGTGCTTTCGGACAAGAAGTACCTGCTGAAGGCCACGACCTTCGACTGGCGCCGCAACACTGGCGAATGGCAGACGCAGGTGCGCGAGGTCTATGACCGCGGCAACGGTGCGACGCTGTTGCCTTATAACCGCAAGCGGCGCACGGTCGTGCTGGTACGGCAATTTCGCTATCCGACATTCGTCAACGGCTATGACGACCTGCTGATCGAAGCCGCCGCCGGCATGCTCGACGACGCCGATCCCGAAGCGCGCATCCGCACTGAAGCCGAGGAGGAAATCGGCTATCGGCTGCACGACGTCCAAAAGGTGTTCGAGGCCTTCATGACCCCTGGCGCGGTAACGGAGAAGCTGCACTTCTTCGTCGCGGAATACGAACCGGAGATGCGGATTGGCGACGGCGGTGGCCTCGTCGACGAGGGCGAGGAGATCGAGGTGCTGGAGCTGTCGATCGACGAAGCGCTGGCGATGATCGCCGACGGCCGCATCGTGGATGCGAAGACGATCATGCTGCTGCAATATGCGGCGCTGCATGTGTTCCGGTAGGTAGGTCGAGCCACTTGCAAGGTGCCATCCCTTCTCCCCTTGCGGGAGAAGGTGGCGCGAAGCGCCGGATGAGGGGTCTCTATCCACGCGTTCGATCGTTGAGAGCTTCTCTCGCGGAGAGAGACCCCTCACCCGTCTCGCCGCTAACGCGGCGAGCCACCCTCTCCCACAAGGGGAGAGGGGAAGGCGGCAGACAATTTGCTCCAACACGCCTGCAATTCTGACCTGCGGCGCCCTGCCCGCTGTTGAGCAAATCGCAGACTATCTCTACTCTATCCGCAACGAGAACGAGAGGAGACGCGCCCCATGTCGGCTTCCATATCAGCTCCGCGCGATGATGAATTCGGCTTTGCGCCCGACTACGACGCCCCCATTCCCTATATGCAGCGGACCCGCGATTACTACGCGGCCATCGGCTACAGCACGCCGTATCGCTGGGCGCATTATGTCGACGCACCGTTCCAGCCGCTGAAGAGACCGCTGGCGCAATCGCGCGTGACGATCATCACCACGGCCGCGCCTTACGATCCGACCAAGGGCGACCAGGGGCCGGGCGCGGCGTATAATGGCGGCGCAAAGTTCTACGAGGTCTATGACGGCGACACCTCGCAACCGCACGATCTGCGCATCTCCCACATCGGCTACGATCGCAAGCACACGAGCGCGACCGACAGCGGCACCTGGTTTCCGCTGCCGCAGCTCCTGAAGGCCTCCGCCGCGGGGCGCATCGGCGAGATGAGCCCGCGCTTCTTCGGTGCGCCGACCAACCGCAGCCATCGCGTCACGCTCGACACCGACGCGCCGGAGATTCTGGCGCGCTGCCTCACCGATAAGGTCGATGTCGCAGTCCTGGTGCCGAACTGCCCGGTCTGCCACCAGACCACAGCGCTGGTCGCGCGGCATCTGGAGGAGAGCGGCATTCCCACCGTGGTCATGGGCTGCGCCAAGGACATCGTCGAGCACACAGCCGTGCCGCGCTTCCTGTTCTCCGACTTCCCGCTCGGCAATTCCGCCGGCAAGCCGCATGATATCGCCTCGCAGGCGCAGACGCTGGAGCTCGCATTGAGGCTCCTCGAGTCCGCCAGCGGCCCGCGCACAACGATGCAATCGCCGCTGCGCTGGAGCGAGGACGCTTCCTGGAAGCTCGACTACAACAACGTCGCGCAGCTAAGCCCTGAGGAGCTCGCACGGCGGCGCGCCGAGTTCGACAAGCAGAAGGAGATCGCGCGCGGCAATCGCGCGGCCTGACGGGAGAACGCGACGTGACGAGGCCGTTCGAAGGCGTCAAGATCCTCGACTTCACGCAAGTGCTCGCCGGCCCCTATGCGAGCTACCAGCTCGCGCTGCTGGGCGCCGACGTCATCAAGGTCGAGCGGCGCGAGGGCGAGGACATGCGCCGGACGCCGCTCAGCCGCGAATGGGCGGAGCGTGGGCTTGCGCCCGCGTTCCAGGCCATCAACGGCAACAAGCGCAGCCTGACGCTCGATCTGCAAAAGCCGGATGCGATCGCAATCGTCAGGAAGCTCGCCGCGCATGTCGATGTCGTCATGGAGAACTTTCGCCCGGGCGTGATGGACAAGCTCGGGATCGGCTATGAGGCGCTCTCCGCGGTCAATCCAAAGCTGATCTATTGCGCCGTGTCCGGCTTCGGCCAGACCGGCCCCGAGCGGCTGCGCCCCGGCTATGACGGCAAGATGCAGGCGCTCTCCGGCATCATGGCCATCACCGGCCATCCCGAGACCGGGCCGACGCGCGCGGGCTTTGCGGTTTGCGACGTGCTTTCGGGCGCGACCGCGGCGTTCGCCGTGTCCAGCGCGCTCTATCAGCGCGACCGCACCGGCAAGGGGCAGCTCGTCGACGTCTCCATGCTGGAGGCGACGCTGGCGTTCCTGTCGGGCCAGATCGCGGACTGGTCGGTCGCAGGCCATCGCCAGCAGCTCTCGGGCAATCAGGCCGTGAGCCGCAAGACCACCGCGAACCTGTTCAGGTGCGGCGACGGCTACATCCTGCTCGCGGTCAACAACGAGAAGCAATACCGCGCACTGATGACGGCGCTCGGCCGCGCGGACACGCTCGGCGATCCGCGCTTTGCCGACTGGTTCTCGCGCAACGAGAACGAGCCTGCGCTGCGCGCGATCATCGAGGAGGCGCTGGCGACGAAGAGCCCGCGCGAATGGGAGACGATTTTGGAGGACGCCGGCGCGCCCTGCGCCAGCATCTGGACAATCGAGGAGATCATCGACCATCCGCAGATTGCGGCGCGCGGCGCCATCCAGGAGCTCGACACTCCGTACGGCCGCCTGCGCTTCGCCGGCAGCGGGTTCAAGCTCGCGCACGGCGGCGGCAAGCTCGACCACATGGCGCCGGAGCTCGGCGCGGACACGGATGCGGTGCTGGGCGAGCTGGGCTTCGACGCGGCGGAGATCGCGGCGTTAAGGGCAAGGGAGATTGTGTGAGGGCGGCGCCACAAACTCCGCAGTCGTAGGGTGGGCAAAGCGAAGCGTGCCCACCGCATCGAGTAACCTGAGAGATGGTGGGCACGGCGCGTTGCGCCTTTGCCCACCCTACGGCGCCTGCAATCAGAACAACGACCCCTACCCGTCATCCGACGACGCGCCAACGGCTTTTCGCGCCACCTTCTTCTTCGGCGCTTCCGCCTCCATCTCCTCGGCGCTGATCGGCAGCAAAAGCTGCGAATCGTCATTGGCGACGCGGTTGACGCGGGTGGAAACCGGGTGCCAGGCGAACTCGCCGATCCGCGGGGCTGTCATCAGCGACAGAATCGCGTCGACCTCGTCGCCGCGACAATCGAGCCAGCGTTCGAAATCCTTCGGCGAAATCGTCACCGGCACGCGGTCATGTAGCGCGGCGAGATCCTCGCTCGCCGCCGCCGTGACGATCGCGACCGTGTCGAGCTCCTCGCCGTTCGGCCCGACCCATGTCTCGAACACCGCGGCGAAACCGAGCGGCTGTCCGTCGGCGCGGTGGATGAAATACGGCTGCTTGCGGCCGTCCACCGCTTTCCACTCGTAGTAACCGTCGGCCGGGATCAGGCCGCGGCGCCTGCGAATCGCGTTCTTGAAGGCGGGCTTTTCCAGCACCGTCTCCGAGCGCGCGTTGATCAGCAACGTAAAACCACGGGGATCCTTCACCCAGGTCGGCAGCAGCCCCCAGCGCATGAGCTGGAAATGCCGCGCGCCCTTGTCGACCAGCACCACCGGAATTGGTTGTGTCGGGGCGACGTTGTACCGTGGCGGGAAATTCGGCTGATCGAGATAGCCAAAGAGTTGCCGCAAAGCCGCCGGGGCCGAGGTTATGACGAAGCGTCCGCACATCCTTGAGCGCCTATATGGGGTCCGTTCAGCACCTTTTAACCCCCAACGTTAACACTGCGGCCGATGAGCTCAATGGTCGCCGAACCCGCGCGGACACATGTAGTGACGGGCCCCGAGGCGGCGGCCTGGGCTGAGCGGCTGCGTGTGGCCAACATCAACCCACGGACCGGGCTTGCCACCGACTATCTGAACCATTTCAATGAAGCCGTCATGCTGCTCGAAATGGTCCCGGACATGCCGGAATGCGCCGAAGACTTCCTGACCTGGACGCCGCTGTCCTATGCCGAGCATTTCACGGCCTCGAACTTCAAGGCGCGCGATCTCGCGATCGAGGCCTATGAGAAGGCCGCTCCCAACGTGCGCGCCCAGTTCGACCACATCACCGACACCATGACCTCGATCCTGACTGCGGTCGGGTCGGCCATGCGCGAGGTGGAAAAGGATACGACGCGCGTGCGGCTCGCCGAACAGGCCACCCTCTGGGTCAAGCCGCTGATCGCGGCCTGCGGCGGTATCATCAATGGCGGCGCAGAAGCCGACGTCGATACCATCATGTCGAATTGAGGCCGACGCCATGCAGCCGAGCCATCCCCAGCTCGCGGTCAGCGCCGCGATCTTCCGCGACGGCAAGGTGCTGCTGGTTCGCCGCGCCCGCTCGCCGGCCAAGGGCTTCTATTCGCTGCCGGGCGGCCGTGTCGAGTTCGGCGAATCGCTGCACCAGGCGCTGGCGCGCGAGGTTGACGAGGAAACCGGGCTGGCGATCGAGATCGTGGGTCTCGCCGGCTGGCGCGAGGTGCTGCCGTCCACGGGCGGCGCCGGCCACTACCTGATCATGTCCTTTGCGGCGCGCTGGACGGCCAGGGAGCCGGTTCTGAACGAGGAGCTGGACGATTTCCGCTGGCTCGCTCCCGACGCGCTGGGCGGCCTTGGCGACCTCAAGCTCACCTGGGGGCTGGACGAAGTCATCCAGGCCGCAGCGCGCCTGATCGGGTCCTGAGGGCCGGGGCGGCTGCCTTGCGTCTGCCGCCCTTAAGGGGCATACACGCCCCGATGTCCAAGCGATTTCCGGCCATTTTGGCCCTGATTCTTGCCTGCGTCGTCCTGCCCGCCCGGGCCCAGGACGTGGCTGCGCCGTTCGACGGCGACTTGCAGCGGCTGGCGGAAATCCTCGGCGGCCTGCACTACCTGCGCGGCATCTGCGGGGCCAATGAAGGCAACAAATGGCGCAACGAGATGCAGGCGCTGATCGACGCCGAAACCCCCTCCGGCGAGCGCCGCACGCGTATGATCGCCGGCTTCAACCGCGGCTATAACGGTTTTCAGCAGACCTACCGGAGCTGCACGCCGGCCGCGACGGTAGCGATCCGCCGCTACATCGAGGAAGGGTCGAAAATCTCCCGCGACCTCACGGCGCGTTACGCGAACTGAATTCAAACGCGATCTCGTCAGTGAAGCTCTGAGGTCGGAGAGTGTGTCGCAAGAACAACTCATCCACATTGTTCACCTCCGTTAACCTTTCCTAAAGATGTGGCCTAGGCGGCGTTAATCTGCGTGCTACACCTCTCAGGCAGCGCATCGCCGTGGATTGCGCCTCCAGCCATTCGAGTTTCATGAGCATTCCAGTGTCCTACGCCCCCGCCCGCGCACCGCTGCCCGACCACGAGCAGAAGCAGGCTGCCCTGAGCTATCTCAACGAGGCCTGGGCGGAAGCGCGCCATGACGGCGTCGACGGCGATTGCCTCGCACAGGCGAGCCTGTTTGCGGCGCTTGCCGAGCTCGTCGGCACCTATGGCGAGGACGCGGTGGCGAAATTTGTCGAGGGCTTTCCTGCCCGCATCCGCAACGGCGAATTCTCGGTCGCGCTCGCCAAGCAGTAGCCTAAAATCACCCCGCCGGAAGCGGCGGGGCGAAGTCTGCGGATGAATGACCTCGCGACAGGTCGCGATGGCTGCGCTCAGGATCGCACGAAAGCGCGCGTCACGAGATAAGCAATAGTCCGCAAAGCACCGGGAGTTTTTCCTGATATCGCAGGGGAAAACGTCACGGCTCTACGCTGAGCGTCGCTTTCATGTTCGGATGATAGCGGCAATAGTACTCCACCATCCCCGCCTTCTTCAGCACGAACGTCGCCGACTTCTTCGCCGGCAGGTTCACGTCGAAATCGCCGTTCCTCGCCGTCGCAGTGTGGGCAAACACGTCCTTGTTGGTCCACTCGACGGTGTCGCCGACCTTCGCCGAGACGTCAGCCGGCGATATCTCGAGATTCTCCATTGATATCTGCACCGATGCGGCGCGCGCCGGGACCAGCATCGACGCGAGCAGGATTGCGGTCATCGCCAACAGCCGTCCCGACATCATCGCCTCCAACCTATTTCAGCTCGGCCGCGACGTGCTCGGCGTGCTGCTGATGACCCTGAAAAATCTTCAAGCCCGTTTGCAGCAGGCCCTTCAGCTCCGCATTGTTCGCCGACGGAATGAGCTGGGTCTCGAGCGCGCCGTTGACCGCCTTGTGATAGGCGACCTCGTTCTCGACATAGGCCTTGTCGAAGGCCGCGCCGCTGAGCTTATCGAGCTCGGCGAGCTTGTCGCTCGCCTGCTTCGACAGCGTGCGGCTGGTGTCGTTGTCCTCCGGCGTGACGTTCAGCTTCTTGACCAGCGCGAGCGCCTGCTTGTTCACCGCCTCGTGGTCGCGCACCATGTCCTGCGCGAACGCTTTGACGTCCTTGTTGTTCGCCTTCTTCATCGCCTGCTTAGCGGCATTGATGTCGATCGCGCCCGCGGTGTAGGCGATATGGGCGATCTGCGGATCAGTGGGCTTTGCGCCTTGCGCCAGCGCAGGGCTGATCAGAAGGGCGATCGTGGCGATCGCCGCGCTGCATCGAATGAACATGGCTTGACACTCCTGTGGTGCCGGTCGTCTCCGGCATGTGACCTCACAGGCGTTGGATGGAAAACCGTCGCGGACGTTCCCGAGAAAATTACGCGCCGACGCCGAGCCGCTTCAGCACGATCTCGGTCAGGTGCTCGCAGCGCTGGCCGGCGAACGGGAACGCATCCATCACCACCGGTCCGATCTTCTTCTCGACATTCTCCCGCAGCATCGTGCGGGCGCGGTGCAGCCGCGTCTTCACGGTTTCAGGCTTGACGCCGAGCAATTCCGCGGTCTCCTCGATGGTCATGCCCTCCATCACGCGCGCGATGAAGACCATGCGGAAGACGTCGGGCAGTTCATCGACTGCGTGCTCGACGACGCGCTGGATTTCACGTTGGGCCATGGATTTTTCCGGATCGCCTGCGGTGGAGGACACGGGGAACTGGATGATCTGGGCTTCGAGCGCTGCTTCGGGCAGCGCGCCGAGCTCGACATGCACCTTCCGGCTTCTCACCCGGCCGAGCGCCTCGTTGATGGCGATGCGCGACAGCCAGGTCGACAGGCCGGACTCGCCGCGAAAGCCGTCGAGATGCGTGAACGCCCGAACATAGGTCTCCTGCACCACATCCTCGGCCTCGCTGTCGCTGCGCAGGATGCCGCGCGCCAGCCGATAGAGCCTGCGATTGTTGGCCTGCATGATCGCGCGCAGCGCCGCCTCGTCGCGGGCCCGCGCGCGCTCGACCAGCTCGGCCTCGGCCAGACCTGCGGCTTCCGATATTGCAGTGCGGCGGATGGCGGTCACGGGCTCGTCTCCAGCTTTTCCGGACATTGGATGCAGGACCGCCCAAAAGGTTCCCGCCAATCTACTCTCTGTCCGTCTCGATTGGCAGCTCAGGATCCTTGGCCCATTCGCCCATGGAACCGTCGTAGAGCGTCAGCCTGTCGTAGCCGAGTTGCGCCAGCAGGAAGAGATCGATGGTCGCGGAAATGCCGCCGCCGCAATAGCAGATCACGTTTTTGTCGCGTGTGACGCACTTGCGTAGCGAATTTCACTTCGGCATCGGCAAGCGTGGTCAGCGTCTTGTCGGCGGCATTGACCAGCGTTGCCGCCGGGACGTTGACGCTGCCGGGAATGCGACCGCGCCGCCCATAGCGGCTCGGTTCCTGCCCGCGATGAAACTGTGGCCCGAGCGCGTTGACGATCGTGGTGGAGGGATCGTCGATCTGCGCGAGCACGGCGGATTTGTCGACAAAGAAGCCTTCGCGCGGCGCGGCCTTGAAGGTCGTCGCCGGATAGCCGCCCGGCGGCCCTTGCTCTACCGGTTGCCCCTCCGCCTTCCACTTGTCGAAACCACCATCAAGCACGCGCGCATCGACGCCGAGCGAGCGCAGCATCCACCAGAACCGCGTCGCCCACATCATGCTGCCGATGCTGTAGAGCACGATCGTCTTCGACGCATCGAGGCCGTAGCGGCCGAAGGCGCTCTCGAGCTGCGCTGTCGCCGGCATCATGAAGCGCAGATGCGTGGATGGGTCGGAGAACTCGCCTTGCAGATCGAGGAAATCCGCGCCGGGAATATGGCCGGCCTCAAACGTCTTGCGGCCCGACACGACGAGATAGGGATCGGTGCTCCCTTGCGGCGCCGGCTCCAGATAGGTCGTGCAGTCGTAGAGGCGGAGGTGCGGCTGGCCGAGCATGGCCGCGAGCTGTTCGGTGGAGACGAGGGATGTGGGCTGGGTCATTCTCGCATCCTCGCTATCGCAAGGGATTGTACATCCCCGAGAGCCACGCGCACAAATCTATCACCGTTACCCTGAGGCGCCGGAGCGTAGCGGAGGCCTCGAAGGGCTACGGCCCGACTGCATCCCGGCCGTTCATCCTTCGAGGCTTGCCATGCGGTGCAGGTGCACCGCATGGCGCGCACCTCAGGATGACGGGACGAACGTTGTACGCGCGGCACTAGATCCTACTGCTTCAGCGTCTCCAGAAACCGGACCGGCTCGCCCTGTGACGGCGCCGCGAGCTCGCCTTGCCACATCACACGCTTGCCGCGGACGAAGGTGCCGACCGGCCAGCCCGTGACGCGTACGCCGTCGTAAGGCGTCCAAGCAGCTTTCGAGGCGATCCATTTGTTGGTGATGGTCTCGCTGCGCTTCAGGTCCACGATGGTAAAGTCCGCATCATAGCCTGCCGCGATGCGGCCCTTGCAGGCGATGTTGAACAGACGCGCGGGGCCGGCGCTGGTGAGATCGACCAAGCGGGTGAGCGACAGCCGGCCGGCATTGACGTGATCGAGCATCAAGGGCACCAGCGTCTGCACGCCGGTCATGCCCGAGGGCGAGGCCGGATAGGTCTTCTGCTTCTCCTCCAGCGTATGTGGCGCATGGTCGGAGCCGAGGATGTCGACGATGCCCTGCTCGATGCCGCGCCAGATGCCGGCGCGGTGATCGGCCGAGCGCACCGGCGGATTCATCTGCGCGAGCGTGCCGAGCCGCTCATAGCATTCAGGCGCGGCCATGGTGAGGTGATGCGGCGTCGCCTCGCAGGAGGCGACATCCTTGTGGTCGCGCAAAAACTCGATCTCTTCCTTGGTCGAGATGTGTAGCACGTGAATGCGCCTGCCCGTCTCGCGCGCGAGCTTCACGAGGCGCTGCGTCGCCAGCAGCGCCGCGGCCTCGTCGCGCCAAACAGGGTGCGAGCGCGCATCGCCCTCGATGCGCAACGACTTGCGCTCGTTGAGGCGATATTCGTCCTCCGCGTGGAACGAGGCGCGGCGGCGGATCACCTGGAAGATGCGGCGCAGGCTGTCGTCGTCCTCCACCAGCAGCGCGCCGGCCGAGGAGCCGATGAACACCTTGACGCCAGCGCAGCCCGGCGCGCGCTCGAGATGCGGCAGATCCTGCACGTTCTCGCGCGTACCGCCGATGAAGAAGGCGAAATCGCAATGCATGCGGTGATGGCCGCGCTTCACCTTGTCGGTGAAATCGGCTTCCGTCACCGTGAGCGGCGAGGTGTTCGGCATCTCGAACACGGCGGTGACGCCGCCCATCACGGCGCTGCGCGAACCGGTCTCGAGATCTTCCTTGTGCGTCAGGCCGGGCTCGCGGAAATGCACCTGCGTGTCGATGACGCCGGGCAGGATGTGCAGGCCCTTGCAGTCGATCACCTCCGCCGCCGCGCCTTGCGCGAGCGAACCGATCTCCGCGATGCGGCCATCCTTGATGCCGATGTCGCGGACGCCCTCGCCGTCCTGATTGACCACCGTGCCGGATTTCAGGATCACGTCAAAACGCTGGGTCATGGCTATCAGTCTCTCTCATCCCTCAGGCGCAGGGCTCCAGGCCTTGTCGTTTAAGCAGGGCGGGCTTACGTTCGAAGCCGACATGTCGCAAGAGATTTTCGCAATGAAAGCAGCGTTTCTCCCCGATCGGGGCGTGGTCAAGGTCGCAGGCGAGGATGCGCAGAGCTTCCTCAACGGCCTGTTCACCACGGATATCGGCAGGCTCAAGCCCGGGCTCGGCCGATTCGGCGCGCTGTTGACGCCGCAGGGCAAGATCATCGTGGATTTCCTGATCACGGAGGCACCCGCCGGCCATGGCGGCGGCTTCCTGATCGACTGCCCGAAGGCGCTCGCGGAAACCCTCGCCACCAAGCTGAAGTTCTACAAGCTGCGCGCCAAGGTCACCGTGGAAAATCTCTCCGACGACCTCGGCGTGCTCGCAGGCTGGGACGGCAAGCCTGCCGCCCAGCCGGACCTTGCTTTCACCGACCCGCGCGACGAGCGGCTCGGGTTGCGCATCCTGGTCCCCGCGGAACTCAAGGAGAAGCTGGCCGCGCTGATCGGCGCCGAGCTCGTCGATGCGTCCGAATATGACGCGCATCGCATTGCGCTCGGCGTGCCGCGCGGCGGGCTCGACTTCATGTATGGCGATGCGTTCCCGCACGAGACCAACATGGATCGCCTTGCAGGCGTCGATTTCGACAAGGGCTGCTATGTCGGCCAGGAGGTGGTCTCGCGCATGCAGCATCGCGGCACTGCGCGCACGCGCAGCGTCAAGGTGCTGCTCGACGGCCCTTCGCCCGAGGCGGGCGCGACCATCCTCGCCGGCGACAAGCCGGTCGGCACCATCGGCTCGACGGCGCAGGGCAAGGGCATTGCGCTGGTGCGCATCGATCGTGTCGCCGACGCGCTCGATGCCGGACAGACGCTCACCGCCGGCGGGCTCAATGTGAGGCTCGCGGAACCCGATGTGGTCCGCATTCCAGCGAAACAGCCCGTCGCATGAGCCGCGCCCCTCGCCTGCATGCCGACGGCCTGACGCGTTGCCCCTGGCCCGGCGAAGATCCGCTGTACGTTGCCTATCACGACACCGAATGGGGCGTGCCGGAATATGACGACCGCGCGCTCTATGAGAAGCTGATTCTCGACGGTTTTCAGGCCGGCCTCTCCTGGATCACGATTTTGCGCAAGCGCGACAATTTCCGCAAAGCCTTCGATGATTTCCAACCGGAGAAGATCGCGCGCTACAACGCCAAGAAGGTGCATGCGCTGATGAACGATGCCGGCATCGTGCGCAACCGCGCCAAGATCGACGGCACGATTCTGAGCGCAAAATCCTATCTGGAGATCATGGACAAGGGCCCCGGCTTCTCGAAGCTGCTCTGGGATTTCGTCGACGGCAGGCCTCTGGTCAACAAGTTCAAGACCACCGCGAGCGTGCCTGCCTCGACGCCGCTGTCTGTGCAGATCTCCAAGGAGCTGTCCTCGCGCGGCTTCAAATTCGTCGGCCCCACTATCGTCTATGCCTTCATGCAGGCGACCGGGATGGTCAACGACCATCTCGTCGACTGCCATTGCCACGCGACCTGCGGCAAGACGCAGCGCAAGCTACGCCTCAAAGTCAAATGAAGGCCGGCAAGCGCGCCGCAACCGATCTGCAGTCCCGCGCCTGGCAGCGCATGCTGTCCGGCCGCCGGCTCGATCTGCTCGACCCCTCGCCGCTCGACGTCGAGATCGCCGACATCGCGCACGGGCTGGCGCGCGTCGCGCGTTGGAACGGTCAGACCACTGGCGCACACATCTTCTCCGTCGCCCAGCATACGTTGCTGGTCGAAACCGTGATGCGCCACGAAAGCCCGCGCCTCGACCAGCGCGTTCGGCTCGCCGCTCTGCTGCACGATGCGCCGGAATACGTCATCGGCGACATGATCTCGCCGTTCAAGGCGGTGCTCGACGGTCACTACAAGGCGGTGGAGAAGCGCCTGCTCGGCGCCATCCACATCCGCTTCGGATTGCCGGCGGTGCTGCCCGACGAGATCACGCTGACCATCAAGGCCGCCGACCGCGGCGCGGCATATCTGGAAGCAATCGAACTCGCCGGCTTCAGCGACAGCGAGGCCAGGCGCCTGTTCGGCCGCGACCCAGGCCTGCCCGAAACCGTACTGCGCGACTACCTGACGCCATGGACGGCCGCCAGGGCCGAGAAGCGGTTTCTGGAGCGGTTCAATGCGGTGTTTTCGTAGCTCTGCTTGTTCGTAGCTTCGTAGGGTGGGCAAAGCGAAGCGTGCCCACCGATCAGAGCAAGGTGCAGGATGGTGGGCACGGCGCGTTGCGCCTTTGCCCACCCTACGGTGACGGCTATAATCGCGACCAAAAGGAACGCCATGATCCACGTCTGCTCGCTTGCCGCCCTGCCCGAAACCGTTCGTCTCACCGGCGCCAGCCATGTGCTGACCGTGATGGCCAATGTCGAGCAGGTGGTGCGGCCGGTGTCGGTGCTGCCGGCCAATCATCTGAAAGTCTCGATGGATGACATCACCGAGGAGCTGGATGGCTTCGTCGCGCCCTCGGAAGGACATATCAACCAGGTGCTGGACTTCGTCCGCGGCTGGGATCGCAGCGCGCCGCTGGTCGTGCATTGCTATGCCGGCATCAGCCGTTCCACCGCGAGCGCCTTTGCCGCGGCATGCTTGCTCAATCCGCATCGCGACGAGGTCGAGATCGCGAAGAAGATCCGCGCTGCCTCCCCGATTGCCTCGCCCAACCGCCGCATCGTCGAGCTCGCCGATCGCGCGCTCCGCCGCGACGGCCGCATGCTGCGCGCGCTCGACGAGATGGGCCCCGGCGCGATGATGGTGGAGAGCCGTCCGTTCGTGATCGAGCTCGAATGACCTCGCAAAACCCGTTTCCCGGATGAGCGACCAGCTGCTGACGCCGATCGAGATCGGCCTGACTGCCGCGATCGTCGCGATCGAGGCCCATGAGCCGCTGATCCTCACCGCGCGCGGCAGCGATGGCCTGGCCGGCCTGCCCTTCGGTCCGTTCGATGCGCTGACGCATCGCACCTTCGAGATCGGCCTGCGCGCCTGGGTCGAAGCGCAGGCGGGCTTAAGGCTCGGCTATGTTGAGCAGCTCTACACTTTTGGCGATCGCGGCCGGCATGCGGAAGCCGCCGACACCGGCGCACATATGGTGTCGATCGGCTATCTCGCGCTGACCCGCGCCGCCGACAACGGCGTGCGCGCGGCCGGCGCGTCGTTCGAGCCGTGGTATCGCTTCTTCCCCTGGGAAGACTGGCGCGAGCAGCCGCCGGCGATCATCGCCCGCGATATCATTCCGGCACTGACGCAGTGGGCCGAGGAGGAGACACCGGAGACGATCCGTGCGCTGCCGCGCAGGGATCGCGTGCGGCTCAATTTCGGCCTCGAGGGCGCAGCCTGGGACGAGGAGCGCGTGCTCGACCGTTACGAGTTGCTCTACGAGGCCGGGCTGATCGAGGAGGCGCGGCGCGACGGCCGTCCTGCGGCATTAGCGCGCAAGGCACTTCCCGCGCTCGGCCTCTCGATGCGGTTCGATCACCGCCGGATTCTCGCCACCGGGATTGCAAGACTGCGCGCAAAACTGAAGTATCGCCCTGTCATCTTTGAACTTTTGCCCGCCGAGTTCACACTCACGGAATTGCAGCACACGGTGGAGGCAATCTCCGGCCGGCACCTGCACAAGCAGAATTTCCGTCGTCTGGTGGAAAGCGAGGCTCTGGTCGAACCGACCGGCGTGATGTCGACACAGACCGGCGGGCGGCCGGCAGCACTGTATCGCTTCCGCCGCGAAGTGCTCCAGGAGCGGCCGGCACCCGGCTTGCGCGTCCGCTCCCGGCGCTAGGAGCATGTTACGCGGGTCGCTTTTCGCGGCTCGCCTGGAGGCCTTATGTTCGACGCCCCGTTCGACGTCTTCGCGGTGATGATCGCAATCGCCGCCTTCCTCATTGCATTGAAGGCCTCCAATCAGGCGACCGAATTGCGCCGGCGGCTGAGCACGCTGGAAGCCAATTTGCACACTCCGCGTCAGGTCCAGCCGCCGCCGCTCACGCCGCAGCAGGAGATGGAGCAGACGCTTGAGACTTCGACGCCGAGCATCGCAGAGCCGCCAACGCCTGACGCCGAGCTGGCGCCGCCCCTCGTCGTCGATCAGGCGACCCCGCCCCCCATCGACACGGACGCCACTCAAGCCGCGCCACCGCCTCCGCTGCCAGCTGCCGGGCCGGGTCTCGAAGAGCGGCTCGGCACCCGCTGGGTGGTGTGGATCGGCGGCCTGGCGCTCGCGCTCGGCGGCTTCTTCATGGTGCGCTATTCGATCGAGGCAGGCCTCGTCGGCCCCGGCGTGCGCGTGTTTCTCGGCGGCCTGTTCGCGCTGGGGCTGCTCGGTGCCGGCGAATGGACGCGCCGCAGGGAGAGCACTCTAGCGATCGAAGCACTGCCGACCGCAAACATCCCGGGGATCCTCACTGCGGCCGGCACGGCTGTCGCGTTCGCCACCATCTATGCGGCCTATGCGCTCTACGACTTCCTCGTCCCCGCAACCGCCTTCGTGCTGCTCGGCCTCGTCGCGATGGGCACGCTGGCCGCGGCGCTCTTGCACGGACGCGCGCTCGCCGGCCTCGGCGTCGTCGGCGCCTTCATGACGCCGATCCTCGTCTCCAGCGACAAGCCGGATTTTTGGGCGCTCTACGTCTATCTCGCCATCGTCACCGCGGCCAGCTTTGGCCTCGCGCGCATCCGGCTGTGGCGCTGGCTTGCGGTCACCACCACCGTGTTCGCGTTGCTGTGGACCTTCCCCGGGCTGGAACGTGGCCCAGAACTGGCCGGGCCGCACGTGTTTCACGTGATGGCTGGCTTCGTCCTCGCCGCGCTGCTCGTGGTCTGCGGCTTTCTGTTCGGCCCCAGCATCGATGACGGCCAGATCGAGCCGGTTTCCTCCGGCTCGCTCGCCGTCTATCTGTTCGGCGCGATGCTGGTCGTGCTGGCGAGCTTCCATAACAATGTCGTGCTGATCGCCTTCACCATGCTCGTCGCGGGGACGCTGCTCGTTGCCTGGCGGGCGCCGGCCGCCACCGGTGCGCTTGGCGCCGCCGCAGCCATCGTCTTCATCGTGTTCGCCAACTGGGCGGTACGTGCCAATCCGGACATGCTGGTGCTGCCCGGCGGTCCCATGCCCGGCATCGGACCGAACGCGACCGACGCCTCGGTGACGCTGCATCTGTTGATGGCGGCAACTTTCGCCGCCGGCTTTGGCATCGCCGGCTTCCTGGCGCAGGGACGCTCGACCTCCGCGATCATTCCGGTGGTATGGTCCTCTGTCGCGACGTTCACACCCGTCGCATTGCTGGTCGCGGTCTATGCGCGCATCGCGCATCTCGACCGCTCGATCCCGTTCGCAATCCTCGCGGTGCTGCTCGCCGCCGCCTTTGCGGCCGCGACCGAAGCGCTCTCCCGGCGCGAGAACCGACCGGGCCTTGCGATCTCGATTGCCCTGTTCGCCACTGGCACGCTCGGCGCGCTGGCGCTGGCGCTGACCTTCGCCCTGGAAAAGGGCTGGCTCACGATCGCGCTGGCGCTGATGTCGCTCGGCACGGCCTGGATCTCCATCCAGCGGCCGATCGCCTTCCTGCGCTGGCTTGCCGCAATCCTGGCCAGCATCGTCACCGCGCGCATCGTCTACGACCCGCGGATCGTCGGAGATGCCGTCGGCACCACGCCGATCTTCAACTGGCTGCTCTGGGGCTACGGCGTGCCGGCGCTGTCGTTCTGGGCGGCGAGCCGCTTCCTGCACCGCCGCGGCGACGACGCGCCGCTGCGGATGGTGGAAGCCGCCGCGATCCTGTTCACCGCGCTGCTCGCCTTCACGGAAATCCGTCACTTCGCCACCGGCGGCGACATGACGTCGCCGCCGTCGCTGCTCGAATTCGCGCTCCAGACCTGCGTGACGCTCGCCATGGCGATCGGGCTCGAACGGCTGCGGCTGCGCAGCGGCAGCATCGTGCACAATGTCGGCGCGATCGTGCTCACGGTGATCGCGGGCCTCATCAGCGTGTTCGGCCTCCTGATCCTGGAGAATCCGTGGCTGTTCAGCAGCATCGATGTCGGCGGCCTCGTGTTCAACCTGCTGCTGCTCGGCTATGCGCTGCCGGCGGTGCTCATGCTGCTGCTGTCCTATGCGGTGGCAGGGCATCGCCCCAAAGCCTACGCCAACACGATTGCGGGCAGCGCATTAGTGTTCGCCCTCGTTTACATAACGCTGGAGATCCGCCGTTTCTATCACGGGCCGATCCTGCTCTACGGCGCGACGACGGGCGCGGAGCAGTACACCTATTCGATCGGCTGGCTCGGCTTCGGCGTGGTGCTGCTCGGCGTTGGCCTCTTGGTCAACTCGGAGCGCGCGCGGCTGGCCTCCGCCGTCGTGATCGCGCTGACGATCCTGAAAGCCTTCGTCATCGACATGTCGACGTTGACAGGCGTGTGGCGCGCGCTGTCGTTCATGGGGCTCGGCATCGTGCTGGTCGCGATCGGTTGGCTCTACCAGCGGATCCTGTTCCGCCGGCAGGCGCAGCCAGCCGTCACGCAGACCAGCGCGTGAGCGTCAAGCGGCGCGGACCGACTCGAGGAAGCTCGCGACCTCGACCTTGAGGCGCGTGCTGTCGGAAGCAAGCGATTTCGCGGCCGACAGCACCTCGGTCGAGGCCGAGCCGGTCTCGATCGCACCGCGCTGCACGTCGGTGATGTTGGAGGAGACCTCCTGCGTACCGACCGAGGCCTGCTGCACGTTGCGCGAAATCTCCTGCGTGGCGGCGCCCTGCTCCTCAACGGCCGCGGCGATCGCCGACGACACTTCGGACAGCCGCTCGATGGTACCGGCGATCTCCTTGATGGCGCCGACGGATTCGTGCGTCGCCGTCTGGATGCCCGAAACCTGGAGGCCAATCTCCCCGGTCGCCTTCGCGGTCTGTTCGGCGAGCGCCTTGACCTCGGACGCCACGACGGCAAAGCCACGGCCCGCTTCGCCGGCACGCGCGGCTTCGATCGTCGCGTTCAGCGCGAGCAGGTTGGTCTGTCCCGCGATCGTGTTGATGAGCTCGACGACGTCGCCGATGCGCGCGGCCGCCTGCGACAGCGCGTTGACGCGCTCGTTGGTGCGCGCTGCCTGGTCGACGGCCTCCGCCGCCATCCGCGCCGATTCCTGCACCTGCCGGCTGATCTCGGTGATCGACGACGACAGCTCCTCCGACGCCGACGCGACCGACTGGACGTTGGTCGACGCTTCCTCGGACGCCGCCGCAACCACGGTCGCGAGCTCCTGGCCGCGCTGCGCGGTGCCGCTCAACGTGCTCGCGGACGCCTCGAGCTCGGTCGAGGCCGACGATACGGTCTCGACGATCTCGCCGATCATGGCCTCGAAATCGCGCGTGATGCCGTCGACGCGGTGCGCCCGTTCGATCTTGGCCTCGGCGTCGCGCGCCGCCGCCTCGTCGGCCGCCTTCTTGGCGATCAGCGCTTCCTTGAAGATCTGCAGCGCATCGGCCATCGAGCCGATCTCGGTCTGGGCGCCGCGATGCGGGACTTCGGCCGAGAGCTCGCCATTGCCGAGGGCCTGCATCGGCCGGACGATCGAGGCAATGCCGCGCGAGACGTCCTGCACGAGGAAATAGGCGGCCGCGATCGCGATCAGCACCGACGTCACGATGATGCCGAGCAGAATGCGAAAAGTGAAGGTGTAGCTGTCGGCGGCCTTCTTCGTCTCCGCCTCGGCGCCCTTGTTGTTGAGCTCGATGTCCTGCTGGAGCAGCGGATCGGCGGCCTGCGCCATCTTGGCGACCTTGGTCTGCAGCAGCTCGTTGGCGTCAGTCGGGAAGCGGCCGACGCCCTTGCGCGACAGCGTCATCACCTCCTGCACGCCATTCAGGTATTCGGCCCAGGCCTGGCTCCACTTGTCATAGAGGGCCCGCTCTTCGGGCGAGGTGATCAGGGGCTCATAGCTCTTGCGCGTCGTCTCGATGCGCTCGCGCAGCGACCCCATCCGCTTCTCTGCGGCGTCCTTGCCCTCGGCGCCGTCCTGCATCAGGTGCAGGCGGAGCGCAACCCGCAGCTCGTTGATGTCGGCGCGGAGCGATCCCAGCGCGCGGACGCTGGGCAGCCAGCTCTCGGAAATCTCGACCGTATGCGCGTTGATGGTCTGCATGGTGCTGATCGCCATGATGCCGACACCGGCGAGCGCGAGCACCAGCGCGCTCAACACGGTCAGTATCTTCAATCGGATCGACAGTTTCGACATGGCAATAATCCCGACAGATGGACGTTACGCAGAGCAGACGCAGTCGCTACCACCGCGACCGACAAAACAGACGATCGGACCGTGCTTCGTTCAACAATGCTGGCTGGTTCTCTTTGGGTCGAAGATGCGCCCCGAGTTCCAAGCCGCGGTTAATTTGATACCCCGTAGTAATACGTAATACGGTCGAATTGCGGGAATGATGCCTGCTTCGGTTTTCTGGATCGTTAACCCTGCGATTGCTTCGCCGCCGCATTGCACCATGAACGCACGCCGCCGCGGCACGCGGCGGCCGGAAGGGATCAGGACTAAGGGCTCCCGCTCAGACCTGTCGCGGTGTGCCGACCCTCATGCCGCGCGCACGGTGTCGAGGAATTTTCCGACCTCGAGCTTGAGCCGGTTGCTGTCGCTGGAGAGCGACTTAGCCGCGGCCAGCACCTGCGTGGAGGCTGACCCGGTCTCGCCCGCCCCGCGCTGCACGTCGGTGATGTTGGACGACACCTGATGGGTGCCCTGCGCGGCCTGCTGCACATTGCGCGAGATTTCCTGCGTCGCCGCGCCCTGCTCTTCCACTGCGGCGGCAATGGTCGAGGAGATCTCCGACAGCTTTTCGATGGTGTCGCTGATGTCGCGAATGGCGCTAACCGACTCCTGCGTCGCTGTCTGGATGCCGGAGATCTGCTGGCCGATCTCGCCGGTCGCCTTCGCGGTCTGCTCGGCCAGCGCCTTGACCTCGGAGGCCACGACGGCGAAGCCGCGACCGGCCTCGCCGGCGCGCGCCGCCTCGATGGTGGCATTGAGCGCGAGCAGGTTGGTCTGGCCCGCGATGGTGTTGATCAGCTCGACCACGTCGCCGATGCGGGTGGCCGCCTTGGACAATTCGCTGACGCGCTCGGTCGTGGTGCGGGCCTGGCCGACCGCCTCACCCGCGACGCGCGCGGACTGCTGCACCTGCCGGCTGATCTCGGTGATCGATGACGACAGCTCTTCCGTCGCGGAGGCCACCGACTGCACGTTGGTGGAGGCCTCTTCGGACGCCGCGGCGACCATCGTGGTCAGCTCCTGCGCGCGCTCCGCAGTGGAGGTGAGCGTCGAGGCCGATGCTTCAAGCTCGGTCGCAGCGGAGGACACGGTATCGACGATCTCGCCGACGGCGGCTTCGAAGCTGTTGGCGAGCTTGTGCATCTCGGCCTTGCGCTGCGCGGCGGCGATCTGATCCTGCCTGGTCTTGGCCTCGGCCTCCTCGCGCGCCTTCTGCTCGGACACGATCTTGAACTTCTCAACCGCCGCGGCGACGCCGCCGACCTCGTCCTTGCGGCCGAGCCCTGGCAGCACAACGGAGAAATCGCCACCGGCGAGCTTGTCCATGGCCATCGTGAGCGCGCGGATCGGCCGCGCAATCGTCACGAAGGACATCAGCCAGGAGCCGATCAGGACAAGCATAGCACATGCACCGACCAGTATGCCGATGCGCTCGCTGGAAGCCATCTCCTGCGCGGAGCCGGCGATCTCCTCCTCACTCCTGTGCCTGGCAAAATCGGCAATCTGGCTGGTAGCCTCGTCCATTTGTCCCGCGGTCGGCAGCGTGACCTCGCGGGAGAGGCGCGCGCTCTCTTCGGCAAGCTTGCTGAGACGAGCAGCAGCGTCCGCGCCGGTTGCTGCGATGGCCTCGCCGCGGATCGCCGCGATCTGCCGGGCGCCCCTGACATAATCGCCGGAGAGGTTCTTGACCTTCTCGATCCGCGCGTGGTTTTCCGGCGATTTCGACAGCTTAAGCATCGCGTCGGCTGTATCGTTCAGCGACCTCCAGCGCTCGGCGAGAGCGTCGCTCGCCTTTTGCACATCACCTGCAGTGTTGGCGAGCCGGATATCCCGGACGCTGAGCTGCATGCTGCGCACCCAGAGCTTGGCTTCGACGGCATCCCGCGCCAGCTCCTGCTGCGCGAAGGCAGCCTGGCTGGAACGACGCACATTGCCGTTGCCGACGATCTGGCTCGCGATCATGGCGACGACCAAAAGGATACCGAGCGCAGACGTCACCGCCAGCTTGGTACCGATCCGCAAATTCTGGACAAAGCTCAACATGGGCACGTTTCCCGGATAGGCGCGGCCAAGTCATTGTCGGCCGCTCTCGGCGTTGATCGCCCTTGCCTAAAAACTGAGCGACGGGAATTCCAATTTGGTTAACAGGGCACACCGGTGAAATACGGGAATTGAACGAAAACCCCTTGAAAACAAGCACGGAACGCGCGCTTAACAAGTTAACCACACGCAGCAGTAGGCTGCCCGGTTTCTAGCCAGCACGGCTGCGCTCCTACACCGCGTCGCCGACCAGGCTGACGCGAAACACGGGCTGCTCGCCTTCGTCGAGGAGATCCAAGACATGAAAACCGCCGCCCGTGTGAACACGGCGCGACGGCGGTGGCGTTGGGTTCAACGTCGATGGTCGAGGAAAGCCAGCGCGCACTGCGCGCAAGGCTCAGTCGGTCGAACGGCGCGTCAACGCGAGACGTGCACGCTCATGCCGCGCGCACGGTGTCGAGGAATTTTCCGACCTCGAGCTTGAGCCGGTTGCTGTCGCTGGAGAGCGACTTAGCCGCGGCCAGCACCTGCGTGGAGGCTGACCCGGTCTCGCCCGCCCCGCGCTGCACGTCGGTGATGTTGGACGACACCTGATGGGTGCCCTGCGCGGCCTGCTGCACATTGCGCGAGATTTCCTGCGTCGCCGCGCCCTGCTCTTCCACTGCGGCGGCAATGGTCGAGGAGATCTCCGACAGCTTTTCGATGGTGTCGCTGATGTCGCGAATGGCGCTAACCGACTCCTGCGTCGCTGTCTGGATGCCGGAGATCTGCTGGCCGATCTCGCCGGTCGCCTTCGCGGTCTGCTCGGCCAGCGCCTTGACCTCGGAGGCCACGACGGCGAAGCCGCGACCGGCCTCGCCGGCGCGCGCCGCCTCGATGGTGGCATTGAGCGCGAGCAGGTTGGTCTGGCCCGCGATGGTGTTGATCAGCTCGACCACGTCGCCGATGCGGGTGGCCGCCTTGGACAATTCGCTGACGCGCTCGGTCGTGGTGCGGGCCTGGCCGACCGCCTCACCCGCGACGCGCGCGGACTGCTGCACCTGCCGGCTGATCTCGGTGATCGACGACGACAGCTCTTCCGTCGCGGAGGCCACCGACTGCACGTTGGTGGAAGCCTCTTCGGACGCCGCGGCGACCATCGTGGTCAGCTCCTGCGCGCGCTCCGCAGTGGAGGTGAGCGTCGAGGCCGATGCTTCGAGCTCGGTCGCAGCGGAGGACACGGTATCGACGATCTCGCCGACGGCGGCTTCGAAGCTGTTGGCGAGCTTGTGCATCTCGGCCTTGCGCTGCGCGGCGGCGATCTGGTCCTGTTTGATCTTGGTCTCGGCCTCCTCGCGCGCCTTCTGCTCGGACACGATCTTGAACTTCTCGATCGCCGCGGCGACGCCGCCGACCTCGTCCTTGCGGCCGAGCCCTGGCAGCACCACGGAGAAGTTGCCACCGGCCAGTTCGTCCATCGCCGTGGTCAGAGAACGCATCGGACGCGCAATGGTCATGAAGGAAAACAGCCAAGTGCCGACGAGGACGACCACCACGCAGGCTCCAACGGCCGTCGAGAGCCGTTCAATTGCGACCATTGCTCGTGCGGCCTCTGCGTTCTCCTCTTCCGACTTTTGCCTGGCAAGATCCACGATTTGATTGGTCAGTGTGTCCAGTTCGGCGGCGATCGGCAGGGTCGTTTCGCGCGCGATGCGAACCGCCTCTTCGTTCAGCTTGGCGACACGAGCGGCGCCGTCCGCGCCTGCGCTCGCAGCTGCCACGATTTCGCTCCGCACCCCGGATATCTGTTGCGCGCCCCTGACATAGTCCGCGGCGAGCGACTTCAGCTTCTCGATCCGCGTACGGTTTTCCGCAGCATGCGACAGCTTCAGCATCGTATCGACGAGCGCATCTACGGCTCTCTGCCGCTCGGCCAAGGCGTCGCCGGCCTTCTGAAGATCCGCCGAACTGTTGGCGAGTCGAACGTCGCGGACGCTGAGCTGCATACCGCGGACTGCGACCTTGGCTTCGATGGCGGCTTGCGCGATCTCCTGCTGCGCGTGGGCTTTCTGACTGGTTTCGCGAATATTCGCGTTGCCGATCATCTGGCTCCCTATCATCGATACGACAAGTAGAACGGCAAGCGCCGACGCGGCCGCCAGCTTGGTACCGATCCGCAAATTCTGGACAAGGCTCAGCATGGATACGTTTCCCCGGAAACGCGCAGCCAAGTCATTGCCGGCGGCACGGACGTTGATCGCCCTTGTCGGGAAAGCTACCGGTCAGAGTTCGATCTTTTGGTTAACGGGGGCCCTCGGAGAACTACTGAGATTTCACGCTAAATAATTGAAATTGAAAGGATCAAATCTCGCCATAGTTGTAAATTGCAGCCTGAAGTCGCCGCTAGGTGCCTTTGCAGCCGATGGCATCCCCGAGCACGCTGATTCGAAAAACCGGCCGCGAATAGCGCCCGGTGCTGATCCGAAAATAGTACAGCGCCATCGTCGAGCCTTCGTATCGGGCCGCTCCCTGCCGACCGTCACGCAAGGCTGTGGCGCGAACAGCTACCAAGGCATGAAAACCGCTGCCCGTATGACTACGGCGCGGCGGCGATCACAGCTCGTCAGGTTTCAACGAAAACGGCGCGGAAAAGCATATGCGCTCGTTGCAAGGCTCAGTCGGTCGAGCGGCGCAACTCGAGCGGGCCTTCATTCTTCGGCGCTTCGGGCTTTGCTTCCGACTTCACCGGCTCGATGCGGCCGGTCTCGACGCGCGGCGTCTCGACACGCGCGGCAACTTCGGTAGCGGATGCGCCGACGGAGCCGGTCGTGCGCGGCGCATGCAGCGATCGCGGCCGCGCCACCGCGCGCGCCATCAGCATCTGGTTGCCGCCCTGGTGGTGGAAATCGCAATAGGCGAAGCCCATGCCCGAGACCGAGCCGCGGAAGCTGCGATCATCGGTCTTTTCCAGGTTGAAGCAGGGTTCGAACGGAATGCCCTTGATCGAGGCGCAGACGTTCTGGCCGCGGATCTGGAGTGTGTTGCCGGGCAGGCGAAGGTGGCGGACCGGGCCTGCGCCCGAGAACTGCACCGCGCCGGCGGCGCCGAGGTCGTCGAGAATGCGACCTGCCCCGCGGGTCCCGTCGAAGCAGGTGAAGGCGAACACCTTGCCGGCGACAAAGCGGCGCGCCTCATCGGCGTTCATGCTTCCTGCAACGGCCGGCACAATCGCAGCTGCCGCCGTAACGGCTCCCAACACAATACGCGCAAGCATGCTCTTACTCCGACGACCCCAGTAGCGGGCAAGCCTGATCTCTTTACCCGCTGCTTACCATACTAACCGTGGCGACATTGAAGCAGCTTGGTTGGTAAAGTCTGAACGCCGTTAGAGAATTTTTACCACGATGCGGCCGCGGACCTCGCCGGCGAGAATCTTCGGCCCCCACTCGACAATTTGGTCGAGCGGAATTTCCTTAGTGATTTCAGTGAGTTTCGTCCGATCCAGATCTGACGCCAGGCGCTGCCAGGCAGCCTTCCGCGGCGCAATCGGGCACATCACCGAATCGATGCCGAGAAGGCACACCCCGCGTAAAATAAATGGCGCGACCGAGGACGGCAGATCCATACCGGCGGCAAGTCCGCAGGCGGCAATCGCTCCGCCGTACTTCGTCATCGACAAAAGATTCGCGAGCGTGGTCGAGCCGACGCTGTCGACGCCACCAGCCCAGCGCTCCTTGGCGAGCGGTTTTGCGGGCGCGGACAGCTCGTTGCGGTCGATGACCTCGGCCGCTCCCAGGTCCTTCAGATAGCTCGCTTCCGCCGCGCGACCGGTGGAGGCGATGACGTGGTAGCCGAGTTTCGACAGCACGGCGGTCGCAACCGAGCCGACGCCACCGGCCGCGCCCGTCACCACCACGGGGCCGCTCTTCGGTGAGATGCCCTGCTTCTCCAGCGCCAGCACCGCGAGCATCGCGGTGAAGCCGGCGGTGCCGATCGCCATGGCGTCGCGCGCCGACAGGCCCTGCGGCAACGCGACCAGCCAGTCGCCCTTCACCCGCGCCTTCTCGGCATAGGCACCGAGATGCGTCTCGCCCATGCCCCAGCCGGTGCAGACGACCTTGTCGCCCGCCTTCCATTGCGGATGGGAAGACTGCTCGACGGTGCCGGCGAAATCGATGCCGGCGATCATCGGGAAGCGGCGCACCACCGGCGCCTTGCCGGTGAGCGCAAGGCCATCCTTGTAGTTCAGCGTCGACCATTCGACGCGCACGGTGACGTCACCTTCCATCAGTTCGGCTTCGTCGAACTGCGTCAATGCGGCGGTCGTGCCCTTGTCCGCCTTGTCGATCCGGATCGCCCTGAACGTTGCCACGACTGCACTCCCTGACTTGTTTCAGGGGATGTTTAGCCGATCAGGCAGGCTGCGCAACCGCTCGCTGAACCGGTTTCTCCACGATCGGCAGATTGATCAGCGCGGAGAGCACGCCGAACAGGATCGAGAGCCACCAGATCGGCGTGTAGGAACCGAAGCGCTCGAACACGATGCCGCCGAGCCAGACGCCGAGGAAGCCGCCAACCTGGTGGCTGACAAAGGCAAAGCCGTAGAGGGTTGCGAGCCAGCGTGTGCCGAACATCAGCGCCACCAGCGCCGAGGTCGGCGGCACGGTCGAGAGCCACATCAGGCCGGACACCGCACCAAAGGCGATCGCCGAGAACGGCGTGATCGGGAACGAGATGAAGGCGAGCGTTGCGAGTGCACGGATGAAATAGATCGTCGAGAGGATGTAGCGCTTGGGCAGATAGTTTTGCAGCCAGCCGACGCTCAGCGAGCCCACCATGTTGAAGAGCCCGATTGCGGCGATCACCCAGCCGCCAACCTGCGTGGAGATGCCGCGATCGACGAGGAACGCCGGCAGATGCACGGTGATGAAAGCAAGCTGGAAGCCGCAGGTGAAGAAGCCGAGCACGAGCAGAACATAGGAGCGGTGGCCGAAGGCCTCGGCGAGCGCCCTGGTGAAGGATTGCTCCTCAGTGGCCGGCGTGCTGGATGAACTCGCAACCGGCGACGTGGACAGCGCGAACGAGAGCGGAATGATCAGAAGCATCAGGCCCGCGAACACCGTGAGCGCCTGCTGCCAGCCGAAATTGTCGATCAGCGCGACGCCAACGGGCGCGAACAGGAATTGCCCGAACGAGCCGGCCGCAGTGCCGGCGCCGAGCGCGAGGCCGCGCTTCTCGGCCGGCAGGAGCTTGCTGAAGGCCGACAGCACGAGATTGAACGAACAGCCGGCAAGGCCGAAGCCGACCATCACGCCGGCGCCGATGTTGAGCGAGAGCGGCGTCGAGGAATAACGCATCAGCAGCAGACCGCCGGCATAGAGCACGGCGCCGACGCACATCACGCGAAACAGACCGAAGCGATCGGCGACCGCGCCGGCAAACGGCTGGCCCAGTCCCCACAACAGATTCTGCACGGCGATTGCGAGGCCGAAGACGTCGCGGCCCCAGGAAAATTCATGGCTCATCGGCTGGACGAAGAAGCCAAGGCTCGAGCGCGGACCGAAGCCCAGCATGCCGATGGCGCAGCCGCAGAGAATGATGATCGCTGGCGTGCGCCAGGAAGAAGGAGGAGTGGAAGAACGCGAAACCGGACCGACGTCGCCCACGCTTGCCGACATGCAATTTCCCTCTTCTGCCGTTGGCGGGTCCGGAATCGGCCGCCGCGCGGAACCAGTTAATGCATCTGCATGAAAATCCCAAGAGGGATGCCGGGCATTGCAGCCCTGCAAATCCCGCGCGGGGTGAGCGCTCGGGCGAGAGCACGGGCGAGAAGCACGGGAATGTGTCCGGATGGGTCTGGCGGTCACCGCTCTCCCATGCTATGTTTGATTTACTCATATTGAGCATATCAACCTGAGCTGCCGACCCATCTCCGAGCTGCGGATGGTGTCCGGCCAATCCTGATGCGGCTCGCGAACCCAACCGGCCTAGAAAGGCCGGATTTCTAACAGATCATATATACTCAAATTGAGTATATATGACGGGAGGCTTCAATGCCGATCTCTGGAATTTATGGTCCCGACGATTTTACCAAGCGGCCTCAGGGCGACCCCGCTCCCACCGCACGCAAGTCCGTCGACAATCACCGCCCCGCATTGCCGCGGCCCCTGCTGGAATGGACACCGCAGGTCGAGCAGGCCACGGCGCATCTCTACGCGCGCGTGAAGCACGTGATCCCGTCGATCGAGTGGCCGCTGATGGCGCCGACCATCAAAGCGATCAACGAGCTGAAGCAGGCGCGGGGCGCGGTGATCCTCGCGCACAACTACCAGGCACCGGAGATCTTTCACTGCGTCGCCGACATCGGCGGCGACTCGCTCCAGCTCGCAGTCGAGGCGACCAAGGTAAAGGCGGACGTCATCGTGCAGTGTGGCGTGCACTTCATGGCGGAGACGTCAAAACTGCTCAATCCGGACAAGACGGTGCTGATCCCGGATTCCCGCGCCGGCTGTTCGCTCGCCGCCAGCATCACGGGTGCGGACGTGCGCCTGCTGCGCGAAAAGTTTCCGGGCGTGCCCGTCGTCGCCTATGTCAACACCTCGGCGGAAGTGAAGGCCGAGGTCGACATCTGCTGCACCTCGTCGAACGCGGTGCAGGTGGTCGAAAGCCTCGGCGCGGGAAGCGTGATCTTCCTGCCCGACCAGTACCTCGCGAAATACGTTGCGTCGAAGACCGACGTGAAGATCATCGCCTGGAAGGGCGCCTGCGAGGTGCATGAACGTTTCACCGGCGAAGAGCTGCGCGCATTTCGCGACGCCGATCCGTCGGTGCAGATCATCGCGCATCCGGAGTGCCCGCCGGACGTGCTGGCGGAGGCCGACTTCACCGGTTCGACCGCGCACATGATCAACTGGGTGCGCGAGAAGCGGCCGAAGCGGCTCGTCATGATCACCGAATGCTCGATGGCCGACAATGTGCGCGCCGAGCTGCCCGACGTCGAGATGCTGCGCCCCTGCAATCTCTGCCCGCACATGAAGCGCATCACGCTGTCGAACATTCTGGACAGCCTGCTGACGCTCGGTGAAGAGGTGACGATCGATCCCGCCATCGCCGAGCGCGCGCGGCGTTCGGTCGAGCGGATGATCAATCTGAGGAATTAGCGCGACAACCAACGCTGTTGTCCCGGACAAGCGCAGCGCAGATCCGGGACCCATAACCACAGGCAGATGTCGTTGCGAAGAACGACGTCAAACAGCCTCGCAAAACAATTTCTGCCGCGAGTTATAGGTCCTGGCTTTCGCCAGGACGACAATGAGGAGACAACCATGCCCAACACCATCCACGATCTCACCCGCACCACCGACGACGTCGTCATCGTCGGCGGCGGCCTCGCCGGGCTGTTCTGCGCGCTGAAGCTGGCGCCGCGGCCGGTGACGCTGATCTCGGCAGCGCCGCTCGGACAAGGCGCATCATCCGCCTGGGCGCAAGGCGGCATCGCGGCAGCGGTCGGCGAAGGTGACAGCCCCGAAGCGCATGCGGCCGACACCGTCGCAGTCGGCGCTGGTCTCGTCGATGAAGCAGTCGCACTCGGGATTGCACGCGAGGCAGCACCGCGCATTCACGATCTTCTCAACTACGGCGTGCCCTTCGACCGCGATCTCGAGGGCAGGCTCGCGGTGGGTCGCGAAGCCGCGCATTCGGCGCGGCGCATCGTACATGTGCGCGGTGACATGGCGGGCGCGGCAATCATTGCGGCGCTCAGCGAGGCCGTGCGACACACGCCGTCGATCCGTCTGATCGAAGGCCTTGTCGCCGAGGCGCTGCTGACCGAGGACGGCGCCGTCACCGGGCTTCAGCTCCGTGACGCCAGCAATGTGACGTCGCGTCCCGTCACCATCGCTTCGCGTGCGGTGGTGCTGGCCACCGGCGGCATCGGACATCTCTACGCCGTCACGACCAATCCGGTGGAAGCAAGCGGATCAGGGCTCGCGATCGCGGCACGGGCCGGAGCGGTCATCGCCGATCCGGAGTTCGTGCAGTTCCATCCGACCGCCATCATGGCCGGCCGCGATCCGGCGCCGCTCGCGACCGAAGCGCTGCGCGGCGAAGGCGCAACGCTCATCAACGGCAAGGGCGAGCGCTTCATGGCGGCACGCCATCCGCTCGCTGAACTGGCGCCGCGCGACATCGTCGCACGCGGCGTGTTCGCGGAGACCGCTGCAAGCCGCGGCGCGTTCCTCGATGCGCGGGAGGCGTTGGGTGCGCGCTTCGCCGAGAAATTCCCGACCGTCCATGCAAGCTGCATTGCGGCCGGCCTCGATCCGGCGGTGCAGCCGATCCCGATTGCGCCCGCCGCGCACTACCATATGGGTGGCATCGCCGTGGACGCCCGCGGCCGTACGTCCATCGACGGGCTCTGGGCCGGCGGCGAGGTATCGTCGACCGGCGCGCATGGCGCCAACCGGCTCGCCTCGAACTCGCTGCTGGAGGCCGTCGTCTATGCCGCCCGCATCGCGGAGGACATCGCCGGCCGCGCGATCCCCTCACCGGCCTGGTTGCCGGAAGCGCTGGTGACGCCGCGCAACGCCGCGATCGACACGCGGGCCGAGACCAGTCTGCGCGCCATGATGAGCGCGCATGTCGGCGTGATCCGCGATGGCGACGGGCTTGTGCAGGCTGTGGAACATTTTGCGGTGCTTGAGCGCGATGCCGGCAGCGCCGCGCTGCGCAACATGGCGACCGCGGCGCTGCTCGTTGCCGCATCCGCCTTCACGCGGCGCGAGAGCCGCGGCGCGCATTTCCGCTCCGACCATCCGGCCGAGGCGCCTGCGTTCGCAAAGCGCACCATGACGACGCTCGCCGCGGCACGCGAGATCGCCGAAGCACTGACCGAACAGCCCGCGCGCCGGACGGCGCAAGCCATGATCGCCTGACGGAGACCCTTGTCATGACCCCAGCTTCCCTGCTTCATCCCGACGCCTTCCTGTCGCCGCTTGCGATCGACGAGGCCGTGCACCGTGCACTCGACGAGGATCTTGGCCGCGCCGGCGACATCACCTCGCTCGCGACGATCCCCGAGGCCAACACGGCCCGCGCGATCCTGGTGGCGCGCCAGGCTGGCGTCATCGCCGGTCTGCCGCTGGCGCTGGCGACGCTGCAGAAGCTCTCCGATGCCATCGAGGTGCAGGCGCACGTCCGAGATGGCGCGCGCGTCAAGGCCGGACAGCGCGTGCTGACGATGTCAGGCCCTGCCCGCGCCATTCTCACGGCCGAGCGGACCGCGCTGAATTTCGTCGGCCGGCTCTCCGGCATTGCGACGCTGACGGCCGACTACGTCCGCCAGACCGAAGGCAGCAAGATGCGGATCTGCTGCACGCGCAAGACAACGCCGGGGCTGCGCGCGCTGGAGAAATACGCAGTACGCTGCGGCGGCGGCTTCAACCATCGCTTTGGCCTGGATGACGCGATCCTGATCAAGGACAACCACATCGCGGTCGCTGGCGGCATCCGCCCGGTGCTGGAGCGCGCCCGCAGCCACGCCGGCCATCTCGTGAAGATCGAGATCGAGGTCGATACGCTGGCGCAATTGCGCGAAGTGCTCGATACCGGCCTCGCCGACGCGGTGCTGCTCGACAACATGGATATCGCCACGCTGCGCGAGGCGGTGAAGCTCGCGGAGGGTCGCGTTGCGCTGGAGGCATCCGGCGGCGTCACGCTGGAGTCGATCCCGGCGATCGCAGCGACCGGCGTCGACTACGTCTCGTCCGGCGCGCTGACGCACTCGGCACCGAATTTCGACTGCGCGCTGGATATCGAGGCGTAAGCCGCTACCGCCGCTCGGTCGCGCCGAGCTCGGCCGAGCTCCTGGCTTCCTGCGCGAGCTCGGCTGAGAGCGCGGCGGTCTGCGCCGGCGTGCCCCAGCTCGGCTCCTCGCTACCGTCACCCCAGGCGCGCGGCCGGTAGAAGGTGTGCACGCCGAACTTGTACATCTTCTTCATCTCGGCGACCCAGGACGGGCGCACCCAATAGGCGTGGTAGTGCGTCGATTTGCCGACCTCGGGCAGCCAGATCTGACCGTCGAGCGTCGCTTTCGCGATCTTCTTGGCGCGCTCCCACATGTCGGGCTCGCGGATTACGTCGGGATTGTTGTCGCAGGCGAAGGTGAACTGGCAGGCGAAGTGGCGGTACTTGTTCTGATAGACCACGCCGCAAACGGTGTCCGGATATTTGCCAGAGAACACGCGGTTCATCACCACCTGCGCAACCGCCATCTGGCCACGCACGGCCTCGCCGCGCGACTCGAAGTACACGGCTTCAGCCAGGCACTTCTCCGATCTGGCGCGCGACTTCTCGTCGAGGGCGAGCCGTTCGGCCGGCGACCTGACGCGCTGGTCGTCGGCGTTGACCTCGCCCTTGGGCGCAACGCTCTCGCCGCTCTCGGTCGCCCTCGCGACCTCCTCCGACGGTTGCGGCAGCGAGGCCATCACCTTCATGTCGGGGTCCGGCATCACGATCAGCGGCTCGGCGCCGGGCTGCCAGCTCTCCATGCTCTCGAGACTGCCGCCGAGCGACGAGCGGCCGAAGAACAGGTTCGACGTCTTGACGCTGAAGGGATCGCGCGCCGGCGCGGCCGGGACCCGCTTCAAATCGTTGAGCGGCTGTGCCGCAAGCGACAGCGCCGTGTCGCTTGCCGATGGCGTGCCTGAATATTGCGGCAGCGGCGGCGCGCGCAGCGCCTCCTCGAGTTCGGGATCAAGCGCGGCCGCGGACTCCGGCGACATCGCCTGCGGCAACGCGGCCGTCTTGGCGCCAAAGACCGAGCTGTTCGATGTCGCGGGATCCTGCGCGGCGGGCGCGGCGGATGGCGCCGCCGGCTCAGCCGGCGCGGGCGTGACGGTCGCGAGACGATCGCCCTTCAGCGTACGATCCACGCGCGGAAAATCAGCGGCCTGATAGCGCGGTGGCGTCTGGAGCGCCGGATTGCGCGCGATGCTGCCCGTGATGTCGCGGTCGTCCAGGCTGGCGAGGCGATAGCTCGCGCTCTGCGGAACCGCGGTCCCGATCGGACGGGCAAAGCTGTAGGTGGCGAGCTGGATCGAGGACGCCGCGGAAAATACCTGCTTCTGCCAGCGCTCGGCGACGCCGGGTTGCCGCGCGAGCAGCGAAGCAATGTCCTGATATCCGGTCTCTCTCGGCACCAATGCGAAGATGCAGAGACCGAAACCGAAGGACGCGAACCGCGCGCCCTTCGGATGGTTACGCAACACAAACATCGATACGCTCACGCAACGCTTACGCTAGAGAAGATCGAAGGCAGTGCGTCCGTGCAATTCGATCCTTTTTGTTGCTATCTAATTTAGGTTGCTGCGGAGTTAATCGACGTTGCAGGTGCACCACACTCAAGCAATCGCAGGTGTTTTCGCGGGGAGATCGGGCGCGTTGGTAAATGCGACCTCACGCAAACAGGTAAATGCCTGGTCAACGCATATGGTGAAGGAACTCTTCACGCGGTGTGTCATTGCGGGACGCGCGACAACAAACGCCGTCATTGCGCAACGGTCCTTCCACACAACCGCTGTCATGCCCCGCGAAGGCCGGGCATCCAGTACGCCGCGGCTTCTCCGTATACGTCACTGTCTCTGGATACTGGATCGCCCGCTTTCGCGGGCGATGACATCAAGAGTATGGGACGAGCGTGCAAGAATCTCGTCATTGCGCAATGACGACGTGGACGGGGCGGAGCTTGAAATGAAAAGAGGCGGAGCCTTGGCCCCGCCTCTTTCGTTGTCCGATCTAAATCTCGTTCACGCCTGGCTTGCGGCCGCCTTGCCGAGCGCGGCCTGGGCGGCGGCGAGGCGTGCGATCGGCACGCGATAGGGCGAGCAGGAGACGTAGTCGAGGCCGATCGCGTGGCAGAACGCCACCGAGGCGGGATCGCCGCCGTGCTCGCCGCAGATGCCGACCTTGAGCGAGGCGCGAGTCTTGCGGCCGCGCGCGACGCCGATCTTGACGAGCTCGCCGACGCCCTCCTGGTCCAGCGCGATGAAGGGATCGATCTGCAAGATTCCCTTGGTCACGTAGGGACCGAGGAAGCTCGCAGCATCGTCGCGGCTGATGCCGTAGGTGGTCTGCGTCAGGTCGTTGGTGCCGAAGGAGAAGAACTCCGCCGACTGCGCGATCTCGGCCGCGAGCAGGCAGGCGCGCGGCAGCTCGATCATGGTGCCGACCTGATAGGCGAGCTTGGTGTTGGTGTCGCGCATCACCGCCTGGGCGGTGGCATCGATGCGCGCCTTGACGAGGTCGAGCTCGGCCTTGGTGGCGATCAGCGGCACCATCACCTCGAGGCCCACGGCCTTGCCGGTGCGCCGCTGCGCCTCGACCGCGGCCTCGAAGATCGCGCGCGCCTGCATCTCGGCGATCTCGGGATACGCGATCGCGATACGGCAGCCGCGGAATCCGAGCATCGGGTTGAACTCCGAGAGCTCGCGCGCGCGGTCAGCCAGGCGGCGCGGGTCGGTGTTCATGGCGCGCGCCACCTCCTCGACCTCTGCGTGGGTGTGCGGCAGGAATTCATGGAGGGGAGGATCCAAAAGCCGGATCGTGACGGGCAGGCCCTTCATGATCTCGAACAGCTCGACGAAGTCGGCGCGCTGCATGGGCAGGAGCTTCGCGAGCGCGGCACGGCGCGACTGCTCGTCCTCGGAGAGGATCATCTCGCGCACCGTGCGGATGCGCGTCTCCTCGAAGAACATGTGCTCGGTGCGGCACAGGCCAATGCCCTGCGCGCCGAACTTGAGCGCGGTGCGCGCATCCTCCGGCGTATCGGCGTTGACGCGCACGCCGATCTTGCGGACCTGGTCGGCCCAGTTCATCAGCGTGCCGAACTCGCCGGACAGCTCCGGCTCGATCATCGGCATGCGGCCGGCGAGCACCTGGCCGAGCGAACCGTCGATGGTGATGACGTCGCCGGTCTTGAAGGTGCGCGAGCCGATGCTCATGGTGCCGCGGCCGTAATCGACACGGATCGTGCCGCAGCCGGAGACGCAAGGCTTGCCCATGCCGCGCGCGACCACCGCCGCGTGCGAGGTCATGCCGCCGCGGGTGGTGAGGATGCCCTCGGCCGCGTGCATGCCGTGGATGTCTTCGGGGCTGGTCTCGATACGGACCAGGATGACCTTGCGCCCGTCGGCCTGGAGCTTGGCGGCTTCATCCGAGGAGAACACGATCTCGCCGGAGGCCGCGCCAGGCGAAGCCGGCAGGCCGGTCGCGATCACGTCGCGCTTGGCATTGGGATCGATGGTCGGATGCAGCAGCTGATCGAGCGAAGCAGGATCGATGCGCGTCACGGCTTCCTTCTTCGAGATCAGGCCCTCATTGGCGAGCTCGACCGCGATGCGCAGCGCCGCCTTGGCGGTGCGCTTGCCGCCGCGGGTCTGCAGCATCCAGAGCTTGCCGCGCTCGACGGTGAACTCCATGTCCTGCATGTCGCGATAGTGCTTTTCGAGCTGCGTGTAGATGCGCGTCAGCTCCTTGAACGCCTCCGGCATCGCCGTTTCCATCGACGGCTTGTCGGAGCCGGATTCCTTCCGCGCATCCTCGGTGATGTCCTGCGGCGTGCGGATGCCCGCCACCACGTCCTCGCCCTGCGCGTTGATCAGGAACTCGCCGTAGAGCTTGCTCTCGCCGGTCGAGGGGTTGCGGGTGAAGGCCACGCCGGTCGCCGACGTCTCGCCCATGTTGCCGAACACCATGGCTTGCACGTTGACCGCGGTGCCCCAGGATTCCGGAATATCGTGCAGCTTGCGGTAGGTCATCGCGCGCGCGTTCATCCAAGATGAGAACACGGCGCCGATCGCGCCCCAGAGCTGGTCGTGCGGATCCTGCGGAAACTCCTTGCCGGTCTCGCGCGCCACCGCATCCTTGTACTTGCCGACCAGGTCGACCCAGTCCTCGGCGGTGAGATCGGTGTCGAGCGCGTAGCCCTGGCTGTCCTTGAAGGTGTCGAGGATTTCCTCGAAGTGGTGATGTTCGAAGCCGAGCACCACGTCGGAATACATGGTGATGAAGCGGCGATAGCTGTCATAGGCAAAGCGGCGATCGCCCGACAATTCGGACAGCGCTTCCACGGTCTCGTCGTTGAGGCCGAGATTGAGCACGGTGTCCATCATGCCCGGCATCGAGGCGCGCGCGCCGGAGCGCACCGAGACGAGCAGCGGGTTCTTGGCATCGCCGAACGCCTTGCCGGTCAGCTTGCCGACATAGTCGAGCGCCTTCTCGACCTGCGCTCTCAATTCCTTCGGATAGGCCTTCTCGTGGGCGTAGAAGTAGGTGCAGACCGAGGTCGGGATGGTGAAGCCGGGAGGCACGGGCAGGCCGAGATTGGCCATCTCGGCGAGGTTGGCACCCTTGCCGCCGAGCAGGTCACGCATTTCGGATTTGCCCTCGGCCTTGCCGTCGCCAAAGGTGTAGACCCACTTGCCTGCCTTGACGACGCCAGGCGCCGCCTTCGCGGCGACCTTGGGCGCAGCCGGCTTGCTGACCGGCTTGGTCAAAGGCTTGCTCAGAGTCTTGCTCAGAGTCTTGGCTGCGGGCTTGGCGACTGGCTTGGCAGCGGTCTTCACAGCGCTTTTGGGCAGCGCCTTGCGGGCCGCCGGGGCGGCTTTCGCCTTTGCGGAGGGCTTTGATTTCGCTGGCATTTTTTTAGGCTTCGAGGCGGCTTTGGCCATGGCTTGCACACAACCTGCGAGAGGAACGGGAAATCGCGGGCCTTACACCATTTTGAGCGGGCTCGCGCAAGTCGGACTGATGGGGGATGGAGACTTTACAAATGGAGCCACTTCAGCAGCCCAAGCCCAATCGCGCCGTTCAGGATCAAAAAGATCGCGACGATCAGGTTGAGGAGCCGCGGCATAATCAAAATGAGCACGCCCGCGATCAGCGACATGATCGGCGAGATATGGGCGACGGTGAGGTGCATGAAATATCTTTCTCGGGGCTTCGGAAGCGAGGCCTTGGGGGTGATGCGAATCGCGGCCGGATCATACCGGTCCCGGCCCGGCGAGTAGAGACGCACGAGCCCATACTTCAGTTCCCCCATCGCGAAAACTGCCTGAAATTGCCGCGGATGCGGCGCTCAATCTTTCGGAACAACGGGCAGGTGCATGCATTGGCAACCGGGTCGCGCCACTGGCGTGGCGCCGAATCATCTTCGTGAGGAGTTGCCCATGCGGAACAGGATTCTTGCACTCGCAGCGCTTGGCGTCGCGCTCGGCGCGCCCGTCGCGGCGCAAGCCCAGGCCGACGTCACGATCGGCCGTGCGCCTGCCGTGGTCGAGCGCAGTCCCGGCATCGCCGTCGAACAACGTCCGGCGTTTCGCGACTATGTCGTCGAGCAGCGCGTGCCGGCCTTCAGCGTGCCGGACCGCATCGTGGTCGGCTCCGTGCTGCCGGAGACCGGCATCACCTATTACGACGTGCCGCAGCGCTTCGGCCCGACGACCTATCGCTACACCGTCGTGAACGGCGAGACCGTGCTGGTCGAGCCACGCTCGCGACGCATCGTCGAGTTGATCGACTAAGAACACTGGACTAGATGTCCGGCGCGCCAATCAAGGCTCGGCGCGTGTAGTGTTTTCGGACATCAGGCCCTGCCCGGTCCTCCCCCCGCCGGGCGGGGCTTTTTTCGTTCTCGTGTCCCGGGCAAGCGAAGCGCAGACCCGGGATCCAGAAGCCGAGTACACGCTGCGTGGGCCCCGGATCAGCAGCGCACCACGCCGCGAAGGGCGGCGCGCTGCGCAGCATCCGGGGCACGAGAGCAATCAGTCCTGGATCTTCGAGAAGTCCGCCACCGCACGCGTGGCGCTGCGAATCTCGTTCAGCAGCGTCAGGCGGTTCTCGCGCACTTTCGGATCCTCGTCGTTGACGCGAACCTTGTCGAAGAAGGCATCGACCGGCGGACGGAGTTTTGCCATTGCGCTCATCGCGCCGGCGAAATCTTCCTTCGCGACGGCAGCGCCTGCTTCCGCCTTCACCTCGCCGATCGCCTTCGCCAGCGCCTTTTCCTCCGTGAGGCTGTAGAGCGCCGCATCGGGTGCGCCGTCGAACGTACGCTTGTCCTTCTTCTCCTCGATCGCGAGGATGTTGCTGGCGCGCTTGGTCCCGGCCAGCAGGTTCTTGCCGTCGTCGGAGTCGAGGAACTTGCCGAGCGCCTCGACACGACGAACGATCATCAGAATATCGTCCTGGCCGCCGAGCGCGAACACGGCGTCGACGAGATCGTGACGCGCGCCCTGCTCGCGGAGCTGGACTTTGAGGCGATCGGCGAAGAAGGCGAGGAGATCAATCGCAATCTTGTGGCCATCGATGAGGCCCTGGCTGGTTCCGGTCTCCAGTAACCCTGCCCTTGCCGATTGAGCCAACTTTTGAATCGACAGGCGAAGCGTGTTCTCGGCAATCAACCGGATCACGCCCAACGCCGCACGGCGCAGCGCATAGGGGTCCTTGCTTCCCGTCGGCTTCTCGTCGATCGCCCAGAAGCCGGCGAGCGTATCGAGCTTGTCCGCGAGTGCCACCGCGACACTGATCGGATCGGTCGGCACGCGATCCGCCGGCCCTTGCGGCTTATAGTGCTCTTCACAGGCGGCCGCGACGGACGCATCCTCGCCCTGGGCAAGCGCATAATACTTGCCCATCAAGCCTTGCACCTCGGGGAATTCGCCGACGACTTCCGTCAGCAAATCTGCCTTTGCCAGATGCGCGGCGCGCTTGGCCTTGGTGACATCAGCACCGACCAGCGGCGCGATCTCGGCGGCGAGCCGCTCGATGCGCTTGATGCGCTCGGCTTGCGTGCCGAGCTTCTCGTGGAACACGATCTGCTCGAATTTTGGCAGCCGGTCTTCGAGCTTCGTCTTGAGATCGGTCTCGTAGAAGAACTTCGCATCGCTCAGCCGCGCGCGGATCACGCGCTCATTGCCGGAGACAATCGCCTTGCCGCCGTCGGTCGCCTCGATATTCGCGACCGGGATGAACTTGCTCGCGAGCTTGCCCGTTTTGGGATCGCTCACCACGAAGCACTTCTGGTTGTTGCGGATGGTGGCGCGGATCACTTCCGCCGGGATCGACAAGAACTCCTGGTCGAACGAGCCCATCAGCACGACCGGCCATTCGACGAGACCTGCGACCTCGTCGAGCAGGTTCTGGTCTTCGACCAGCTCAAAGCCCTGCGCAAATGCGAGCTGCTTGGCGTCGGTCAGGATCGAATCCTTGCGGCGCTCCGGATCGAGCACGACTTTCGCGTTGAGCAGTTTTGCCTCGTAGTCCTCGAAGCGGCGCACGTTGATCGCGGCTGGTGCCAGGAAGCGATGACCATAGGTGGTCTGGCCGGTCTCGATGCCGTCGACCGAGAATTTCACCACATCGGGCTCTTCGGTCTCGAGCCCGAAGGTCGCGGTGATCGCGTGCAGCGGACGCACCCAGTTGAGCGAGCCCGACTTGGCCGAGCGCGCGCCCCAGCGCATCGATTTCGGCCAGGGGAAGGTGCGGATGATCACGGGGAGGATCTCGGCGATCACGTCGATCGCCGCACGGCCCGGCTTCTCGATCAGCGCGATGTAGAAGTCGCCCTTCTTGTCGCTCTGGATCTTCGCTTCGCTGAGCGAGGCAAGGCCGGTGGCTTTCAAAAATCCCTGGATCGCAGGCTCGGGTCCGCCGACGCGCGGACCACGGCGCTCTTCCTTGAGATCAGGCTGGCGCGCGGGGATGCCGTGCACGGTGAGTGCGAGACGGCGCGGCGTCGCGAACGCTTTCGCGCCTTCATAGACGAGGCCTTCGGCAACGAGCTTGTCGGTGACCATGCGGCGCAGGTCGTCGGCCGCCTTGGCCTGCATGCGCGCGGGGATTTCCTCGGAGAACAGCTCCAGCAACAAATCGGGCATCAGGCCACTCCGCCCGCTTCGGTGTGCACCCAGGCCTCGCCGCAAGCCTTGGCAAGCTCGCGCACCCGGAAAATGTAGCTCTGCCGCTCGGTCACCGAGATGACGCCGCGCGCATCGAGCAGATTGAACACGTGGCTCGCCTTGATGCACTGGTCATAGGCCGGCAGCGCCATCAGGTGCTCCCTGCGGTTGCTGGCTTCGCGCCAGCCGGCCGCGAGGTATTTCTTGCAGGCCTCTTCCGCCATCTTGAACTGCTCGAACAGCATCGCGGTGTCGGCATGTTCGAAATTGTGCCGCGAATATTCCTGCTCGGCTTGAAAGAAGACGTCCTTATAAGTGACCTTCTGGTCGTCTTCGCGGCCGTTGAAGTTGAGGTCCATGATGCGGTCGACGCCCTGCAAATAGCAGGCTAGCCGCTCGAGCCCATAGGTGAGTTCGCCCGCGACCGGCGCGCATTCGACGCCGGCAACCTGCTGGAAGTAGGTGAACTGCGACACTTCCATGCCGTCGCACCAGCATTCCCACCCCAGGCCCCACGCGCCCAGCGTCGGGCTCTCCCAGTCGTCCTCGACGAAGCGGATGTCGTGCACGGCGGAGTCGATGCCGATCGCGGCGAGCGACTTCAGGTACAGCTCCTGGAGGTCCGGCGGCGACGGCTTGAGGATCACCTGGAACTGGTAATAGTGCTGGAGCCGGTTGGGGTTCTCGCCGTAGCGGCCGTCCTTCGGCCGGCGCGAGGGCTGCACATAGGCGGCATTCCACGGCTTCGGGCCGAGCGCGCGCAGGGTGGTCGCAGGGTGGAAGGTGCCGGCGCCGACCTCCATGTCATAGGGCTGGAGGATCACGCAGCCGTAATCCGCCCAATAGCGTTGCAGCGCCAGGATCAGGCCCTGGAACGAGCGGTCCGGGCGCATATGGGCGGGCAATGAGGCGTCCATCGTCAGGTCAGGCTTTCGCGGGGGGTTTTGAATCGCGCGGGACCGTATCGACGGCAGCGGTGGGAATCAAGGCAAAGGGCGCCGGTTCGGGCCAATCAGCCCGCCGTTCCGGGGGATGTGGTAGGGTGGGCAAAGGCGCTCTTGCGCCGTGCCCACCATCTTTCGTTAACCGCATCAGAAGTGGCGCTTCCGCCTTCGCTCTTCGAGCTACGGCGGACAAGTCGCTTTGCCCACTCTACGGCAGCAACTAACCCGGGCGATACGCTCCGGTGATGGGGTCACGCTTCAGCGTCTGGATTTCCCCCATGCGGGCGGCTTCGGCGACGCGCGACAGGCGCATCTCCTCCAGCTCCTGGTTGATCCGGACAGCGGTCTTGTAGGCCCAGCGGACCACGGCTAGCCCGCCCAGGACGCCCGCGAATGCAACGAACGGCGGCATCGGTCGATCCTTGTTCAATGCTCAGCCCCCACGCACATTCTCGCGCAGACAGGCCCGCGCCGCAATTGGCTTGGTTCGGACCAAATGGCGCGGGCCCGCGGCTGCTAGAACCCGAATTTCGCCCAAATCGCCCGCGTTTCCAGCGCCGAAATCAGTTCATCCGGCAGCCCGACCGTCCCTTCCAGGGCCGAAAGCTGGCCAGCGCCGGGTGATTTGCGGCCAAACAAGCCCGCCAGCAGCCCGGTCGGCTGCGCGATCACGGGGGTGAGAACCTTCTCGCCATAGCGGGCACGAAGAGTTGAGCGGAGATCGCCGATCCCGTCGGCAAGGCCCAGCGAGATTGCAGTGTCACCCGCCCAATATTCGCCGGTGAACAGCGCGTCCTCGCCGCCCTTCAGGCGCGCGCCGCGGCTCTCCTTCACGAGTGCGATGAAGATCGCGTGGATGTCGCGCTGGAGCTTCTTCAGCCGCGCCACGTCATCGGGGTTTTCGGGCAGGAACGGATCGAGCATCGCCTTGTGCTCGCCGGCGGTATAGAGCCGCCGCTCGATGCCGAGCCGCTTGATCGCCTCCTGGAAACCGAAGCTGCCGCCGACCACGCCGATCGAGCCGAGGATCGAGGAGGGATCGCAGAAGATCTCATCGCCCGCGCAGGCGATCATGTAGCCGCCGGAGGCAGCGACGTCCTCGACGAACACCAGCACCGGCAGCTTCTTCTCGGCCGCGAGCTGCTTGATGCGCAGATAGATCTGGCGCGACTGCACCGGCGAGCCGCCGGGCGAGTTGATCACGAGCGCCACCGCCTTGGCATTGCGGAAGGAGAAGGCGCGCTCCAGCACCCGCGCCACGCCGGCGAGCGTCATGCCCGGCCGCAGTGGCGTCACCGCACCGATCACACCGGAGAGCCGCACCACCGGCACGACCGCGGCCCCGGGGCGAAAGCGCGCCGGAAGGTACTGAATGCATTTGTCGATCAGGCCGGACGTGCTGGGATCGTTCAATTGTTCGGCCATGCCGTTACCTCGTCTTAACCATTTCTTATCACGCGACTGTCATTGGAAGTGCCTGGAACGTGTTTTGCAAAGTCTCCGTGGGGAGGCTGCAATGAAGCAGCGGAGAACAACATGAAGATCTATCTGCTGATCATGCTGATGGGCGCGCTGTTCACGGCGATTCGCTTCACCACAGCACAGGAACAGCAGTCGAACTCGCTTCCCCAGTAGATCTTCAAGCTGTCGCCAGCGGCAGCACCGCCCTCCCCGAAAGAACTTCCCGTAACTCTTTTTTAGGCACGCGCGACTCCTCGTTGAGCATCAGGCTTGGCAGGATACGCGTCGGCGCCCTGCCGCCTTTGATGGCGCGGACCAGCACGCGGATCGCAGGCTTTTCCGCGTCGCCATGAACCGGCAACACCGCGAGGCTTCCGAAGCCGCGTGACAGCGCTGTCAGCACGTCTGCTATCCCATCTGCGCGCCAGATCAAGGTCAGCACGCCACCTGATTTGAGAATGCGCCGTGCTGCATGCACCCAGGCATGCAGAGTCTCCTCCGTCGCGACATGGGCGACGTGACGCGCCTGGTCCGGCGAGCCGCGATGGCGCACGGCATCGTTGAAGGGCGGATTCATCAGGACCACGTCGATACTGTCAGGCGAAAGGCCGCTTGCCGCGAAGCTCTCCGCACCGGCCGTGACGTCGAGGACGATCGTCTCGGCTTCAATCGCATTCGCGGCCGCGTTGGCGCGTGCGAGGCTGCCAAGCTCCGCATCGATCTCGACCAGGGTCAGGCTGATCCCGGGGACGCGACGCGCCAGCGCCAGCCCCGCCGCGCCGACGCCAGCGCCGAAATCGACCACGCGATCGCCTGCCTTGGCCGCGGTCGCCGCGGCCAGCAGGATCGCATCGTGACCGGCGCGGTGGCCGGACCGCTTCTGCATCAGCCGCAATTGCCCGTCCAGGAACGCGTCCTCGGTGAGGCCATCCTCCGTGACGCTTTGGGCGAGTTCAGTCATCGCCGCGCAATTCGTGGCTCAGGCCGGCCTCGGTGAGGAGCTGCCGCGCCTCGCTGGCATCGTCCTCATGGACCAGGATCCGGCGCGGCAGGATCCCGAGCGACCCCTCGATGATGCTCATGTTCTGGTCCAGCACCAGATGGTGGATATTGGCGCTGTCGAGCAGCGCGCCGATCGCCGACACCAGCACCATGTCGTTGGTCCGAACCAGTTCGCGCAAAACGAGCCTCCTGCCTGACGCGGGGTGGGCGGAAATGTCAATGGTTCCGCGGCACTTGCCGCGTCCGCCCGCAGTTTCTATTGTCTTGTCGTCAGAATAGCCCTTCCCGGGCAAATATTGGAGACCGGCGTGGCCGTAATCGTACCTTTCGAAACTCCCGGCGCGTCGATCGAAGAGCTGGTTGCCCTTGTCGCCCCCGACATGGAGCGGGTCAATGCGACCATCCTGTCGCGGACCGGCTCCGAGGTGACCATGATCCCGGAGGTCGCCAACCACCTGATCTCCTCCGGTGGCAAGCGCCTGCGGCCGATGCTGACCCTCGCCATGGCCAACCTCGCCGGCTACACCGGCGACGGCCATATCAAGCTCGCCGCTAGCGTCGAGTTCATGCATACCGCAACCCTGCTGCACGACGACGTCGTCGACGAGAGCGAGATGCGCCGCGGCAAATTGTCGGCGCGCATGCTCTGGGGCAACGAGGCGAGCGTGCTGGTCGGCGACTTCCTGCTCGGACAAGCCTTCCGCATGATGGTCGAGGTCGGCTCGCTGCGGGCGCTCGACATCCTCTCGGCAGCGGCTGCGACCATCGCCGAGGGCGAGGTGATGCAGCTTGCGGCCGCCAAAAATACCGCGACCACCGAGGACGAATATCTCGCCGTGATCCGCGCCAAGACCGCAGAATTGTTCGCGGCCGCCTGCGAGGTCGGGCCGGTGCTCGCCAACCGTCCGAAGGCCGAGCAGACCGCCTGCCGCTCGGTCGGCATGAATCTTGGCATCGCCTTCCAGCTCGTCGACGACGTGCTCGATTATGGCGGCAAGAGCGCCAAGCTCGGCAAGAACACCGGCGACGATTTCCGCGAAGGCAAGATCACGCTGCCCGTGGTGCTCGCCTTCCGCCGCGGCAACGACACCGAGCGCGCCTTCTGGATACGGGCGCTGGAGCGCGGCGAGATCGGCGATTCCGACCTTGATCACGCCATCGGGCTGATGAACAAGCACCGTGCGCTCGAGGACACGCTGAGCCGCGCCCAGCACTACGGCGCCATGGCCGTCGATGCACTGGCGCTGTTCCCGTCCTCGCCGATGAAGAGCGCGCTGGAGCAGGTCGTGGCGTTCTGCCTCGCACGGTCGCACTAGCGGCCTCCGCGCAAATGGTCGACGCGAATTTCTGGCTGTTCCTCGCCGCCGCCCTCGTCATTGCGCTCGTCCCCGGTCCCGGCATCTTCTACGTCGCGGCGCGGACCTTGTCGGAAGGTCGGGCAAGCGGTTTCGCCTCGACCGCGGGCACGGCACTGGGCGGCATGGTCCATGTGGTCGCGGGCAGCCTCGGCATCTCGGCCATCATCCTTGCGAGCGCCGAGCTCTTCGCCGCCGTGAAGTTCGCAGGCGCGCTGTATCTGGTCTGGCTCGGCATCCGCACCTTTCGTGGCGCCGGTCGGACGCTTTCGCTCGAGAACGAGCCCGTCCGCGACAAGCGCGCCTTCCGCGACGGCGCGCTGGTCGAGGCGCTGAACCCGAAGACCGCGGCGTTCTTCCTGGCCTTCATCCCTCAGTTTCTCGATCCGTCCGCCGCCAGCCCAACGCTGCAATTCATCCTGCTCGGCGCAATCTCGGTGACGCTGAACACGCTCGCCGATGTCGTCGTCGTGCTGATGGCCTCCCTCACGCGCGCGCAACTGATCGGCCGGCCGCGTCTCATGCAGCGCCTCACCCAGGGCTCCGGTGTTTTCATCGCAGGTCTCGGCCTTTCGCTGGCGCTGGTGCGGCGGCCGGTGCAAAGCTAGCGAGCCGCAGGATCGTGGCATGATGCTCGCCCCGAAAAGTCGCTTCTACGAGTCGCATGGCCTGCGGCTGCACTATGCCGACTGGGGCAATGAGGGTGCGCCGGTCATCATCCTGGTCCATGGCGGCCGCGATCATTGCCGGAGCTGGGATGTCATCGCCCGCGCGTTGCAGCCGCATTTTCACGTTCTCGTACCCGACCTTCGCGGCCACGGCGATTCCGACTGGACCAAAGGCGGCAGCTACGCGCTAACCGAGTATGTGTACGATCTGACGCAGCTCGTCCGCGCCATCGCGGCACCAGAGGTGATCCTCGTCGGCCATTCGATGGGCGGCATGGTGAGCCTGATCTATGCGGGATCGTTTCCGGAGCAGGTATCAGCGCTGGTGGTTCTCGACGGCGTGACCGTCCTGCCGGATGCGCAAAAGGCCCCCACGCAGGAGCGCATCACCAAATGGGTCGGCCAGCTCGACAAACTGCATGACCGCGCGACCCGTTCCTATCGCACGATCGAGGACGCGGCGGCGCAGATGAGGACCTACAACAAGCGCCTGTCCCGCGAACTGGCGCTGCACCTTGCAACGCACGGGGTGCGGCAAAACGAGGATGGCACCTATCGCTGGAAGTTCGATCCCTACCAGCGCGTCACTGCGCCGCAGCGGTTATGGCCGGACGATCACGTCGCACTCTGGGCACGCATCGCTTGCCCGACGCTGCTCCTGAATGCCGACGAAAGCTTCCTCGCCGGCTCCAGGGCGGCAGGCCTGGAGCGCTACTTCCAGAAGGCGCGCGTCGAAATGGTCTCCGGCGCGGGACACTGGCTGCATCACGACCGGCCGCACGAAGTGCTCGGCGCGATCGAGCGGTTTCTCGGGGTTGCCGAGGACAGTGCGGACTAGCTCCGCCGCCGTAGGTGGGCAAAGCGAAGCGTGCCCACCATTTCTATCGCGCGGCTTGGATGTATGGTGGGCACGGCGCTGTCGCGCCTTTGCCCACGGCGGTTGTGCCTAACTCAACGTCCCCGCATGCACCCACCAGCCGGGGTGCTCGCTCCGGATCGTCTCGGCTGCGGCATGCGCCTCGGCCGGTCCGCCGAAGATCGCAAAGCAGGTCGCGCCCGAACCCGACATGCGGGCGAGCTTGACGCCGGCGCAGGCGCGCAAGGCGTCGAGCACGTCGCCGATCACGGGCTCGATGCGCATTGCGGGGGCTTCGAGATCGTTGGCAACGGTCGAAAGCACGTCGACCCAGTCGTCGGTCGAGGCGCCCTCCTCCGGCCAGGCCGGCGCTTCGAGGACGTCGGTGGCGCCGACCAGCAGTTCGCCGTTGCGCAAGCCCAGCGCCTGGAACACGTCCTTGGTCGCCACCGGCACGCGCGGGTTCACCATCACGCTGGGCATGCTCGGCAGCTTCAGCGGCAGGAGCTGCTCGCCGACGCCGGTCATGTCGCAGGCGCGCGAGAGCAGGCACACGGGCACGTCGGCGCCGGTCGCGAGCGCGACCTCCTGCAAACGGGGATCGTCGAGCGACAGATTGTTGAGGCGCGCGAGCAGCCGCAAGGCTGCCGCAGCATCCGCCGAGCCGCCGCCGATACCGGCTGCAACGGGAAGCACCTTGTCGAGCGCGAAGGCGCCGAGCCTCAGGTTCGGCACGGCCTCAGTGAGAAGCCTTGCCGCCTTGAGCACGAGATTGTCGGCGGTGTCGCCGCAGGCTGCAGCCAACGGGCCCGTGGTGGTGAGCTTCAGCTCGCTTCCGGGCTCGAGCGTGAGACGATCGGCACAATCGGCGAATGCGACCACGCTTTCGAGATCATGATAGCCGTCGGTGCGACGGCCGACGACGCGAAGGCTCAAATTGACCTTCGCCCGCCCTTCTTCAATCAACGCCGGCATCGGCGACCAACCCCCAAACTCTTATTTGCGCATGATCTCCGCGCAAACGCTACGCGTTTGTCGCGAGGGAAAACCGCTGCACACTTTTCCGGATCATGCGTGCCCCGATCAACCGCCCTTGCCGTCGTCCTTCTTCTTCTCCGCCTGCGCGGCCGAAGAATTCGAATTGTCGTCGGTGAGACCGTTGGCGATCTTGGCCTCGATCTTCGGCAGATCGTCCGGTTCGGGCTTCAGATCGCGCGCATGCGACCACTGGAATTTGGCTTCCAGCGTGCGGCCGATGCGCCAATAGGCGTCGCCGAGATGGTCGTTGATGGTGGGATCCTCGGGCTTCAGGTCGATCGCACGCTCGAGGTTCTTCACCGCCTCCTCGTAATTGCCGATGCGGTAATAGGCCCAGCCGAGCGAGTCGACGATGTAGCCGTCGTCGGGCCGCTGCTCGACGGCGCGCTTGATCATCTTCATGCCGTCGTCGAGATTGACGCCCTGGTCGATCCAGGAATAGCCGAGATAGTTGAGGACATGCGGCTGGTCGGGCTGGAGCTCGAGCGCCTTCTTCATGTCGGCTTCCGCCTTGCCCCACTGCTTGGAGCGCTCCTCGCAGATGCCGCGATAGTAGTACCAGACGCTGTTGGGTTTGTCGGCGCCGGCAGGCAGCACATCGATGCCCTGCGAATAGGTCGCGCCGCAATCACCGAACTTCTTGCGGCCGCGCTCGATATTGCCGAGCGCCATGATGGCTTCGAGATCCTTCGGGTCTTCCAGAACCACGGATTTCAGGATCTTGATCGCCTCGTCGGTCTTGTCGGCGGAGTCGAGATCGACCGCGAGCTGGATCTGCGCATTGCGCTTCAACGGCGAGTTCGCCGGCACGCGCTCATAGACCTTGATCGCCATCTGCGGCCGCTTCACCGATTCATAGAGGTCGGCGAGCGACAGCAGCGCGAGCGGATGGGTCGGCTGAAGGTAGAGCGCGAGCTGGAGATAGACCAGCGCGAGATCCTCGCCGCCGCGGCGGGTCAGCGTGGCGCCGATGCCGTAGAGCGCTTCGGCCGCACCTCCTTGCGCGGAATCGATCAGCGGCGGCATCTTCTTGCCGGCGCGGGTCTCGCGCAGGCCGTCCTGGATCAGCGGATGGCGGGCGAGCTTCTTGTCGAAGGCCTCGTAGACCGTAGTCGCGGCGGCCGCATCCTTATTGCGCGACAGCCAGCGCGCATAGGCTTCGGTAATGCGCAGCATGGAATCGTCGAGCTTGTAGGCGCGCTCGAAGCGGGTTCCGGCGTCCTTCTCCTTGCCGGCGAGTTCGAGGATCATGCCCGCATGGAGGTCCTTGAACAGCGGATACCATTCCGGGCCGGTCAGCTTGTCGATGCTGGCGACGGCGGCCTTCGAGTCGCCCGCGCCATAGGCGGCCCAGCCGGACAACAACGTCGCGACCAGATCGGTGATCGGCCCGCGGATCGACTGGTTGATGTTGCTCTGGGCGGTCGCATATTTCTTCATCTTCAGGTCGTGCACGCCGACCACGAGGCGCGCCACGCGGTTCGACTTGTCGATGGTCAGGATGCGCTCGGCGAGCTTGACGGCTTCGTCGATGTCGCCATCCGCGACGGAGGAGATGAAGGCGCGGTCGAGCAACTCGTTGTTCTTGGGATCGGTGCGCAGCGCCGAGCGGTAGAAGGCGGCCGCGGACGAGGCGTCGCGTTCGACGCTGGCGTGGCGCGCGGCGAGATAGCTGCCCGCGCCGGTGAGCGACTTCAAATCATTCCGGGTCGGAAACTGTATCGCCGTGTCGGCCGGATGATCCGGCGTCTGCGCCAGCACCACCCCGGGTACTGCCACGATCGCAGAACCGGCAAGGGCGATGGCAGCAGCAGTCCAGCGGTTGAAACGATTTGAAAACATCAGGGCTCGCCTTAAGTTTGGAAAGTCGGGGTCGTCTCGCTTGCAAACGCGACCGGTGGCATCGGGACCCGGAACCGTCATGGCGGGGAACAATGCCGCTTTTGGCGCCCAATCGCAAGGATTCGGCGGGGTTTTAGGAAGCCGATTCGGCGTTCGCCCCTTACCGGCCCGTCCGCACGCTTTTACTATGGCCTTATCGTGGCCGCGGACGGTGATCCGCGGTCACCGCCCCTCACGCAATCGTGCGGCAGTTTGCCCGAATCCTACATGGCCTCGTAGTTCGGCCCGCCGCCGCCCTCCGGCGGAACCCAGGTGATGTTGCCGTTCGGATCCTTCACGTCGCAGGTTTTGCAGTGGACGCAATTCTGGGCGTTGATCTGGAAGCGCGGAGCCGCGCCCTCCTCCACCCATTCATAGACGCCGGCCGGGCAGTATCGGTTCGAGGGGCCGGCAAAGACGTCGTGCTCCGAGGTCTTCTGAAGGTTCATGTCGGCAACCCTGAGATGAACCGGCTGGTCCTCTTCATGGTTGGTGTTGGACAGGAAGACCGACGACAGCTTGTCGAAGGAGATCTTGCCGTCCGGCTTCGGATAGTTTTTCGGTGCGTGGCTCGATGCCGCATCGAGCGTGGCGCGGTCGGGCTTGGCGTGCGACTGGGTGCCGAACAGCGAGACGCCGAACAGCGTGTTGCACCACATATCGAAGCCGCCAAGCGCGACGCCGAGCACGGTTCCGAACTTCGACCACAGCGGCTTGACGTTGCGCACCAGGAACAGGTCCTTGCCGACCGAGGAAGATCGCCACGCGTTCTCATATTCGGCGAGCTCGTCATTGGCGCGGCCGGCGGCAAGCGCGGCTGCGACATGCTCGGCGGCGAGCATGCCGGTGCCCATCGCGTTGTGCACGCCCTTGATGCGCGGCACGTTGACGAAGCCGGCCGCGCAACCGATCAGCGCACCGCCCGGGAAGCTCAGGCGCGGCACCGATTGGTAGCCGCCCTCAGTGATGGCGCGCGCGCCATAGGCGAGCCGCTTGCCGCCTTCAAAGGTGCCGCGGATCGACGGATGGGTCTTGAAGCGCTGGAACTCGTCGAACGGCGACAGATAGGGATCGTCGTAGTTGAGATGCACGACGAAACCGACAGCGACGAGGTTGTCGTCGTAGTGATAGAGGAACGAGCCGCCGCCGGTCTTCATGTCGAGCGGCCAGCCGAAGGAATGCTGGATCATCCCCTTCTGATGTTTCGCGGGATCGATCTGCCAGACTTCCTTCAGGCCGATTCCGAATTTCGCCGGCTCGCTCTTCGCGTCGAGCGCGAACTTGGCGATGAGTTGCTTGGTGAGGCTGCCGCGCGCGCCTTCAGCGAACAGCGTGTACTTGCCGAGCAATTCCATGCCGCGGGTAAAGGAGTCCTTCAGCGAGCCGTCCTTGGCGATGCCCATGTCGCCGGTGGCGATGCCGCGTACGTTGCCCGCCTCGTCGTAGAGCACCTCGGCGGCCGCAAAGCCCGGATAGATTTCGACGCCAAGCGCTTCGGCTTTCCGCGCCAGCCAACGGCAGACATTGCCGAGCGAACCGATGTAGCAATGATGATTGTTCATCAGCGGCGGCATCAGGAAGTTCGGCAGCTTGATCGCGCCGCCCGCCGTCATCCAGTAGAAGCGGTCGTCCTTGACCTCTGTCTTCAGCGAGCAGTCGGGATCATTCCGCCAGTCGGGAATAAGCTTGTCGAGGCCGGCGGGATCGATCACCGCGCCTGAGAGAATATGCGCGCCGACTTCCGACCCCTTCTCCACCACGACGATGTTGAGATCGGCGTTGAGCTGCTTCAGCCGGATCGCGGCCGACAGGCCCGAGGGGCCGGCGCCGACGATGACGACGTCGAATTCCATGGATTCGCGCGGGGGAAGTTCTTCGGTGCTCATCTGATCTCAGCCCTTGAGACGGTCCTTGGTCGTTTGCGCCCCCTTGTTTCCGATTTTTCCGGGCAGGACAACCTCGGAAATGCGTTTCGCTGGGATGCAAGGCCCCCTAAACTAACCTAAATGTCACAAGTTGCCATGATCAGCGAACCCGCCCCCACCGTCCGCGAGTTGCTGGCCTTCTATCTGGAGGCCGGCGTCGACTGCGCGCTTGCCGAGGAACCGATCGATCGGCTCGCCGAGCCGGAGGCGCCGCCCCCGGTCGCACGCGTGGCGCCGCCGGTCGAGGCGCCGCGCCCGGTTGCAGCGCCAGCGGTGCTGCGCGGCGAGGCTGCGCCCGCGCCTGACGTTGCGATCGCCTCGGCGCGCGAGGCGGCGCGGACCGCGCCGACGCTGGAGGCGCTGCGCGAGCTGATGCAGAATTTCGACGGCTGCGCGCTGAAGAACACCGCAACGCGGCTGGTGTTCGCCGACGGCAACCCGGAAGCGCGCATCATGTTCGTCGGCGAGGCGCCGGGTCGTGATGAGGACATCGAAGGCCTTCCCTTCGTCGGGCGCTCGGGAAAGCTGCTCGACCGCATGATCGGCGCGATCGGGCTCGATCGCAGCAAGGCCTATATCGCCAACGTCATCCCGTGGCGGCCGCCGGGCAACCGCACGCCCACGCCGCAGGAGACGCAAACCTGCCTGCCCTTCATCCAGCGCCAGATCGAGCTCGTGAATCCCGACGTGCTGGTGACGCTCGGCAATCCCTCGACGCAGACGCTGCTCTCGACGCGCGAAGGCATCATGCGCACGCGCGGTCGCTGGTTCGACTACGACACGGGCGCGCGCGTCATCCGCGCACTGCCGACATTCCATCCGGCCTATCTGCTGCGCTCGCCGTCCTACAAGCGGCTGGCCTGGCAGGATCTGCGCGCGATCGCGAAGGTGATGGCGGGGTAGCTCGCACTCGTGTCCCAGACGCGATGCAGCGTGTAACGCTGCGCCGCAGAGCCGGGACCCACGTGTCCGCGGAGAGACAAGCCCCGGCTCAGCAGCGCAGCATTTCATGCCGCGCTGCGTCCGGGGCACGAGACCTCACGTCCCCTTCGGGCGCACGATGGCCCAGCCGATGCGGAGCAGCGGCTGACGGCCGTTCACCAGCCATTCGAAGGCGCGCGGCACTTCGGGCACGATGCCGGGGAAGCGTTTCGCAATCTCCGGCGGCGGGGTGCCGGCGGTGTCGGAGGCGCGCCAGACCACGACGCCGCCGGTCTCGCTGAACCTCGTCGGCGTGAACCAGGGCGTGCGCTGCGGCTCGGCGTCGATGAGGAGATGCGGCCGGCCGGAATGCAGCGCAATCAGGCTCGCAAGCTGCGTCTCGCCGGCGACCGCGCGCAGGCGCTGGTTGGTGCGTCGGGCAAAGCTGTCGTCGAAAAAGTCCGAGATCGCACGCGCCGGCATCGAGGTCGCGATCTCGCCGGTCCCGGTCCAAGGCATCAGGAGAACCGCCAGCACGACGCCCACGGCGGGTGCAGCGACGGCGGCCGCCCACACCGTGCGCAGCACGCGGGCGCGACGCATGGCAATCAGCTCGCCGGCCGCGACGATCACGGCGAGGCCCGACATCAGCAGCACGACGCCCGCCCCACCCGCGACGCGGTCGAACCCGTACAGGCCGGAGATCAGCACAGTGCCAAGCCCGGGCGCCAGCGCGAAGAAATAGACGAAGTTGCGCGCCAGCGGCTCGACCGGCGGCCGGTAGATGATCGGCGCGTCCTCGGTTTTACCGGCGAACCAGCTGGTGTTGAGGAAGGTCAGCACCGGGATCGCGGCCGCGCCGAGCAGGAGGCCGCCGAACAGCCAGGCCGTGTTGATCGCGCGTGCCTTCAAATCCTCAACCTGCAGCAAGGCCGGCATGGACAGCGTCTCGGCGCGCATCAGCCAGATCGCATAAGGCAGCACCAGCACGGCAACGACGACCAGCGCATAGATCGGATCGAGCGCGCGTAGCGTTTTGCGGCCGCCTTCGGTCGCGACCGCGAAGATGGCGAGCAGCACCAACAGGCCGATGGCGGCCGGCGTCGTCAGCAGCAGCAGCCCGGCGGCGATCGACCAGGCGAACCAGGCGTTGCCGCGGCGTTGGCCGATCAGCTGCCAGGAATGCAAGAGGAGCAGCGCCCAGAGCGGGCGCGCCAGCACCATCGGACCGAAGTCGAGCGCGGACGAGGAGAACGCCAGCACCGTCATCGTCAACAGCACAGCGAGCACCGCCTGCTGGGTGCCGACCACGGCGCGCGCGAGATGATAGAGCGCGATGAAGGTCGCGATCTCGCAGAGCTCCGCCAGCACATAGACGCCGATCATGTGGCTGCCGGCGGCGCGATAGGCGATGTCGGCAAGCCAGAACGCCAGCGGCGGCCCGAGCCCGGTGCCGACCTGATATTCGCGGCCGAAGGCGAGCAAGATCGCGAGGTTGCCGGGAGGACTGCGGTAGAAGACCAGCGCCACGAACAGCCACATCGCGGCCTGCAGCAGCACCACGATCCACACCACCAGCCGCGGCCGGGCACGGATCAGCTCGATGACCAGGGAGGTAAACCGCATGCAGCGTCCGAAATGATGCAGCCAACCCGTCCAAGCCGGCGCGTCCATGTTTGATAAAGCGCGCTACGCGTCGTGGCAACCAGCTCGTCTGCCTCTCCCGGTTCCTACGGGGAGAGGTGAAGTGGGAGCGAAACCCGCTGCTAGAGATTGGCCGAAACGTCGCCCCGTACGTCCGCCTCAACCTGCACCACCGCCTCATCCACGGCCGTGAACAGGTCGCGCTTGGGTTCGACCGTCCAGGGCATGTGCTTCTCGCGCGCCGCGACCACGGGCGCGAAGAAGCTGCGGTGATGGATGGAGGGACCGAGGCGGTCGAGCGCGTCGAGATGGTCGGGAACACCGTAGCCCTTGTGCTGCTCAAAGCCGTAGCCCGGGCAGTCCTGCGCCAATGCACACATCAGCCGGTCGCGCGTCACCTTTGCAATGATCGAGGCCGCTGCGATCGAGAGCACCAGGCCGTCCCCGCCGATCACGGCCTCGCAATCGCAGGCGGTGTCGAGCCTGTCGCGGCCGTCGACGAAGACGTGCTTGGGCGACTCGGGCAGCGCCACCACCGCGCGCTTCAGCGCCCAGAGCGAGGCGCGCAATATATTGTCGCGGTCGATGCGCGCCGGTGAGGCGACGGCGACCGAGACCTGCGCGGTCGCGCAGATCTTGTCGAACAGCTTTTCCCGCTCCTCGGCCGTCAGGCGCTTGGAATCGTCGATACCGCGCGGAACCCGGTTCGGGTCGAGAATCACGGCGGCCGCAACCACCGGCCCGGCCAGCGGCCCCCGCCCCGCCTCGTCGCAGCCGGCAACCGGCCAGACGCCGCGCTTGATCAGCGCGCGCTCGCGGCGAAAACTCGGCGGCTTGATGACGCCCTTGGCGGCCTTCGTCCCGTCCGTCCTGGCGGCCTTTTTCGGCACGGCCTTGGCCGGCTTCCTGTCTGTTTTCTCGGCGGATTTATCCCGAATCATGGCCGGGATCGTGCGCATGCGAGCCCGGCCGCGCAACCGGGAACCTCAGACAATTCCCACTATTCAGGCCCGCGTCTTCCTCAGAACAAGCTCAGCTGCTCGCCGCCGCGCTTCGGCTTGGCGAAATGGTCCGTGGTCAGCTTGGAGCGGCGCTTGTTCAGGCCGAGCCGCTCGCAGGCGATCTCGAAGCGGCGGCCGATGGTCCATGCCATCGGACCCGTGCCCTTCATCCGCTCGCCCCATTGCGAGTCGTAGTCACGCCCGCCGCGCATGTCTCGGATTAGCGTGAAGACGTGGCGGTAGCGGTCTGGATAGTTCGCCATCAGCCATTCGCGGAAGAGGTCCCGGACCTCCAGCGGCAGCCGCAGCAGCACGTAAGACGCTTCCTTGACGCCGGCATGCGCGGCCGCGTCCAAAATGCGCTCGATCTCGGAATCGTTCAGCGCGGGGATCACGGGAGCGACCATCACGGTGGTCGGGATACCGGCCTCGCCGAGTTGCTTCAGCGCCTCAAGCCGCTTCGGCGGCGTCGAGGCGCGCGGTTCCATCGTGCGCGCCAGCTTTGGATCGAGCGTCGTCACCGAGATCGCGACCTTGGCAAGGTTGCGCTTGGCCATGCGCGACAGGATGTCGATGTCGCGCGTCACCAGTGCCGATTTCGTCACGATGCCGACGGGATGGCCCGCGCGCTCCAGCACCTCCAGGATACCGCGCATGATCTTCCGCTCGCGCTCGATCGGCTGATAGGGATCGGTGTTGGTGCCGATCGCGATCATCCGCGGCTCGTAGCCGGTCGCGGCGAGTTCCTTCTCCAGCAGCGCCGGCGCCTCGGGCTTGGCGAACAGCTTCGACTCGAAGTCGAGCCCCGGTGAGAGGCCGAGATAGGCGTGGGTCGGCCGCGCGAAGCAGTAGACGCAGCCGTGCTCGCAGCCGCGGTAGGGATTGATCGACCGGTCAAAGCCGATGTCGGGCGAGTCGTTGCGGGTGATCACCTTGCGCGAGGTGTCGACCGCGACGGTGGTCTTGAATGGCGGCAGTTCCTCCAGGCTCTGCCAGCCGTCATCGAAGGCGACGCGCGCCTCGGCCTCATAGCGGCCGCTGGCGTTGGACTGGGCGCCCCGCCCGCGCCTGCGCTCGCTGTCGATCGCGACGGCAAGCTCAGGAAACGCGGAAGGCGCACCCGCCGGCTCGGAGGGCGCCGTGACCGGCGGGTGCCTGAGGGCATGAGAGGATGCTCGACTCATGAAGCCAAGATAGCACGCGAATGGAACAAATCAAGAACACGAACATAAAAACCGGAAAACAACCCCATGCAAAGTAGCCGCCCAAACTTCGCGCGCGGAAGTTTGACCTCCCGCAAAGGTTGCCGGCCGCAGTGCGGTTTGATGCCGAGCGCTAGAAACGGATCGATCGCAGGGGGACCGGGTTGGTGACGGTCGACGCAACAGGGTCAGCATGATCATGACAAGCCAACAACAAGCGCGCACGAGCGCAGGCGACCTCGACCTGCTCGATCGCTACTGGCGAGCCGCAAACTATTTGTCCGTCGGGCAAATCTACCTTTTGGACAATCCGCTGCTGCGCGAGCCGCTCCGCCCCGAGCACATCAAGCCGCGCCTGCTCGGCCATTGGGGCACGACGCCGGGGCTGAACTTCATCTATGCCCATCTCAACCGCGCGATCCGCACGCTCGATCTCAGCGTTCTCTATGTCTGCGGCCCCGGCCATGGCGGCCCGGGCATGGTCGCCAACACCTATCTCGAAGGCAGCTACAGCGAGATCTATCCGAACATCGGGCGCGACACGGACGGATTGCGCAAGCTGTTCAGGCAGTTCTCCTTCCCCGGTGGCATTCCGAGCCACGCGGCGCCTGAGACGCCGGGCTCGATCCATGAAGGCGGCGAGCTCGGCTACGCGCTGGTCCATGCCTATGGCGCCGCGCTCGACAATCCCGACCTGATTGTCGCCTGCGTCGTCGGTGACGGCGAAGCCGAAACTGGGCCGCTCGCGGCGTCCTGGCATTCGAACAAGTTTTTGAATCCCGCGCATGACGGCGCGGTGCTGCCGATCCTGCATCTCAACGGCTACAAGATCGCCAACCCCACCGTGCTCGGGCGCATGCGCGACGAGGAGATCCGTGACCTCTTCCGAGGGCTGGGCCACGAGCCGCTATTCGTCGAAGGCGACGATCCCAAAGCGATGCACCGGATCATGGCGGACGCGCTGGACGTGGCGCTCGCCAGCATCCGCTCCATCCAGCAACATGCGCGCGAAACAAAGGCCACGATCGAGCGACCGCGCTGGCCGATGATCGTGCTGCGCTCACCGAAGGGCTGGACCGGCCCCAAGGAGGTCGACGGGCTGAAGGTCGAGGGTTTCTGGCGCGCCCATCAGGTGCCGGTCGCCAATTGCCGCGAAAATCCGGCGCATCTCAAAGTGCTCGAAGATTGGATGAGGAGCTATGCGCCGGAGGAGCTGTTCGACCGTAGCGGCACGCTTGTTCGCGAGTTGCAGGCCTTGGCTCCGACCGGCGCTCGCCGCATGGGCGCAAATCCGCACGGCAATGGCGGGCTGTTGAAGCGCGAGTTGAAGCTGCCCGATTTCCGCAGCTTCGCCGTCGAGGTGAAAGAGCCGGGCAAGACGGTCGCGGAAGCGACGCGCGAGCTCGGCAAATTCCTGCGCGACGTGGTCAGGCTGAACGCGGATGCGCGCAACTTCCGCATCATGGGTCCGGACGAGACCGCGTCGAACCGGCTCGACGCCGTGTTCGAGGCGACCGAACGGGTCTGGATGGAGCCGACCGAACCCTACGATGTGCACCTCGCCCAGGGCGGCCGCGTCATGGAGGTCTTGAGCGAACATCTCTGCCAGGGCTGGCTCGAAGGCTATCTCCTCACCGGACGCCACGGCTTCTTCTCCTGCTACGAGGCCTTCATCCACATCGTCGACTCCATGTTCAACCAGCACGCCAAATGGCTGAAGGTCTCGCGCGAGCTGACGTGGCGGCGGCCGATCGCCTCGCTCAATTATCTCCTGACCTCGCATGTCTGGCGCCAGGACCATAACGGCTTCAGCCATCAGGATCCCGGCTTCGTCGACCTCGTCACCAACAAGAAGGCCGACATCGTCCGCGTCTATTTCCCGCCGGACGCCAACACGCTGCTGTGGGTCGCCGATCACTGCCTGCGCACCTATGACCGCATCAACGTCATCATCGCCGGCAAGCAGCCCGCGCCGCAATGGCTCTCCATGCAGGACGCGGCGACGCATTGCGACGCCGGCATCGGCATCTGGACCTGGGCCGGCACGGAAAGCGCCGACGGCGAGCCCGACGTCGTGATGGCCTGCGCCGGCGACGTGCCCACGGTGGAGACGCTCGCCGCGGTCGATCTCTTGCGCAAGGCGCTGCCCGACCTGAAGATCCGCGTCGTCAACGTCGTCGATCTCATGACGCTGCAATCGAAGGAGCAGCATCCGCACGGGTTGAGCGACCGCGATTTCGACTCGCTGTTCACGCGCAACAAGCCCGTGATCTTCGCCTATCACGGCTATCCCTATCTCATTCACCGCCTCACCTACAGCCGCGCCAACCATGCCGGCATGCATGTGCGCGGCTTTGCCGAGGAAGGCACGACCACCACGCCGTTCGACATGGTCGTGCTCAACGAGCTCGACCGCTATCATCTCGCGATCGAGGCGATCGAGCGCGTGCCCGGGCTCGCGACGAAAGCCGCGCACGTCAAGCAGCAGTTCCGCGACAGGTTGCTCGAACATTCGCGCTACGTGCGCGAGCACGGCGAGGATATGCCAGAGATCCGCAACTGGATGTGGCCGAACAGCGCAGGCGGATCGACGCGGGCTTAAAGCGCGATGCGATTAAGACGATTGGCCATCTTGGGGACACCTCTCCCCAGAGGGCCAAGCCGCTCAGTCCCGAGTCCTTCGGCGCTCCTCATTCCTGTCCGACGCAGGTCCATGCCGGAGCGTCCGCAGGACGGCAATGAAGAGCAGTGCTGCGACTGGCCAATGAAACCAGATTCTGTGCAGACCGGTGAAAACGTTGATCAGAATCAGAAAGCCCGAAACTGTGAGGATTGCTGCAATGGGACGAGGCAGGATCGCCCACCGATCCGCGATGGAGCTCATCCAGTTGGACGGCTCGTATCGGCCGCGAATCGTTTGAGCGCCAGCTTCCGAGCCTGCAGCTGCTCCGACCTGAGGAGCAGGGCTTCCACTATCTCGCCCAACGGCCCCGCCGCCCACGGTCACCCGATAGGTGGTTACGGGGGCCACGTTCTTCATCTGTTGCTGGCCGAGACAGTCAAACCCAACAGATAGTTTGTTGTGCACCTGATCGTAGACGGAAGCCGAGACCATGACGTCACCGGGCTCGGCGAGTTCTTGCAGCCGCGCCGCGATGTTGACCCCGTCGCCAAAAATATCGGAACCATCCACCATCACATCACCTAGATTGACGCCGATGCGAAACCGCATCTGGGGCGCGCGAGGTGGAGCCGAATTCTGACTGGAAACTTCCTGCTGAATCTCGACCGCGCATTGCACGGCCTCGACCACGCTGGCGAACTCGGCGATCACGGCATCGCCCCAAGTATTCACAATCCGCCCGTCGTGGCGCTCCACCAATCCTGCAATGGCAGTGCGGCAGCGGCGCAGCATCTCCAGCGTTCCCGCTTCGTCTGCTCCCATCAGGCGAGAATAGCCGTGCACGTCCGCGCACAGGACAGTCGTCAGCCGCCGTTTCACCTTGTCGTCGGTCATCGACCATATGGTATCTCACTGACCGCCAAATGCACCAGGCATCGTCTGGCGCGACAGCGGTTCCCAAGCCATTTCCTATCGGGCCAAGCCCGCGATGTCGCCTCCAGTCCCGAATGGCGCTGTTGACTTGCCGCGGTCAAAGCCGCCCGCGGAATGTGACATCTACATGAATGATCCGGCGCAAGACTGCGCAGCCGCGTGGCATGACGAAATCGTCTCGTCGTTGGGCAGGTCGTCCATGAAATCCCAGATCATCGCAGAGCTCGGACAAGGCGACATCCTGTTGCCGTCACTGGTGGCGGAAGGGCTCGCTGCCAACGATCGCGTCAAGGTGCGCCTGAGTGCGCTGCAAGCTGCGCGGCAGCACGCCGAGGCGCCCGAACGGTCGGCGACGGACCTTGCGATCGAAAGTCGCGCGATCGGAATCACGCCTGCGGGAATTGCGGGGCTGATCGGTGGCGCACGTCGGGTCGCTGCCATGGGTCACCGCACATGCGCGGACGCTTGTGACGCGGGTACCTGAGATTTGGCTCGGCTGCTGAACCCCCAACCCGATCAAGATAGAGCGGGCCTCCATTTGGGTAATCCCCTTGCGCACTCATCTTCCAGCGCGCTCGGCACTAGTGTGAATCGGTCAAGTCCTCGATGGGCCGCAGCCGGCAAAAATGCGCTCGCAAGCGCCCCCCTCATTGCCGGCCGTCGGAGCTGGGATCTGGCCAATGTCGACTAGAGACCTGGGAGATCGCCTTTCTTAAATCCTCAATTGCCAGAGAAGATGCTTCAATCCGAGAATATTACACGTCGCGTGTTCGAAGTTTCCGCGAGCGCCCAACCTGAGGAGATGCCGGCCTTTTCTCAGCCTTGGTTCTTACACGCCGTGTACAGGAAGGAATACCGCGCAGCCAAAGCATTCAATAAGGCCGGCAAGCTAGTATGTGTTTTTCCGTACGGCCAAACGAAGGTCATGGGCCTTTTTTCAAAAGTGACGAGTCTAGATCGCTGGAGGCGCCTCAGCTCATTCGTCTTTCTCGATAAACAGATGAGTGATGGAGAGAAGCGAGATGCGGTCGCCGATATCATAAAACAGCTTCCTGGATCGACGGCTTATTGCCAATTCATCCTGGATGACGGTTCCGGCATCATTCGCGACGCGCTCATCAAAGCCGGGTTTGAATGTATCAAAATGCCCAGGTACATCCGATCACCCAGCAAACAACGTTATGAGCGTGCTGACGCGTATGCGAACGCCAAAGACAATGTACTGAAAACCATCTCAAAGGACGGAAGGACCCGATACCGAGCAACAATAGAACGAGCAAAGATAGAAACCATCTCAGCGTCTGATTTTTGTAAGTTCTACGAAAGCAATCTTATTGGTAAAGGCGTGCAGAGCTATTCCCCGCTAGGCATTGCGGAAACACTCATCGAGAATGGTATCCACCGTCAGAAGGCCCTCACGCTCGCAGCAAAGGATAAAGACGGCCTAGAAGCTGCGGCAGTTTTCCTGTTTGATTCGAAAACCATCTACGCATGGTTGGCGACCAGAAAATATCATCCGGAAAGCAGGAAATTTGGCCACGATGATAAATACAAGAAATTCTGCATGGATATATTGGTCATCGAAGCCATGATCTTCGCAGAGATGCATGGCCTGGTTTATGATGCCGAAATTTTTCCCGTTGAAAGGAGCGACGTCACCCAAACTCCGCACAGAATTTTTGTCAACGAGAAGATACTCCACCTCACAAAAGAGGAATCCAGATTTCTCTTCCAAAGAAGGGGTTGGTCGTATGACCAGGCATGGCTGGTTTTCTACAGGATAAGGGAACTTGCAAAGCGAGCATTTGATAGTATCGAACGCCGCACACGTCGGCTCAGGGTCAGAAGCGCCTTTGGTGGCTCTGCCGGTGGCTTAGTCGGCTCTTGGCCGATGTTTCAGGGTGTCGCCCAGGCGACGCGACGGCGACCGAAATAGTTCGACTGTGGCTTGAACGTTACATCCGCCCACGATGAACCCGTTTAAACTTTGGTCCGTTTTGGCGAGTTCTCGGGGCTTTTCATGAAGAAACTTGCTTTGGCGGTGTCCGCTCTCGCGGTCAGCGCGATGGGTGCATCCGCGGCCGACCTGGCTGTGAAATCCCCTCGATATCAAGCGCCCGAAGCAGCCGTTTTGAGTTGGACGGGCTTTTATGTCGGAGTCTCGCTTGGCGGCGAGCAGGCCAACGCCGATTGGACGACCAACTCGGTTGGCGTTGTCGCACCGGGCTTTGTAATTCCTCCCCCAACGGTAGACGCTAGTTCGCCTAGGCGCTTTAGCACCTCAAGTGGTCGCTTTGGCGGCTTTGCCGGATACGACTATCAATTCGCGCCTCAGTGGGTTGCAGGCATTGTCCTCGATGCCGGGTATTTCAACGGCACCGTCACGACGGTCGGGGTGCCCGGCTGCACGATCACGTGCATCTTGGGTGTCCCGGGACCCGGAGCCGATGTATCGAGTGTAAGAGCTAGATGGGATGCGGATGTGCGGGGTCGGCTCGGATATCTGGTAACGCCCAATGTTCTGCTCTATGGGACCGGCGGTATTGCGTTCCAAAACTTCTCCAATTCGGCAACCTGCCAAACCAGCCAGACTGATCCTGTTTGCGGACCAACTGCAATCCCCATTTTTACGACGGCGACGAACAGCTCCACCCGAACTGGCTGGACGGTCGGAGTCGGCGTCGACGCGAGAATCTTCGCAAACTGGATGCTTCGCGCCGAGTATCGTTACTCGGACTTCGGAACGTGGAACAATTCGCTGTCGCTGGTATCCCCTGGTGTTTCAAATGTAACGTTAGCCACGAGCTTGAAACTCAATACGCACATCGGAATGGTCGGAATAGCGTACAAGTTCGGTGGGCCCGTCGTTGCAAAGTACTGAGTTCTCCAAACTTCGATCCTTTCTTAAAGCCACGCCCATCACCGGCGCATCCGGAAGCTAGAGCGATCAAGTGAGATCGACGGCCTGACGACCATCTCTCCCGGGCCGGGAGAGGTGAACAGCTCCTCAGCTTGGCGTGATCCCTCGGCGGCCGCGGCTCAGTGAGTGCCGGCGAATATCTGGATGCAGCCGATCACGACCTCGATCACGATCAGCACCACCACAGCCACTTCGAGGCGCAGTGAACGCTGCGTGTCGATGATATCGGTCAGCGCGTTTGCGGTCCCGGAAATCGCGGCAAGCTTGCGCTCGAGCGTATCGAGACGCTCCTTCAATTCATACTCGTCCTCGAGCCGCGAATAGAGGCGGTCGAGCCCGGGTTTCTCCCAGAGCACGTCGGGCTTCTCCGCGACGGCGACACGGCCTGCGACGCGCTGCTGCACCAGCAGCGCGTTGCCGATCAGTTGCAGGATTCCCTTGCGGCGGCGCGGCGTGCGGCCGCGCTGAGCAAGTTCGCGCGCAAACGGCTCGATAACGTCGAAGACGGCAGCAACGCGGCGCTCGTCGCGGGCGAGCGCCGTGCTCTTCGCAAGCGCATCCGCGATGAGAAGCAGACGGTCCTCGGAAAATTTGCTGAGGCAGATCGGTCCACCCGGCTGGATCACTTCGGCGTTTTCATCGTTGCAGAGCTGCGCCTGCGCGGTTTCCTCTTCATACGGGCTGAACTCGCCGAGCACGCGTGGCTTCAAGGTGTCGATCAACACCTTCTCCTCCGACGGCAGCAGCCCGATCAGCACCACGACGCCGTAGCGGAAGATCACGGCGAGTCCGGCATGGACGCGGAACGCGACCGGCGTCGACGACACCAGCGCTCCGATCTCGAGGCCCGCCGCATTGATGCGGTCGCCCAGCATCACGGCGCGGATCCGCAAGGCCGGCGCGGCGTCCTGCCGGGGTGATGTTGCGGTCGAGCCAACAGCGAGTTGATCGACGTTCACGCGAACATCCTGCTTGGACAGATCAGATCACCCGTTTGCATGTTTGCTCGTCCAGACTCGAAGGCCGCACGCGGCAAGGGCGGCCACTCTTGCAGGGATGTAGTCAGTCGTACTGCCCCGACAATCTCCGCAGTGAAATCAGGTTGCATGCGGTCAGGGCCCGCGCGCGGCTGCCGAAATATTACGCAATAATACGGCCTGCGTGCGACGGGCTTGGCTGCGGCCGGCTGCACGGTTTACCATCCCGCGACACCGCGAGCACCAACGCGCCGGCAAATCGTTGCGTCCGGCACCACGGCACGGTTATACGCTATAACAATTGCGCTTTTCCCGCAGCTTGAGACAATCGAAGCCTCAATCATGTTGAGCGTCATCATACCGACGGAAGGCGTCGAGCAGCCCACGGTCGCAACTCTGGCCGCGCTGGTCCCGGGTGCTGCTGCCGGCCTGATCAAGGAAGTTCTGCTCGTCGACGGCACGCGTAACGGCGTGATCGAGCGCGTCGCCGACGTCGCGGGCTGCCGCTTCATCGGCTACGAAGGCTCCTCGCAGGGCGCGGCGCTTGCCGCCGGTGCGCTGCAGGCGCGTTCGCCCTGGCTGATGTTCCTGCATGCCGGCGCCGTGCTCGAGACCGGCTGGATCGAAGAGACCACGCAGTTCATCCAGATTGTCTCGGCCAGCGGACGCGACCGCGCGGCCGTGTTCCGCTACGCGCGCTCGCCCTACGCCGATACCGGCCTGCGCGACATCATCCGCCTCGTGGCGCGCAAGATCGTGGGGCCCTTTGGCGATCAGGGGCTCCTGATCGCGCGCGATCATTACGACCGGATCGGCGGCTACCCGCCCCAGGCCCGCCGCTCCGAGGCGCGGCTGCTACGGCGGCTCGGCCGCTCGTCCCGGACGCTGTTGCGGAGCAAGATCGTCAGCATGGCGTGATCCAGAAGATACTTGCCAAAGTCAAATAATTGATTGACAATGGCAAGTATCGGAGGTGCCCCATGTCGTCTGATATGTCATCCAGTCTGTCATCAAGCGCGCCCTCGGGCGTTTCGGCCCGACGGGTCCCCGACGATCAGGTGGAGGCGGTTCGTGCCTTCAACCGCTTCTACACCCGCAAGCTCGGCGTGCTCGATCAGCAATTGCTGAAGACGCCCTTCTCGCTCAGCGAAGCGCGCGTGCTTTATGAGCTCGCCCATTGCGAGGCGCTTTCGGCCAAGGAGATCGGCATCGAGCTCGGGCTCGACCCCGGCTATCTCAGCCGCATCGTGCAGAATTTCGACGAGGCCGGCCTGATCGCGCGCAAGCCGCTCGCAACCGATCGGCGGCAATATCAGCTCAGCCTGACGGCGAAGGGCCGGCAGGCCTTTGCAAAGCTCGAACGCTCCTCACAGGAAGACGTCGCCGCGATGCTGCGGCCGCTCAACGAAGCCGATCGCAGGCGGCTGACCGGCGCGATGGACGCGGTCGAGAAGCTGCTCGGCATGGCGCGCGCGGAGCCGCCGCCCGCATCCCTGCGCGATCCGCGCCCCGGTGACATGGGCTGGGTGGTGCAGAGCCACGGCGCGCTCTATGCGAGCGAATATGGTTTTGATGCAGGCTTCGAGGCGCTCGTCGCGGAGATCGTCGCAAAATACATGACCTCTTACGACGCCTCGCGCGAGCGCTGCTGGATCGCCGACATCGAGGGGCGCCCGGTCGGCTCTGTGTTCCTGGTGAAGGCCAGCGACGACGTCGCCAAGCTGCGCCTCCTGCTGCTCGATCCCACCGCGCGCGGCCGCGGCCTCGGCCAGCGGCTGGTCGCCGAATGCGTCTCCTTCGCGCGCGCCTGCGGCTATCGGCGGATGACGTTGTGGACGCAAAGCATTCTGGTCGGCGCGCGCAAGATCTATCAGGACGCCGGCTTCAAGCTGGTGGCGAGCGAGCCGCATCGCAGCTTCGGCCAGAACCTGATCGGCGAGACCTGGGAGCGCGACCTCTGATGCGCGCGCGGCACGAGCTTTCGCGCCGCGTCACGGCAGAGCTCGTCGATCTCTACAAACGCCGCGCCCGCCGGCTGCGCGCGGAAGCATGCCGCGACCTGTGGCGCGCGGTGTGGTGTTCGCTGCGGCGGACGAGTTAGACCGTCGCGCCTTGCGCTTTCGGTCTGCGCAAATGCTCGTCGAGCCGCGGCATGATCTCGACGAAGTTGCAGGGGCGCGTGCGATAGTCGAGTTGGGCGGCGAGGATGCCGTCCCAGCCGTCGCGGCAGGCGCCGGGCGAACCCGGAAGGCAGAAGATGTAGGTCGCGCCGGCAACGCCAGCGGTGGCACGGCTCTGGATCGTCGACGTACCGATCTTGGCGTGGCTCATCATGTGAAACGCGATCGAGAAGCCGTCCATCCGCTTCTCGAACAAGGGCTCGATCGCCTCCGGCGTGACGTCGCGTCCGGTGAAGCCGGTGCCGCCGGTGGTGACGACGACGTCGACGCCGGCATCCGCAATCCAGCGGCGGATGACGGCGCGGATCGCCTCGACATCATCGGTGACGATCTCGCGCGCGGCCAGATGATGGCCGGCAGCAAGGATCCTGTCCGCCAGCGTCTGACCGGATTTGTCGTCGGGGAGCGCGCGCGTGTCGGACACCGTCAGCACCGCGATGTTGAGCGGGATGAATTGTTTTGTCTCATCGATGGAGGACATTGCGCTTTCCTCTCGTGTCCCGGACGCGGTGCAGCGCGCCAGCGATGCGCCGCAGAGCCGGGACCCATGTCCGAGAGACCTCTGAGGGGCCGGCATTGTGGGCCCCGGCTCAGCAGCGCAGCATTTCATGCTGCGCAGCGTCCGGGGCACGAGATTCGTGACTACAACGACCCGTTCCCGAAGGTGTTGCAGGCCTGCACCGTGCCTTGCTGATAGCCGGTCATGAACCAGCGCTTGCGCTGCTCGGCCGAACCGTGGGTGAAGGAATCAGGCACCACGCGCCCCGTGGCCTGGCGTTGCAACGTGTCGTCGCCGATCGCGCTCGCCGTGGTCAGCGCCGCGTCGATGTCGCCCGGTTCGAGGAAGTTCGGACGCTTCTTCGCCTCGCGGTTGACCCAGACGCCGGACAGGCAGTCGGCCTGCAATTCCACCTTCACCTGGAGCGCGTTGGCCTCGGCCTTGGAGCCGGCCTGCTGCTGCAGCCGCGTCACGCGTGGAATGATGCCGAGCAGATTCTGGATGTGATGGCCGGCCTCATGGGCGATGATGTAGGCGGTCGTGAAGTTACAGGCGGACTTGCCGGAACAGCCGCGGAAGCGTGTCTCGACCTCGCGAAAGAAGCCGGTGTCGAGGAAGATGGTCTTGTCCGGCGGGCAGTAGAACGGTCCCATCGCCGACTGCGCCATGCCGCAGCGCCCGCCATTGGTGGCGTTGCGGAACAGCACGATCCTGGGACCGGTGTAGGACTGGCCGCTGGCCTGGAAGATCTCGCTCCAGCGATCGTCGATCTCGCCCAGGATGCCGGAGATCATGCTGCCCATCTCGTCGGTCGGCGCGCCGCGCTTGGCCTGCCCGCCCGAGGCCTGGCGATCGGTCTGGTAGCTCGGTGCCTGGCCGCCGCCGGTGAGGATCTCGGCGCCGCCGATCAGGATGCGCGGATCGATGCCGAAGGCATAGCCGAGCAGGCCGAGCACGATGATGGTTCCGATGCCGAGGCCGCCGCCGCCCATCGGCAGACCGAACCCACCGCCGCCGCCACCGCCGAACCCACCACCACCCTCGTCGCGACGATCCTCGATGTCGTCGCTGCGGCGGAAATCATCGTAACGCATGGCGGCTTCCCTTTGAGTCCCTGATTGCATCTGCGGGGGTGCGCAACAGCGCAAGACCCCACCCGCATCACAAACGTAAAATTTCCGTTCTGTTAATCAATATCCTGCTCGGCAAAAATTGCCTAGTGCGGCACCTTGCCGACCGCTGCAATTTTTTCCGGGAGAGCAGCAATTATTTCCGAGAGAAAGTTTGGCGCAAGCGCGGCGATCGCAGCGGCGCGAACACGAAATATGCTGCAAAACACGAGTGATCCGCGCATCTTCCCGCGCGCGATGCGCGATGTCGACGCAATCTCGAGAAGATGCGGGTTAAGTCGTTTTTTACTTTGCGCGGTCAATGTAACGGCCAGTCGGTTGTTTGGTCCCGCGTCGCCGACAGCGTCGCCTGAGTCAGAGTTCTTGAGTCATGGTTGTGTCGCGTCGCGGGGCGTCTGCAAGGGCGCCCCGCACAAATTTTGAGTCCCCATCGCATCGCATCATCGTCGGCGATTGCGTCGCCGAGATGTCGAAGCTGGCATCCGGTTCGGTTGATCTGGTGTTCGCAGATCCGCCCTACAATCTTCAGCTCAAGGGCGATCTCAAACGCCCCGACGAATCCCATGTCGACGCCGTCAACGACGCCTGGGACAAGTTCGATTCGTTTTCCGCCTATGACGACTTCACGCGCGCCTGGCTGCTCGCCTGCCGCCGCGTGATGAAGCCGTCGGCGACGATCTGGGTGATCGGCTCCTATCACAACATCTTCCGCGTCGGCGCGATCATGCAGGACCTCGGCTTCTGGCTCCTGAACGACATCGTGTGGCGCAAGTCCAACCCGATGCCGAATTTCCGCGGCCGCCGCTTCACCAACGCGCATGAGACCATGATCTGGGCCGCGCGCGACGAGAAGGCCAAGGGCTACACCTTCAATTACGAAGTGCTGAAGGCCGCCAATGAGGACGTGCAGGCACGCTCCGACTGGCTGATCCCGCTGTGCACCGGCGAGGAGCGCCTCAAAGGCGCCGACGGCAAGAAGGTTCACCCGACGCAGAAGCCGGAAGGCCTGCTGGCGCGCGTGCTGCTGTCGTCGTCCAAGCCGGGCGATCTCGTGATCGATCCCTTCAACGGCACCGGCACCACCGGCGCCGTCGCAAAGAGGCTCGGCCGCAGCTACATCGGCTTCGAGCGCGAACGGACTTACGCCAAGGCGGCCGAGGAGCGGATCGCGGCCGTCGAGCCGCTGCCGGAAGAGAGCCTCGCCCCGTTCATGACTGCGCGCGAGGCGCCGCGCGTGGCGTTCTCCGAGCTGATCGAGCGCGGCATGATCATGCCCGGCACGAAGCTGTTCGACGCCAAAAAGAAGCTCGGGGCTCTCGTTCGCGCCGACGGCGCCATCATGCTGGGCGACAAGGTCGGCTCGATCCACCGCATCGGCGCCGTCGCGCAGGGCTCCGCCGCCTGCAATGGCTGGACCTACTGGCACGTCGAGACCAAGCAGGGCCTCAAGCTGATCGACGAGCTGCGCGCCGAAATCCGCTCCGGCATGGCGGAGTAGCGCCCCTTTTTCCCGATCGTCATTCCGGGGCGCGCGTCAGCGCGAACCCGGAATCTCGCGCCACAATCTCCAGATTCCGGGTTCTCGCTTCGCGAGCCCCGGAATGACTGGAATACTTGAACCACTCGGCCCCCGGGACTACATTCAGGTATCAGTTCCCGTCTTGACCGGTCGAGCCATGCGACGACAGTCCGAGACATTGCTGTTCCTGCCGCTGCTGCCGATCTTCCTGGTCGGCATGTTTCCGATGTTGATGATCGGACTGCTCGGCTTTGCCGGACTTGCCTTGTTCGGCGTGCTGCTCATCTGCGTCGGGCTCGCCAGCGGCAACGAGGCGCACGACACCTTCAATCACGACGTCATCGTCCACGGTTATCCCAAAGGCTCCGAGCGCGCCGCGCGGGCCTCCGACGTACATGCCGCGACGCGTCTTGCGCACCGCGTGGAAGCTGCGGGGCTCGGCGTGATCATCGTCGCCATCCTCGGCTTCCTCTACGCCGGCTGACCTGCACGGCGTGCAGGCTCCATCCACGAACTCGTCACTTGTGCTTCCCGCAAGGGTTCGGGCAAGAGAGGGCCGCCAGCGGCAATGATGCGCGCGTCCGATCTCGGCTCACACAGGACTGGGGAGACTCTCGATGCTCAAATTCTACTTCAACGGCTCGCCGAACCCGACCAAGGTCGCGCTTTATCTGGAAGAGTCAGCCCTGCCGTTCGAGCCAGTCGCGGTCGACACCCGCAAGGGCGAGCAGTTCACGCCCGAATTCCTCAAGATCAATCCCAACGCCAAGGTGCCGGCGATCGACGACGACGGCGCCATCGTGTTCGACTCGAACGCCATCCTGCTCTATCTCGCCGAGAAGACCGGCAAGTTCCTGCCCGCGCCCGCCGTGCGCGCGCAGACGCTGTCATGGCTGATGTTCATCGCCACCGGCCTCGGCCCCTATTCGGGACAGGCGGTGCACTTCAGGCACTTCTCGCCCAAGGACCAGGACTACGCGCATAACCGCTATCAGTATGAAGGCCACCGCCACTACCAGATCCTCGACGACCATCTGGCCAAGCACCGCTACATGGTCGGGGACAGCTACTCGATCGTCGACATGGCGCTGTGGGGCTGGGCGCGCATGGCCGCCTTCGTGCTCGGCGAGGACGCCCCTAGCAAATATCCGAACGTCAAGCGTCTGGTCGATGAGATCTCGGCGCGGCCTGCGGCAGCCCGCGCGATCGCGCTGAAGGACAAGTTTGCGTTCAAGGCCGTGATGGACGACGAGGCCCGCGACAACATGTTCAAGCACATGAAGACGAAGGTGGCCTGATCATCACGCGATCATTCCGGGACACGCGTTTTTCGCGTGACCCGGAATCTCCCTCAAGGCCACGCCGCGGTCAGGCGGCGTGCACCGAGTTCAGGAACTTTGCGACCTCGAGCTTGAGCCGGCTGCTGTCCGCCGACAGCGACTTGGCAGACGCCAGCACCTGCGAGGACGCCGAGCCGGTCTCGGAGGCGCCGCGCTGCACGTCGCCGATATTGGTCGACACGCGCTGCGTTCCGCGCGCCGCATGCTGAACGTTGCGCGAGATCTCCTGCGTCGCTGCGCCCTGTTCTTCCACGGCGGCCGCGACCGCGGCTGAAATCTCCGACAGCCGCCCGATGGTGCCGCCGATCTCCCGGATCGAGCCGACCGACTCCTCGGTCGCCGCCTGGATGCCGGAGACCTGCTGGGCGATCTCGCCGGTCGCCTTGGCCGTCTGCTCGGCCAATGCCTTGACCTCGGTGGCGACGACGGCAAAGCCTCGGCCGGCCTCGCCGGCGCGCGCAGCCTCGATGGTGGCGTTCAGCGCCAGAAGGTTGGTCTGGCCGGCGATCGTGCTGATCAGCTCGACGACGTCGCCGATGCGGGCGGCCGCCTTCGAGAGCTCGCCGACCCGCTCGTTCGTCCTGCCTGCCTGCGCCACGGCTTCATTGGCGATGCGTGCCGATTCCTGCACCTGGCGTGCGATCTCGCCCACCGACGAGGAGAGTTCCTCGGTCGCGGACGCAACCGCCTGCACGTTTGCGGAGGCTTCCTCCGAAGCGGCGGCGACCTCCGTCGACAAATCCTGGGCGCGCGAGGCGGTAGTGGTCAGCGTGCCGGCCGAAGCTTCGAGCTCGCCCGACGCGGACGACACCGTCTCCACGATCTCACCCACAGCCTGCTCGAACTGGTCGGCGAGCCTGACCATGTCGGCCTTGCGCTGCTCGGCCTGACGCGCCTCGAGCTCCTTCTGCTCGGCGCGCAGGCTCTCGGTCTCGGCCATGTTGTCCTTGAACACCTGGATCGCCTTGGCCATGTCGCCGATCTCGTCGCGATTACCGCGCCCGGGAACCTCGACCCTGAGGTCGCCGCCGGCGAGCGATCCCATCGCGCGCGTCATCGAGGCCAGCGGCCCGACGATGCTGCGGGCGATCAGGAAGGCGACGATGCAGCCGAACAGGATTGCAATGGCGCCTGCGGTCTCCTGGATCAACGTCGTGCTCGCAATGACGCTCTCGGTCGCGGCCCGCGAAGCCTGATATTCCGTCTTCAATCCGTTTTCCGCGACCTTGAGCTTGTCGATGCTTCGGACGATCAGGGGCGCGAGGTTGTTGTTGTAGATGTCGTCCGTCTTGAGCATCGCAGCGGATGTCGTCTCGAAGGCGTTCTTGTTGATCGTCAGCGATGTCTTCACCGGCGCGATCGCGGATCGGACCTCCGCCGGCAGCGTGGCACTCTCGAGCGCGTCGAGTTTTTGTTGTGTATTCTCGACGCTCGTCCTGAAGGCCGAAGCCCCCTTGCTGTCGCGCAAGGCCAGGAAGCGCCAGTTCGCAATTCGGACAAGAGCAATCTTGGATTCGATATCCGCGACCGCGGCCGCGAGGTCGGCGTCGTGGGAGCTGCGCGCAGCGATGACCAGCTTGGCGGTCTTGGCGGCAAGATCGTCACCACCCGGCAACAGGGTCGCCCTGCCCGTCCTCGTCTCGTTGACGGCATCGCCCAGATCGTCGCGCAGAGTCCGCATCTTCGCGATATCGCCGACGAGATCGTTGTAGAGCTTTCGCCGCTCATCGGAGAGTGTCTGTTTTGCTCCCACCTGAAGCAGCTGGGTCGCCGCGGCCTCCCGGTCTCCAGCCTCCCTGAGAGACGGCTCGTTCCAGTCATGGATGTAGCGCAGGTTGGCCCGCTGGATCGCCTGGAGATGGCTCGATATTTCCAGGACCCGCGCCGTGCTGTCCGAGAGAGCTGATGCCTTTGCGACCTGGTCCTGAACGGCCCACAGATTCCAGACCGCCACTGCGCCCATGATCAGGCCAGCCGCCACCAGAGCTGCGAAGCCGGTATAAAGACGCCCCCTGATCCTCAAACGAAAGCTCGGCATTTCCACTGTCCACCCACAAGCAAGAGACGCAGGCAGCCGGACGACCCCGAGATCGCCAGGCGCCTCCCCTGCAGCCGTCGATCGCCCCGTCGGCGATTCGTGCTGCGCCGCGACACAATGCGGGACACTTGTTAATTGTGTCCTTCTGGCGCTTCGCGTGGACGCCGATGGAACTCAGGCAGGAGAACGCAATGGGCAGGCTGGCGCTGCCACTTTGCTCAGAATCGGCCGAAAGGGTCGAACGGCAAGCGGATCGGACGCAAACTCATGCGGACAAGCGCATCCCGGGCGCTCGTCCGCAACCGTGAGACAATGCGACCCCAATCAGCCGGCGGCCCGGATGGCTGGTTGCGGAAACGGCCCCAGCGCCTTCTCGGTCAAAACCGAGTCGCAATATTCCCTGATCTCCCTGATCCTGCCGTCCTCGATGCGAAACACCAGGCAATAATCGTTGTCGTAACGAGCGCCTTCCTTGGTGACGTTGTCGCCCTTGGCCTCGACCACGACGATGTCGCCGTCGGCGATGAAGCGGTGGGCCACCGTGCGCGTGCGGTCGCGAAGGCGCGAGCGGACATGGCCGTGCAAATCGTTGAGGATCGCGTCCTTGCCGGTAAAGGTGCGCGACCAGGAATATTGCCCGGTGACGACCCATTTGGCGTCCTCCGCAAGGCTCGCGATGAACAGCGCGCGGTCACGCACCTCGGGGTCGGGATTGGCGGCGGCGGCGAAGATGTCCTGCACCAGTTTCTTGTTGGCGGCGGCGCTCATGGCGGCTTCTCCTTTGCTCGAGCTCGCCGGGATCATCGCCGTCTCACGCAAATTCTTCCAATCGATAGTGAATATGATATCTATTCACCTCATGAATTTGAATTCGCTTGACCTCAATTTGCTGAGCGCGCTCGACGCGCTCTTGCGCGAGGCTAATGTCACTCGCGCGGCTTTGAGGATCGGGCTGTCGCAGCCGGCGACCAGCCACGCGCTCCAGCGCCTGCGCGACCTCTTCGGCGATCCGCTCCTGGTGCGCACTGGCGGGCGCATGGAGCTGACGCCGCGCGCGCAGGCGCTGCGCGCACCGCTCGCTCAGGCGCTCGACCAGGTGCGCGGGCTGTTCGTGCCCGAGGAATTCGACGCGGCACACAGCGAGCGGCAGTTCCGTCTGATGATGCCGGACCTCGCGGTCGAGCTCTTGATGCCACCCTTGATGGAGAAGGTGACGCGCCTTGCGCCCAACGTCCGCATCGACGTGGTGCCGTGGCGGGGACCTGCGATCTTCCATGCGGAGTTTGCCCGCACCATCGATCTCGTGATCTCGATCGGCAACGCCTTCAAGGGATTTCACCGCCAACTGCTCTACACCGACAGCGACGCGCTGGCCGTGCGGCGCGGCCATCCCGTCGGGGCGAAGCTGAAGCAGCGCGAGACGTTTCTCGCCGCGCGCCATGTCGCCGTCATCATCCGCGGCCAGGCCGAGGATCTGATCGACACCTGGCTGCGCAGCAAGGGCATCGAGCGGCACATCGCGCTGGTCGTATCAGGCTATCTCGAGGCGCTGCATGTCGCCGCCCGCACCGATCTCGTCGCCTTCGTGCCGCGCCGGCTGATCCTCGCGCTGTCGAAACAGCTCACGCTCGCCACCGTCACGCCGCCACTCGATCCCGGCATCGACGAGCAGTTCATGTTCTACCCGACCCGCGCGCAGATGGATCCCGGCTCGATCTGGCTGCGACGGCTGATGCTGGAGACGGGACGGGGATTGGAGAAGCGGAAAGCTTCGTAGGGTGGGCAAAGCGAAGCGTGCCCACCACTTCTGTTGTAGCCTGGCGAGATGGTGGGCACGGCGCTACGCGCCTTTGCCCACCCTACAACCCGAAGTTTTACGCCTTGTGCGCGTCCATCACCTTGCGCACGGCGGGCCGCTCGGACATCCGCTTGAAATGATCGGCGACCTTCGGCGTCGCCCTGATGTCGACGCCGTCGCCTTCAAGCCAGAGCGACAGCGTGTAGAGATAGGGATCGCAGATCGTATACTGCTCGCCCATCACCCAGGGCCCCCTGAGCATCTTCTGGTCGATCAGCGAGAAGCAGGCGCCCATGGTCTTCGGGATCATCCGCTTCATGTCCGCGAACGACGTCTCCTCCGTCGCCCAGCGCACGCCGCGCATCTTGTGGGCGTGCGCCACGTGCACCGTCGAGCACAGATAGGAATTGAACGACTGCGCCTGCGCGAGCGCGAAGGCATCGTCGAGCGGCGCAAGCTTCGCACTCGGAAACACTTGCGCGATATAGGCGAGCATCGCCGGCGTCTCGGTCAGCACACCGCGATCGGTGACCAGCGCCGGCACGCGTCCCTTCGGGTTGATCGCAAGGTAGTCCGGGCTGTTCTGCTGGTTGCTTTTGAAGTCGAGCCGTTCGGCCGTGTAGTCGGCGCCCGCCTCTTCCAGGGCGATGTGGGAGGCGACCGCGCAGGTGCCGGGGGCGTAGTAGAGCTTGAGCATAGGAGACCTCGTATCGAAAGCCGAACGTTACCGGCCGGCCGGCGCGGCGTCCATAGGCCGCCCTCTTCGCAGTTGCCCACGGCCGCCTCCCCGTGCGAAGAGGCGGCCAATCGGAGGGGTTTTGACATGACGGTCCTCATCGCCGGCGGCGGCATAGGCGGGCTGACGCTTGCGCTCAGCCTGCACGGAATCGGCATTCCCGCAAAAGTGTTCGAGAGCGTCGCCGAGTTGAAGCCGCTCGGCGGCGGCATCAACGTGTTGCCGCATGCGGTGCGCGAATTGATCGAGCTCGGCTTGATAGACAAGCTCGATGCGAACGGCGTGCGCACCTGCGAGCTCGCTTATTTCTCCAAGCATGGCAAGCCGATCTGGAGCGAACCGCGCGGGCTGGAGGCCGGTTACAAATGGCCGCAGTTCTCGATCCATCGCGGCATCCTCCAGCAACTCCTGCTCGACACCGCGATCGAACGGCTCGGCCGCGAGAACATTCTGACCAGCCATCATCTGACCGGCTGGCATGAGACCGCAGACGGCGTCCGCGCCGAGTTCATCGACAAGGCGACCGGCAAGCCCTCCGGAGCTTACGAAGGCGCGCTCCTGATCGCGGCCGACGGCATCCATTCCGCCGTGCGCGAAAAGCTCTACCCGCAGGAAGGGCCACCGATCTGGAACGGCCGCATCCTCTGGCGCGGCGTGACGCCGGCAAGAGCCTTCCTCACCGGGCGCACCATGATCATGGCCGGGCACGAGATCCTGAAATTCGTCTGCTATCCCATCACCAAGGCGCCGGACGCATCCGGCAACCACCAGATCAACTGGGTTGCCGAGCGACACATGCCGCCGACCTATCAGTGGCGGCGCGAGGACTATAACCGCACCGCGCGGCTGGAGGAGTTCTTGCCGTGGTTCGAGGGCTGGCAATTCGACTGGCTCGACGTGCCAGGCCTGATCCGGAACTGCCCGCACGCCTACGAATATCCGCTGGTCGACCGCGATCCGGTCTCGCAATGGACTTTTGGCCGCGTCACGCTGTTGGGCGATGCGGCACACCCGATGTATCCGATCGGCTCGAACGGCGCCTCGCAAGCGATCCTCGATGCCCGCGTCATCACGCGCGAGATCCTGGCGCACGGGCTGACGAGCGCGGCGCTCTCAGCCTATGAGGCCGAGCGCCGGCCGGCGACGACCGATCTTGTGCTGCTCAACCGCAAGAACGGCCCGGAGCAGGTGATGCAGCTCGTCGAGGAGCGCGCGCCTGATGGCTACGACGTCGTCACCGACGTGCTGTCGCAGAAGGAGCTTGAAGACATCGCCGCGAACTACAAGCGCGTCGCCGGCTTCCAGGTCGAGGCCCTCAATGCCAAGCCGCCGCTCGTGCCGCGGCATGCCGATGCGAGGCGCGCGAGCACCTAGCCAGGCCCAACCGATCGTGCATGATGTGATGGCGCTTTGGGTCGTTGCCGCACGGTCCGCAATGCCGTTGACGGGCGCGAGTTACCCGGAGCGACGACCGCCCAATCGCTTGAGCTTATTGATGACGCGGATGGCGTAACCGAGCCCAGCCGGATTGGTCTGGCGCAAGAAGGCGACCTTTTTTACAAACTTTTCGACGTGCCATTTGGCGTGTGCACCCTCGCGGAAAAAGACAACGTCGCCGACACCGTAGCGTTTCGGCGTCATGCCATCGCTCTCGAGCACCATTGATCCTTCAAGGATCATGATCGTCTCGTCCAGATCGTAGTACCAGTTGAACTTGCCCTCGGTGCAGGACCAGATCAGGGTCATGGCAGTGCCGCACGCGCTGGTCGACAGCAGGTGCGAGCGCGCTTCCGGGTTTCCTTCAATGATCCAGGATGGCTCAATCGGGGACGGCTTGAGATCGACGTCGCAGTGGCCGGTCTCAATAAGCGCAAGCGTCATGGCTCACCTCAAGGCCTCAAGTAAAGCGCGGCTCGAAAATTTATCCCGTTCAAGTTTGTTAATTTCTAATCGGGGCCACCTACAATCAAAGCTTCCGCAGAGAATATGAAGTGGCCACTTTGCCGCACGTCAGCTCGACAATGCGTCGAACGTCGCGATTTGCCCGCAGGCTGCGCCCATCCACCCGCCTCTTATCCGCTGCGACAATAAGCGCGGAATCCAAATGCTCGCGCTGTTGAAACCGGCAATGATCGGTGCACTCATTGCGCGCGCAAGGAATCCGCGAGCACATCTTCTCATTGCACGCGTGGGTAGAACTCCATGCTGATGCGGAAGCATTGTCCCCCTTTTTGGGGAACGTGAAGAAGGTTCATCGCGCCTGTATCAGCGAACCACCCTCGCCGCATCGAGCAGGCGCTCGCTGGCGGTGGCGGTCGCAAGCAGCGTGCCGTCTTCGGCCATCAGCTTCCCTTCGACAAACGCGATCGTCCTGCCGAGCTGGGTGACTTTGGCCTCAGCGACGATCGGCCCGGGTTTGGCCGGCGCGAGGAAGTTCACGGTCATGCTGACGGTCGTCGTATAGAGCCTGCCTTCGCTCATCACGAGCACTGCCGGACCCATCGTATCGTCGAGCATCGCCGAGAGCAGGCCGCCCTGGATGAAGCCGGCGGGATTGCAGAACTCCGGCTTGCCCTCGAAGCCAAGCTTGATCCAGCCCTCCTCGGGCCGGGCATCCAAAAGGCGCCAGCCCAGGAGCTTGGCACAGGGCGGCATGTTGAAATCGTCGAGCGCGGTCTTGACCATCGGGAGCCTCCGTTTCGCTTCCCGATAGCGCAGCGCTGCTGCCAGCATGCTGTCAGGAGTGCGCGCGGAGCGAGAGCGCGCTTTAGAGACCAAGCCCGTGCGCGATCACCTTGCGCATGACGTTGGGCAGCGCCTCATCGGCAAGGGTTGCGATCGGCACCCACCGCATGCCCCTTGGCGCGCGGGTGCGGCCGTCGACCTCGGCGGTGTAGACCACGAGCTCCAGCGGGAAATGCGTGAACACGTGGGTGACCACGCCCAGCTTGCGCTGCCAGCGCGTGAGGCCCTTGATCCCAGGCGCCTGCCCGCGCGCAGCCTTGTCGTCCTGGCTGGCGAGCCAGTCCGAGCCCGGCACCTCGGTCATGCCACCGAGCAGACCCTTTTCGGGCCGCGAGCGGACCAGCAGCTCATCGCCACGGACGACGACGAAGGCCGCGCCGCGGCGCAACGTGCCGCTCTTCTTCGGCGCCTTGCGCGGAAACGTCTCCTGCGTGCCTTGCGCCCGCGCGACGCAATCCTCGTTCAACGGACAGAGTGAACACGCCGGCTTCTTCGGCGTGCAGATCGAGGAGCCCAGATCCATCAACGCCTGCGCGCTGTCGCCGGCGCGAGACCTCTCGTCGCCGGCGCGAGAATCGGCGAGCAGCGTTGCCGCCAATTGCTGGATCAGCGGTTTTGCCTGCGGCAATTCCTCCTCGACGGCGTACAGGCGCGACACCACCCGCTCGATATTGCCGTCGACCGGCATGGTGCGACGGTCGAACGCGATCGCGGCGATCGCCGCCGCCGTGTAAGGCCCGATCCCCGGCAACGCGCGCAGGCCCTCTTCGCTATCGGGAAACATGCCGCCATGCTCGCGCGCGACCGCAACCGCGCAGGCATGCAGATTGCGCGCCCGCGAATAGTAGCCGAGCCCAGCCCACATCCGCAGCACGTCGTCCTGCGAGGCGCGGCCGAGCGCCACAACGTCGGGCCAGCGCGCGACGAATTTTTCGAAATAGGGCCCGACCGCCTTGACCGTGGTCTGCTGGAGCATGATCTCCGACAGCCATACGCGGTACGGATCGGCCGTCTCGCCCGCTGCCGCGCGCCACGGCAACCGGCGGCGATGGCGGTCGTACCATTCGAGGAGCAATTTGGGGCGAGCGGAGGGGCAGGTGGCTGCCTGTGTCTTGTTTCGCTCGAGAGCTGCGCCTGATAGACTCATGCATCCATATAGCGTCATTCCGCGATGGTGCGTAAGCACCAGACCCGGAATCTCGAGATTCTCAGGTGCGCAATTGCGCACCATAGTTCGACGCTGCACATCGCCCCGGAATGACAGAAAGCTTCCATGTCCAAACCCGGCCCCATCAGCGCAAAGCCGCTGTCGATCCTGCTCAACGACGTCTTTGCCGAGGCCTACGCCAAGCAGGGCTTTGCGGCGCGCGAATTGGTGACACGCTGGGGCGAGATCGCCGGCTCCGAGATCGCCGCGCATTCGGAGCCGTTGAAGATGCAATGGCCACGGCCGGTCGAGGGCCAGCCGCAGGAGCCGGCGACGCTGGTGCTGCGGGTCGAGGGGCCGATGGCGCTGGAGATCCAGCACTCCGCCGACGTCATCCTGGAACGGGTCAACCGCTTCTTCGGCTGGAATGCAGTCGGCAAGCTTGCCTTCCGCCAAGCCCCCCTGTCGAGCCGCGGCCGCCCGGCGCGGCCCCGCCCGCCCGACGCCGGGGCGGTGGCGAAGGTGGCCGAGACCCTCGGCAGTATCGAAGATGAACAATTGCGGGACGCGCTGGCTCGGCTGGGTGCCGCAATCAAGCGAAATTGAGCCGCATTCCGCCGCTAATCTGGAGCCGTTGTTGCGGCCCGCCATTGCCTCCATTGCGGTTTCAAGCTAGCGACAGGCCGCTCAATCGGGGAGCTTTGGGCGTGCTTACGCCAATTTCGGGAGTTGGACCTTTGATGATCACCCGCCGCGTCTTCACCACGATGCTTTCGCTGACCGGACTTGCCGTGGCTGCCGGGTTGTCGCCGCTGCGGCTCATCACCGAGGCCATGGCGCAGAGCACCTCCGATGTCGCCAAGCCGGTGTCGCTGCCCGACATGGCGCTCGGTCCGGACAACGCCGCCGTCACCATCACCGAATTCGCCTCGATGACCTGCCCGCATTGCGCGGCCTTCAACGAGCAGGTGTTCCCGAAGATCAAGAAGGAATTCATCGACACCGGCAAGGTGCGTTACATCTTCCGCGAGTTCCCGCTCGACATCAAAGCCGCCGCCGGCTCGATGCTGGCGCGCTGCATCGCCAATGGCGACGCGCCGAAATATTTCGCCGTCACCGACATGCTGTTCCGCTCGCAGGCCGACTGGGTGACGAAGAACACCACGGAGACGCTTGCCCGGATCGGCAAGCAGGCGGGCCTCTCCCAGAGCCAGGTCGAAGCCTGCCTGAAGGACCAGGCACTGCTCGACAAGATCGCCGCCGACCAGAAATATGCGAGCGAGGTTCTGAAGGTCGATTCGACGCCGACCTTCTTCATCAACGGCGAGAAGATCAAGGGCGAGGCCTCGTTCGAGGAATTCGCGAAGAAGATCAATCCGCTGTTGAAGAGCTGATCTTCACGCTTTGATCCTGATTCGCGCTTCAAAAGCCTTGGGAAAAGCGTTGCTGGCCGGTTGCCCTTGAGCACCGGCGCGGCCATTGTCGCTTGTGCATAAGCCGCTCGAAGCGGTAGCCCAGACACCGACATTTGCCTTCTATGGTATTGTCACGGCAGGGAGATTCGCGTCCTGCCAACAGAGAAGCGTGTTTTATGAAGATCACCCGCCTGCGCCTTCATGGCTTCAAGTCCTTCGTTGAGCCCACCGACTTCGTGATCGAAGCGGGCCTCACCGGCGTCGTCGGACCGAACGGCTGCGGCAAGTCGAACCTCGTCGAAGCGCTGCGCTGGGCGATGGGCGAAACCTCGCACAAATCGCTGCGCGCCGCCGACATGGACGCGGTGATCTTCGCCGGCTCCGGCAATCGCCCTGCGCGCAACCACGCCGAAGTGACGATGACGATCGACAATGCCGATCGCACCGCGCCGGCGGCGATGAATGACAGCCAGCTTCTCGAAATCTCCCGCCGCATCGAGCGTGAGGCAGGCTCGGTCTATCGCATCAACGGCCGCGACGTGCGCGCCCGCGACGTGCAGATCCTGTTCGCCGATGCCGCCACTGGCGCGCGCTCGCCGGCCCTCGTCCACCAGGGCAAGATCGGCGAGATCATCCAGGCCAAGCCCGAGCAGCGCCGCCGCGTGCTGGAAGATGCCGCCGGCGTCGCCGGCCTGCACGCCCGCCGCCACGAGGCCGAGCTGCGGCTGAAGGCGGCCGAAACCAACCTCACCCGCGTCGAGGACGTGATCGGCCAGCTCTCCGGCCAGATGGAGGGCCTGAAGAAGCAGGCCCGCCAGGCCGTGCGCTATCGCGAGGTCGCGGCCAAGGTGCGCAAGGCCGAGGCGACGCTGTTCCATCTGCGCTGGATCGGGGCGCATGCCGAGGTCAATGATTCCGGCCGCACCCATGATCTCGCCGTGCGCGAGATGGCCGAGCGCACCCAGCACCAGGCGGAGGCTGCCCGCATCCAGGCGATCCGCGCCGCCGGCATGCCGGCGCTGCGCGACGCCGAAGCCCGCGCCGCGGCTGGCCTGCAGCGGCTGACCAATGCGCGCGAGCTGCTCGACCGCGAGGAAGAGCGCGCCAAGGAGCGCGCCACCGAGCTCGAGCGCCGGCTGACCCAGTTCGAGGGCGACATCGCCCGCGCCCAGCAGCAGACCATGGACGCCGACGTCGCGCTTCAGCGGCTCGACGCCGAGGATCTGGAGCTGAAGGAAGAGATCAAGTCGCGCGTCGAGAAACGCTCCGGCGTCGACGAGCGCGTCTCCGAGGCCGAGGCGACGCTCACCGAAGCCGAACAGCAGTTCTCCGAGCTGACCACGGCGCTTGCCGACCTCACCGCCAAGCGGAATCAACTCGAAGCCAACGTCCGCACCCACCGCGACCGCCTCGCGCGGCTCGACCAGGAGATCGCGAACGTCGCCGCGGAAGAGCAAAAGCTCGCCGAGGAGACCGGCGGCTTCGGTGATCTCGACGAGCTCACTGCTGCGGTGGAGAACGCCGAGCAGACGCTGGCGGCCTCGGAAGCTGCAGCCCAGGACAGCGAAGCCGCACACGTCGCGGCTCGCCAGACGCTGGAATCCTCGCGCTCGCCGCTGAATGAGGCCGACAAGCGCGTGCAGCGGCTGGAAACCGAGGCGCGCACGATCTCCAAGATCGTCAACGGCGAGACCAAGAATCTGTGGCCGCCGATCATCGACGGCATCACCGTCGACAAGGGTTTTGAAAAGGCGATCGGCGCCGCGCTCGGCGACGACCTCGATGCACCCGTCGATCCCTCCGCGCCGATGCGCTGGACCAACGCCGGTGTCACCGAAGGCGATCCGGCGCTGCCCGAAGGCGTCGTGTCGCTCGCCAACCACGTGCAGGCACCGATCGAGCTTTCGCGCCGCCTGGCGCAGATCGGCGTGGTGCCGCGCGAGCGCGGCGCCGAGCTCGTCTCGCAGCTCAAGACCGGCCAGCGGCTGGTCTCGCCGGAAGGCGACGTCTGGCGCTGGGACGGCTTTGTCGCGGCGGCTCACGCGCCGACCGGCGCGGCGCGGCGGCTCGCCGAGCGCGCCCGCCTCGTCGACATCGAGAACGAACTGGAGCAGGCCCGCATCGACGCGCAGATCAAGCGCCAGGCGCTGGAGAACGCGGAAGGCCAGTTGCAGATGGCCGCCGGCACCGAAGGCGCCACCCGCGAGGCCTGGCGCGCCGCGCAGCGCGAGCTCAATGCCGCGCGCGAGCGCCATGCCACGGCGGAGCGCGAGATCAACCGTCGCGCCGCGCGCAAGTCGGCGCTGTCGGAAGCGCACAGCCGCCTCGCCGCCGACCGCGCCGAGGCCGAGGCCGCGCACGAATACGCAGCGGCAGCGATCTCCGAGCTGCCGTCGAGCGAAGACACCGAGATCCGGCTCGCCGCCGTGCGCAGCGACATCGAGGGCCATCGCCGCATGGCCGCCCAGGTCCGCGCCGAGGCGCAGGCACTGGCGCGCGAGGCCGAGCTCGCCGACCGTCGCGTGCAGGCGATCCTCGCCGAGCGCACCGAATGGCAGAACCGAAAGCAGAGCGCGGCCTCCCACATCGACACCATCCAGGCCCGCATCACCGAGGTCTCGATCGAACGCAGCGACCTCGAAAACGCGCCGGCGGTGTTCGCCGAGAAGCGCAGCGCGCTGATCAACGAGATCGAATACGCCGAGAATGATCGCCGCGTCGCCGCCGACGCGCTCGCCGAGGCCGAAACGGCCATGGCAGAGACCGATCGCGTGGCCAAGTTGACGCTCGAAGCACTGTCCAGCTCACGCGAGGCGACCGCGCGTGCCGAGGAGCGCATGGAGGGCGCGCGGCGCCGGCTCGAAGACATCGAGCGCGAAATCCGCGACATGCTGGAGGTGGAGCCGCAGGCGGTCGCCGGCCTCGCCGAGATCGAGCCCGGCGCGGAACTGCCGCCGCTGCACGAGATCGAGGAGGACCTCGAAAAGATGCGCCGCGACCGCGAGCGCCTTGGTGCCGTGAACCTGCGCGCCGAGGAAGAGCTGCGCGAGGTCGAGGCCCAGCACACGGGTCTCACCACCGAGCGCGACGACCTCGTCGAAGCCATCAAGCGGCTGCGCCAGGGCATCCAGAGCCTCAACAAGGAAGCCCGCGAGCGGCTGCTGACCTCGTTCGAGGTCGTCAACAACCACTTCAAGCGCCTGTTCGTCGAGCTGTTCGGCGGCGGCGAAGCGGCATTGCACCTGATCGAGAGCGATGATCCGCTCGAGGCCGGTCTCGAGATCATCGCAAAGCCCCCGGGCAAGAAGCCTCAGACGCTGTCGCTGCTCTCGGGCGGCGAGCAGGCGCTGACCGCAATGGCGCTGATCTTCGCGGTGTTCCTCACCAACCCCTCGCCGATCTGCGTGCTGGACGAAGTCGACGCGCCGCTCGACGACCACAACGTCGAACGGTACTGCAACCTGCTGCACGAGATGACCAGCTCGACCGACACGCGCTTCATCATCATCACGCACAACCCGATCACCATGGCGCGGATGAACCGGCTGTTCGGCGTCACCATGGCCGAGCGCGGCGTCTCGCAGCTCGTGTCGGTGAGCCTGTCCGAGGCGGTGGACATTCTCGACCAGAACGTCGCGTGATATCTCTGGCGTCATTCCGGGGCTCGCGAAGCGAGAACCCGGAATCTCGCGACACAACTTCCAGGTTCCGGGTTCGCGACTTCGTCGCGCCCCGGAACGACGGTGGGCAAACATGATCTCACCCACCCTCCCCCCCGAACTCAAGGCCGCGCTCGACGGCAAGCTCCAGGGCTTCTCCCGCACCGATGCCGCGCAGCGGGCCGGGCGCATCTCGAGCACCTATCGCGCTGGCGGTGGCTCCGCCGCCATCAAGTCCGAAGCCGATGCGCTGGCCTATGCACTCGCGCGCATGCCCGCGACCTACGCCGCCGTTGCGGCCAGCTTGAATGCACTGATCGAGATCGCGCCCGAGCTTGCCCCGGACAGCCTGCTCGATGTCGGCGCGGGGCCCGGCACCGCGAGCTGGGCGGCCGCGGAAGCCTTTGCGTCGCTGCAATCCTTCACCCTGCTCGACGCCAACCGCACGTTGAGCAGCCTGGCGCTCGAGCTTGCGCAGGACAGCACGCGATTGGCCGACTGCCGCTATTTGCCGGGCGACGCGGGCACGAACCTCGCGGAAGCCGCGCCAGCCGATCTCGTCGTCGCGAGCTACGTGATCGGCGAGCTCAGTGAGCACGACCAGCGCGCGCTCGCTGACGCGATGTGGACCAAGGCGCGCCACGCCCTCATCGTGATCGAGCCGGGCACGCCGGCCGGCTACGCGCGCATCCTTGCGCTGCGTCAGCAGTTGATTGCATCGGGCGCGCATGTCGCGGCGCCCTGCCCGCACGACAAACCCTGCCCGCTCACAGCGCCCGACTGGTGCCATTTTGCCCAGCGCCTGCCGCGCTCCCAGGCCCACCGGCAGCTCAAGGGCGCCGAGGTCCCCTTCGAGGACGAGAAGTTCATCTATGTGGCGCTGACCCGCGCGGCGGTCGCCGCGCGCTTTTCGCGCGTGCTGGCAGAGCCGGATATCGGCAAGGCCGAGATCACCGCAAAACTCTGCACCGAAGAGGGCGCCGAGCTCGTAAAGGTGCCACGCCGCGACAAGGCGGCCTATGCCAGCGCCCGCCGCTGGCGCTGGCGCTGGGGCGACGCCGCGATGGCCGAAAGTTAACCTCGATCAGTGCTTTTCCCTTGAACTGGATTGGGCTCGCGCCCGACCAAGCCTTACTTGCCTTTTGCCTGCCTTCTCGAGCCGGCCTGCCGCCCGGCATCATTTTAGTCTACGCTATCCGCCTTCTTCCCCCTTCAGGAGTTCTCCATGTCGACCGGCTGGATCGTCCTCGGCGTCATCGTCGTCCTCGTGCTGTTCGCCTTCAGCGCCTACAACCGCCTGGTGGCGCTGAGCCAGCGCGTGGGCCAGGCCTTTGCCGATATCGACGTGCAGCTCAAGCAGCGGCATGACCTGATCCCGAACCTGGTCGAGACCGTGAAAGGCTACGCCGCGCATGAGCGCGGCACGCTCGACGACGTCATCAAGGCGCGCAATTCGGCGATGTCCGCACAAGGGCCGGCGCAGGTGTCCGCGGCCGAGAACCAGCTCTCCGGCGCGCTCGGCCGGCTGATCGCGCTGTCGGAGGCCTATCCCGACCTCAAGGCCAATGCGAACTTCCAGCAACTCGCAAGCGAGCTCTCGGACCTCGAGAACAAGATCGCGGCGAGCCGCCGCTTCTTCAACAACGCGGTCCAGGAATACAACACCGGAATCCAGCAGATGCCCGCCGCCTTGTTCGCCGGCATGTTCGGCTTCACGCGCAAGGACTTCTTCGATCTCGGCGCGAGCCGCACCGAGGTCGAGGCGGCGCCACAGGTCAAGTTCTGATCTGAAACGATAGACCGGCAGGACAGCGCGCCATGGCCGCGTATGGTCTCTACACGCATATCGCCTCGAACAAGTTTCGTTCGATGGTGCTGCTCGCGGGACTGTTCCTGCTGTTCTACGTGCTGGTCTATGCCGGCGCGCTGGTCGCCGAAGTCGTCATCAACGGCAATCAGTCCGTCGCCTATTATCTGACCCGCGCCTTCTCCGACCTGATCAAGGCCTCCCCTTTCGCGACCGTCGCCGCGATCGCCTGGATCGTGATCGCCTATTTCTTCCACCAGTCGATGATCGACGCCGTCACCGGCGGCCACGACGTGACAAGGCAGGAAGAGCCGCGGCTCTATAATCTCCTCGAAAATCTCTGCATCTCGCGCGGCATCACCATGCCGAAGCTGAAGATCATGGAGAGCCCGGCGCTGAACGCGTTCGCGACCGGCCTCAACCCGCGGCAATATGCGATCACCGTCACCACGGGTCTGATGAAGGCGCTGAACGACCAGGAGATCGAGGCGGTGCTGGGCCACGAGCTGACCCACATCAGGAACGGCGACGTGCAGCTGATGGTGGTCGCCGTCATCATCGCCGGTGTGGTCGGCTTCTTCGGCGAGCTGTTCTTCCGCCTGTTCACCAGCTTCAACTGGAGCTCCGGCGGCTCCTGGTCGTCGGGTTCGTCCTCCTCGTCGCGATCGTCCTCATCATCAAGCGACAGCAAGAGCTCCGGCGGCGGCGCGGTGGTGGTCATCATCATCGCGGTCGTGCTGATCGTGGTGGCCTGGCTGGTGTCGCAAGTGGTCAAGCTCGCGCTGTCGCGTTCGCGCGAATTCCTGGCCGACGCCGGCTCGGTCGAGCTCACCAAGAACCCCGACGCAATGATCTCGGCGCTGCGCAAGATCGATGGCCGTGGCGAGTTGCCGGGCGCGACCTCCGCCGTGATGGAGCTCTGCGTCGACAATCCCCGCGAGGGCTTCGCCGACCTGTTCGCGACCCACCCCTCGGTGGACTCGCGGATCAAGGCCCTGGTGAATTTTGCCGGCGGCCATGATCCAGGTCCGCTGCCGCCGCCATCGGATGAATCTGAGCAAACGGACACGCAGGCGGAACGGCAGGACACCCCGCCGGCGCTGCCCACCGGCCCGTGGAACGATTCCGCCACGCCGGCCGATGCCACGCAGGGTACCGCTCCCAGCCGCTCCGGAACCCCCGTCGGCAATCCAATGGGGCCTCCGATCGGGCCTTGGGGCCGTCATTGACCGCACAATTTGCCGCATCACGAGGCCGGGCGCGGAAGGGATTTTGTTGCGCTTGGGAAAAACCGCGGGAATTGCCGCAACGAGGCTAGGAGGAATTGAATTCTCCCTTGTTTCTGCCATGTTCGCGCCCAACAGCAGACTCGGGACATCGATTTGGCACCCGGCCGATCGCAACCAGCGATCGGCGGGCGCGCGTTAGGGGACAGCAATGGCAAAGCCGGCAGTGGTTGTGGTGGGCGCGGACAAGGGCGGGGTCGGCAAGACCACGGTTTCGCGTACCTTGCTCGATTATTTTTCCGCCAACAACGTGCCGACCCGCGCGTTCGACACGGAGTCGCCGCGCGGAACCCTGAAGCGCTTCCACCCTGACATCACCGAGATCGTCGATATGACGACGACGGCCGATCAGATGAAGATCTTCGACACGCTCAATGCGGTGAGCCCGTCGGTGACCGTGATCGACGTCCGCGCCGGCCTGCTCTCGCCGGCGCTGGCTTCGCTGCGCGACATCGGCTTCCTCGACGCCGCCAAGGCCGGCCAGATCACCTTCGCCGTGTTCCACATTCTGGGGCCCTCGATCGCCTCGCTGGAGGAGATCGCCGAGACCGCAGGTTTCATGACCGGCGCGAGATATTTCCTGGTGAAGAACTTCATCAACGATACCCAGTTCTTCCAGTGGGACCAGGCGACCTACAATTCCTACTTCCACCGCATCAAGGACGCGACCGAGCTGACCATCCCCAAGCTCAACGAAATGGCCTATGAGCAGGTTGAGGTCTCGTCCGTCCCGTTCCTGAAATTTGTCGCCAACAAGGGCACCCACGACGAAGCCGCGAACTATTCGTTCGTGCTGCGCGGCTACGTCCGGCACTGGCTGGCGAACGTCTGGAGCGAGTTTGACCGCATCCGGCTGACCGACATCGTCGGCTCCAAGCCCGCCGCCCGCAGCAGCGAAAAATAGTTGCGGGCAAGCTGCGGATGCGGCTGGATTGGGCGCCGAACCCGCCTGATATAGCTGCTAATGGCCGCCACGCCCGTCTACATCATCTGCTCCCCCCGACCGCAGGTCGGCAAGACGCTGCTCGCGCGCTTGCTGACCGAATTCCTGCTGCTCAAGAACGGCGATGTCGCGGCCTTCGACGTCAATCTGAAGGAGCCGTCGCTGCTCGACTATCTGCCGAAGGTCACCGAGACGGCCGACGTCATCGACACCTACGGCAAGATGCAGCTCATGGACCGCGTCATCGTCGATGACGGGCTCGGCAAGGTGATCGACCTCGGCTTCCACGCCTTCGACGAGTTCTTCAAGATGACCGACGAGATCGGCCTGTTGAAGGAAGCCGCCCGCCGCCACGTGGCGCCGATGATCCTGTTCGTCGCCGACACCGACCGCGTCTCGGGCCGCGCATACGAGACGCTGCACGCACAAATCCCGCGGATCAACCTAATCACCGTGGACAACGAACATGTCGTCCGCGGCGAGCTGCCGCCCGCCATGGCCGGCGGCCGGCTGCTGCGCCTGCCGGCGTTGCCCGGCTTCCTGAAGACCTATATCGACCGGCTCAACTTCTCCTTCACCGGCTATCTGCGCCAGGAGAAGGATTCGTCGACCGAGCTGCACCAGTGGATCCGGCGGAATTACCTCGCCTTCCGCGAGCTCGAGCTCAGCCTGATCCTGCAGAGCTCTTGATTATTTTACCCGGGTAATATTGACCAACCACCCGGCGGCTTGTATGACCTCGCGCGACACCCTCCCCACGAGACCAAGCCCATGAGCATCGACCGCAAGGCCGCGATTGCCGCCTACAAGGAGCGCAAGACCGCCGTCGGCATCTACGTCGTCCGCTGCGCGGCGACCGGCGAAGCCTGGATCGGCCAGGCGCTTGATCTGGAGAAGGTCCCCAACCGGATCTGGTTCACGCTGCGCCAGGGCGGACACCCCTGCCGCAGCCTTCAGGCAACCTGGAACGCGCATGGCTCCGCTGGCCTCAGCTTCGCGGAATGCGAGCGGCTGGACGAGGAGGAGATGAGCTATGTCCGCGATGCGCTCCTGAAGGAGCGCATGCTGCATTGGCTATCGGAGCTCAAGGCCGAGGCGATTTAGCCCGGCGCTCGGGCTTCACCTCTCCCGCTTGCGGGAGAGGGAGCGCACCACCGACGCGGCTTGCGCTCAGCTAAATCTCGTCGTGTCGTAGATTTGCTCGTCGAGGCGGCCGCAGAGTCAGTGCCCTTCGAACGTCATCAGCGTGCGCACCGGCACGTCCATGGCGCGCAGCTTGGCGGCGCCGCCGAGCTCGGGCAGGTCGATGATGAAGCAAGCCGCCATCACGTTGGCGCCGATCTGCCGCAGCAGCTTCACCGCGCCCTCGGCGGTGCCGCCGGTGGCGATGAGGTCATCGACCAGGATGACGCGCTCGCCGGGCGCGACCGCGTCGACATGCATTTCCATCTCGTCGATGCCGTATTCCAGCGAATAGGCGATGCGCACCGTGGTGTGCGGCAGCTTGCCCTTCTTGCGGATCGGCACGAAGCCGGCCGAGAGCTGATGCGCCACCGCGCCGCCGAGGATGAAGCCGCGCGCCTCCATGCCGGCGACCTTGTCGATCTTGTTGCCGGCCCAGGGATGCACGAGCTCGTCGACCGCGCGGCGGAAGGCGCGCGCATCCGCGAGCAGGGTCGTGATGTCGCGGAACATGATCCCGGGCTTCGGATAGTCCGGGATGCTGCGAACGCTCGCCTTCAGATCGTAGTCAAAGGTCATTGGTGCCTCTCAATCGACGCCCGCATTCAGCCGGAATGCGTTCTCGACAATTCTTAAACCTACCTCGCCGCCAAGCGACATCAGCGACTCCGGGTGGAACTGCACGCCGGCGACCGGCAGCGTCTTGTGCTCGAGCGCCATGGCGACGCCGTCCTCGGTGCTCGCCGTCACCGATAGAACATCCGGCATGCTGTCCCGTTCAACATACAGCGAATGATAGCGGCCGATCACGATCTCGTTCGGCAGGTTGCGCATCAGGCGCCCACCCCGCACCTGCACCCGCGACGGCCGGCCATGGGCGGGATGCGTCAGTTGCCCGAGCTCGCCGCCAAAATATTCGCCAATCGCCTGCACCCCGAGGCAGACGCCGAACACCGGCAGCTTGTTCTGAAGCGCCGCGTCGATGGTCTTCTTGATCCCGAAATCTTCGGGCCTACCCGGTCCGGGCGACAGCACCAGCAAATCCCACGTCTTCTGCTTGAGCATGTCGAGCGCATGCACATAGCGGACCACGGTGACGCTGGCGCCGACCTGGCGGAAATAATCGGCGAGCATGTGCACGAAACTGTCGTCGTGGTCGATCAGCAGCACCTGCTTGCCCGAGCCGGTCGCATCGGGTGCGAAGGTCGACAGTGGTTTTGGTGGATCGCCGCGCAGCGCCTGGAACAGCGCCGCCGCCTTCACCTGGCACTCGCGGTCTTCTGCGGCCGGATCGGAATCGAACAGGCAGGTGGCACCGACGCGCACCTCGGCGAGGCCATCCTTCATCCGGATGGTGCGGATGGTCAGGCCGGTGTTGATGCTGCCGTCGAAATTCACCGCGCCGATCGCACCCGCATACCAGCGGCGCGGCGAGCGCTCGTGATCCTCGACGAACTGCATCGCCCAGAGCTTTGGCGCGCCGGTGACGGTGACGGCCCAGGCATGGGTGAGGAATGCGTCGAGGGCATCGAAGCCGGGACGCAACATGCCTTCGACATGGTCGACGGTGTGGAACAGCTTTGAGTAGGTCTCGATCTGCCGCCGTGCCAGCACCTTGATGCTACCGGGGACGCAGACGCGCGCCTTGTCGTTGCGGTCGACGTCGGTGCACATGTTGAGCTCGAACTCGTCCTTCTCCGAATTCAGGAGCTGGCGGATCTGCTCGGCATCGCCGATCGCGTCGGTGCCGCGCGCGATGGTGCCCGAGATCGGGCAGGTCTCGACCCGACGGCCGTCGGAGCGCACGAACATCTCGGGCGACGCCGACACCAGGAATTCGCCGTCGCCGAGATTCATCAGCGCGCCGTAGGGCGACGGGTTGATGACGCAGAGGCGCTGGAACACTTCTGCCGGCGAACGCTCGCAGGGCTCGGCAAAGAGCTGTCCCGGCACGGCTTCGAAGAGATCGCCGCGGGCAAAGGCCGCGCGCGCGGTTTCCACCGTGGCCTGATATTCGCCCGGCGCGTGATCGGCGAAGCCCTGCCGCGGCGTCTTCAGGTAAGGGCTATCCGCGGTCTCGCGCGGCAGGCCCTCGGTCGACCGGCCCTTCCATGTGAAGTCGTAGCTCAGCACCACGCCGCGGCCGGTGGCGCGGTCATAGGCGAGCAGGCGATCGGGCACGTAGAGCACGATGTCGCGCTGGTCCTTTTCGCGCGCGCGCTTCTGCACGAGGTCCTCGATCTGGAAGACGAGGTCGTAGGCGAAGGCGCCGAACAGGCCGAGCAGCCCGTCGTCATTGGCGGAAAAAGCAGCGACGAGATCGCGCACCAGCGACATCACGCTGGCGCGCCGCGTGCGCTGGTCCTCCTCGACCGGCGCATCGCCGCGGATGATGTGGCCGGCAAGCCGCGAGGCCGTCTTCTCGGAGATCACCACACAGGGCTCGCGCAGGACGTCGGCGAGGAAGGCAATCAGCACCTGCCCGCGCTGGTTCAGCGCTTCGAGCTTGAAATTGACGCCTGATGTTTCGAGCTCGAGCGGCGGATCGGAGAAGCCGAGGTCAAAGCTCTCGTAGCGGCCGGGCACGGTCGTGCCCGACGACAGCACCACGCCGCGGCGGCGGTCGAGCAGGTTGACGAGATCGTCGAGCCGACTGGCGCCGCCGCTAAACTGTTCGGCCACGCGCGTGATCGAAAGACCCGCGCGGGTCACATAGTCGCTTCTGGCCGGAAGGGCAAAGACTGTCCTGTTCATGTGATCCTCTTGGGCTCCTCTTACGAGACTTGCCGAGGGAACGCCACACAGGACAAACGATCAGGCCGCCGCACTGCGTTGGCGACCTTCGACGATTTAGGGAAACGAAATCGCACCGGCCACCTCTTTAGGAGGTGCGCCACCAACGACGGGATGGGCGGACAGCGGTGCTCATGGGAGCAACTACACACCATGGCGCGGGGACGGCGTCAAGATGCCTTCCACCTGCCGTAGCCCGGATCAATACGCCCCGACCTCATATCCGATCGCCCGGAAGCCGGCGTCGGGGGCATAGCGGAATTCGAAGGTGAACTCGGAATTCGTGTCATGCCAGGTCAGCGCGCAGCGGCCATCGGGCAGCGACAGGAGCTTTGCGGTGTGCAGATGCTTGCGCATGAAGGGCGTGAACAGCGAGTCGTAGCGTTGCAGGAATTCGGCTTCGGTCTTGACCGGACCGCTCTGCACATCGTGCTTGCCTTCCCCCGACCAATACTCGACGGGAAAGGAGATCAGCTTGACGATGCGATTCTTGTCGTTCGCATTCGCCGCGCCTTCGAAGTCGGTCCGGAAAGCCCCGAATTCCGGCCCGTTACACGCGGGATCCTTGGCCCAACAAGGCGCCGCAAGGCCGGTCACGAACAATGATGCGATCAGGAAGGCTTTCATGGGGGATGCTCGGCGCCAATGTGTTGGCTCCGACGCAGCAGAGTGCCTGACTGCGCCGGAGCGACCGCCCGACACCGGTCGGCCTGCCTTGTGTCGCATCAGCTCGGCTCTGCGTTCATCCCAGATGCTTCCTGAAGAACTCCGTCGCGCGGCCCCAGGCGAGCTCGGCGGCTTCGCGGTCGTGCACGGCCTGGCGCTGCTCGTTGACGAAGGCGTGCTCGGCGTCATAGCGGAACAGCTCGAGCGACTTGCCGGCGGCCTTCATGGCCTTTTCGAAACCACCGACGAGCTCCGGCGTGCACCAATCGTCCTTGTTAGCGAAATGCGCCTGGAGCGGGATCTTGACGTCAGAAGGCTTGGCCGCCTGCTCCGGTGGGATGCCATAGAATACGACGCCGGCCGCGAGCTCCGGGATCTTGGTGGCGCCGATGATGGTCACCGCACCGCCGAGGCAAAAGCCGGTCAGGCCGACCTTGGCGCTGTTGCGCGCGAGATATTGCGCGGCGCCGCGCACGGTCTGCGTGGTGGCGTCCATGAAATCGAGCGAGTTCATCTCGCGATTGGCCGCATCGGTGTCGTGATAGGGCACCACCTTGCCCTTGTAGAGATCGGGCGCGAGCGCATCGAAGCCGGCGAGCGCAAAGCGGTCGCACAGGCCCTTGATCTGATCCGACAGTCCCCACCATTCCTGGATCACGACCACGCCCGGCGCATTGCCGCGCGCGGCATTGGCGAGATAGCCCGACGCATCCTTGCCGTCCGGACGCTTGAAGGTGATGACGGTGCCCATGCTTTCCTCCGACGAGTTTCTGGGGGCGTTGTGTGCATTTTGGCTGGTGTATCCGCGATAAGCAATCGCACCGAACAACACACTCTCGTGCCCCGGATGCAATGCAGTGCGCCGCCCTTCGCGGCGTGGTGCATTGCTGATCCGGGGTCCAGCCGTGGGCACGCTGGGTCCCGGCTCTGCGCAGCAGCGTTGCACGCTGCAGCGCGTCCGGGACGCGAACGCCGCCAACAAAAAAGCCCCCTTGCGGGGGCTTTTTCATTTCCATGGCTATACGGCCGCTCAATGCGCGGCGGCCCAGACCTTCTTCTTGGTGAAGTACATCAAACCGGTGAAGATGATCAGGAACACGAACACCTGGAAGCCGAGCTGCTTGCGCGCTTCCATGTGCGGCTCCGCGGTCCACATCAGGAACGTGGTGACGTCCTTGGCGTATTGCGCGACCGTGGTCGGCGAGCCGTCGTCATAGGTGACCTGGCCGTCGTTCAGCGGCTTCGGCATCTTGATGGCGTGGCCCGGGAAGTACTTGTTGAAGTAGGAGCCCTCCGGGATGGTCACACCTTCCGGCGCCTTCTCCTCAAAGCCCTGGAGCACTGCCGCGACATAATCCGGGCCCTGCTCCTGGTACTGGGTGAAGAAGTCGAAGATGAACCAGGGGAAGCCGCGGCCGTAGGAACGCGCCTTGGTGATCAGCGACAGGTCGGGCGGCGCCGCACCGCCGTTCGCCGCGCGAGCCGCCTGCTCGTTCGGGAAGGGCGACGGGAAGTAATCCGCCGGGCGGCCCGGGCGCTCGAACATCTCGCCCTGGTCGTTCGGACCGTCCTTGATCTTGTACTCGGAGGCAAACGCCGACGCCTGCGCCACGGAATAGCCGGGGCCGCCGGCTTCCGCGAGGTTGCGGAAGGCGACGTAGGACAGGCCGTGGCAGTTGGCGCAGACCTCCTTGTAGACCTTCAGGCCGCGCTGCAGCGCGCCGCGGTCGAACTTGCCGAAGGGACCTGCGAACGACCACTTGATGCCCGGCGGCCTGTCGGAGCCTTCCGAAGCACGGGCATCCCCGAGCGTGCCGGCGAACAGGGCGCCGGCAGCGACCAGCGCGACCACGACGGAGGCCGCGACCTTGCCGCCCCTGGCCAGCACCGCGTCCGCGATCGAGTTCGGCACCGGCCGCGGGGTCTCGATGCGGGAGAGCAGCGGCAGCACGATCAGGAAGTAGGCGAAGTAGCAGACCGTGAGCACGCGGCCGGCGATCACGTAGATGCCCTCCGGCGGCTGCGCGCCGAGATAGCCGAGCAGGATGCAGACCACGACGAAGATCCAGAAGAACTGCTTAGCGAGCGGACGATACTTCGAGGACCTCGTCTTGGCGCTGTCGAGCCAGGGCAGGAAGGCCAGCACGATGATCGCCGAGAACATCGCGATGACGCCAGCGAGCTTGTTCGGGATCGAGCGCAGGATCGCGTAGAACGGCAGGTAGTACCATTCCGGCACGATGTGCGGCGGCGTCACGCCCGGGTTCGCCGGGATGTAGTTGTCGGCGTCGCCGAGATAGTTCGGCATGTAGAAGATGAACCAGGCAAAGAGGATCGTGAAGCAGGACACGCCGAACAAGTCCTTGATCGTCGCATACGGCGTGAACGCCACCGTGTCCTTTTCCGTCTTGGCTTCGACGCCGTCCGGATTGTTCTGGCCGGCGACGTGCAGCGCCCAGACATGCAGGACGACGACGCCAGCGATCAGGAACGGCAGCAGATAGTGCAGCGAGAAGAAGCGGTTCAGCGTCGGGTTGCCGACGGAGTAGCCGCCCCACAGCAGCGTCACGATGCTCTCGCCGAAATAGGGAATAGCGGAGAACAGGTTGGTGATGACGGTGGCGCCCCAGAAGCTCATCTGGCCCCACGGCAGCACGTAGCCCATGAAGCCGGTCGCCATCATCAAGAGATAGATGATGACGCCGAGGATCCACAGCACCTCGCGCGGCTCCTTGTAGGAGCCGTAGTACAGGCCGCGCAGCATGTGGACGTAGACGGCGAAGAAGAACATCGACGCGCCGCAGGCGTGCATGTTGCGGAGCAGCCAGCCGTAGTTCACGTCGCGCACGATCAGCTCGACCGACTTGAAGGCGAGATCGGCATGCGGCGTGTAGTGCATCGCCAGGATCACGCCGGTGACGATCTGCATCCCGAGCATGAAGGACAGGATGGCGCCGAAGGTCCACCAGTAGTTCAGGTTACGCGGCGTCGGATAGGCGACAAACGAGGAGTGCATAAGACCAAAGATCGGCAGCCGCCGCTCGATCCATTTCAGGGCTGGATTGCTCGGCTGGTAGTCGGAGGGTCCGCTCATGATGCGATCCTGAGGAAATAAACGACGACGCGACGGCGCGAAGCTTCGGACGCGGGGTCCGAAGCTCAGCCGATCTGGATTTTGGTGTCGGAGACGAACTGGTAGGGCGGCACCGGCAGGTTTGCGGGTGCGGGCCCCTGGCGGATGCGCCCCGACGAATCATACTGCGAGCCGTGGCAGGGGCAGAAGAATCCGTCGTAATTGCCCTCATGGGCGATCGGGATGCAGCCAAGATGGGTGCAGATGCCGATCACGACCAGCCACTGGTCGTGCCCGGCCTTGACCCTGGCCTCGTCGGACTGCGGATCGGGCAGGCTCGCGACGTTGACCGCGCGCGCCTCTTCGATCTGCTTCTTGGTGCGGTGGCTGATGTAGATCGGCTTGCCGCGCCAGAACACCTTGATGTCCTGGCCCTCGGCGACCGGGGTCAGATCGACCTCGATCGGCGCGCCGGCGGCGATCGTCGAGGCGTCCGGATTCATCTGGGAAATGAACGGCCAGAGCGTCGCAACGCCCCCTACTGCCGCTGCTGCCCCCGTTGCAACGAAAAGGAAATCACGGCGTGTCGGATGGTCCGCCGAAGACGCTGTCGTCACGATTCCAACCCTTTCTTCTTATGCGACCGGCGGAACCGCCCCAGGGGGCGCCCAAAGGTCCCCAGAACAGGCTGCCGGCGCCCGCGGCCCCCCGCGGCGGCAGAACTTTGCTTGATCCGCGCCAAAACGAGCGAAACAGCAGTCCAGAATCGTTCTATTGGCACCCTTGCCGGGCGAGCGCAAGCCCGCTATCGGCGCGGAAGCGTGCAATGCACGAATTCCGCGGCCAGCGATGTTTCATTGAGACATTTCCGGCCCGCACCACCCCCCCGCAGCCCATGCAGATAGCGCTTTTCCAACCCGACATCCCCCAGAACACCGGCACGATTCTCAGGCTCTGCGCCTGTCTGGACATGGCCGCCCATATCATCGAGCCGGCGGGTTTTCCCGTCTCCGACCGCTTGTTCCGCCGGGCGGGAATGGACTATCTGGACCAGGTCAGCGTCACCCGTCACGACTCCTGGTCGAAATTTGAGGCATGGCGCACGGAACAAGGGTACCGGCTGCTGCTGTTCACCACCAAGGGAGCGACCAACTACCTTGATTTTCGCTACCAGCCGTCGGACATCCTGCTGCTCGGGCGCGAGAGCGCAGGCGTTACCGACGAGGTGGTCGCGGCCGCGGATGCGCGGCTCGTGATCCCGATCAAGCCGGGGCTGCGCTCGCTCAATGTGGCGATGACCGCGGCGATGGCCGCAGGCGAAGCGCTGCGGCAGGTCCGGAACCAATCCGCCTAGAATGTTTGGGAGAGCATGGTGAGTTACGCGGTCAAGGAAATCTTCCTGACGCTGCAAGGTGAAGGCGCCCAGGCCGGACGCGCTTCCGTGTTCTGCCGCTTTGCCGGCTGCAACCTCTGGAGCGGCCGCGAGGCCGACCGCGCCGGCGCCGTCTGCCAATTCTGCGACACGGACTTCGTCGGCACCGACGGCACGCTGGGCGGGCGCTACGCCAGCGCGGCGGACCTTGCGGCGACGATCGCCGCGCAATGGACGGGAACCGACGGTAACCGTTATGTCGTCCTGACCGGTGGCGAACCGCTGTTGCAGGTAGACGCCCCGCTGGTCGATGCGCTACACGCGAACGGCTTCGAGATCGGGGTCGAGACCAACGGTACGATCCTTCCGCCTGATGGCCTCGACTGGATCTGCGTCAGTCCGAAAGCGGGAAGCGATCTCGTCGTGCGGCGCGGTCACGAGTTGAAGCTGGTCTATCCGCAAGCGCAGGCGCTGCCGGAAGCTTTCGAAGGCCTCGCCTTCGAGCGGTTCTCGCTGCAACCGATGGACGGGCTGGATGTGGCCGAGAACACAGCGCGCGCCATCGACTATTGCCTGCGCCACCCGCAATGGCGGCTCAGCGTACAAACACACAAGACGCTCGGCATCAGGTAGCTGGCATCAGATAGGACTGACGTTCACAAGATGTGGGAATTGACGAAATCATTCCGCTTCGAGGCAGCGCATACGCTGTCGGGTACGACCTTTGGCGCGGCGAGCGAAGAGATTCACGGCCACTCCTTCCGCGCCGAGGTGAGCTTGCGCGGCACGCCCGATCCCGTGACCGGCATGGTGGTCGATCTCGGCCTCGTCCAGCGCGCGATCGAGGACGTACGGCTGACGCTCGACCACAAGTTTCTCAACAAGATCGAGGCGCTGGGCACCCCGACGCTTGAAAACCTCTCGCGCTTCGTCTGGGAGCGTCTTGCACATCTCGGCGGGCTGACCCGCGTCAGCATCCATCGCGACAGTTGCAACGAGAGCTGCGCCTATTACGGTCCGCAGGGTTAGACTTCGTAGGGTGGGCAAAGCGTAGCGTGCCCACCATTCAAGACGACGATCAAAGTGGTGGGCACGGCGCAAGCGCGCCTTTGCCCACCCTACGAGCCGGTCCGCTTTGGGATTTAGATATGGACGTTTCTACGATTGACGGCCGCAAGGCACGCGCGCGGAGCTGGTTCGAGTCTCTGCGCGACGACATCTGCGCAAGCTTCGAGCGGCTCGAGGACGACGCGCCGCAAGAGCTCTATCCCGGTTCGGCCGGCCGCTTCGTGCGCACGCCCTGGCAGCGCACCGACCACTCTGGCGCGCCGGGCGGCGGCGGCGTGATGTCGATGATGTACGGCCGCCTGTTCGAGAAGGTCGGCGTGCACTGCTCGACCGTGCATGGCGAGTTCGCCCCCGAGTTTCGCGCGCAGATCCCGGGCGCGGCGGACGATCCGCGGTTCTGGGCGTCGGGCATCTCGCTGATCGCGCATATGCGCAATCCCAACGTGCCCGCCGTGCACATGAACACGCGCTTCGTCGTCACGACGAAAGCCTGGTTCGGCGGCGGCGCCGACCTCACTCCCGTGCTCGACCGGCGGCGCACGCAGGAGGATGCGGACACGATCGCCTTCCACGCCGCGATGCAGGAAGCCTGCGCCGGGCAGAACGGCGTTGCCGACTACGACAAGTACAAGAAATGGTGCGACGAGTATTTCTATCTGCCGCACCGCAAAGAGGCCCGCGGCATCGGCGGCATCTTCTACGACTGGCATGACAGCGGCGACTGGGAAGCCGACCTCGCCTTCACCAAGGATGTCGGCCGCGCCTTCCTGAAGGTCTATCCGGAACTGGTGCGGCGCAATTTCGCTGATGCCTGGACGCCCGCCGATCGCGAGGAACAGTTGATCCGGCGCGGGCGCTACGTCGAGTTCAACCTGCTCTACGACCGCGGCACGATCTTCGGGCTGAAGACCGGCGGCAATGTGGATTCGATCCTGTCTTCGCTGCCGCCGGAAGTGAAATGGCCATGACGTCGATGAAGACCGCAAAGCCCCTGCCCCGTGCCATGCTGATCGATATGGACGACACCATCCTGTCGGCCTATGGCCGTCCCGAGATCGCCTGGAACACGATCGCAACCGAGTTCGCGGCCGAGCTTGCACCGTTGCCGCCGGCGCAGGTCGCCGCAGCCGTGCTGACGTTTGCGCGGAATTTCTGGGCCAATGCGGAGGCCGCCTGGCGGCTCAAGCTCGGCGAGGCCCGGCGGCTGACGGTGAAAGGCGGCTTCGCAGCGCTCGCCGCAAGCGGGCACCGCGCCCTGCCCGACGATCTCGCCATTCGCCTAGCCGACCGCTTCACCACCTATCGCGAGGAGGAGATGTTCGTCTTCCCCGGCGCACATGAAGCCATCGACCGGCTGAAGGCGCTTGGCGTCAAGCTCGCGCTGGTGACCAATGGGGCTGCCGACATGCAGCGCGCCAAGGTCGAGCGTTTCGAATTGACCCATCGCTTCGACCACATCCAGATCGAGGGCGAGCACGGTTTCGGCAAGCCCGAGGAGCGCGCCTATCTGCATGCGATGGACGCGCTCGGCGTCACCGCCGGGGAGACCTGGATGGTCGGCGACAATCTGGAATGGGAAGTCGTGACGCCGCAGCGCCTCGGCATCTACACAGTCTGGATGGACGTGCATGGCGAGGGCTTACCTGCGGGATCGCCGATCAGGCCCGACCGCATCATCCGCTCGCTGACCGAGCTGCTGCCGTAAGCGGTTACGGTTCCGGACGGCATTTTCACCATGCCGTGATGTATGAACTCCCTCACAATGTCATTGGCGACAATCGGAGATTGTATCGGCTCGGCTCCTGACCGAACATACCTGGAGGTCACCGGTGTCCCAGGACGATGCAGCCAGGCCAACCTCTGATGCGAAAGCGCCTCCGCCTTCCGAACCGCCACTATCGTGGTTGGCGAAATTCGATCGCGGGTTTACGCTCGTCAAAAGCCTCTCGCTGGTGACGATGCTGGGCAGCCTCCTCGTCGGCTACTTCCAGTATCTAAACTCCTATCAGGAGAAGGTGAGCGCCCAGGCCAAGGAAAACATGCTGGCAGCGGCGAAGACGTTCGACGATATCTCGACGAAATTCTCTCTGGTGCAGGCGCTGCAACAGCAGCTGTTCTCTGATTACTCGGCTGCGCTCGACGATCGCGCCGACGCCAACGAACGGACCCTTGCTGTCAACAACGCCCAGGACATTCTCAAGGTCTACGAAACGGCCCAACTGGCGTTGTTTGAAACCGGCGAGCTGCTGGCGCGAAACGCAGAAATATATATCGACTGGGCTTCGAACTTCAGAGACAATCCGTTAGTACGGCTTGGCCCAAACAGTGACCCGCTCGACCAATCCCTGCTTCGCGCCTATGACTTCGATTGCGATCACCACTTGCCGCAATTCATGCCTTCAGGAGGCGGCGCGTCGACCACCCCTCGCATAACTGCCGAGGATGCCTGTTCGATACATGCCCAATACAACCTTGACCCGGCATATTCGTATGTCGATGTTTGCCCGAAGAACCGGGAAAAGGCCGGCACGAACGATTCCGTCACGATTCACTGGTTCAGCGCCAAGCATCAGGTGCTTGTGATGCACTATTGTCTGCGCAACCTGCATGAAAGACTGGCGCCAGTGCGCTACTGGGCCTCGCAACCCGAGGCGAAGCTCGCGCGCAAGCCTTCACCCCAGGTCGACCGCGACCGCATTCAGGCAGCGATCGACCTCCAGGCCAAGCGCCTCAATGCCTTTATGACCCTCGCGACCTACCAGATGGACTGGATTCGCGAGAGCTATCGCCCGGACAGCTTTGCCTGCCATGTGCCGGTCGTCACATCCGTGGTTGGCTTTTTCAACGATGCATGCACCCCGATCAAGACGACGCCGATCATCAAGGCGCGCTGATTCCGCACGGTAATCTCTGAAGGGTCGCCATCACCTTGCTGTCGACCGACGCAGCCGTCCGTGATCGGCATGTCATGACGGCTTGCTAGCGTTGAGCCGCGTCGATCAACACGGAGGACAAATCCATGGAACTGAAAGCCGGCGATGTCGTGATGCTGAAATCCGGCGGCCAGCCGCTGACCGTCGTCGAGGTCAAGGAGGAGGACGTGCTCTGCCTCTGGATGGGCATGGAAGGCAATCTCTTCCGGGAGACGCTGCCGCTCACCGTGCTCGAACAGGCCGGGCCCGAAGAGGACGAAGACGACGAGGATGAGGAAGAGGACGAAGAGGAAGACGACGAGGACGAGGAATAAAGCGCGACGAGATTAGGTTCGATGGCTGCCACATAGGAAGTGCGCTCCCTCTCCCGCTTGCGGGAGAGGGCTGGGGAGAGGGTGTTTCCGCAATCGAGACTCCCAATGCGGAGAGAGCCCTCACCCGGCGCTTCGCGCCGACCTCCCCCGCAAGCGGGGGAGGTTTGACCGACCCCGCGGCCTCCGACTTTCGCCCATCCAACAAAACTCTCGAAAACAACCCCATGCAAAGTAGCCAGCGACTGCCGACGCGACGTTTTGCGGATTTTACGAAATTACTTGACGCGTCGGGCAAATCAGGGGCATGATGCCATCATCGAGAACGAGGGCGAGATCGCGGCCCCCAATTGAAGTCGGGCGCGATTTGCTTTGAACAACGCTCGGCGCCAGACGATCCTCTTGAACCTGCCGCAGTTCGACCGCAACCAAATGGGGCAGTAGATTGATTCTGCGCCAGCGGGAGCGGTGAACTGACGATGCTTGATCGAGCCTACCGGCAGCGCCTCGAAGCCGATCTTGCACGATGGGAAGCCGATGGCCTGATCACGCCTGCGGCCGTAGCCGCCATCCGCGGTGGGCTTCCGGCGGCAGCTTCTGGCTTCAGCATTCCCGTCGTGATGGGCATTGTCGGCGGCCTGTTGATCGCGGCCGCGTTCGTGGCCTTCGTCGCCGCGCATTGGGTGGAGATCGCGCGGCCGTCGCGTTTCGCAATTCTCGTCGCCGGCATCGTCGCGTCCAATGCGCTCGGCGCGTGGTTCGTCCGCACCGAACGCCCCATCCTCGCCGATCTCTGCGCGAGCGTCGGTGCGGTCATTTTCGGGGCCGGTATCGCACTCGTCGGCCAGATGTATCACCTCGGCGACGACTTTGCCGGGGGCATGCTGCTGTGGGCCGTGGGCGCGCTCTGCACGGCTGCACTGACCAGCTCGCGCGGCGCGCTTGCGGTGGCACTCGTCGCGGCAAGTATCTGGACCTGCCTGCGCATCGCCGACATCCACGACGGCCCGCACCTTCCGTTCGTCGCGCTCTGGCTCCTGACGGGCGCCCTTGCTGTGATCTGGAATTCGCGCGTGGCCGCTCATCTCGTCGCGCTGGCGGCGTTGCCATGGTGGATTGCGACGGCAACGGAGCTCGGCCTGCACGACCTGGAGCCGTTCCTCGTTCTCGCCAACGGCGCAGCCCTGCTGCTAGGCGGCGGGCTGGCGCTTGCCGCGACGCCGTGGCAGAGGACACGTGAAGCTGGCGGCGTATTGTCGACCTACGGCGCATTCGCGCTGGCGGTCGTCGCCGTTGTCGAGGTGATTGCAGCCAACGACATGCTCCATCCCGGGTCGGATGCCAGTCTCCAGCCAGCGTGGGCCATCGCGTGCGGCGTCGCTGCGACGATCGCAGCCCTCGCAGTCGGGGTGCTCCGACGACGCGCCGGCCCGGCCTTTGCCGGCGGCGCGATGGCGCTCATGATGATCGCGACCGTCATGTGGCAGTTGCGGCAAACCGGCGAGCCATGGCCTGCCTATGCCGTCGTGCTCAGCGCCATGCTCTGCCTCGTCGTCTCCGGAATGCTCGATGGCAGCCGCGCGCGGATGGTTGCCGGCTGGCTCGGCATCGCAGGCGTGATTGCCGGCATTACCTGGGCCGTCAAGGGCTCGCTGCTGCGTCGCTCGGCGTTTCTCGCCGCGGCGGGCGTCGTCGCGATCGCGATGTCGGCCGTGCTCAACCGTCTGCTGCCGAGGACCGAGACATGACCAGCGTCGCCGGCTCCTTGCAGCGCATCCCCAAGATCGCCCTCTTCGCAGCCGCCGCGCTGATTCAGTTCGCGCTCCTGGCCGCCATGATCGTCGATCGGGTCCAGATCCTGCGCAACGGCGCGGAGATCGCCCTGCAGACGCATCCCGTCGATCCCCGGGATCTCTTGCGCGGGGACTACGTTCGGCTCGGCTATGATATTTCGGATGTGCGGTCAGGAGCGCTGCAAGATAAACCCGCAGGGGCCCGCAATCCGATCGTGTTCGTCAAATTGACGCCCGATCGCGACGGTCTCTACAAGGCCGTCGCGGTGCACACCGAAGTCGTCCCGGTGGCAGGCCCGGAGGTGTTGATCCGCGGCCGCGTCACCTACGGCACCAATTGCGGCGCGGATTCCCGCGCCTTCTGCGCCACGCTGCACGTCAACTACAATCTGGAGCGCTATTTCGTTCCCGAAGGTGAGGGACGGAAGCTCGAGCAGGCGCGCGACAAGCGCAAGCTGACCATCGTTGCTGCGGTCACACCGTCCGGGCGCGCCGCGATCAAGCGGCTCTTGGTCGATGGCGAGCCTGCCTACGAGGAACCGTGGTTCTGAGAGAACGCCAGGAGTCTCAGATCAACTGCTTCACCGCCGCCGAGATCATCACGAGCCCGCCCGTGATCACCGCGACGTCGAGGATCGCGGCGTGGATGTGCACCGGCATCCGCTCGACGAAGGCCTTTGCAAGGAATGCGCCCGGCACCGCCATCCCGCCGATCAGGAGCGCGAACGCAAGGACCTGCGCGGTCACCGCGCCGGCGAGGCCGAACACCGAGATCTTGATGAGGCCGGTGCCGAGCGAGATCATCGCGTCGGTCGCGATCACCGCCGCGCCTTCGAGGCCCGCGGCCATCAGCAGCGAGAGCAGGATCACGCCGGAGCCGGAGGTGCCGCCGACCAGCACGCCATAACCGACCGAGCCCGCCGCGAGCCCGGTGTTGCCGATCTTGACCTGGCGGCGGCGCAGCACGCGGCGCAGCGGCACGCTCAGGATCAGCATGGTGCCGATCACCAGCGCCGCGCCGGCATTGGTCAGGCGCGTGTAGCCGTAGGCGCCGAGCGCCGTCGTCAGTGCCGCGCAGGCAAGCACGACGAGCGCGCGACGGCGATCGGCATAGCTGACATAGGCAATCGCGCGGCTGAGATTGGTGAAGATCGCGGAGATCGCAATGATCGGCACCACGGGCTCGGCGCCGACCATCGGCACCAGCACCAGCGGCATCAGGGCGCCGGTGCCGTAACCTGCGAGCCCACCGATGATCGAAGCAAACAACGCCATCAACGCCACCAGCAGAAGCTGCAGAAGCGAAATATCGGCGAAGCCTGAGACGATGGTCACGTTCTCTGATCGCGGCTGACGCGTGCCGCAGCTTGATCGGCGATGGAAGCGAGCGCCGCCTCGTCTAGGGGAAAATCCGCCGCAAGCCAAGCGTCCTCGGCGAGCGTCAACACATGTCCGAGCGCGGGCCCTTCCGCCATGCCGCGCGCGATGAAGTCGGCGGCCTTCAGCGGGAATTTCGGCGGCATCCAGCGTTGCGGCAGCTCGGCGAGTTCGCGCCAACGCGCCGAATTCACCTCGCCCGCGTCCCTCGCCCACGCCAGCAACACACGATCGTGATAGCGCTCGGCGCCGAGCCGATAGAGCAGCCGCCGCGCATTGGCCTCGTCCTTGTTGGCGAATCGCCACCAGCGGTGCCCCATCGAATCCAGCGCCTTGGCCTCCGCATTGCTGAGTCGGAGCCGCGACGCGACGCGCTTGGCATCCTCGGTCACGGCGACCGTCAGTCCCGCAAGCCGCCGGGTCGCGCTCGCAGCAAGGCCAAGCTCGTGCTCGATCGCGATCATGCTCGCCAGCGGCCCGGTATAGGCCACGCCGCCGATCAGCAACTGCAAGAGGCCGCCGTCGGCCATGGCGACCGCCGCGGGCGCAGCACCAGCTGCGACCAGCAGCTTCAGCATTTCCATGCGCACCCGCTCGGCCGAGAGACCCGCAAGCCCGGCGCGGCCACGGATGCAGGCGAGATAGCCGCCGCGGTCCGGCTCGCCCTGGCCAAAGGCGGCGTGGATGCGGAAGAAGCGCAGGATGCGCAAGTAATCTTCCGCGATGCGCTGGTCGGGATCGCCGATGAAGCGCACGCGCCGCAGCGCAATGTCGGCAAGCCCGCCGACGTAGTCGTGCACGACGCCCGTCGCGTCGACCGACAGCCCGTTCATGGTGAAGTCGCGCCGCTCGGCGTCCCTCACCCAGTCACGGCCGAACGCAACCTTGGCCTTGCGGCCGAAGGTCTGGGTGTCCTCGCGCAGCGTGGTCACTTCATAGGGGTGCCCGTCGATGACCAGGGTGATGGTGCCGTGGTCGATGCCGGTCGGCACGCTCTTGATGCCGGCGCTTTTGGCGCGCCGCATCACCTCCTCCGGCAATGCGGTGGTCGCGATATCCATGTCGCCCGGCCGCAAGCCGAGCAGCGCATTACGCACGGCGCCGCCGACCACGCGCGCCTCCTCGCCGTCGGCGTTCAGGAGCTGCAGGACGCGCGCGGTCCCGCCGGAGGTCAGCCAGGACGCATCGGCAAGCAGGGGCTCCGCGCTCATCTGCCAGCCCCTATTTCTCGACGCCCGGCACAAGCCTGCCGTTCTCGACATGCGCAGGGACATAGGTCGAGTTCGGCGAGGCGCCGGTGAAATGTGCAAGTCCGACCAGGCTGGCGATCACCAGCACCAGCGCGACCAGCACGAGGCGGGCGATGGTGTAGACCGGCCAGGACGACTGCACGAACAGGCCGGAGCGCGTCGCGACCAGGAACAGGGCATAGACCGCGAAGGGAACGAGGAAGATTCCGATCTCGGTCAGCGCCGGCCGGATCATGGCAAATAGATCCGCTCATACAACACACGCAGTATTCCGGCGGTCGCACCCCAGATGTACCGCTCGGCAAACGGCATCGCGTAATAGAAGCGCTCCATGCCGCGGAATTCCTTGCTGTGCACCTGGTGGTTCGCCGGATTCATCAGGAAGGATAGCGGTACCTCGAAGGCGTCATCAACCTCGGAATGGTTGATCACAAGCTCAAATCCTACCCGCACCCTTGCGACAGTCGGCAGGATGCGGAAGCCGAAGGCGGTGCCGTAGAGATCGAGATAGCCGACCGGCTCGACGAAGTCGCGCAACAGGCCGACCTCTTCCTCGGCCTCGCGCAGCGCCGCATCGCGCGGCGAGGCGTCCATCGCGTCGATCTTGCCGCCGGGAAAGGCGATCTGCCCGGCGTGGTCGTTCAGATGCGCCGAGCGCTGCGTCAGCAGCACGGTCGGCTCGGGCCGATCGATGACCGGGATCAGGACCGCCGCGGGGCGCACCGGCTGCTCGCGCGCAATGATCTCGAGCATCTTGTCGGTGCCGGGATCGCCCGACGTCGGCACGATGTTGGGATCATAGAGGGCGGACGGCACGTCGAAGGTCAGCCGCGCCTTGGAGCGGGCGAAGAAATCCGCCGCGCCCAACCGGACGGGTTCGTCCTTCAGAAACGGCCTGGTCAAAGCGCAGCCCTCACCTGTTCGGCATCCGCCATGGCAAAGAATTCGCCGTCCGACTCGACACCGAACATTGCCTGGCCATCGACCATCCGCTCCTCGCCCATGTCAACCAGATCGTAATAGAGCGCGCGTGTCACCTTGGCCCAAAGGTCAGAGCGTACGTGCAGGTAGGGCGTCAGCCCGCCGTCGACCGCCTGCTCGAAGCGCAAGCCATGCGCCACATCGCACCTCACCCAATCGTCGACATTGGTGCGGAAGCTCAGCACGCGATGGTTGCCCTCGCCCTCCTTCAGCATCTCGACCGCCATAAACGGCGCGTCGTCGACGCGAATTCCGACCTTCTCCACGGGCGTGACGAGAAAATGCTTGTCCCCTTCGCGCTTCAGGATGGTCGAGAACAGACGCACCAGCGCCGGGCGGCCGATTGGCGTGCCCATGTAGAACCATGTACCATCGCTGGCGATTCGAATGTCGAGATCGCCGCAGAACGGTGGATTCCACAGATGCACCGGGGGCAGCCCTTTTTGGGCAGCACCCGCGTTCTTGGCGGCGGCGGTCAACCCGTCAAGACCCCGATCGGTGCGCTGCCCTTGGTTCGCCATGGTTTGCCCTGACATTGTCTTTGGCACGATTGGTGCAGGTCTAATTTGTACCTCTGTGAGCGGTTCCACACCGGAATCATCCGGTGTGCAAGGTCGCCACTTCGTGATGCCGTACATATCCCGAAGCCGATAAGGTGGGGATAGCTAAATTCAGCGAATACAGGGCCTTTCTGCAAGTCTAGCATGGGGCCCAAAACCTGACATGTCACGAGCTGACATGACATGAGATGCGACGCAAGCAGGCCGCGTGAACGGCTTAAGGAGCTGACGGATGGCGGAAAGTGTCGAAAAACTCGAAGACGTGATCGTCCGCTCGGCGGAGCAGGTGTCGGGACAGATTCGCGCCGCCAAGGACGCGATCGCAACCGTCATCTTCGGCCAGGACCGCGTGATCGAGAACACGCTGGTGACGATCCTCTCCGGCGGCCATGCGCTCCTGATCGGCGTGCCGGGTCTGGCCAAGACCAAGCTCGTCGAAACGCTCGGCGTCACGCTCGGCCTCGATGCCAAGCGCATCCAGTTCACGCCCGACCTGATGCCGTCGGACATTCTCGGCGCCGAAGTGCTGGACGAGAGCACCGCCGGAAAACGCTCCTTCCGCTTCATCGCCGGCCCCGTCTTCGCGCAGCTCCTGATGGCCGACGAAATCAACCGCGCCAGCCCGCGCACGCAGTCCGCGCTCCTGCAAGCGATGCAGGAGCAGCACATCACGGTCGCCGGCGCGCGTCATGACCTGCCGAAGCCGTTCCACGTGCTCGCCACGCAAAACCCGCTGGAGCAGGAAGGCACCTATCCGCTGCCGGAAGCCCAGCTCGACCGCTTCCTGATGGAGATCGACGTCGACTATCCCGATCGCGACGCCGAACGGCGCATCCTGTTCGAGACCACCGGCGCCGAAGAGACGCTGGCGAAGGGCTCGATGACCGCGGATGCGCTGATCGCGGCCCAGCGGCTGGTGCGGCGCCTGCCGGTCGGCGATTCCGTGGTGGAGGCCATTCTGTCGCTGGTGCGCTCGGCGCGTCCCGGCCCCGACGGTGGCGAAACCGGCAAGCTGATCGCCTGGGGGCCGGGTCCCCGCGCCAGCCAGTCGCTGATGCTGGCGGTGCGCGCACGCGCGCTGCTCGACGGCCGCCTCGCGCCGTCGATCGACGACGTGCTCGACCTCGCCGAGCCGGTGCTGAAGCACCGCATGGCATTGACGTTCCAGGCGCGCGCCGAAGGCCGCACGATTCCGGACGTGATCCGGCAATTGAAGACACGGATCGGTTGATGGCCGCAGAGAACGGGCACACAGCGAAGGAGATCATTGCGATCCGACGTGCCGATGGCGAGAGCCGTACGCTCGCCGCTTCGCTGCCGCGCCTGGTGCTAGAGGCCCGTCGCATTGCCGCCAACGTCATCCACGGCCTGCATGGCCGCCGCCGCGCCGGCTCTGGCGAGAGCTTTTGGCAATATCGCCGCTTCGTCTCCGGCGAGCCGGCGCAGAACGTCGACTGGCGCCGCTCCGCGCGTGACGACCATCTCTATGTCCGCGAGCAGGAATGGGAAGCCGCGCACACGGTGTGGATCTGGCCCGACCGTTCGCCGTCGATGGCGTTCGCATCCAGGCAGGCGCGTGACTCCAAGCTCGAGCGCACGCTGATCGTGGCATTCGCGCTGGCCGAGCTGCTCGTCTCCGGCGGCGAGCGCGTCGGCATCCCCGGCCTGATGGCGCCGACCGCGAGCCGCAGCATCATCGACAAGATGGCGCAGGCGATGCTGCATGACGACGCGGAACGGCCGAGCCTGCCGCCGTCCTTCGTACCCTCGGCGCTCGCCGAGACGGTGGTGCTGTCCGATTTCTGGTCGCCGATCGCCGAGATCAGGAGCATGCTTGCGAGCCTCTCCGGCTCCGGCGCCCATGGCACGCTGGTGCAGATCGTCGATCCCGCCGAGGAGACGTTCCCCTATTCCGGCCGCGTCGAATTCGTCGAGCCCGAGGGCTTCGGCGTGATCACGGCGGGGCGCGCCGAGAGCTGGGCGCAGGACTACACCGCGCGGCTCGCACTGCATCGCGACCAGATCCGCGACGAGACCAACAAGCTCGACTGGCTGTTCGTCACCCACGTCACCGATCGCTCCGCCGCCGAACTGCTGCTGTTCCTGCATGCCGGCATGCAGGTCAGCAAATCGGGCGCACGCTCGACCACCGTCAAAGCGGGGCCCGCCGCATGATCGGAAGCCTGCCGCTCGCCTTCACCGAACCGCTGCTCCTGATCGGGCTCGTCAGCCTGCCGGTGCTGTGGTGGCTGCTGCGCGTGATGCCGCCGCGGCCGCGCCGCATCGAATTCCCGCCGACGCGCCTGTTGTTCGACATCGCGCCGAAGGAAGAGACGCCGTCGCGGACGCCGTGGTGGCTCACTGCGCTGCGCCTGCTCGCCGCGGCGCTGGTGATCTTCGCCGCAGCCGGCCCGATCTGGAATCCGCAGACGGGTCTTGCCGGCAGCAAGGCGCCGTTGATGATCATGTTCGACGACGGCTGGAGCGCAGCCTCGAACTGGGACACGCGGATCAAGGCCGCCGACGAGCTGATCGCGAATGCCGACAGCGACCGCCGCGCCATCGCGCTGGTGCCGCTGTCGGAGCCGAACCGCGACATCACGTTGATGCCGGCCGGTGCGGCTCGCGTTGCGTTGCGGCAGCTCGCGCCGAAGCCGTATTCCATCGAGCGCGTTGAAACTCTCACCACGATCGATCGTTTCCTGAAGGCCACCGGCGATTGCGAGATCGCCTGGCTGTCCGACGGCGTCGATACCGGCCGCGGCGAGGAGTTCCTGCAAGGCCTGACGAAGACGATCGGAGACCGCAGCTTGACGGTGTTTGAAGGCGGCACGCCCTCCCCGCTGGCGCTGGTCGCGGCGGAGAATGCGGCCGCCAAGATGGTCGTGAAGGTGCTGCGCACCGACAGCGGCATTGCCGCGGGCACCGTGCGCGCGCTCGACCAGAAGGGATCGCCGATCGGCGAAGCCCGCTACGCGTTCGCCCCGCAGGACAAGGAAACCGAGGCCGCCTTCGACCTGCCGGTCGAGCTGCGCAACGACATCACGCGGCTCGAGATATCCGGTGAGCGGTCCGCAGGCGCCGTGCAACTGCTCGACAAGCGCTGGCGCCGCCGCGCCATCGGCATCGTCTCCGGCGCGACCAGCGAGACCGCTCAGCCGCTGCTGGCGCCGACCTTCTATCTCACCCGCGCGCTGGCGCCGTTTGCCGACGTCCGCCTCGCCGACAAGGGCGCGCCGCAGCAGGGCATTACGCAATTCCTCGACCAGAAGCTGCCGATGATCATCCTGGCCGATGTCGGCACCATCGCCCCCGAAATCCGCGAGCGGCTCAATGCCTGGGTCGACCAGGGCGGCGTGCTGGTGCGCTTCGCAGGTCCCCGCCTGGCGCAGGCCGAGGACGACCTCGTGCCGGTGAAGCTGCGCAAGGGCGGCCGCACGCTCGGCGGCAGCCTGACCTGGGAGAAGCCGCAGCACCTCGCCGCCTTCACCGCGGACGGACCGTTCGCCGGCGTCCCTGTCCCCAAGGACGTCACCGTGAGCCGTCAGGTGCTCGCCGAGCCCGATGCGGTGCTCGCGACCAAGAGCTGGGCCTCGCTGGAGGACGGCACGCCGCTCGTCACCGGCGAGCATCGCGGCAAGGGTCTGGTCAGCCTGTTTCATGTGTCTGCCGACATGCGCTGGTCGGATCTGCCGATGTCGGGCACCTTTGTCGAAATGCTGAGGCGGATCGTCGACATGTCCGGCTACACCTCCAAGCCCGGCGCCGGCGTTGCCGGTGAGGCGAGCGCCGAGACGGTGGCGCCGCTGCACATCCTCGACGGCTTTGGCGCCTTCGGTCCGCCGCCGGCCACCGCAAAGCCGCTGTCGGCCGATTACCGCGACCGCGCCACATCAGATCATCCGCCCGGCTTCTACGGCCCGGCCGAGGGACCGCTGGCCGTGAACACGCTCGCCGCCGCCGACCGCATCGCCCCGCTCGACACCGCGAGCCTGCGCGCCCGGCATGCGACCTACACCAACGCCGAACCGCGCGATTTGCGCGGCTGGCTGCTCTCGACCTCGCTCGCGCTGTTCCTGGTCGACGCCATCATCGTTGCGCTGCTCGGCGGCGGCCTCGCCGCGCTCCTGCGCCGGCGCGCGGCGCCCGCCGTGCTCGCGATTGGCTTGATCCTCGCCGGCATGCTGTCGCCCGCGCCATCGCGCGCCGACGGTGCCGCCGACGATTTTGCGATGAAGGCGGTGTCGCAAACCCGCCTCGCCTATGTCGTGACCGGTAACGCCGACGTCGATTCCATCGTCAAAGCCGGCATGTCCGGGCTGACGCTGTTCCTGGCGCAGCGCACCGCGCTCGAGGCCGGCGATCCCGTCGGCGTCGATCCCACGCGCGACGAGCTCGCCTTCTTCCCGCTGATCTACTGGCCGATCGTTCCGGGCGCGCCAAAGCCGCCGCAGGACGCCATCAACAAGATCGACGCCTACATGAAGCAGGGCGGCACCGTGATCTTCGACACCCGCGACGCGGTCGAAGCGTCGCCCGGCGAGAATGGCGCCTCGCAAACGCCCGGCATGCAGGCGCTGCGCGAGATCCTCGCCTCGCTCGACGTGCCCGAGCTCGAGCCGGTGCCGCGCGAGCACGTGCTGACCAAGACGTTCTATCTGCTGCGCGACTTCCCCGGCCGCTTCAACACAGGCCAAACCTGGGTCGAGACCCTGCCGCGCGAGGAAGAGGACGACAGCGCGCAGCGCCCGGCGCGCGGCGGCGACGGCGTCTCGCCGATCATCATCACCTCGAACGATCTTGCGGGCGCCTGGGCGATCCGTCCCGACGGCCAGCCGATGCTGCCGCTGACGCCGGGCGAGCCGCGCCAGCGCGAATTCGCCTTCCGCGCCGGCGTCAACATCGTGATGTACACGCTGACCGGCAACTACAAGGCCGACCAGGTGCACGCGCCGGCACTGATCGAGCGACTCGGGCAATAGGAGCGACATGAATTACGGCATCGCGTTCACGCCGCTTGTCCCTGCGATCGTCTTGTGGATCGCGCTCGCCGCGATCGTCGTCATCGCAGCCCTCTTGCTGCTGGCCCGCGCGCGTGGCGCCGCGGTGCGCGTCGCCGCGCTCGCGCTGTTCCTGCTTGCGCTCGCAAATCCCTCCTTCACCCGCGAGGACCGCGATCCCCTCACCTCGGTCGCTGCCGTCGTCGTCGACAAGAGCCCGAGCCAGAATTTCGGCAATCGCACCCGCGAAGCTGCCCAGGCGCAGGAGGCGCTGGTCGACAGCCTGAAGCGGATCAAGGGCCTCGAAGTGCGCGTCGTCGAGGCCGGACAGGCCGACGGCGAGACCGACGGCACAAAACTGTTCGGCGCGCTCACCTCCGCGCTCTCCGACGTGCCGGTCGATCGCGTCGCCGGCGCCTTCCTGATCACCGACGGCCGCGTCCATGACATCCCCGCGAATGCCGCCGCGATCGGCTTCCAGGCGCCGGTGCATGCGCTGATCACCGGACAGAAGAACGAGCGTGACCGCCGCATCGCGATCACGGCGGCGCCGCGCTTCGGCATCGTCGGCCAGAGCCAGACCATCACCTACCGCCTCGACGACCAGGGCGTCACTGGCGATCGCGCCAAGGTCACGATCCGCCGCGACGGCGAGGTGATCAGCGAGCGCACGCTGTCGAGCGGCCAGACCGCAAGCGTCGACGTCGACATCAAGCACGCGGGCCCGAACATCGTCGAGATCGAGGCCTCGCCGCTGGAGAAGGAGCTGACGCCGGTGAATAACCGCGCGGTGGTGGCGATCGACGGCGTCCGCGACAAGCTGCGCGTGCTGCTGGTCTCCGGCGAGCCGCATTCCGGCGAACGCACCTGGCGCAACCTCTTGAAGTCCGACGCCAGCGTCGACCTCGTGCATTTCACCATCCTGCGGCCGCCGGAGAAGCAGGACGGCACGCCAATCAACGAATTGTCGCTGATCGCGTTTCCGACCCGCGAATTGTTCCAGCAGAAGATCAACGAATTCCAGTTGATCATCTTCGACCGCTACGCCCGCCAGGGCGTGCTGCCGATCGCCTATTTCGACAACATCGCGCGCTATGTCCGCTCGGGCGGCGCGGTGCTGGTCTCGGCCGGTCCCGACTATGCGTCGAACACCAGCATCTGGCGCACGCCGCTGGATTCGGTGCTGCCGGCCGAACCGGTCGGCGTCACCGAAAAGCCGTTCTATGCGCATCTCTCCGACACCGGCAAACGCCATCCGGTGACGCGGGGTCTCGAAGGCTCGGCCAGCGAGCCGCCGCATTGGGCCCGATTCTTCCGCACTGTCGACACCCGAAACGCGACCGGCTCGCCGGTGATGACCGGTGCCGACGGCAAGCCGCTGTTGTTCCTGTCGCGCTTCGGCGAAGGCCGCGTCGCGCTGCTGCTCTCCGATCACATCTGGCTATGGGCGCGCGGCTATGAGGGCGGTGGCCCGCATCTCGACCTGCTCAGGCGGATGTCGCACTGGCTGATGAAGCAGCCGGATCTCGACGAGGAGGCGCTGCGCCTTCAGGTGCAGGGCAAGGATCTCGTGGTGGTGCGCCAGACCATGTCCGACAGCGTGCAGCCGGTGACGGTGACCTCGCCCTCCGGCGTGACCCACGATCTCACGCTCAATGCCGGCGACCCCGGCGAATGGCGCGCGAGCCTGCCGGCTGGCGAGCTCGGTCTCTGGCAGGCCACCGACGGCACGCTGAAGGCGCTGATCAATGTCGGCCCGACCAATCCGAAGGAATTTTCGGAAGTCACCTCGACTACCGAGACCTTGAGGCCGCTGACGCAGGCGACCGGCGGCGATGCCGTGCGCGTCGTCGACGGATCGAGCGTCGAGCTGCCGCGCGTCGTGCCGGTGCGCTCGGCCTCCATCTTCCACGGCGACGGCTGGATGGGGGTCAGGATGCGCGATGCCAGCGTGGTGAAGGGCGTCGGCGTGCTGCCGATCTTCGCCGGGCTGATCGGGCTGCTCTTGCTGCTCGGTGCGTTTGCCGCGACCTGGGTGCGCGAAGGGCGCTGAGCCCCACGAATTCCGTTGCATGAAGATCACAGCGGGAGGCCGGCCGCAGCGGCCGCGCCTCCCGCTGTTGACATGCGCGCCACGATCCTGCGATGTTACATTGTAACATCGTGATGGCCGGGGGATTGGCCCTCGCGATGCGGGGTGCATTTTTCGAATGAAGTGGTTCCGCTCGAACGTCAGGCACGGCGCCCGGCTCGCGATCTTCGCGATGCTGGTGCAGTTCGCGCTGACCTTCGGCCACAGCCACTGGTTCGCACAGGCCGCGCCGCTGCTCCAGTCGTCGCAGCAGGCCAACGGCATCGCATCCGTCGATCGTACAGCGCTGCAGAAGCAGTCGCCGGCCAGTCCCGACCACGACCAGCAGGGCGACGACAATTGCGCGATCTGCGCCGTGGTCTCGATGGCGAGCACCGTTGTGTTCGCGACGCCGCCGCTGCTGCATCTGCCGCAGGCGGTCGAATTCCTCTACCGCACCACCGACGCCGAATTCATCCATCTGAAGTCGGCCAGCCACGCGTTCCAGCCGCGCGGCCCTCCCGCAACCTGATCTCCGTCGATTGAACCGCCCAACGGGCTGCCGCCGTCGCGCGTGCAAGCCTCCCGTCGGGCTTTCGAGGATTGATCCGCCGCGTGTCGGCGGCAGGCGCTCGTTGTCGAAGCCGGATTTCGGCCGCGCCTGATCGGAATCAGGACAATGTTGCTATCTTCAGGACCCTGCTTGGCGCGCGCAGGCGTGGCCACGCTCACGCTTTTCTATCTCAACAGCACCGCCATGGCGCAGACCGCCGCGCCGAGCAACGCCACGACCTTGCCCAGCGTTGAGGTCACTGCCCCCCCGCGCGTGCATCCATCGCGTCCACCGAAGCTTCGCACCGTACGAAAGCGTCTCCAGGCGCCCGAAACGCCGCCGTCGACCGCGGCGCAGACCGTGGCTGGCCAGAATGCGACGTTCGACCAGACCCGCGACAACGTCGTCGCCCCCATCGGCGCCACCTCGCACACGATGAACCGCCAGGCGATCGAGGCGCTGCCCCAGGGCAACAACGCGACGCTGGACAAGGTGCTGCTGCAATTCCCCGGAGTGACCCAGGATTCGGCTGCCAGCGGCGAGTTGCACGTGCGCAACGAGCACGCCAATTTGCAGTACCGCATCAATGGCGTCATGCTCCCCGACGGCGTCGGCGCATTCGGGCAGATCCTCGATACCGGGATTGTCGGCAGCATGAGCCTCCTCACCGGCGCATTGCCCGCGCAGTACGGCTTCCGCACCGCCGGCGTGCTCGACATCCAGACCAAGGCGGACGCCTTCAACAATTCCGGCGTCGTCGGCGTCTATGGCGGCAGCAACGGCACGATCTCGACCAACGTCGAATATGGCGGGACCGCCGGGCAGACGCAGTATTTCGTCTCGGGTCGCTTCCTCCAGAACAATCTCGGCATCGAGAACCCGACGGCGTCGGTGAACGCGATCCATGACCGCACCAATCAGGAGAAGGGATTCCTCTATCTGTCGACGGTGCTCGATCCCACCAGCCGTCTGACCTTCATGAGCGGTGTGTCGAACGCGACGTTCCAGATCCCGAACAATCCGGGACAGACGCCGAACTTCACGGCGTTCGGCGTGTCCAATTTCGACTCGTCGAAGCTCAACGAGCACCAGAACGAGTTCAACCAGTTCAACGTCGTTGCCTACCAGAAGTCGGTCGGCGAATGGGACACCCAGATCGCCTATTTCAACCGTTACAGCCAGCTGCACTTCTACCCCGACCCGATCGGAGATCTCGTCTTCAACGGCGCGTCCTCGGACGTCTATCGGCAGAGCCTCGTCAACGGCATCCAGCAGGACACCGCCTGGCGCGTCGGCTATGCCCACACGCTGCGCTTCGGCTTCAGCGTCAGCGCGGAGCGGACTTTGGTCAACAGCGGCACGACCGTGCTGCCGCTGGCCGACCCGACCGATCCCACCGCAGGCACGATCGACGCGCCGTTCTCGATCTTCGATTCCAATGCCAAGACCGGCTGGTTGACCGGGACCTATCTCCAGGACGAGTGGCGGATCACCAACAATCTGACCCTGAACGCCGGATTGCGTTTCGACCAGATGTACCAGTATGTGAACGCCAACCAGCTCAGCCCTCGCGTCAGCCTGACCTGGAAGCCGTTCGACGGCACCACGTTCCATGCCGGCTATGCGCGCAACTTCACGCCGCCGTCGCAGGTGATCGCCTCGCCCACCAATCTTGCTCTGGTGACGCCGCCCAACGCGCCAGCGAACACGCAGACGCCGGAGGTGCCGGTCAGCAGTCCGGTATTGCCGGAACGGTCACACGTGTTCGACGTCGGCGTTGTGCAGAAGATCTATCCGATTCCGGGCCTCGAGGTCGGCGTCGACGGCTACTACAAGATCGCGCGCGATCTGCTCGACGACGGCCAGTTCGGCGCGGCCTATGTGCTGAACGGCTTCAACTATGATCGCGGCGAGAACGTCGGCATCGAGGTCAAGTCGACCTATCGCAATGGCAATTTCAACGCCTATGCCAATCTCGCCTGGGCCAGGCAGATCGCGACCAACGTCGTCTCGAACCAGTACCTGTTCGGCCAGGACGAGCTCAACTACATCGCGACCCACTATGTCTACACCGACCACGCACAGACGCTGACGGCCTCGGCGGGCGCCTCCTATCTGTGGGACGGCACGCGCTACAGCGTGTCGATGATCTATGGCAGCGGCCTGCGCGCGGGCTTTGCCAACACCGATCACCTGCCCGCCTACACGCAAGTGAACCTCGGCCTGTCGCACGACTTCAACATCGTGGCGCCGAACAAGCCGACGACGGTGCGGTTCGACGTGGTCAACCTGTTCGACACGATCTACCAGATCCGAGACGGCACCGGCATCGGCGTGTTCGCGCCGCAATACGGGCCGCGGCGCGGCTTCTATGTCGGCGTCTCGCAGCGGTTCTAAAGCATGATCCGGACCCGGAGGGCCGCGTTAGCGCAAAGTGCGAAGCGGTTTTCCCTCGCGACAAACGCAGAACGCGTTTGCGCGGAGATCATGCGCAAACAACAGCCTAAAGCGCGATGACGATTCATCCTGATCTCATCGTGCTTTAGGTGCGTTTCTCGGGCAGATCAGCACCAAGATGCGATCATCGCGCAGAAGGCCAACCGATGGTGCCGCCTCTCCGCTTCCGCGATTCAGTCCTTTCTGACGTAGCGCCAGAGCAGATCAGCGATTTCGTCGCGGCGCTGAGCTCTCGCCTTTGGCGACGACATGTCCCAGGCGAATTGCGCCTCGAAGGTGTGACGGTTGGCGACCGAGAAGAAGCACAGCGCGTTCAGCGTCATGTGCAGTTCGATCGGATCGAGGCCGGGCCGGATCACGCCGCCAGCAACGCCGCGCTCGAGCACCTTGGCAATCTGGCTGATGCTCGGCCGCGTCATCTCCTTGAGTTTTTGGCTGCTGGTGATGTGCCGCCCGCGATGGATGTTCTCGATCGTGACGAGGCGGACGAATTGCGGATGGGCCTGGTCGAAATCGAAGGTGAATTCGGCCAGCCTGCGGATCGCGGCCTCCGGCTCCAGCTCGTCGAGATGAAGATCCTCCTCGGCAGCGCGCATCTTGGCATAAGCCATCTCGAGCACTGCGATGAACAGCTCTTCCTTTGAGTTGAAGTAGTAGAAGATCAGCCGCTTGGTGATGCTGGCGCGGGCGGCGATGGCATCGGTGTTGCCACCGAGCAGGCCATTCTCGGCGAATTCCTCGAAGGCAATGTCGAGGATCTCCTGCCGCGTTCGCTCGCGGTCGCGCCGCTTGATCGGCGCAGGCTTGGCGCCCCGCGCGGGCTGCTTCTTCACGCCTGGCATCTGGCAGTTCGGTCCTTCGTGGCGGCCGCAAGCCGCCTCGCCTCCATCAATAGCTCAATCGAAGGCCCTTGACATCAATTATCCTACCGATTAATTACTAATTATCCTGCTGATTAATTATGTAGACGATGATGACCCCGCTCGGCCTTGCCCATCTCACCGCATTGCAGCTCGCGCCGCCGGTCGCCGAAGCTGTCGCGGCTGGGCCTAACCAACGGAAGACATGACATGACCAGAATCAGGATTGGCGTCATCGGCGCGGGATTGATCGGGCGCAAGCATCTGCGCAAGCTGGCCGAGCACAGCAACTATGAGCTCGTCGGCATCGCTGACGTGAATGCCAAGCAGGTCGCAGCCGAGCAACCCGGCGCGCGCGTCTTCGAGGATTACCGAAAGCTGCTCGACGAGGCGCGGCCAGAGGCCGTGATCATCGCCTCCCCCAATCAGCTTCACGCCGAGAACGGCATCGCCTGCGCGAGGCGCGGCATCCACATCCTGATCGAGAAGCCGGTCACCGATACGCTGCAGACCTCCGCCGATCTGATCGCCGAGGTCCGCAAGGCCGGCATCAAGTCGCTGGTCGGCCATCACCGCCGCCATCATGAGCAGGTGAAGGCGTTGAAGGCGCTGGTTGCACAGGGCCGGATCGGCGATGTCGTCGGCGTCTCGGCGATCTGGGCGACGCACAAGCCGGCCGAGTATTTCAAGATTGCGCCCTGGCGGTCGCAGGCCGGTGGCGGCCCGATCCTGATCAACCTGATCCACGAGATCGATTTCATGCGATTCGCGATCGGCGAGATCGTCGCCGTCTCGGCGATCGCCGCAAACCGCCAGCGCAGCTTTGCAGTGGAGGACACCGCGGCAGCGTTGGTGGAATTCGAGAACGGCGCGCTCGGCACGTTCTTCCTCAGCGATTGCGCGGTCAGCCCCTGGACGATGGAGCAGGGGCTCGGCGAGTCGCCGGAGTTTCCCTATAGCGGGCAGAGCAGCTACCGCGTGATGGGCCGCCGCGGCACGCTCGAATTTCCGAGCCTCGATCAATGGATCCAGGCCAATGACGCGCAGGACTGGAACAAGCCGATCCAGGCTCAGGCCAACCATGCCGGCTCGATCGATCCCTATGTCGCCCAGCTCGATCATTTTCGCGACGTCATCCGCGGTGTGGCGACCTCGCTGCAGCCGGTCGAGGACGGCGCGCGCAGCCTTTTGGTGACGCTCGCCATCGCCGAAGCCGCCACGTCGGGACGGCGCATCGATCTGCGCGAGCGTTACGCGGCGCTCTCGACGTCGTAGCGCGAAAAATTCTCGCACCAGGAAGTTTCTGGGCGAGATTGTGTCACAGCATTGAGGGCCGTTGTGGCCGTCAGCCGGCGATCAGGGCCCGGCCCGGACGCGCGAAGGTACTGCGTCCGTCTGCGACCACGGCCTCGCCTGCCACGAATACCGAACGGATGCCCGCCGGCATTTCCGTCGGCGCCTCGAACGTCGCTTTGTCCATGATGGTATCGTCGAACAGAGTCATATCCGCGATCATGCCCGGTCGCAGGATGCCGCGGTCGGACAGACCGAAGCGCTGGGCGGGCATCGCGGTCATTCGCCGTACGGCATCTTCCAAAGTCAGCCAGCCTTGCTCACCTGTCAGCCGGCCGGCGACGCGCGGGAAACTGCCATAGGCGCGCGGATGCGGCTTGGTGCCCGGGCGCGGAATGCCGTCGGAGCCGACCATGTGCAGGCGATGGGTGAAGGCCGCGCGCAGGTCAGCCTCATCGAGCTGGAACATGATGATGCCGGTCTGGCCCTGGTCTTCCTCGATACACCGAACCATGAGATCGAATGGCGAGATGCCGAGCCCGCGCGCGGCGTCGACCATCGACTTGCCCTCGAGCGGCTTCAGCGCGGGATTGCCGGTACCGGAAATGCGCACATTGTGCCAACCGATCAGCACGATCTTGGACTGCGCGGCATGCGGATCGGGATCGCCTTCCTCCACCAGCACGCGAAGCGCCTCGCGCTTGCCCGGATCGCGCAGCCTCGCGCGCAGCGCGTCGATGCCGCCTTCGAGCGCGGCCGGCGGCAGCAATTGCAGCATGTAGGAACTGCCGGCAGGATACGGATACATGTCGAAGGAGATATCGATCCCCTCCGCCCGCGCGGCCTCGAGCCGGTCGAGCGCCTTAGGGATGGCGCCCCAGTTCGGCTTTCCCGCCGACTGAAGATGCGACAGCAAACCCGCCGCGCCGGAGGCGCGCAGGATCGCGATGAATTCGTCGATGGATTTCAACAGGCCCGCTTCGTAGCTGCGGATATGCGCCGTGAGCAGCTTGCCGTGAGCGCGCACGGTCGCTGCCAGCGCACACAGTTCATTGGTGTCGGCATAGGCGCTCGGCGGATAGACGAGGCCGAGCGACAGGCCGGCGGCGCCCTGGCTGAGCTGCTCTGCGAGCAACGCCTGCATGGCCGCGACCTCCTGGTCCGTCGCCGCGCGGCGTTCGTAACCGAGAACGGCGAGCCGGATCGCGGCATGCCCGACCAGCGAGACGAGGTTGAGCGCCACGCCCGGCCCTTCCAGGGCCGATCGATAGCCGTCGAAGCTGTCGAAGACTTCGTTCGGCCGGGTTTCGCCCGCAAGCCCCGAGAAGTGCAGGCGCAGCATCTCGGCAGAGCTTGCGGTCGCCGGATAGAGCGAGAAGCAGCAATTGCCGACCACGAGCGTGGTCACGCCTTGCAGCGCCTTCTCGGGCCTATCAGGCTCGCGCAGGCAGATCAGATCGTCATGGCAGTGCGCATCGATGAAGCCCGGCGCGAGATAGCATCCGCGCGCGTCGATGATGTCGGCCCCGTCCGCGGGCAAGGCAGCGCCGATCGCCGCAATGCGGCTGCCGCTGATGCGCAGGTCGGCCTCGAACCACGGCGCGCCGGTGCCGTCGATCAGGCGGGCATTGCGGATCAGGGTGTCCTTGTTTCTGCCTTGGTTTGTAACTTGGGGCATGCTCCCCTCCTCAGTGGACGGCAACGGCGTCTCGCGGCACTTCCTCGGCAAAATCGGGAATCGATTCGATCCGCCCCAGCACCACGACATAGAAGAAGATGCCGATCAGCAGCACGACGCCGGCGATCATGAAAGCGCCGGCAAACGATTGTGTCCAGTCGACCACGATGCCGGTCACGATCGGTGCGAGGACGCCCATCATGTTGTTGGTGAAATTGAGAATGCCGCCGACGGTTCCCGCGCCGCCCTTGGGCGCAATCAGCGACACGATCGACGACCCGACGGGCGCGGCGGCGGACAGCCCCGAGATCGCGATCGACAGCCACAGCAGCGCCCAGCCCGGCTTCACGGTGAACGCGGCGCCGATCACGGCGAGCCCCATCAGCATGCCGACGATGATCACCGACTGGCGAACCCTCGTGCTGTCGTAGCCCCGCGCGATCAAGTGATCCACCAGGAACCCGCCGATCAGGAGGTCCGACAACGTCGCGAAAATCCAGGGGATCGTCGAATAGCCCGCAGCCGACATCAGGTTCATATGCATGGTCTGGGCGAGATAGCCCGGGAGCCAGGTGAGGAAGAGATAGAAGGTGTAGCCATAGGCCGAGAACCCGATGGTCAGCCCCCAGACCTTGCGGTTGCGCAAGAGGTAGCCGAGCATGCGGCTCTGCCCGGCCGTGGCCGGGCCTTCCGGCGTGCCGCCGCCGGCGACGATGTAGGCATGCTCCGCCTTGGAGAGGTTCGGATCCTCGCTCGGATTTCGATAGATGACGTAGTAGGCGACGAAATACAGAAAGCTCAGCAACGCCGTGACGCCGAAGCCCCAGCGCCAGCCGTAGAGAAAGATCACATAGGCGACGAGCGGCACGCCGATCACGTTGGAGAATTTGGCGGCGGAATCGAAGATCGCGGTCGAACGCGCGCGTTCGTCGAGCGGAAACCAGTGGCCGGTCGCCTTCTGGCTTGCCGGAAACGCCGGCGCTTCCGCGACCCCGAGCAACAGACGCGCGGCGGCGATGCCCCAAAGTCCGCTGGCGAGCGCGGTGATGGTGGCAGCGACCGCCCAGAGGAAGCTGCTGGCGCGGCCGACGGTCGTGACGCCGAAGCGGTCGAGCACCATGCCGCCGGGGACTTGCAGCAGCGAATAGGTCCAGAAGAACGCGCTGCCGAGCAGGCCGATGTCGGTGGCGGTGAGGCCAAGCTCCCTGGTGAGTTCGGGCGTCGCGGCGGAGAGCCCGACACGATCGATGTAGTTGATGAGGATTCCGACGCCGAGCAGACAGCCGATCAGCCAGCGTCGCCCGGGTACCTGTTGGCTTGCCTTCGCCATTTTGAATCCTCTCCTCGAAAACGCGGGATGATGACTTTCGTGCCGTCGCAACACGGGATCCGCCGGCTGCTGTGTTGTCTCTTATACTGGACAACGTTATCTTATAGTGTCATGCTAGATATGACGGCGTCGTGATGTCAAGCCCGGACATTGCGAACCGCCTCGCCTGAATGCGTTGCGCACGCGGCGAAGACGGCGCGAAGACTGCGCACGAGAAGACAGCGCAAAGACGATGCGGGTGCATCGAGCGTGCGCAGCCTGTCGGCTCGGCTCAGTGGCGATCTGAGAGTTCGGTTGCGGTGGCGACCAGGTCGTCGAGCAGCGCGGCCCTGCGTTCCTTCAGCGAGTCTGCGGGAACGACAAAGCAAAGCGTCGCGACCGCGACCCCCTTCTTGTCGCGGATGGGCGCGGCAAGACACGACGTAAACCGATCGGACAGTGCCGTCGTCACGCATCTGCCGTCGCGCCTCGCGCGCGCGACATCCTTGATGAAATCACCGACATCGATCAGGCGTCCGTCCGGAAGGCGAAAATCCTCCTTCGGAACGAACGCACGAATCTCCGAAGGGCTCATGTGATCGAGCAGCAACCTGCCGGATGCAGTCCACGGCAGCGGCACCTCGACGCCGACATCCGTCGTGATCCGGAACAGGCCCGACCCGTCCCTTGTATCGACCACGACGTATTTGCGGCCACGTAGCGCGCAGAGTTGCGCGGTCGCGCTATGCTCGGTCGCCAGCCTGTCGAGGGCTTCGCGGCATCGGCGATGCAGGGGATTGGCCTCCGCATAGGCCCGGCCGTAGAGATGCACCGCCTTGCCGAAATAGACCTGGCCGCCCTCGCCAACGCTCTCGAGCAGGTCCGCCGCGATCAGGCGGTTGGCGATGGCATAGACCGTCGACCGCGGCGCGCCCATCTGCTTCGCGAGGTCGCTGAGCCTGGAGGGCGCGCGCAAATGCAGCAGCGCTTCCAGGAGATCGATGGTCCGATCAATCCCGTTCTGGCGTTCCGCGGGCTCGGCGCCCTTTTTGGATGCGGCCAAACTTCACACGTCCTTTCGTCAGGTTCGCACCCACGGTTTTTGGCACAAACCGCACCGACAGTATAGCGTATCCGGCTTTCGCATTCAGGATCGGTCAATCGGCGTTGGATGAGCACACGCCTTGATCTAGCCGCGCGCCCTGCTCCAGTCGGGACCGACCTGCCCGGACACCCCCTCGAACGCGCCATCGACGAGTTCGAAGACGAGGATACGGCTGGCATCGACCGGGCCCGGCATGGTGATGCGGCCCTTGGGCACCGGCTTGAAGCCGACGCGGCTGTAATAGGGCTCGTCGCCGACCAGCAGAACGATGGCGTGGCCCTGCGCCTTCGCATCCTTCAGCGCGCGCTCGAGCAGCAGGCGGCCAACGCCGCGGCCGCGGAACGGCGGCTCGACGGTGAGCGGACCGAGCAGCAGCGCCTTGGTATCGCCGATCGTGATCGGCAATTGGCGCACCGAGCCAACCATCAGCGTGCCGATGCGGGCTGTAAAGGAGAGCTCGAGCAGATGATCGACGTGCTCGCGGATGCGGTAGGCGCTGAGCACGTAGCGTCCGGGCCCGAAGGTGCGCTCGTGCAGCCGCTCGATCGCCTGCGCGTCGCCGGCGGCCTCGGGAAGGATGGTGACTGAGAGATCGTTCATCTTGGCATAGCGTTTTCGAGCGAGGTGGGCACCGGTTCGCGTTAAGAAAACGCGTCAATACAAAGAGCGGGATAGCATCTGAAAGGACCAAGGTCCATCGGCGCGGCGCTCAACTTCAGTTCCTTTTCAGCGCCGGCTGAGACAGGTAGGCGAGCATCTTCATTTCCCGCCGTCCTCGCGTGACCGTGTCGAGCACGAGCCCCGACGACACCGACAACAGCGCCGTGATCATCAAGCCCATCGACAGAAAGGCAGTCGGGAAGCGCGGCACGAGGCCGGTCTCGATGAAGGTGATCACGATCGGAATCGCGAGGATGATCGACACCAGCGCCAGCAGAATTCCGATCACCGTGAAGAAGCGCAACGGCCGCTCGGAGCGGTAGAGCTTGAGCATGGTGCCGAGGATACGAAAACCGTCACGCCAGGTGTTGAGCTTCGAGAACGAGCCTTCGGGGCGCGCGTAATAGGGCGTCTCGACCTCGGCGACCGGCAGCGACAGTTCGAGCGCATAAACCGCAAGCTCGGTCTCGATCTCGAAGCCGTCGGCGAGCACGGGGAAGGATTTGACGAAGCGGCGAGAGAACACGCGGTAGCCGGACAGGATGTCCTTGAAGGCCTGGCCGAAGGTCGACGACAGGAAGCCGGTCAGCATGCGGTTGCCGGTGCGATGGCCGCGCCGGTAGGCGGCCTGTGCCTGATCGATGCGAAGGCCGACGACCATGTCGAGATGTTCGTCGAGGAGCTTGTCGATCATGCGCGACGCGCTCGGCGCATCGTAGGTCGCATCGCCATCGACGAGCACATAGACATCGGCCTCGACGTCGGCGAACATGCGGCGCACCACGTGGCCCTTGCCCTGCCGCCGCTCGCTGCGCACGATCGCACCGGCCTCGCGCGCGACGCTCGCCGTGCGGTCGCGCGAATTGTTGTCGTAAACGTAGATCTCGGCCGAGGGCAACGCCTTGCGGAAATCGGCGACGACGGTCGCGACCGCCGCCTCCTCGTTGTAGCAGGGCACCAGCACGGCGATGCGAAGCTCAGTCGATGTCATCGCGACAGCGCTCCGACGCTTGCCGCCCCACGACGGAGCGGCGCCTCTTCAGAAGCTTCCACCGGCTGCATCAGCGCGGCAAAGGACGTGCTCCACAGCGTCAGCATCGCGATCGGCACGACGTAATAGGGTGTGAAGACCGGGTGGCTCAGGAAGAAGACGAGATTGACCAGGAGGTTGCCGGCGGCAACCAGCGCGACCTGGCGCACGCCGCCCTCGCCCGTCAGCAGTAGCCAGGCGGTCGCGCCGATCGCGAGCACGATCAGCCCGAACTGCATGTCGTGCAGATACTGGCCGAGCACGCCGAGGCTGAACGCGGGCGCGACGACGTCGGCGCTGCCATAGGTGGTGGCCAGCGGACTGCCGGCGTTGACGGCCTGGGCCACCAGGGTCGGCGTCATGCCGACAAGGACCGCAGCGCCGAAGCCAAGGCCCTGCGCGAAGGTGATGACCTTACGTGACCACACGAAGGGAATACCGAGGAACAGGAAATAGCCGGCCGCAAGCAGCACATTGGGCAAGCGGAAATTGACGGAGACCCCCAACAGGAGGCCGACCAGCATGATCGGCCACAGGCTCTGCCGCGCCCTGACCAGCCACCACGCTGTCAAGAATCCCGCGGCGGCGCAGACCGCCATGGTCGGCGCGATCGAATAGCTCGCCTTGGCCGGGTTGATCATGAGATAGACGGCGAGCGCGCCGAACACGCCGGCACCCGCAGTCAACGGCAGCGTGGGCGCCGCGAAGATGCCGATTAGCGCAAGGGCACAGACGATCAGGCTCGCGCTGACATAGAGCGGCACCACCTGATGCCCGGCCGGAAACAATGCGAGCAGCGCGCCCGTACCGGGCGGATATTGCAGCACGAATTTGTCGCCCGGCATCGGCGTGTGGCAGGGCCAGCGCGCCGGATCCTGCCATTCGGCGTAGGCGATCTCCTGCAGCTTGCCCCGGAAATAATGATCGTAATCCAGCGCCGCATTCGTGTTGAATCCACCGATGCCAAAGCGCTGGAACAGATGGGCCTGACGCAGATAGCAGACATCGTCATAGACGCCGCGCGCCTCGTTCCAGCGCGACATCGTCACGATGTTGCTGGCGAGGATCCCAAGGCAGATCAGGCCGAAGGTAATTTTGAGGCTCTTCATCCGTGGTCCATGGCGCGCGGGGAACGCGCCGCCCTAGTAGCATAGCCGCCCATCATCGCCACGTGACAATCTGCGGGCGGCCCTCCAGCACCTCCGCGATCCGCAGCCGCGTGCCGGGCGTGGTGCCCTCGGGGAGGGCCGAGCTTGCGAAAAACCCGCATTCGACGATCTCGCGGTTGGGCTCCGGCAGGCGGTCCTGGCTGAACTCCCTGACCACATAGACCGCGACATGGTCGCGGCGCGAGACGTGGCTGTTGAGGAAGATGCCGTGCAGCACCGCCTCCCCGGTGAGGTCGATATCGCCCTCCTCCTTCAATTCGCGCCGCATCGCAGCTTCCATGGTTTCACCGAGATCGACACCGCCGCCCGGCAGATACCAGCCGTCGACATAGCTGTGCCTGACCAGGAAGACGCGATCGTCCCGATCCAGCACCACAGCGCGGACTCCGAGCGTCATGCCGCGAGCGAGCAGGAAGTAGGAGTGGAAGACACGCCGCAGCAGGTACTCGTATTTCCGTCGCATCTGGTCCAGACGTGCTGCCATCAGGCTCCTTCCAAGACTCCCTTGAAGCTTTCCTTGAAGCTTTCCTTGCGTCGCAAGACAGACCTTGCCATTACAGCACGGGAATAGCGAGGCAATCGCGCATCTGATGGCACCGTTCACACTCGCGCATCTGTCCGACCCGCATCTAGCGCCGATGCCGAGGCCCCGGCTGATCGAGCTCGCGGGCAAGCGTGCGCTCGGCTATGTCAACTGGGCGCGCAATCGCCACAAATATCAGCGGCGCGAGGTGCTCGACGCGCTGGTCACGGACATGAAGGCGCAAGGCCCCGACCACATCGCGGTGACGGGAGACCTCGTCAACCTGGCGCTGGAGGCGGAGTTCGCACCAGCGCTGGCCTGGCTCGAAGGCGTCGGTCCGCCGGATCGCGTCACCGCGATCCCCGGCAATCACGACGCCTATGTCAGCGCGACCCGCCAGCGCTTTGGCGAAACTTTCCTGGATTACATTGCCGGCGACGAGCCTGCAGCGAGCTTCTTTCCCGCCGTACGCCGGCGCGGACCGGCGGCGCTGATCAGCCTGTCGACGGCGGTGCCGACGGCACCCCTGATGGCGACGGGCACGCTCGGCCGCGACCAACTCGCAGCGCTCGCAGCGGTGCTGGCGCGGCTTTCGAGCGAGGACGTCTTTCGCGTTCTGCTCGTGCATCATCCCCTGCGGTCGAAGTCGCGCCACAAGCGGCTGACCGATTCGGATGCGTTGCTCGCGCTGATCAGGCAGCACGGCGTCGAGCTGATCCTGCACGGCCACGACCACGTGCATTCGACGATGTGGTTCGAAGGGCCGAACGGCAACGTGCCGGCGGTCGGCGTGCCCTCGGCCTCGGCGCTGGCGCATGGGCGTTATCCTGCGGCGGCGTATAATCTGTTCGCCATCGAAAAGGACAATGCCGGCTGGCGCTGCGAGCAGGCCGTGCACAGCCTGGATCATGGATTGCAGGTTCGGCAGATCAAGCATGTGCGGCTGGTGTGAAACTGTCATTCCGGGGCATGCGAAGCATGAACCCGGAATGACGGTGCTGTTGCTCACCAGCTCTGCAAGACCGCAAGCACGGCGACGCCGAACAGGGCGGCGGCACCGAGGATGAAGCCGAGCAGGAAGGGCCAGATGCGCGAGCGGCGCGGCTTTTCCGGCTCCGCCGCCTTCGGCTCGGGCGGCACGACCATCGCGTGCTCGCGCTCGATCATGCGGCGGGCGACGTAGTCCGTCACCGCATCGACGATGACCGCGGTGTCATGCGATTCGGCGAGCACGATACGGCCGAAGCGGGTGTCCTGGACGAAGCGATACATCCGCTTGTCGCGTCCCATCATGATGTGGGCAACGACGTCGATCCACAGCCGCGGCGTGTCGCCCTGGCTGACGCCGCGGTCGAACAGGTCGATCTGCTCCGGGACCTGCGCGAACAAGGGATCGAGCGCGTCGTTGAGGATCTCCAGCCGTGCCACCTCGGCATCGCGCAGATCCACGACGACGCCGGTCCGGTCGGCGGCCTCGATCCGCGCCCGCAACAGCGCATCGCGCAGCCGCACGGTGCGCGGCTGGCTGGGATTGGTCCCGCTAATCTCGGGCTCTGACATTTTCGGCCTCGTAACTCGACTGGCGCCGTTAACCTATCAGCAACCATGATCTTCGCAAAGGCCGTATAATTCCAGATACTTACGCCGTCCAAAGACGGTTTTCCCTGTCCCAAAAACAGACGACCCCACCCAGGCAGAGCCTGGATGGGATCGTCCGTCCTTGGACGTTTCTTGATTTGAACGGCAGCGCCTTAGGCTGCCGGAGCGCGTTGGGGTTCTTCCACGATGGAGAAGCGAACGCCGGCCTTGTGGCGGTTCTCTTCCGAGACCACCCGCCAGGCGTCCTCGGCTTCCTTACGGGTCTTGAACGGACCCTGCACCTGGGCCGAGCCTTCCACGAGCTTGTGGAAGTTCATCGAACCGAACTCGCCGCCGATCACCCAGAAATTGCTGCCTTTGCTCATTGTCAGTCTCCTCACGTCCACCGTTAGCCGAACTGGTTCATCGTGTTGTGGGCGCCGCCCGCCTTCAGGGCAGCCTCGCCGGCGAAGTACTCCTTGTGGTCGTCGCCGATGTCGGAGCCCGCCATGTTCTGATGCTTCACGCAGGCGATGCCCTGACGGATCTCGGCGCGCTGGACGTTCTTCACATAGCCCAGCATGCCCTGCTCGCCGAAATATTCCCTGGCGAGATTGTCGGTGGACAGAGCGGCCGTGTGATAGGTCGGCAGCGTGATCAGATGGTGGAAGATGCCGGCGCGCTTGGCCGAATCGGCCTGGAAGGTCCGGATCCGCTCGTCGGCTTCGATCGCCAGCGGCGTGTTGTCGTATTCCGCCTTCATCAGCTCCGCACGGCTGTACTTGCTGACATCCTTGCCGGCTTCCTTCATCGCGTCATAGACCTGCCAACGGAAGTTGAGCGTCCAGTTGAAGGACGGCGAGTTGTTGTAGGCCAGCTTCGCGTTCGGGATCACCTTGCGGATGCGGTCGACCATCTTGGCGATCTGCTCGATATGCGGCTTCTCGGTCTCGATCCACAACAGGTCAGCGCCGTTCTGCAGCGAGGTGATGCAGTCGAGCACGCAGCGATCTTCGCCGGTGCCGGGGCGGAACTGATAGAGGTTGCTGGCGAGGCGCTTGGGACGCATCATCTTGCCGTTCTGGTTGATGATGACGTCGCCGTTGCGGGCGTTCGCCGCCGTCACCTCCTCGCAATCCAGGAAGCTGTTGTACTGATCGCCGATGTCGCCGGGCTTGTGGCTGACGGCAATCTGCTGCGTGAGGCCGGCGCCGAGCGAGTCGGTGCGGGTCACGATGATGCCGTCCTCGACGCCTAGTTCGAGGAAAGCATGGCGACAGGCGCGGATCTTCGCCAGGAAGACCTCGTGCGGCACGGTGACCTTGCCGTCCTGGTGGCCGCACTGCTTCTCGTCCGAGACCTGGTTTTCGATCTGGAGCGCGCAGGCGCCCGCCTCGATCATCTTCTTGGCGAGCAGATAGGTCGCCTCGGCATTACCGAAGCCGGCATCGATGTCGGCGATGACGGGCACGACGTGGGTCCGGAAGTTGTCGATCTTCTCGATCAGCGCCTTTTCCTTCGCCTTGTCGCCTTCCTTGCGGGCGGCATCCAAGCTGCGGAAGATATCGTTGAGCTCGCGGGAGTCCGCCTGACGCAGGAACGTGTAGAGCTCCTCGATCAGGGCCGGCACCGAGGTCTTCTCGTGCATCGACTGGTCGGGCAGCGGTCCGAACTCCGAGCGCAGCGCGGCGATCATCCAGCCCGAGAGGTACAAATAGCGGCGATCGGTCGTGCCGAAGTGCTTCTTGACCGAGACCAGCTTCTGCTGGGCGATGAAGCCATGCCAGCAGCCGAGGGACTGGGTGTACTTGGTGCTGTCAGCGTCATAGGCGGCCATGTCGGCGCGCATCAGCGCCGCAGTGTAGCGGGCAACGTCCAGGCCGGTCTTGAAGCGGTTCTGCAGGCGCATGCGCGCCACGGCTTCGGCGGTCACGCCGTTCCAGGTCTCCTTGGTCTTGAGGAGCGCTTCGGCCGCCTCAATCTCGCTCTGATAGGAAGCCGGTCCCTGGATGGCCCGGTCGCTGATCTCGCGCGGTTGGAAATTCATATCCGTGATCCCTTGGCTGGCGACAAATTGCAGCGTCTGTGTTCGCCGTTCTTGTCGACATTCTTGACAGTGCATTGCGAAATGCGTGCTGAGAGCTAAACGCGAGAATCCATATCTCGTACAGTAGGCTTGTATTCGAATGGTGATGTCATGTAACATAAGAACATGTCACATGTGTTATTTTGTAAAATTTGTAAAAACATTGGGTCAATGAGGCTGTCCTTATCGCCTCCGGAGAAGCGCTGAATGGCTACCGATTCCGGCAAAAAACTCTTCGTCGGCCCGCGCTTCCGGCGGATCCGGCAGCAATTGGGGCTGTCGCAGACCCAGATCGCCGAGGGGCTCGGGATCTCGCCGAGCTACATCAACCTGATCGAGCGCAACCAGCGCCCGGTGACCGCCCAGATCCTGCTGCGGCTGGCCGAGACCTACGACCTCGACCTGCGCGACCTCGCCACCGCCGACGAAGACCGCTTCTTCGCCGAGCTGAACGAGATCTTTTCCGATCCTCTGTTCCGCCAGATCGACGTACCCAAGCAGGAGCTGCGCGACCTCGCCGAGCTCTGCCCCGGCGTCACCCATGCACTGCAACGGCTCTACGCCGCCTATACCGAGGCGCGCCAGGGCGAGACGCTGGCGGCCGCGCAGATGGCCGATCGCGACGTCGGCACGCGCTATGAGGCCAATCCGGTCGAACGCGTTCGCGAGCTGATCGAGGCCAACCGCAACTATTTCCCGGAGCTCGAACAGGCCGCAGAAAGCCTGCGCGACGAATTGAACGTCCCGGCCGAAGGGCTTTACGCCGCCCTCGTGACGCGGTTGCGCGAAAAGCATTCGGTGCAGACCCGCATCATGCCGGTCGACGTGATGCGCGAGACCTTGCGGCGCTTCGACCGCCATCGCCGCCAGCTCCTGATCTCCGAGCTGGTCGATCCGCCCGGCCGCGCATTCCAGCTTGCGTTCCAGCTCGGGCTCGGTGAATGCGCCCAGCATCTCGAAACCATCATCGGTCGCGCCGGGCCGCTGGACGATGCGCCGCGGCGCCTGTTCCGCATCACGCTGGGCAATTATTTCGCCGCCGCCGTGATGATGCCCTACCAGCCGTTCCTCGCGGCAGCGGACGCGCTGAACTACGACATCCACGTGCTGGCGCAGCGCTTCAATTCCGGCTTCGAGCAGGTCTGCCACCGCCTGACAACGTTGCAGAGGCCGAACGCGCGTGGCATCCCCTTCTTCCTGCTCCGCGTCGACAATGCCGGAAACGTCTCAAAACGCTTTTCCTCCGGGACCTTCCCGTTCTCGAAATTCGGCGGCACCTGCCCTTTGTGGAACGTGCATTCGACCTTCGACACGCCGGACCGGCTTCTGAAGCAGGTGATCGAGCTGCCCGACGGCACGCGCTACTTCTCGATCGCGCAGATGGTGCGCCGGCCCGTCGCGCCCCACCCTCTGCCGCAGCCGCGCTTTGCCATCGGTCTCGGCTGCGAGATCCGCCACGCCTCGCGCCTCGTTTACGCCGCCGGCATGGATCTCGAGAAGGCCGAAGGCACGCCGATCGGCGTCAACTGCCGCCTCTGCGAGCGCGAAAACTGCGCCCAGCGCGCCGAGCCGCCGATCACGCGCACGCTGATCCTGGATGAGACGACAAGGCGGGTGTCGAGCTTCGCGTTCTCGAATGCGCGGGAGTTGTGAGGGGCGTGCAATTAGCGGCTGAGCGCACGCCATACATTCCGGTGTCGTCCCGGACAAGCGAAGCGCAGATCCGGGACCCATAACCACAAGATTGCGTTTGGCGAAGATTCGCAATTGCGATCTCGCGCCACAACTACTCCCTGGGGTTATGGGTCCCGGCCTTCGCCGGGACGACGACGGGAGAGAGAGCGCCGCAACGAACTCCTACGCCAGCGTATGCACGATCACCGGGCCTGCGGCGGCACTGGCATGGCCGGCGAGAAGCGGGCCCAGATCCTTCTCGATCCAGGCGATCGCGCGCCGGTTCGCCTCCTCCGCCTGCTCGAACTTGTCGAAGATGGAGATCGCGGTCACCGTGTCGTCGCCGGCATAGACCACGTAATAGGCACGAAAACCGTCGACATCGCTGATGATGGGAACCGCGCCTTCCTTGATCCGGCGCGCCAGCTCCTCCGCGCTCCCGCTTTTCGCCTTGGCCTGACGGATGGCGGCATACATGGGATCCTCCTTCCGGCTCGCTGCTCTGGGGCCTGGTGCCCTGCGGCGATGTTACGCCGAAGCGCGCAGCCGATCCACGCCCTCGCGCGAAGTTGTGCAAGCGATCTGCCCGCCCCTTCACATTGCCGTCCGGATGCGGCATCTGCATAGTCGCGCGCGACAATCGTGACCGTTACCAAGAGGACAAAAGACATGGCGGACGCCGACCTGGATGTCGTGATCCGGCAACTGGCAAGACAGCTCCACACGGGCCTGATGGCCCGCGCCAAGGAGCGGCGGGATCGCTTCAATACCCTGGCGGCCAAGGCCAAGGGCAAGGACGCCCGTGAGCGCTACAAGCTGATCGCGAAGAACACCATGGAGCAGGCCACCTCTGCGGCCAAGCGCCTCCAGATGTCCGCCGACAACGTCGCCGACAGCTACGCAAGGTCGATGCGCCTCGCAGCAACTGCCGCCGCCGAGACGGTTGAGAAGAAGCAGGCGGCTGAGAAGAAGCCGGCGAAAGAAAAGCCGGCGGGCAAGAAGAAGCCTGCAAAAAAGAAGGCCAAGTAACTGCCCTGCCTCACCGCAGCGGGGCGGAGATGTGGGTCGGCCTTGGCTCGCCGAGCTCGGTGAGCTTGGCGCGGGCAAGCTGATGGGCGGCGCCGTCGGGGCGCTCTGGAAGCGCGAGGACGGCTTCGAAATCGGCGCGGGCTTCCTCCGTCCGTCCCCTCGTGAGCAATGCGACGCCGCGATTGACGCGCGCGTCGACATCATTGGGCGCGAGGCGGATGGCGGTGTTGTAGCTCAGGATCGCGCGGTCGAGATCGCCCTTGGCCGCCAGCGCGAGCCCCCGCTCGGAATAGGACGTAGCGAGCTTCGGATCGAGCGCGATCGCCTGGTCGTAATCGGCAACCGCAAGATCGAGCTCGCCGTGCTGCCGATATGCCTGGGCGCGATCGCGGAAGGTGGCTGCGCGGTTGGGGTTGAGATGAATGGCCTGGTCGAAATCCGCGATCGCCCGTTTGGCGTCACCGTGCCGCAGCGCGATGCGGCCGCGCCCCTCGTAGGCGAACGCGATCAGCGGGCCGCGGAACGGGCTGAAGCCGATCACGGCCGAGCATACGTCGGGCTCGTTGGCATCGCCGCAATTGACGACGGTGTGCAACGACAATCCGACGAGAATGCCCGACACGATCAACAATGGCGCGGTTAATCTGGTCATCGCCGGCCGTCGCCGGCATCAGGCCGGCCACGCATCCCCTTTCAGACGCTTGAGGTCTGCAGGTGTTAGCACCGGCGGGGACGATCTTGTGTGCGCCAGCTCACAAAGCCGGCCACAATCTCGGCTGCACGGGCCTCAGGTCGCCCAGTCAGACGGTCCAGGAGAGCGCTCTCATCAGCCACATCGCCAGCAGGCAACACCAGCCCACTGCAGCAAGTGCGAAGGACATCAGGAGGAGCGCGCCTTCCGCATTGACCAGAAAACTCGCGTGCGACGCTGCCTCGTCCCGCACAGCCCGGTTCATGTGCAACATGTGCACCTCCGGCAATTCCGATTAAAGAATTCTCACACTCGGCAAGCCGTCCGGCCTGCCGACTCGCCAAAAAAGACGAGTTGCATTGGTGTGAATCAAAGCGAGTCGAAACGCAAGAGTCCTTTAGGACAACGACACGCGCGAATCGCAGCCCATCTCATCCCCACGGTCCGCGCGAGGACGAGCGGCCCCATGGACTTTGCGGGGGATAGTTTTCGTTGGCGCCAAGCGACGGCGCCGCGTTCGCGCCGAGTTCGGCCGCGAGCTGCTGGAGCGCGTCGAGGCGGTTCTGCGTCGAGGGATGGGTGGCGAAGAGATTGTCGACGCCGTGCCCCGACAGCGGGTTGATGATGAACATGTGCGCCGTCGCGGGATTGCGCTCGGCGTCGAAGTTCGGCACCTGATGCGCGGCATTCTCGATCTTGACCAGCGCGGATGCGAGCCACATCGGCTGACCGACGATGCGTCCGCCGAGATCGTCGGCGGCATATTCGCGGGTGCGGCTGATCGCCATCTGCACCAGCATGGCAGCAAGCGGCGCCAGGATCATCATCAGGATCGAGCCGACGATGCCGGGGCCGGAATTGCTGTTGCGATGGCCGCCGAAGAACATGCCGAACTGCGCCAGCATCGAGATCGCGCCCGCGACCGTCGCGGTGATGGTCATCAGCAGCGTGTCGTGGTTTTTGACGTGCGCGAGCTCATGCGCGATCACGCCGGCGAGCTCCTCGCGGCTGAGCTGATGCATCAAGCCGGCGGTGACGGCAACCGCGGCATTCTGCGGATTGCGACCCGTGGCGAACGCGTTGGGCTGCGCCTCGTCCATCACGAACACGCGCGGCATCGGTAACCCCGCACGGCCCGCCAGCTCGGCGACGAGACCGACGAGCTCCGGCGCGCTGGCGCGGTCGACCTCATGGGCACCGTACATCGAGAGCACCATGCGGTCGGAGTTCCAGTAGGTGAAGAGATTGGTCGCCGCCGCGATAACCAGCGCGATCATGGCCCCGGCGGCGCCGCCGATGAGATAGCCGACGCCCATGAACAGGGCGGTGAGGCCTGCGAGCAGAATTGCTGTGCGAAGATAGTTCATGGCCGCCTCCGTAAACCGGCCGTGGGCTAGCCTTCAGCCGGCGCCATGGAAGTATGGATACGCCGTCGCGCCGCAAGATAGGCCGCTGCGTCGGAGAGCCGCGGCGCGTGCACGCAAGGTGGCAGTTCGGCAATGGTAAACCTTACCGCGCATTTGTGCCAAAGCCCACGCCGAAGTTTACCCGTTGGAAAGGCAGCCGTCGCTTAATCGACGATAACCGGGCACCCCAGGCCTGCCTGGGCATTACCCGGTTCCATTGCCACCAGTCAGCAAGGTGACTGCCCATGATGGACCGGTCTCGAGCGGCTTCCGCCGGCGATACATCTCCGTCCTCCGCGCACGAGGCAGAAAGTGCTTCCGATGCCAGGAGTTTGGATGCCAGGAGCTTGCAGCATGCGCTGCAGGAGCGCCTGTTTGCCGAAGAGGAACACCCGCAGGAACCCGCCGCCCGGATGGAGGCCGCGGAACCGGCGCGACGCTGGCCACACTTCTGGCGGGGCTTGAAGATCGCAGCAGGCCTTGCCGTGATTGCCGTGTTCGGCTGGCTGCCGCTGCGCGCCATGTTGCAGAATTCCAGTGTCGAAGCCGTGCTGAACTCGCGCCTCGTCACCCTGCGTGCGCCGATCGGGGGCCGCGTCGCCGCGGCCGCCCCCCTCAAGGACCAGGCCAGGCTCGAGGCCGGCACCCTCGTGCTGCGCGTGGTGAACTCGCGCGGCGATCGCACGCGGCTCGACGATCTCCGGCGGCAGAAGTCGCGCCTGGAGAACGAGCGGCCAAGCGTCGCCGCCAAGCTCGCCTCCGCACAAGCCGCGCAAGCAGACCTCGCACGTCAGGCCGCGCAGTTCAGGGACGGACGCGTCCTCCAGCTCGAGGCGCGCATCGCCGAGATCCAGACCTCGATCGAGGCGGCCGCGGCGCGGCGCGAGGAGGCCAGCGCCGCCGTCGACCGCGCCTCGTCGCTGGCAAAAACCGGCAACGTCTCCACGGTCGAGCTCGCGCGGCTGACGCGTGAGCTTTCGGTGGCGCAGCAGACCGAGCTCGGCGCGCGCAAGCGGCTCGATGCGGCCAAGGTCGAGCTGACCGCGGCGCAGGCCGGCTCGTTCCTCGGCGACAGCTACAACGACCGGCCGAGCTCGGTGCAGCGCGAGGAAGAGATGCGCCAGCGCGCGCACGATCTCGAGGCCGATCTTTCGCGCATCGACACCGAGATCACCTGGCTTGGCAACGAGATCATCGTCGAAGAGATCCGCTTCGCCGATCTTTCCGAGGCCGACATCAAAACTCCGGTCGCAGGCCGCATCTGGGAGATGATGACCTCGCCAGGCGAGGACGTACAGGCCGGTCAGCCCCTGCTCAAGGTGCTCGATTGCAGCGGCGCGGTGGTCACGGCCAACGTCACCGAGAGCGTCTATAATCGCCTGCAGCTCGGCGACCACGCCACCTTCGAGCCGAATGACGGCGGCGAGCCGATCTCCGGCACCGTCGTCAACCTGACCGGCGCCGCCGGTGCGCCCGCCAATCTCGCCATCAATCCCGACGCGCTGAACAAGGAGCCCTATCGCGTGACGGTGGCGATCGGCGAAGCCGCCGTGCACGGTTGCACGGTGGGACGGACCGGGCGCGTCGTCTTTGGTCGCAACGAGACCACGCCATGATGGCAGCACTGGCGCCCGGCTTTCTCGCGCTCGGCGCCTTCATGGCGATGGTGCCGCTCTTGAGGCGCGACAACACGCTGGCGCGTTCGCTTTTGACCGGCGTGTCGTTCGTCCTCCTGCTGCGCTACTTCTACTGGCGCGTCACCAAGACCCTGCCGCCACCTGGGCTGACGGCGGATTGCTTCTTCGGCTATCCCTTCATGCTGGCGGAAGCGGCCTCGCTGGTCGCGGTCGCATTGTCACTCTTGTTCCTCAGCCGCACCACCAGGCGCACCACCGATGTCGACGGTCGCGCCACCGATCCCAAGGCGCCGCTGATCGACGTCTTCATCTGTACCTATAACGAGGAGCGATCGATCCTCGAGCGCACGATCATCGGCGCGACCGGAATGGAGTACGGCAATTACCGCGTCTGGGTGCTCGACGACGGCCGGCGCCTGTGGCTGCGGCACCTCGCAGGCGAACTCGGCTGCCACTACCTCACGCGTCCCGACAACCGCCATGCCAAGGCGGGCAACATCAACCACGCGCTCAATCATGTCGGCGCGCTGCCGGAACGGCCGGACTTCATCGCCGTCCTCGACGCCGACTTCGTGCCGCGGCCGGATTTTCTCGCGCGGACCATCAGCCTGATGGACGATGCATCCGTCGGCGTGGTGCAGACGCCGCAGCATTTCATCAACCCCGATCCGATCCAGACCAACCTCGCTGCGTCCGACGTGTGGCCCGACGAGCAGCGCTTCTTCTTCGACATCTTGATGCCGGCCAAGGATGCCTGGGGCGTCGCGTTCTGCTGCGGCACGTCCTCGCTGATCCGCTACGACGGCTTGAAGGCGATCGGTGGCTTTCCGACCGATTCGGTGACGGAGGACTATCTCGTCACGCTTCGCCTGAAGGAGCGCGGCCTCAAGACCGTCTATCTCAACGAGCGGCTGACGATCGGCCTCGCGCCGGAGGGGCTGAAGGAATACATCACCCAGCGTGGCCGCTGGTGCCTCGGCCTCATGCAGATCGTACGCGGCCGCAGCGGTCCGCTGTCGCGGGATTCGAAGCTCTCCTTCATCGACCGGCTGTCGCTGGTCGACGCTTTCATGAGCTGGGCTGCGGTTTACCCGACGAGGATGTTCGGGCTGGTCGTGCCCTGGCTGTTCCTGCTTTTCGGCATCAAGGCCGTGCAGGCTGATCTGTCTGAGCTGCTGCAGTTCTTCCTGCCGTACTATGTCTGGCATGGGCTCGCCATGACCTGGCTGTCGCATGGCCGTGCGCTTGCCATGATGACGGATGTGTCCCAGCTCGTGGCGGCGCCCGCGGTGCTCAAGGCGGTGACGACCGGCTTGCTGAAACCGAAAGGGCACAAGTTCAAGGTCACTGCCAAAGGCGGGGACCGCGACAAGAAATTCGTCGAATGGCCGCTGCTGCGGCTCTATGGCGGCATGCTTCTGATCACGCTCGCGGCCATCGCCTATGCCTTCATCCTGCACTTGCGCGGTGAGAACATCGCCTATGGCGGGCTGGCGCTGGGCTGGAGCCTCTACAACGCCGTCGTCCTCACCGTGGTCTGCTTCGTCTGCATCGAGCAGCCGCGCAAGCGCAAGGCCGAGCGGTTCAATCGCAACGAGACGATCCTGCTGCGCCAGGGCGGCGCGTCGCATCTGGCGCGGCTCGCCGATATCTCCATCACGGGCGGGCGGCTGATCGATCCCGACCCGCCCGCGGTCGGCAGCGCGATCGAATGCCGCATCTATGGCCGCGCCATCGCGGCGATCGTGGTGCGACGGACTGTGGACGGATTTGCCGTCAGGTTCGAGGAAGGCATGGACACGCGCGTCCATGCGATCCGGGCATTCTATGCCGGCGAATATGTCCGCGCCTATCGCGGTATCCGGGCGCTCCCGGTCGGCAAGGCGCTATTGCTGCGGCTGTTCGGCTAGGCGTCCAAGGGATGGCGTGAGGCCGGGACTTCACCTAAACTTCGGCAGATTCCACGATTGCCCTTCCCGCTGCCGGAAACCTTATGCTCCAGACCCGATTCGCGATCGCGGCCGTCACGCTGCTCGCACTCTCCACAACCGCTTCCGCCCAATTGCTGCCGCCGCCCGCAAAGCCCGCGGCGCCGAAGCCCGCCGCACCCTCGCCGCGCGCGGCCTCGTGCCACAATGGCGCGAGCTTCGACCGCTTCCTTACCGAGGTGAAGCAACAAGCGATCGCCGCCGGCGTGTCGCAGCGCGCGATCAGCGAGGCCTCACCCTACCTCGTCTACGATCAGGGCATCGTCAACCGCGACCGCGGCCAGCGCGTGTTCGGCCAGCTCTTCACCGAATTCGCCGGGCGAATGGCCGCGACCTATCGCATGCAGAACGGCCAGCAGCACATCAAGCAATACGCGGCAGCGTTCGCACGCGCCGAGAAGGAATACGGCGTGCCGCCGGCGGTGATCGCCGCGTTCTGGGGACTGGAGAGCGATTTCGGCGCCAACATGGGCAATTTGCCGACGCTGAAATCGCTGGTGTCGCTCGCCTATGACTGCCGCCGCTCGGAGATGTTCGTGGGCGAGACCATCGCGGCGCTCAAGGTGATCGACCGCGGCGATCTCAGCCCTGCCGAGATGATCGGCTCCTGGGCCGGCGAGCTCGGGCAGACGCAGTTCTTGCCGACGCATTACGTCAACTACGCCGTCGATTATGACGGCGACGGAAGGCGCGATCTGCTCCGCAGCGGACCGGACGTGATCGGCTCGACCGCCAACTACATCGCCAACGGCTTGAAGTGGCGGCGCGGCGAGCCGTGGCTGGAAGAGATCAAGGTGCCCGCAAACCTGCCGTGGGAGCAGACTGACCTCTCGGTGCAGCAGCCGCGCTCGAAATGGGCACAGCTGGGGGTGACCTATCCCGACGGCCGGCCGCTGCCGAACGACAATCTCGCCGCCTCCGTGCTGCTGCCGATGGGACGAACAGGCCCGGCCTTCATGGCCTATCCGAATTTCGCGGCCTACACCGAATGGAATAACTCGCTGATCTATTCCACCACCGCCGGCTACCTCGCCTCGCGCATCGCAGGCGCAGCTCCCATGCGGAAGCCCGCGCAACCGGTGGCGCAACTGCCGTTCAACGAGCTGAAGGAATTGCAGCAGCTCCTGGTGCGCGCCGGCTTCAACGTCGGCAAGGTCGACGGCGTGCTGGGCCAGCAGAGCCGCAGTGCCGTAAAGGCGATGCAGGTCAAGTACGGCCTGCCCGCGGATTCCTGGCCGACCGCGGAGCTGCTCGCGCGCATGCGCGGCGGCACCGCGCAGGCACAGCCGGCGGGCGTGGTGCGGTAGAATTTTTGACCCGCGAACGCCACCTCGGCGATTGTATTTTCCTGCGATGCTCCCATGTCTTGGGATCAGGAAACCTCCTGACATCCCAACGAGAAGAGAGAGCTTCACATGTCCTTTTACGACGCCGTCGTCCCTGCCTATTTGCAGATGCTGAATAGTCTCTCCGGTCTGCTCAACAAGGCGGAAGCCCATTGCGCGGCCAGGAAGATCGAGCCCGGCGTGCTGATCGGATCTCGGCTTTTCCCGGACATGCTGCCATTCGGCAAGCAGATCCAGCTCGTCAGCGACTTCGCGGCCAAGGGCTGTGCGCGGCTCACGCATACCGAGGTGCCGTCGATGCCGGACACCGAGACGACGTTCGCGGAATTGAAGCAGCGGCTGGCAAAGACCATCGACTTCGTGAAATCGTTCAAGCCCGAGCAGTTCGACGGCGCCGATGCCAAGGACGTCACATTCCCGGCCGGCCCCGACCGGTCCGTTACATTGAAGGGGCAGCAATTCTTCAGCTCGGTCTCGCTGCCGAACTTCTATTTCCATGCCGCCACCGCGCACGGCATCCTGCGCCATAACGGCGTCGAGATCGGCAAGCGCGATTTCCTCGGCATGAACTGAGATTTGTGATCCATATTTTCCGCGGCACGGAGATCAACTCCGCTGCCGCGGATGAAATTGCAGAAGAGCTATCCTCTTTCAGCTTCCTTGGTGTCGCCCTGGCGCAGCTCGCCTGCACTTTCGGAATGGCTTCGCCCTTGCGCAGCGTGTGGCGATGCACAAGTCTGCTTGACCTGTCACTGCCTGAGAGCATCCCCCCATGAGCCGTCCGACCAAATTGTTTGAGCCCTATAAGCTTGGCCCGATCTCGCTGGCCAATCGCTTCGTGATGGCGCCTCTGACGCGCAATCGCGCCGCGCCCGGGACTTTCGTGCCGAGCCCGCTTGCGGCCGACTATTACGGGCAGCGCGCCTCCGCCGGGCTGCTGGTCACCGAGGCAAGCCAGATCTCCCAGCAGGGCCAGGGCTATCAGGATACGCCCGGCATCTATTCCAAAGACCAGGTCGCCGGCTGGCGCAAGGTCACCGATCGCGTGCATGAGCGCGGCGGGCGCATCTTCATCCAGCTCTGGCATGTCGGACGCATCTCGCACACCGCGCTTCAGGCCAATGGCGGCGCGCCGGTCGCTCCTAGCGCGATCCGCGCCAAGGGCAAGACCTTCGTCAATGGCACCTTCGCCGACGTCTCCGAGCCGCGCACGCTCGAGCTCGCCGAAATTCCAGGGATCATCGACGATTTCAAGCGCGCCACGAAGAATGCGCTGGAAGCGGGTTTCGACGGCGTCGAGATCCATGGCGCCAACGGCTATCTGCTCGACCAGTTCGCGAAAGACGGCGCCAATAAGCGCACCGACACCTACGGCGGCTCGATCGAGAACCGGGCCAAGCTGATGCTGGAAGTCTCGAAGGCGGTCGCTGCCGAGGCCGGCGCCGATCGCACCGGCATCCGCATCTCGCCGGTTACGCCGGCGAACGACATCTCCGATTCCAATCCGCAAGCGCTGTTCGACCACATCGTCGACGGGCTCAATGCCTTGAAGCTCGTCTATCTGCACGTCGTGGAAGGCGCGACCGGTGGCCCGCGCGATTTTGCGCCGTTCGACTATGCGGACCTGCGCAAGCGCTTCTCCGGCGCCTATATCGCCAACAACGGCTACGATTTCGAGCTGGCGACGAAGGTGCTCGATGCCGGCGCTGCCGACCTCATCGCGTTCGGCAAGCCGTTCATCTCCAACCCCGACCTGGTCGAGCGGTTGAAGAAGGGCGCGACGCTCAACGAATGGGACAAGAACACCTTCTACGGCGGCGGCGCCAAGGGCTATACGGACTATCCGACGTTGGAAGCGGCCGACGCGGCGGAGTAGCGCATCAGACTGTCATTCCGGGGCGCGCGTGCGCGAACCCGGAATCTCGCTCCACAGCCTCTGGATTCCGGGTTCGATGCGGCGCATCGCCCCGGAATGACGGGGAGCGCAACTCCGCCACGCGCTCCGCGCCCAGAAACGCCATCGCCGTATCCATCTCGCCGACGATCATGCGCAAGACCGCTTCCGCGCCCTCCTCGCCGCCGGCGGCAAGGCCCCAGAGCGGTAGGCGACCGAGCAGGACCGCCTCGGCGCCGAGCGCGAGATATTTCAGCACGTCCGTGCCGCGACGGATGCCGCTGTCGGCGAGCACCGTCAGCCGTCCCTTCACGGCATCCGCGATGGCCTGAATGCATTCTGCCGGTGCAGGCAGGCAATCGAGATTGCGTCCGCCATGGGCGGAAACCACGATTGCCTCACAGCCGAGCCCAGCCGCGGTCTCCGCATCCTTGACGGCCAAGACGCCCTTGATGATCAGCTTGCCCGGCCAGATCTCGCGCAGCCAGCGCACATCGTCCCAGTTGAGGCGATGGTCGAGCCGCACGGCCTCCGCGATGCTCGGCCGGGTGATCGCCGTGCGGAACTCGTCCGGATAGTGGCCGTAGGTTGGCATGCCTTCGCCCAGGAGATAGCGCGCGAGAACACTGACGAGCCAGCGCGGATGCAGTGCGATGTCGATCGTGCTGCGCAGGCCGGGGACGAACGGAATGCCGAAGCCGTTGCGCTTGTTGTATTCGCGGTTGGGCGCGACCGGCGTATCGGCCGTGACGACCAGGGTCTCGCAGCCACAGGCGCGGGCGCGCTCCAGAAGCTTTGCCGTCAGTGCCCGGTCGCGCCAGACATAGAGCTGAAACCACAGCGTCGCATCGGGCGCGCCGCGCCGGATGGTTTCGACCGTCGTCACTGATTGCGTCGAGATGCAGACGGGAATGCCGACGCGGGACGCCGCGCGCGCAAGCTTCGTCTCGCCGTCATGCGCGACCAGGCCTGCAAGCGCCGTCGGCGCCACCACGAGAGGCGCCGTGAGCTGCTGCCCCAGGAGCGTCGTGTCGAACCTTCGCCTGTCGTGCCCGGTCAGCACCGACGGCGTCAGGGTGATCTCGTCGAGCGAGGCGCGCAAGCGCCTCAGCGCAACCCCATCCTCCGTGCCGCGGTCGATATACTCGAACAGGCCGCGCGGCAGGAAACTTCGCGCACGGCTGCGGTAGTCGTCGGCATTCAGCAGCATCCGCATCAGGCGGCGTAGCGGTTGAATTTCGACTTCGAGATCGAGGTCGCGGCGACATGGACGTGCTGCACCAGCTCGGCCTCGGCGCGCTCCTTGGTCCAGCGCGTGGTCGGCACGGAGATGTTGACCGCGGCGACCGCCCGGCCGTGCTCGTCGATGATCGGCGCCGCGACGGAAATGTCACCCATGACGCTCTGGTTGATCTGGATCGAATAGCCGCGCGTGGCCGCGACGCGCACCTGCTCGAGAAGCTTGTCCGGATCCGTAATCGTATACGGCGTAAGCGGCTCGAGCTGCGTACGCATCAACAGATCCTGCCGCACCTCCTCAGGAAGAGCCGACAGAATGGCTATGCCGGAAGCCGTGAAATAGGCCGGCAATCGGCTTCCGATCACGAAATCGATATGGATGAGGTGCCGGCCGGGAAAGCGTGCCACGAACACGACTTCGTGGCCGTCGAGCTCGTGCAGGTTGCAGGTCTCGCCGAGATTGCGGCTCATGTCGAGGAGATAGGGCGAGGCCTTGTCGATGAGCTCGTTGGCCTTGAGATAGCTGTGCGAGAACTGGAGCACCTTCGAGGTCAGCCCGTAATTGCGCGTGCCTTCGATGCGCTTGAGATAGCCGAGCGTCTCCAGCGTGTAGACCAGGCGCTGGGTGGCGCTACGGTCGAGATTGGCCGCGCGCGCGATATCGGCGAGCGTCATGAAGCGCTGCGGTCCGTCAAAGGTGTGCAGGACCTGAAAGGCTTTCTCGGTCGAGCCGACGAACAGCGACGAACGCGCCAGCTCGGCGCTTTTCTCGACGCGCTTTTCTGCACGAGTTTTATCCGGGCTCGCTTTGTCCAGGCTCTTGGCTTTGACAGCCTTCCTTGATCCGCCCTGGCCGCTACGCGCCATGTCTCCGTCCTTTCGTCACCCAACGTTTTCAGTGAGCGCCAACTGCTTCTTGAACTCGGCCCGGAATGCCGAGACCAGCGCGGGCGCGGGCTGCACCAGTGGCGCCAGCATCCGCGGCGCGTCGACACCGACCATGTCCATCACCGCCTTCATCGGCCCCGGATTGGTCTCGGCAAACGCCATGTTCATGAACGGGATCAGACGGCGGTGCAGGCTCAGTGCCTCTGCCGTCCGACCAGCAATCGCCGTCTCGTAAATCTGTCGCCAGGCGCGCGGCAACAGACAGGCAGTGACGACGATGCCGCCGGTCGCGCCGGCCGCGAGATGCAGCGGGAACAGGCTGTCCTCGCCGCTGAGCACTGCAAAGCTGTCGTCGACGCCGGCCACGACCTGAAGGAAATGATACATGTCGAGATTGCAGGCCTTCATGCCGATGATGTTGGGATGCTTCGAGAGCTCATGCAAAACCTTGGGCTCGATCGCGATCCGGGTGCGGTAGGGAATCTCGTAGATCAGGACGGGCACCGGCGAGGCATCGGCATAGCGCAGGAAGTAGTCGCGAACGCCGGCCTGAGTCGGATTGGTGTAATATGGCGTAAGAACCAACAGGCCGTCCACGCCCTCGGCGGCGAATTCCTTGCCCGCTTGAAGCGCGTCGTGGAAGCCGGTGTCGAGCACGCCGGCGATCACGGGCCCCCTGCCCGCCATGGCCTTCACCGACAGGCCCGCCATCCGGATGCGCTCGGCGCGTGACAGCGCGCCATATTCGCCGGTGCCGCCGAGCGGCACCACGCCGTCGATGCCCTGCTTGAGCAGCCAGGCAAACAGCGCCGAGACCGCCTGAGCGTCGATCGTGTCGTCGGCCTTCACCGGGGTAGGAATGGCGGGAAACAGGCCGCGAAGACGATTTGCAGTGAGCATGACGATAACCTCTGGTTGGAACGCGGGATGACTACCTTGCGGCAGCGCGCCGACGCAGGCGTTCGGCGACGAATATCAAGAGCCCCATGAAGATGAACAGGCAGGTGGAGACGGCGGCGATCACGGGCGAGACCTGAAGCGTCACCTCGTCCCAGAACTGCTTTGGCAACGTGGCGTTGAGGCCGCCGGTCGCGAACAGCGCGATGGTGAGCTCGTCGAACGAGGTCGCGAAGGCGAACAGGAACGAGGAGAACATGCCCGCGCCGAGGATCGGAAAGGTGATGTAGCGCAGCGTCGCAAAGGGGCGCGCGCCAAGGCTTTGCGCGGCATGGTCGAGCCGCGTGTCGTAGTTGCGCAGCACGGCCATCATGGTCATGACGACGTAGGGCACCGCGACGACGGTATGTCCGAGAATGAGGCCAAAGGCGCTGCCGACGAGGCCCATGCTCGCGAACACGTAGAACATGCCGACCGCGATGATCATGCGCGGCACGACGATCGGCGACAGGATGAAGGCGAGCCAGGCGGCCTTGCCGGGGATGTTGCTCCTCACCAGCAGAAACGCCGCGGGCGTTCCGATCAGCATGGCGAGCCCACCCGTCCCGAGGCCAACCAGCAGCGAGCGCAGGAACGCCTGGGTCCATACCGGTGAATGCAGCACGGTCTCATACCAATGCAGCGTAAATCCCTGCGGCGGCCAGTTGAGGCCGCCGGTGCCGAACGACAGCGGGATCATCAAAATCGTCGGCGCACTGATGATGATGAGCATGGTCCAGACGAAGGCCTGCAAGCCGAGGCCCGCCTGATCCGGATTGCGGTCGCGGCGGCGCCGCGGCAGCACGAGAATGATGCGATCGGAGATCACACCGAGCAGCGTCAGCACGGTGTCGCCGATCCTCTGGATAGGCCCGGCGAGGCGCGAGGGCGCCGCGCTGCGCGGCGCTGCCGCTCCCGTCATGGTCGACAGGCCGAGCAGCCGGTCGTAGGCCGCAAAGACGATGAGCACGACGATCAGGAGAAGCACGGAGATTGCGCCGGCAAATCCCCAGTTCAGGGTCTGCTGGACCTGGTCGATGATCAACTGCGTGATCATGGTCTCGCGGCGCCCGCCGAGCAGCGCCGGCACGATGAAGAAGCCGATCGCGGTGACGAACACCATGATGCCAGCCGCGGCGACGCCGGGCAGCGAGAGCGGAAAATAGATCTTCCAGAACGCCATGCCCGGCCGTGCCCCGAGCGTTGCCGCCGCGCGCGGCAGGTTGCGGTCGATGTTCTCCATCACCGAAAGCATGGTCAGCACGGCAAGCGGCAGCAGCGCGTTCACCATGCCGACGAGGACGCTGCCGAAATTGTAGAGCAGGCTCGCAGGGCTCGAGATGATGCCGAGCGACAGCAGGAGCTTGTTGATGACGCCGTTGCGCCCGAGCAGCACGATCCAGGCGAAGGCGCGCACCAGAAAACTGGTCCAGAACGACAGCAGCACCCAGAACAGCAGCGTCGCCTTCCGTTCCTTGCCGACGACGGAAATCAGATAGGCGATCGGGTAGCCGGTGACGACGCACACCAGTGTCGTCGCCAGCGAGATCTTCAGCGTGATGAGGAGGACATCGACATAGACGGATGAGGCGAAGAGCTGGCGGTACGGCGCAAGCGTGAATCCGCTGTCATTGTGGATGCTGAGCAGCAGCAACTGGCCGACGGGGTAGACCAGGAAGAAGACGAGCAGCAGGACGAGCGGGCCGCCCATCGCAGCCCAGGTCCAGGCCTGCGACCGGGCGCGAGAGCGCGTCGTGGTCCGGAGTTGTCCCGGCTCGATCGCAGGCGCTTTGGCCAATGCCATGGCGTCAGTGTCCCCCGCCGTCGCGGATCGCCACGGCATCCGCGGAATTCCAGCCGAGCGAGACGCGTTGGCCGATCTCGTAAGGCGCCGCGCTCGATCGCGTCGGATAGGCCGCGACGAGCTGCGGCATGTCGGCCTTTTCGGGCGCGATATAGAGCCGCGTCATGCTGCCGCTGATCATCACGTCGACCAGCCTGCCGGTGAGCTTGCCGTTTGCTGCGTCCGCGACATGGAGGTTCTGGGGACGGACCATGAGCTTGATCGGCTCGCCGGCCGTGAAGCTCGCGCCGTTGCCGACGGCGCGCGAGGCCGCCGTCTGGTCGGCCAGCACGACGTCGAGCCCCTGCGCATCGACCTGCCCCACCGTTGCGCTGAGCAGGTTGGACTCGCCGAGAAAGTCGGCGACGAAGACCGATTGCGGGCGGAAGTAGAGATCCTCCGGCGTGCCGAGCTGCTCGATCGCGCCTGCGTTCATCAGGCAGATGCGATCGGACATGGTCATCGCCTCCTCCTGGTCGTGGGTGACGTAGATGATCGTGGTGCGGAGCTCGCGATGGATGCGCTTGATCTCGAGCTGCATCTGGTCGCGCAGCTTCTTGTCGAGCGCGCCGAGCGGCTCGTCCATCAGGATGATCGCGGGCCGGTAGACGATGCAGCGCGCGAGCGCAATGCGCTGCTGCTGGCCGCCCGAGAGCTCGCGCGGATAGCGTTTTGCGACGTGCGGCAGGCGAACCGTCTCCAGCGCTTCCGCTGTGCGGCGGCGCGCCTCGGCGTCGGCGACCTTCCGCATCCTCAGCGGAAATGCGATGTTGTCCTCCACCGTCATGTGAGGAAACAGCGCGTAGTTCTGGAACACGACGCCGATGTCCCGGTCATAGGCCGGGCTATGCGTCACATCGGCATCGTCGACCAGGATCTGGCCTTCGTCCGGGTGCGCGAGCCCCGCGACCAGGCTGAGCAGCGTCGTCTTGCCCGACCCCGAAGGGCCGAGCAGCGTGAGGAATTCCCCCTTCGCGACGTCGAGACTGGTCGGCGCCAGCGCGACGAAGTCGCCATAGCGCTTGGTAAGTCCTTTGACGCGCAAGCTCGACGATGTCATGCCCTGCTCCAATCGCGAGGCTTAAGCCAGGATCCAGCTATTGAAGCGCTCGATGACGGCGGCCTGGTTGTCGTACCAGAACTTCGCATCGATCTTCAGGCCTGCCTTGATGTTGTCCGGATAGGTCGGACAGTTCTTGGCGAGCTCCGGCTTGACGTAGTTGAAGGCCTCCGGCTGCGTGAGGCCGGCGGGGAAATACTCCATCAGCGCCGCCTGGCGCTTCGGATCGGAGGCGAACTTGATGAACTCGCGGCAGGCATCCGCATTCGGCGTGCCGGCGAGGATCGACCAGTTGTCGCCGCCCCAGATGCCCTGATTCCAGACGATCTCGACCGGTGCGCCGGCCGCCTGCGCGGCCTGCGGACGCGACACCCAGGTCGGCAGCAGGTCGATCTCGCCCGAGGTCAGCATCTGCTCGACCTGCGCGCCGCTGGTCCACCACACCGCGACCTGCGACTTGATCTTGTCGAGCGATGCGAACGCCTTGTCGAGATCACAGGGATAGACCTGCGCGGTCGGCACGCCGGCGCCCATCAAGGCCTCCTCGATCGTGTCGAACGGATGCTTGCGCACGGCGCGGCGTCCCGGAAACTCCGCCACGTTCCAGAAGTCGGCCCAGGACTGCGGTGCCTTGCGGCCCTTGAAGGCGTCCGTGCGGTAGGCCAGCACGGTGGTGTAGACATTGGTGCCGACGCCGTAGGGCGACATGAATTCGGCGGGGATCGATTTGATGACGGGCTCGGATTCGAGGCCGTGCTTTTCGAGATATTGCTTGCTGCCAGTGGTCAAGAGCAGGATCGCGGGCCAGCTGATCTTGGCCATGTCCCAGGTGTAGTTCTTGGTATCGACCATGGTCTTGATCTGCGCGACCGGCTCGGCATTGGCCTGCACCCCGACCACCTCGATGCCGGTCGCTTCCGTGAACGGACGGTAGAACACCGCACCATAGGCCTTGGTGTAGATGCCGCCGTCGTCACGCACCACGATGCGTTTTCCTGCGGCGCGTGACGGGGACCAAACGGCCGGCGCGGCGAGCGCGACGGCACCTGCGCCGGCACCGAGAAGCAGGCGGCGGCGGGAGGTGATGATCTTCGGAAGATGGCTCATGTCAGTCCCCTCTATGCGATGTTGCGATGGATGGTGAAGAAATCTGCGCGTCCGCTGATGGCGGCGGCAGAACCTGGCCGGGATTGAATAGCCCACGCGGGTCGAAGGCCTGCCTCACGGCGCGCATCAGCGCGAGCTCGACCGGCGGCTTGTAGCGGGTCATCTGCTCCATCAAGGTGCGGCCGACGCCGTGCTCGGCGCTGAAGGTGCCGCGGAGCGATGCCGCGACATCGTTGACGGCATGACGGATGCGTTCGCCGACCGCGTCGCGATCCCTTAAGGCATCCCATTCGGCAAAGCCAAAGAAGGGAATGAGATGGATGTTGCCATCGCCCATATGGCCGACGATCACGAACGGCAGATCGGGAATGATGGCGTGCACCGCTTGCATCGCCTGCGCAATGAAAGCTGGCACCGCTGACACCGGAACGGCGCTGTCCGACGTCAGCCCGACGCCGGCCTTCTTGTTGGCTTCCGAAACGCTGTGACGCACCAGCCACATCGCCTTGCGCTGGGCTTCGCTGGCGGCAACGACGCCGTCGCTGATCAAGCCGGCCTCGAGCGCGCGCTCGAGCACCGCCTGCATGGTCGCGTTGAGCGCCTCGGCACCGCCGGTGTCGGACAGCTCGACGAGCACATGCCAGCTATCGACTTGCGCGACCGGGCAGCGGCGGCCCGGCACCTGTTCAAGGACAAGCTGGATCTGTTTGGCGTTCATCAGCTCGAAGGCCGAAAGCCGCGAATTGCAGGAAGCCTGGAACAGGCCGAGCACGTCGAGCGCCTGCTGCGGGCTGTCGACCGCGAGCCAGGCGACGGCCTCGGCGGTCGGCAGCGGATGCAGCTTCAGCACCGCGCCGGTGACGATGCCGAGCGTGCCTTCGGAGCCGATGAAGAGATGCTTGAGGTCGTAACCGGTGTTGTTCTTGCGTAGTGCGTAAAGGCCGTCCCAGATGGTGCCGTCCGGCAGCACGACCTCGAGGCCGAGTACGTTGTCGCGCGTATTGCCATAGCGCAGCACGCCGGTACCGCCGGCATTGGTGGCGATGTTGCCGCCGATCTGGCAGGAGCCCTCGGCGCCGAGGCTCACCGGATAGAGCCGTCCATTGGCTGCCGCGGTCTCCTGGATCGTGGCCAGCACACAGCCGGCATCGACCACCATGGTGTTGTTGACGGGATCGATCGACCTGATCCGCCGCATGCGCGTCAGCGCGATGATGACCGGCGGCTTGCCCTGCCCGGTCGGCGTTGCGGCACCGCACAGGCTGGTGTTGCCGCCCTGCGGCAGCACGGGCGTGCCGCTCTCGACGCAGAGGCGAACGATGGAAGCGACCTGCTCGGTCGTGGACGGCAAAACGGCGCAGAGCGCCGGCGCGCGATAACGGCCGCGCCAATCCTCGGTGAGGCCTGCAAGATCCTCCTCGCGAACGAGCACGGCGGTGTCGCCCAGCAAGCGCTTGAACGCCTCGATCAATGCCATCAACCGGCCTCCCGGATGGGACCGCCAGTGGCCCCGACCGCCTGTTTGATTTTAATTGCTATACGATTACTTCAATCGCATTATGCTGATCATGGATTTGGGATCGGGCGGAGTCAAGCGGCAGCCAATCGATTGACCGCGATGGAGACATCGCGTTGGCGTCCGCCAAGACGACGTAGGGGATACACGACGCTTCAACACACGCCGTCATTGCGAGGAGCGAGAGCGACGAAGCAATCCAAACTGCCGCCGCGGATGCATTCCTGGATTGCTTCGCGGAGCCTGTCATCGGGCCGCGCTTTGCGCGGACCCGGTGGCTCGCAATGACGGTGTTGAAGCACAGCGCAAAAGAAAAAGGCCGGGATCGCTCCCGGCCTTTCGTTTTGGATGAGGTGCTGCGCGAGGCTTACTTCACTTCCGCGCGCTTGGGCGGGGTGGCCGGCCACGACTTGATAAGCGTGTCGTAGTCGATCGTTTCGCCCTTCGGCTTCTCGTTGGCGAGCTTGCGCTGGGGCGCGATGGTGCCGTCCTTCTCGGCCTTCGCGAACCAGTACTCGGCCGACTCCTTCTTGTGGAGCTTCGGACCGCAGGCGCCCTGCACGCCGGACTTCTCAAGACGCTCCATGACGGCGTCCTGGGCAGCAGCGAGCGAGTCCATCGCGGCCTGCGCGGTCTTGGCACCCGACGACGCGTCGCCGATGTTCTGCCACCAGAGCTGCGCGAGCTTCGGATAGTCAGGCACGTTGTTGCCGGTCGGGGTCCACTGCACGCGCGCGGGCGAGCGGTAGAACTCGATCAGGCCGCCGAGCTTCGGCGCACGCTCGGTGAACGACTTGTCCCAGATGTCGGATTCACGGATGAAGGTGAGACCGACATGGCTCTTCTTCAGCGACACCGACTTGGAGACGATGAACTGGAGATAGAGCCAGGCCGCCTTGCGGCGGTCAGCCGGGGTCGACTTCAACAGCGTGAGCGAGCCGGCGTCCTGGTAGCCGAGCTTCATGCCTTCCTTCCAGTACGAGCCGTGCGGCGAGGGCGCCATACGCCACTTCGGCGTACCGTCCGCGTTCATCACGGCGATGCCCGGCTTTACCATGTCGGCGGTGAAGGCGGTGTACCAGAACATCTGCTGGGCGATGTTGCCCTGCGCCGGCACCGGACCGGACTCGGAGAAGGTCATGCCCTGAGCCTGCGGCGGAGCATACTTCTTCAGCCACTCGAGATATTTCGAGATGGCGTAGACCGAGGCCGGACCGTTGGTGTCGCCACCGCGATCGACGCTCGAGCCGACCGGACGGCAGCCTTCCATGCGGATGCCCCATTCGTCGACCGGCAGACCGTTCGGAATGCCCTTGTCACCGTTGCCGGCCATCGAGAGCCAGGCGTCGGTGAAACGCCATCCGAGCGAGGGGTCCTTCTTGCCATAGTCCATATGGCCGTAGACCTTGACGCCGTTGATCTCCTTGATGTCGTTGGTGAAGAACTCGGCGATGTCCTCATAGGCGGACCAGTTCACGGGCACGCCGAGCTCGTAGCCATACTTGGCCTTGAACTTGGCCTTGTAGTCCGGGTTGGTGAACCAGTCGTAGCGGAACCAGTAGAGGTTCGCGAACTGCTGGTCGGGCAGCTGATAGAGCTTGCCGTCCGGCGCCGTGCCGAAAGACTTGCCGATGAAGTCGTTGACGTCGAGCATGGGGTCGGTGACGTCCTTGCCCTCGCCGGTCATGTAATCCGACAGCACGATGGTCTGGCCGTAGCGGAAATGCGTGCCGATCAGGTCGGAGTCGTTGATCCAGCCGTCGTACACGTTCTTGCCCGACTGCATCTGGGTCTGCAGCTTTTCGACGACGTCACCTTCCTGGATGATGTCGTGCTTGAGCTTGATGCCGGTGAGCTCGGTGAACGCCTTGGCGAGCGTCTGCGACTCGTATTCGTGAGTCGTGATCGTCTCCGAGACGACGTTGATTTCCATGCCCTTGAAGGGTTCGGCGGCCTTGGCGAACCACTCGAGCTCCTTCTTCTGGTCGTCTTTCGACAACGTCGAGGGCTGGAATTCCGCGATCCACTTCTGGATCGTGGCGTCATCGGCGGCGCGAACCGGCGCCGAGGTCGCGAATGCAGCCGCAATGATAGCTGCGGCACTAGATACCGTCAGAAAGCTGATCTTGGTCAATGGACCTTTCCTTCTCCTAAACTGTCGCATGTTGTTCCTCCGTTGCAGCGACAAACTCTAACAGGCCCGGGTTGACCCCGGATCTGGTCTTCTTCGCGAGCTTCAGACCGTGCGGAATATGAGCGCGGCCGTGACAAGCGAAATTCCTGATGCGAGCCACAGGCTCGACAATTCAAACCCCTCCTCGCCGATCGGCAGCGTGCCGATCGTGTCGGTCCCGACCAGGCCGATCCAGGCGAGATGGATGACGGCCGCCGCGATCAGCGAGATGAACAGGCGATCGCCGCGCGTAGTCGGAATGCGCAGGACGCCCACGCGCTCCGCCTCGGGATAGGCGGCCGCAAGATACGTCATCACTGCGAGCGTGCAGGCGAGCGCGCTGAAGAAGATCGCGGTCGGTATCGTCCAGGCCATCCATGCGATGGATTCCATGGTTCGCCTCCTTACACGCGGCCGAGCGCGAAACCACGCGCGATATAGTTGCGGACGAACCAGATCACGAGCGCGCCCGGAATGATGGTGAGCACGCCGGCGGCAGCGAGCAGCCCCCAATCCATGCCCGCCGCGGACACCGTGCGGGTCATGATCGCCGCGATCGGCTTCGCCTGCACCGAGGTCAGCGTGCGCGCGAGCAAGAGCTCGACCCACGAGAACATGAAGCAGAAGAAGGCGGCGACACCGATGCCGCTCGCGATCAGCGGGATCAGGATCTTCACGAAGAAGCGCGGGAAGGAATAGCCGTCGAGGAACGCCGTCTCGTCGATCTCGCGCGGCACGCCGGACACGAAGCCTTCGAGGATCCACACCGCCAGGGGCACGTTGAAGATGCAGTGCGCAAGCGCCACCGCCCAGGGCGTATCGAACAGCCCGATCGCCGAATAGAGGTTGAAGAACGGCAGCGCATAGACGGCTGCCGGCGCCATGCGGTTCGACAACAGCCAGAAGAACAGGTGCTTGTCGCCGAGGAACCGATAGCGCGAGAAAGCATAGGCCGCCGGCAGCGCCACGGTGATCGAGATGATGGTATTGAGGACGACGTATTCCAGCGAGTTGATGTAGCCGGAATACCAGCTCTCGTCGGTGAAGATGCGCTTGTAGTGCTGCAGCGTCGGGGTGTGCGGCCACAGCGTCATCGTCGAGACGATCTCGCTGTTGGTCTTGAAGCTCATGTTGACGAGCCAATAGATCGGCAACAGCAGGAAGATCAGGAATAGCGCCATGATGACGCGTCGGCCGGGGATCGAGTGCATCAGGCCACTCCTTCCTTGGGCTGAAGCGCATGCGCGGGCTGGAGCGCACCGGCGGGCTTGCGCTCCGCCGCGGGCTCTTTCTCCGCCTGCGTCTTGCGCTCGACGCCGGCATTGGTCATCACGGTGTAGAACACCCAGCAGACGATCAGGATGATCAGATTGTAGACCAGCGACAGGGCCGCGGCCTTGCCGAGGTCGAACTGGCCGAGCGCGATCTTGACGAGCTCGATCGAGACGAAGGTCGTGGAGTTGCCGGGACCGCCGCCGGTGACGACGAACGGCTCGGTGTAGATCATGAAGCTGTCCATGAAGCGAAGCAGCACCGCGATCAGCAGCACGCGATTCATCTTCGGAAGCTGGATCGCGGTGAACACCGCCCAGCGCGAGGCGCCGTCGATCTGCGCCGCCTGATAGTAGGCGTCGGGAATCGACTTCAGGCCGGCGTAGCACAGCAGCGCAACCAGGCTGGTCCAGTGCCAGACGTCCATGACGATGACGGTGACCCAGGCGTCGATTTCGTTCGATACGTAGTTATAGTTGAGCCCCAGGCTGTTCAGCGTGTAGCCGAGCAGGCCGATGTCGGGACGGCCAAAAATCTGCCAGATGGTGCCGACCACGTTCCACGGAATCAACAGCGGCAGCGCGAGGATCACGAGGCAGGCCGCCACGGTCCAGCCCTCTCGCGGCATCGACAGCGCGATGACGATGCCGAGCGGCACCTCGATCGCGAGGATCACCAGCGAGAAGAACAGGTTGCGGCCGAGCGAGGCCAGGAAGCGGCCGCCAAGGTCGGTCGAGGGATCGAGCAGCTCCTTGAACCAGCCGACGCCGTTCCAGAAGAACTGGTTGTTGCCGAAGGTGTCCTGCATCGAATAGTTCACGACCGTCATCAGCGGGATCACCGCGGAAAAGGCGACGACGAGGAACACCGGCAGAACCAGGAACCAGGCTTTTTGATTGATGGTCTTGTCCATCAGACGGCTCCCTCAACCAGAAGGCTGTCCGCATAGACGTGGACATGCGACGGATCGAATTTCAGCCCGGCGGAGCCGTCGGAGCTGGTGAAGCCGCCCGGCGCGCGGGCAGCGAGCTTGGCATCGCCGACGCGAACGCGGGCGAAGCGGATGCGGCCGAGATCGTCGATCCGGTCGATCTTCGAGGTGAGCAGCCCCGGCGCCGGCGCGACCACGTCGACGAATTCCGGACGTACGCCAATCTCGATCTTGGCGCCGGTCGGCAGATGGTCGTAGCTGCGGTTGAGCGCGATGACGTGGCCGTCGATCCGCGCCTCGCGGCCTTTCACTTCCGCCGGCAGGATGTTCATGCCGGGCGAGCCGATGAAGTAGCCGACGAAGGTATGCGCCGGCTTGTCGAACAGCTCAGCCGGTGTGCCGCTCTGCACCACGCGGCCGTCATGCATCACCACCACGGTGTCGGCGAAGGTCAGCGCTTCGGTCTGATCGTGGGTGACGTAGATCATCGTGAGGTCGAGCTCGCGGTGCAGCGCCTTCAGCTTCGAGCGGAGCTGCCACTTCAGCTCGGGATCGATCACCGTCAGCGGTTCGTCGAACAGCACGGCGGCGACGTCGTTGCGCACCAGCCCGCGGCCGAGCGAGATCTTCTGCTTGGCGTCCGCCGTGAGCCGCGTAGCCTTGCGGTTCAGATAGGGCTCGAGATCGAGCAGGCGGCCGATCTGAGCCACACGCTTGTCGATATCGGCCTTCGGCACGCCGCGGTTCTTCAGCGGAAACGCCAGATTCTCCCCCACCGTCATGGTGTCGTAGATCACCGGAAACTGGAACACCTGGGCGATGTTGCGCTTCTGGGTTGACAGCGGTGTGATGTCCTTGCCGTCGAACAGGATTTTTCCGCGCGACGGCGTGATGATGCCAGAGATGACGTTGAGCAGCGTGGTCTTGCCGCAGCCCGAAGGCCCGAGCAGCGCATAGGCGCCGCCCTGCCGCCAGGTCATGGTTACCGGCTTCAGCGCGAAGCTCTCGGGAGCGGCATCATTGCCGCTGTAGGAGTGCGCGAGATCGACGAGGTCAATGCGGGCCATTTCGCACCTCCCTCACGTGTTTATGGAGCTGGGCGCGGCGACCAGGCGGTCGGCCGCGTCGAACACAAAGACATCCTGCGGATCGAGCACGGCGTCGAGCGTCTGGCCCGGCTCGAACTCGTGCACGCCGTGCAGCACCGCAACCCAGTTCGATCCGTCGCGGGTCAAATGCACGAAACTCTCCGAACCGGTGATCTCGGTCACCGTCACTGTGGCGTGGAAGGCGTGGCGATCGATCTGGCCATTGGCGAGCCCGAGCTGGTGGGCGCGGAAGCCGACGCGATAGGGTCCGTCGGCGAGACCGGCGTAAAGGCCGGAGGCCGGCGCCGAGCTGCCGCCGGCATAGGCGACCTGCCCGTTCTTCTTCTCGATGCCGACCAGGTTGAGCGGCGGGTCCGAAAACACCTGCGCGACGCGCAGCGTCTGCGGGCGGCGATAGACGTTGGAGGTCTCGCCCATCTGGAGCGCCCGGCCCTCCCACATGCAGACGGTGTTGCCGCCGAGCAGCAGCGCTTCGGACGGCTCGGTCGTCGCATAGACGAAGATCGCACCCGAGGCCTCGAAGATGCGCGGCAGCTCGGCGCGCAGCTCCTCGCGGAGCTTGTAGTCAAGATTGGCGAGCGGCTCGTCGAGCAGCACGAGATCGGCGCCTTTCACAAGCGCGCGCGCGATCGCGGTGCGCTGCTGCTGGCCGCCGGAGAGCTGGAGCGGCGTGCGCTTCAGGAACGGCTCCAGCCGCAGGAGCTTTGCGGCCTCCGCAACGCGCTTCTCGATCTCCTCGCGCGGCTTGCCCTGCACGCGCAGCGGCGAAGCAATGTTCTCAAAGACCGTGAGCGAGGGGTAGTTGATGAACTGCTGGTAGACCATGGCGACCGAGCGCTGCCGCACGTCGATGCCGGTGACGTCCTTGCCATTGACCAGCACCCTGCCCGTGGTCGGCTTGTCGAGGCCCGCGAGCAGCCGCATGATCGAGGTCTTGCCCGACAGCGTCGGCCCGAGCAGCACGTTGAGCGTGCCGCCGTCGAGCGTCAGCGAGACGTCGCTGATGTGCGGAACGCCGTCCACAGAGCGGCTGACGTGATCCAGTGTGACGGTCATGAGCGTCCTCCTGCTTCGAGCAGGGGACTTTGCGGCACGGCATGGCTGGCGATCCAGTCGTCAAGTGCCGCGATCTGATCGGCACTTAGTCGCAGGCCAAGCTTGGAGCGCCGCCAGACGATATCCTCGGCGGTCACCGCCCATTCGTTGTTCATGAGATAGCGCACCTCGCGTTCCGTCAGCGTGGCGCCGAAGGACTGGCCGAGATCGGCCGCCGACTTGGCCTCGCCCAGGAGCTTGATGGCGCGGGTGCCATAGGCCCGCGCCAGACGGCGGGCATGCTCGACAGAGAGGAAGGAATAGCCGCGCTGGAGGTCCGCGATCAGCGCATCGACCGCCGACACGTCCATGTCGCCGCCGGGCAGCGGCCATTTGCCGGTCCAGCCCTCGCGCGCCTTGGCGCTACGCAAATAGGGAGCGAGACGCTCGAGCGCCTCCTCGGCAAGGCGGCGGTAGGTCGTGATCTTGCCGCCATAGATCGAGAGCAGCGGCGCGCCGCCGCCGGGCGTGTCGAGCTCGAACACGTAGTCACGCGTTGCGGCTTTGGCTTCGCTGGCGCCGTCGTCATAGAGCGGGCGCACGCCGGAATAGGTCCAGACGACGTCCTCGGGCTTCACCGGCTTGGCCAGATATTCGCTCGCGGCGGTGCAGAGATATTGGATCTCTTCGGCCGTCGCCTTCACCTTGGCGGGATCGCCGTCATAGTCGCGATCGGTGGTGCCGATCAGCGTGAACTCATCCTGGTAAGGAATGACGAAGATGATCCGGCCGTCCGCGTTCTGGAACATGTAGGCGCGGTCGTGGTCGTAGAGCTTTTTGACGACGATGTGCGAGCCCTGCACCAGGCGGACTTTTGCCTTGGCGTTCACGCCGGCGCCGCGGCCGAGCACGTCCTCGACCCAGGGACCGCCGGCATTGACCAGAGCGCGGGCGCGGATCGTCGAACGCGCGCCGGTGATGGTGTCGACCATGCTGACGGTCCAGACGCCGTCGGACTGGCGGATTTCGGTGGCGCGGGTGCGGGTGCGGATCTCGGCGCCCTTGTCGGCGGCATCGCGCGCGTTGAGCACGACGAGGCGCGCGTCATCGACGAAGCAGTCGGAATATTCGAAGGCGCGTGAATAGCGGTTCGGGATCAGCGGACGGCCGACTTCATCCTTGGTCAGATCGACCGAACGGGTCGCCGGCAACAGATGGCGGCCACCGATATGATCGTAGAGGAAGAGGCCCAGGCGGAGCAGCCAGGCCGGGCGCAGGCCGGCGTGATGCGGCAAAACGAAACGCAGGGGGCGGATGATATGGGGCGCCACGCCCCAGAGGATCTCGCGCTCGATCAGCGCCTCGCGGACCAAACGGAATTCGTAATATTCGAGGTAGCGCAAGCCGCCATGGACCAGCTTGGTCGACCAGGACGACGTCCCGCTCGCCAGGTCGTTCATTTCGCACAGGAAAACCGTGTTGCCTCGGCCAACCGCATCGCGCGCGATGCCGCAACCGTTAACACCGCCTCCAATGATGGCGAGGTCGAAAATACGCTCCAACAGACGCATCCCCCGGCGACCGCCCGTTCGCTTGGGCGATTTTGCTTTCGGTTTCGATTAGATCAGAACCGAAAACGAAAGCAAGACGAAAGAAAGCGAAAATGGAACTTTTTTCGTGGGCAATTGGAGGACTTTTGCTGGGCAGTTGGATGAAAGGGTGGGCAGACCTGCCGCCCTCTCCCGTTGAGACGCTCACATCGAGCACGCAGAAATGTGGGCTGGGAGCGAGCGACTACCTCAGCCTCACCACCGGCGCCGCTTCCGGCGCGGAATCCTGTGCGGGCTCCGTCACCGCGTCGTCGTCGGACGAGCCTTTCGGCATCGCCTCAACAACCTCGATGCCCTTGCTGTGGCAGATCGTGGCGAGGCGCTCGGGGAGTTCCTGGTCGGTGACGAAGGTCTGGATCTGGCTGATATGGGCGATGCGCACCGGCGCGCTGCGGCGGAGCTTTGTTGAATCGGCGACCAGCATGACGCTGCGCGCATTGGCAATGATCGCTTGCGCCACCTGCACCTCGCGATAGTCGAAGTCGAGCAGCGCGCCCTCCTCGTCGATCGCGGATGCACCGATGATGGCGTAGTCGACCTTGAACTGGCCGATCAGCTGCGTCGCGGTCGAGCCGACCACCGCACCGTCGGCGCGCCGCACGGTGCCGCCGGCGACCACCACCTCGATGCGGGGATGGCGATAAAGCAGCATCGCGACGTTGAGATTGTTGGTGATGACGAGCAGGTCCTCGTGCGAGGTCAGCGCGCTTGCGACCTCTTCCGTCGTGGTGCCGATGTTGATGAAGAGCGAGCAGCCGTTCGGTATCAGCGAGGCGGCCGCAGCGCCGATCGCTTTCTTCTCGTCGGCGGCAACGAAGCGCCGCGCCTCGTAGGCGAGGTTTTCGACGCCCGAGGCAATGATGGCGCCGCCATGGATCCGGGTCAGCGAGCGGCGCTCGCAGAGATCGTTGAGATCCTTGCGGATGGTCTGCGCCGACACTTCGAAGCGGCGCGCGAGTTCCTCGACCATTACCCGGCCCGAGGCGCGGGCGATGTTGAGGATTTCGGCTTGGCGATGGGTCAATCCGGTCACGGGCGGCAACCTCACATCAGAGTTTTGCATGGTGCGGCGGTTCGACGCCGAGGTCAACGAGAGAGCACGGTAAAGTTAACGAACAGCGCGCCGGCGCCCTGCCCTCACCACTTCATGGCGGCCGCGACCAGCTCCATCAGGGCGTCATCATCGTACGCGCCGGCCGAGGCGACGGCACCGGCAGCGACCAGATCGTCGTGACTGAGTGACGTCCGCATGCCGATCGTCGGTATGCCCGCAGCCGAGGCCGATTGAATTCCGGAACGGGAATCCTCGAACGCAATCGAGGCATGGGCGGCGGCGCCGGCGAAGCGCAGCCCTTCCAGATAAGGCAGCGGATGCGGTTTGCCGTGCGGCAGTTCGTCGCCGATCACGATCGCCTTGAAGCGATCCATGATACCGAGCCCCGACAGCAGCATCTGCGCATTCAGCCGCGGCGCGTTGGTGACGGCGACCATGGGAATGCCCGTCGCGTCCGCCTTGTCGAGCAGCGCCATCAGGCCCGGCACCGGCTTGATCTGCCCGGCCACCAGCGTGCGGAAGATGTGCTCTTTCTCATCCATGATCGCTGCGCGGGCTTCGAGCGATTCCCGCGGCAGGAACCGCTCGCCGATCGACGCATTGGAGAAGCCCTGCAACTCCTTCGAAAACCGGGCGTGGTCGAACACATGACCGCGCGGTCCAAACACCTGATTGAACGCCTCGCGATGCAGCGCGTCGGTATCGGCGAGCGTGCCGTCGATGTCGAACAGCAGCGCATGGCCCGTAGCTTGCGACATTTCAATGATTCCTTTTCGTCGGGACGCACCAATAGCCGAGGAACGACGGAACCGAAACACTCGACAAATCCGCGCGCGGCTGTAACACTCGCGGGCAAGAGCAAAAAGGAGGAAACGATGACCATCAATCGGCGCGAACTGGCCGTCTCGGCCCTTGTACTGACAGCAGTCGGCGCGGCGCCCGCGTTCGCCGCTCCGGCGGAGGAAGAGGCGGTTGCGAAAAAAGTCGAAGCTTTTCGTCTCGCCCAGATCGCGGCGGATCCCAAGGCGCTCGGTGCGCTCTGCTGGGACGATCTCAGCTACAGCCATTCCAGCGGCAAGGTCGAGGACAAGGCGACCTTCATCGCCAACGCCACGGATGGAAAGTCGAAATTCCTGTCGATCGAGTATCAGGATCCGACCATCAAGGTCGTCGGCCCGGCCGCGATCGTGCGCTTCCACTGGATCGCCGAGCAGGAGATGGCGGCCGATGGGAAAAAAGTGCCGACCAACCTTCACATCCTGATGAACTGGCAGAAGCAGGGCGACGACTGGAAGCTGCTGTCGCGCGCCGCGACGAAGCTGTGATGTTCTTCCCCTCTCCCCTTGTGGGAGAGGGTGGCTCGCCGCGCAGCGGCGAGCCGGGTGAGGGGTTCTCTCCGCGAATTCATCTGTAAAACGAAATCATCTGCAAGAGTTTTGTTTGCGGAGACAACCCCTCATCCGGCGCTTCGCGCCACCTTCTCCCACAAGGGGAGAAGGTACAGCGGAGATCGCGGTTGGCGCATCTCAACTACGCTTCCGCATTCCAGTACATGTCACGCCGCTTCCTTCAAATCGCCATTCATCAGCCGTCGCGCTGCGCGTTCGGCTTCGCGGGCGTTGCGGAAGATCTGGCCTTCGAGGCGGTTGAAGCGATGGGAGGAAGCGAAGAAGCGGTATCCTTCTGGGTTGCGTACGACGATACCTGCGGTCTTTGAATCGACTTCGATGATGTAGCTGTCCGGCATTACCCGTGATCCTCAATGCGGGCAAATAACGGTGCTCCTGTCCAAAGGTTCCTAAGGACACTGCGGCCGTTTCCACCCCGAATCGACACGCAATGGAGTACGCTGCGACCTCATCCGTTTTGTGACTTGTTCTTGGCGAAGCCGCGACATCGGCGGCGCACGATCACCACATGCGTTAAGGCAACACATGCGTTGAGGCTCCGCGCGCTTACGTCGCGATCGGCGACTCGGTGCCGTTGACGGTCTGCGGGCGGCCGTGATCGTCGATCGACACATAGGTGAAGTTGCCGTCGGTGACGAGGAACGGATGCTGTTCGCCGCGGCGCAGCGCCCAGGCTTCGAGACGCACGGTGAGCGAGGTGCGCCCCACGCGCACGAGCGTGGCATAGACCGAGACGAGATCGCCGACATAGACCGCTTTACGAAAATTCATCGCTTCGATCGCGACCGTCACGGTGCGCGACTTCGCGACTTTCGAGGCGAACACGCCGCCACCGACGTCCATCTGGCTGAGCAGCCAGCCGCCGAAGATGTCCCCATTGGCGTTGGTGTCGGCGGGCATCGCAAGCGTGCGGATGCAGAGATCACCGCGCGGTTCGGTATCGGTCTGTTCGGTCATGCGTCTCTCATCTGACAGTTCTTACGCGGTCACGAGTACCATGCTTAGCTCGAGGCCGAATATCAACACCGTCATTCCGGGGCGCGCGAAGCGCGAGCTATGATGCGCAATTGCGCATCTGAGAATCCATTGGACCGCAGAGATCCGGGCCTGCGCTTATCGGCGCATCCCGGAATGACGGAAGACCTAGTCCGGCCTGACCATCTCGAACATGTTTTCCGGCTTGATCTCGAAATAGTCGCCGCGCCGTCCCGCACGGACGATCGGACGGGTCGCAGCCGTCTGGTAGACGCCGTCCTTGATGAAGGCCTTGTCGATGTGGACGGCGACGACCTCGCCGAGTGTCAACCAGGCGTCGGCTTGCCGGCCGTCGGCGCCCTTGAGGCGCACGATGTCGGACACTTTGCATTCGAAGGCGACCGGGCTTTCGCCGACGCGCGGCACGTTGACGAGCCTGCCGGGCACGGCGGTGAGCCCTGCGATCTTGAATTCGTCGACCTCGGGGGCGACATGGGCGGCGGTCGCGTTCATCTGTTTCGCCAGGTCCATGGTGGCGAGATTCCAGACGAACTCTTTTGTCGCTTCGATATTGCCGACGGTGTCCTTCCAGTTGGTGGAGGAGAAGCCGATGATCGGCGGGGTGTAGCAGAAAGCGTTGAAGAAGCTGTAGGGCGCGAGGTTGACGTGCCCGTTCGTGTCACGCGAGGAGATCCAGCCGATCGGCCGCGGCGCGATGATGGCGTTGAAGGGATCGTGCTTGAGGCCATGGCCCTTGCCTGGCTCGTAGAAGTGCAGGTCTTTCTCGGTCACGTTGGCTTTTCCCCGATCGTCATTGCGAGCGCAGCGAAGCACTCCAGAATCCCTCCGACGAGACAGTCCGGATTGCTTCGCTGCGCTCGCAATGACGGAGTTTGCTGGTTCGTCCTGCGCGCCATTATCTCGTCATTCCGGGCCGGTCCGCAGGACCGAACCCGGAATGACGGCCAGTCCTTATAGGAGAAATTCCGCCACGCGTCAGTGACGCGGCGACAGGCCTGCGATGACGAAATCGATCATCTGGTCGATCGTCGGGCCCGGCTTGGTGGCGCATTGGGCGATCATCTGGGGGTGGAAGAAGCGCATCATCGCGGTGCAGGCGCAGAGCGAGGCCAGCTGCAGGTCCGGAGCCTCGAATTCGCCGGAGGCGACACCCTGGGCGATCATCTGGCCGATGATCGAGGCGATACACTCCATATGGGCGACGCAGACGTCCCAGTCTTCCTGCATCGCGATCTCGACCATCTCATGCAGCTTGGAATCACCGACATAGCGCTCGGTATTCATGCGATGGATGGTCGTCAGAAGCTGCCGGAAGCGGTCGCGCACCGGACCGGGCTGGGCCACGATCCGCTGCGCATCAAGTTCGACCTCGCCCATCAACGCCCGGGCGACGGACTGATGGATCGCCTTCTTCGATTCGAAGAAGCGATAGACGTTGGCCGGACTCATCCGAAGCTCTTTGGCGATGTCGCCGACAGTGGTCTTCTGGTAGCCGATCTGGCGGAACAGCCGCTCGGCCACCTCGAGGATGCGCTCCCGGGTGTCGCTTTCGATATGTTCCGAAACCAGTGTCATCTGTCAGGACTCGTCAATACTCACTCTTCATCTATTCAGCGGCCTCAGCAAGCGGAAATGCGGGCTCGGCATCGCTACCATGTTGCGGTGCAACTTCCGGCTGCTCGGCCGTTCCAGCCTCGTCCAGGCTCTTGCGGAACCAGAGGGCATAGAGGCCCGGCAGATACAGGAGCGTCAGGAAGGTCGCAACGAACAAGCCGCCCATGATGGTGATCGCCATCGGGCCCCAGAACGCCGAGCGCGACAGCGGGATCATGGCGAGGATCGCAGCGAGCGCGGTGAGCACCACCGGACGGGCGCGGCGGACGGTCGCCTCCACGATCGCCTCACGCCGGGTCAGGCCATGGGAGACGTCTGTCTCGATCTGGTCGACCAGGATGACCGCGTTGCGCATGATCATGCCGGCAAGCGCGATCAGGCCGAGCAGTGCCACGAAGCCGAACGGCTGGTTGGCGACATTGAGCCCGAGGGACGCACCGACGATGCCCAGCGGCGCGGTGAGGAACACCAGGATCAGGCGCGAGAAGCTCTGAAGCTGGATCATCAGAAGCGTCAGCATCACCATGACCATCACCGGGAAGAGGATGAAGATCGAGGCATTGCCCTTGGCGGATTCCTCGAATGCGCCGCCCGGCTCGATGCGGTAGGCCGGCTCGAGGTAGTCCTTGATCTGTTGCAGCTTCGGCGCGATCTGGCTGGTGACGTCGGGCGCCTGCACGCCGTCGACGACGTCGGAGCGCACGGTGATCGCCATGTCGCGGTTGCGCCGCCACAGGATCGGCTCCTCGTGGGAATACTCGATCTTGGCGATCTGCTGGAGCGGAACGGCGACGCCATTGCGCGAGGTGATGGTGAGATCGCCGACATGGGCGAGGTCGAGCCGCTCGGACGGGATCGCACGGGCGACCACGCCGACCTTCTCGATGCCGTCGCGCACGGTCGTCACCTGCGCACCGGAGATCAGCATCGCGAGCGACTGCGAGACCTCCTGCGGGGTGAGTCCCATCGCACGCGCACGGTCCTGATCGACGACGAGCTTGAGGTACGGCGACTGCTCGTTCCAGTCGAGCTGGACGTCCTTGACGTTCTTGTTCTGCCGCATGACGTCGCGCACCTGGTAAGCGATCTCGCGCACCTTGTTGGGATCGGGGCCGATCACGCGGAACTGCACGGGGAAGCCGACCGGCGGGCCGAAATTGAAGCGGTCGACGCGGACGCGGGCTTCGTTGAGCGCACCGTCGGCAACGGCGTTCTCGAGCTTCGCCTTGATACGCTCGCGCGCCTCGACACCCTTGGCGACGATGACGATCTCGGCAAAGGCCTCGTTCGGCAGTTGCGGATTGAGGCCGAGCCAGAAGCGCGGCGAGCCCTGCCCGACATAGGCCGTGTAGGTCGCGATGTCCTTGTCGTCCTTCAACAGCTTCTCGGCGTCCTTCACCGCCTTTTCGGTGACGTTGAAGGCCGTGCCTTCCGGCAGGCGGAGCTGGAGGAACAGCTCGGGCCGCTCTGAGAGCGGGAAGAACTGCTGCTGGACGTGACCAAAGCCGACGATCGAGGCGACGAAGACGCCGACGGTCGCGACCACCACCGTGATGCGGTGGTTGACGCACCACTGCACGATGGCGCGAAGGCCGCGATACATCCGCGTCTCATAGACCGCGTGCGGATCGTGGTTGTGGTGCAGCTTGATGTTGGGGAGCAGCTTGACACCGATGTAGGGCGTGAAGATCACCGCAACGAACCATGAGGCGACCAGCGCGATCGCCACGATCCAGAAGATGCTGCCGGCATATTCGCCGACCGCCGAATTGGCAAAGCCGATGGGGAGGAAGCCAGCGGCCGTGACCAGCGTTCCCGTCAGCATCGGAAACGCAGTCGATTCCCAGGCAAAGGACGCCGCGCGGATGCGGTCCCAGCCCTGCTCCATCTTCACCACCATCATCTCGACCGCGATGATGGCGTCGTCAACGAGCAGGCCGAGCGCGATGATCAGCGCACCGAGCGAGATGCGGTGCAGGTCGAGCGACATCGAGTTCATGACGATGAAGACGATGCCGAGCACCAGCGGCACGGACAGCGCGACCACGATGCCGGTGCGCCAGCCGAGCGCGACAAAGGACACGAACAGCACGATCGCGAGCGCTTCCACGAAAGAGTGCACGAACTCGCCCACGGCGTGCTCGACCACGTTGGGCTGGTCGGCAATCAGCCCGACGTCGATGCCCTGCGGCACCGCCTTCATGAATTCGCCGGTCGCCTTTTCGACGTTCTTGCCGAGCTCGAGGATGTTGGCGCCCTTGGCGGTGACCACGCCGATGCCGATCGCGGGCTTGCCTTCCTGGCGCACCATGAAGCTCGGCGGATCGACGTAACCATGCGTGACGGTCGCGATGTCGCCGAGGCGGAAGACGCGGCCGTTGCTCTCGACGGGGGTTTCGGCAACGGCCTTGGCGCCGTCGAGCGCGCCGGTGACGCGCAGCGGCACGCGCTGCGAGGAGGTTTCGACCGTGCCGGCGGGGGTCACGTTGTTCTGCTTGGCGAGCGAATCGAACAGCGCCTGCGGCGTGACGCCGAGGGTCGCGAGTTTCGCATGCGAGAACTCGACATAGACGCGCTCGTCCTGCGTGCCGTAGACGTCGACCTTGGTCACGCCGGGAACCTTAAGGAGGCGCTGACGGAAACCTTCGGCGGTCTTCTTGAGCTGCGCATAGTCGGCGCCGTCGCCGGTCATCATGTAGAGAATGGAATCGACGTCGGAGAACTCGTCGTTGACGACGGGTCCGAGAATGCCCGAGGGCAACTGGCCCTGCACGTCGACCAGCTTCTTGCGCAGGAGATAGAAGAGATACGGTACGTCCTTCGGCGGCGTGCTGTCGCGGAAGGTCACCTGCATCGCGGTGAAGGCTGGCTTCGAGTAGGTCTGCACCTTCTCGAAATAGGGAAGCTCCTGGAGCTTCTTCTCGATGGGGTCGGCGACCTGGGCCTGCATCTCCTGCGCGGTGGCGCCCGGCCAGATCACGGAGACGTTGACCACCTTCACGGTGAAGAACGGATCTTCGGCGCGCCCGAGCTTCTGATAGGAAAAGAACCCGGCGGCGCCAAGCACGATCATCAGGAACAGCACCAGCGTCGGATGGCTGACGGCCCAGGCGGAAAGGTTGAAGCGCTTCATCGCACTCTCTCCAGAGGTGACCCAATTGCCAAGAACAAAACAACCAACCCTGTTAAACCCGTCATTGCGAGGTAGCGAAGCGATCCAGGGGGCTGGGCAGGTTCCGGATCACTTCGCCGCTTCTTCCATCGCATTTGCGCGACGGCCGAAACTCACCTCGCAATGACGAACCGTGTAACTAGAACGATAGCGAGGACACGATCCGGACCTTCTGGTTCGGATCGAGCTTTTGCACGCCGAGCGCGACGATCTTCGCACCCTCTTCCACGCCACTGGTGATGACGACGTCGTTGCTCTCGTAGGATTTCACCGTGACCGGCTTCAGCGCCACCGTGCCGTTGTCGTCGACGACATAGAAGGAAGGCTTGCCGCCTTCGTTGAACAGCGCCGACAGCGGCAGTCGCGCGACGCGCTCGCTCGCGGCGTCCGACAGCGTCAGTGTCGCGGTCATGCCCAGCGCGACCTTGTCGTCGGCTTCCGGCAGTGAGAATTTTGCAAGATAAGTGCGCGTGGCGGGATCGGCGGCAGGCGCGATCTCGCGCAGCTTGGCGGCGTATTTCTTGTTGGGCTCCGACCAAAGAGTGACGCTGGCGACGCCCGACTTGGCGCGTCCGACCAGCGTCTCAGGGATCGCGACGACCGCTTCCTTCTCGGCAAAGCGGGCGACGCGGATCGAAGCCTGGCCCGCGGCGACCACCTGGCCGGGCTCGATCAGCGTTGCGGTGACGACGCCGCGGGCGTCGGCGTTGAGCGTCGCGTAGGAAAGGGAATTCTTGGTCAACTCGACCGAGCGCTCGGCGCGATTCAACCGCGCGCGGGCCTCGTCGGCGGCGGCGCGGCTCGAATCCATCTGCGCGTCGGTGGTCCAGCCCTTGGCCTTCAGATCCTTGGCGCGCTGCTCGGCGGCAGCGGCCTGGGCCAGCACGCCGGTCGCGGCGGTCTGCTCGGCCACGGCCTGCTCGGCCTGGAGCTTCAGATCGACTTCATCGAGGGTCGCGAGCGGCTGGCCCTCCTCGACGGTCTGGCCGACCTCAACCAGGCGCTTGGCCACCTTGCCGGCGACCCGGAAACCGAGGTCGCTCTCGATCCGGGGCCTGATGGTGCCGACGAAGCTGCGCTCCGGCGTATCGGCCTCGTAATGGGCGGTTGCGACCAGAACCGGCCGCGGCGGCTCGGCTTTTTGCGCCACGGTGTCATTGCATCCGGCCAGCGCGACCGCCATCAGAGCCAGCGAAGCACCTGCCAAGAGCTTGGAATAGCTCGACAAAATCGACCGGACGAACATCGGACACTCCTGCGGCTGTGTTCTGGAGGAATGTCGACTAATCACTGATAAAAGTCAATAATCGTCAGTCATCAGAAAAACGTGAGCGTTAAGGGATGGTAAGGAGCCCCTTCCCGTCGCCCTGGCGAAAGCCAGGGTGAATCTAGATGGGGAAGTCATTCCGGGTCGATGCGCAGCGCCGAACCCGGACTCCCGAGATTCCGGGTTCGCGCTCCGCGCGCCCCGGAATGACGGCAACCCTCACCGCCCCTCTTCAGCGAACTCGTGCTCGCTCTCGTGACCGCCGACGAAGACCAGGACGCCGGCGATCAGGGGCAGGATGGCAAGGACCAGGAGGCCGGTCGAGGTCTGGCCGGTGGCTTCCTTGACCCAGCCGATCAGATAGGGGCCGCCGAAGCTGGCGAGATTGCCGATCGAGTTGATCAGCGCGATGCCGCCCGCGGCGGCCGTGCCGGAGAGCCATGCGGTCGGCAGGGTCCAGAACACGCCGAAGCAGCAGAACACGCCGATCGCGGCCACCGTCAGCGCCACCATCGTCAGGGTGGGATCGGTGAGATAGGAGGAGACGGCGAGCGCGACGGCGGTGAGGAGCAGCGGCGCGCCGACATGCATCACGCGCTCGCGCGTGGCGTCGGAATGCCGCGCCCACAGGATCATGGCGATGGTGCCGAACAAATACGGGATCGCGGTGACGAAGCCGGTCTGCGCGTTGGTGAGGCCAAAGGCCTTCACGATCTGCGGCAGCCAGAACTGCATGCCGTAGAGCGCGCCGACGAAGCCGAAGTAGATCAGGCTCAGCGTAATCACCTTCGGCGACGACAAGGCTTCGCCGAGCGAGAGGTGCTTCACCGCCTGCTTGGCCGCGATCTCCGAATCAAGCCTGGCCTTGAGCCAGGCCTTCTGCTCGGCCGACAGCCAGTCCGCCTTCTCCGGCTTGTCCGTGAGATAGAACCAGGTGACGATGCCGAGCAGAACCGACGGCACGCCCTCGATGATGAAGAGCCACTGCCAGCCCTGCAAGCCGAGCACGCCGTCAAGCCCGAGCAGCAGGCCCGAGATCGGCGCGCCGATCACGGTCGAGACCGGCACTGCGATGGCAAAGGCCGCGAGGAAGCGCGCGCGATATTCGGCCGGGTACCAATAGGTGAGATAAAGGATGATGCCGGGGAAGAAGCCGGCTTCGGCGACGCCGAGCAGGAAGCGCAGGACGTAGAAGCTGGTGACGCCGCTCACCAGCGCCATCAGCGCCGAGATGATGCCCCAGGTCACCATGATGCGGGCGATCCAGCGGCTCGCGCCGAATCTCTCCAGCGCCAGGTTGCTCGGCACCTCGAAGATGAAATAGCCGATGAAGAAGATGCCGGCGCCCCAGGAGAAGATCAGCGGCGTGAACTTCAATTCCGCATTCATGGTCAGCGCGGCGAAGCCGAGATTGACGCGGTCGAGATAGGAAAAGAAGTAGGCCAGCACCAGGAATGGAATCAGGCGCCAAGAGATGGCGCGGATGGTCGAGGTCTCGATCGCGCTCTTATTCGGGTTCTTGGCTTTGCCTGCGGAACCGGCAATGGTGGTGGTGGTCTGGCTCATGGCGTCCCCCTGGTTGTTGCTTTTCTTAGGTCTGAAGGCGGTTTTGAGCATCGCGGCGAAAGAGTCAATGGAGCGAGCAATGCACGGAACGCAATCGACCACCCCTGTTGCGCCGCCGCAGGCATCGCTGGTCCGCGCCGCCCTCGCCCTCGTCGTGATCGCCTGCGGCCTCGCCTTGCGCTGGTACGGCTTTCCGCTTGGGCTCTCCGCCTTCGTCGTGAAGTATGGCGGCTCGCTGCTATGGGCGACCATGGTGTTCTTCCTGGTCGGAGCCCTGCTGCCACACCTGACGCGGCCACAGATTGCGGGCATTGCGGCGGCGATCGCGATCGTCGTCGAACTGTCCCGGCTGGTGCATACGCCCTGGCTCGATGCGTTCCGCCTGACGACCGCCGGTGCGCTGCTCCTGGGGCGGATCTTTTCGCTGTGGAATATCGTGGCCTACGCGATCGGAATCGTGTTCGGCGCCTGGATCGACCGCCTCGTTGCGCTGCGTAGGGTGGGTTAGCCGAAGGCGTAACCCACCGCGGTTCATCCACGCGGAAACTGAAGTGGTGGGTTACGCTTCGCTAACCCACCCTACGCTGGCTACGAAGTCGCATCCTCCTCCGCCAATTGAAAGCGCTCGAAACGATCGAGCTCGTCCTCGATCCTGCGCTTCAGCTCCTTGCGGCCGGCGGTCTTTTTGCCGTTGCCGACCCAGGTCCATTTCTGCATCAGGAGTTTCTTGCTCTGCCGGTCGGCCTTGAGATCCAGCGCGGCCACGATCTCGTCACCGACGAGCACCGGTAGCGCGAAATAGCCGAGCTTGCGCCTGGCCTTCGGCACATAAGCCTCGAACAGATGGTTGTAGTCGAAGATGAGGTTGGTGCGCTTGCGCTGGATGATCAGGGGATCGAACGGCGAGAGGATGTGCACGAGATCGATCGGCGCGCCCTCGCCCGGCTCCAGCGCTGACGGCGCCGCCCAATGCTCCTGCTTGCCCGCGCCTTCCAAGGCGAGCGGCACGAGCTCGCCGCGTCGGACCCGTGATGCGATCAGGCGCGCAACCGCCTGCTTGCTCGGCGCGTCGAGATGGCAGATCGAATCGAGGCTCACGAGCCCTTGCGACCGCAGCGCGCGGTCGAGCAGGTAGGTCGTACCGTCCTTCGCAGAGGCCGGCTTCGGCAGCTTGTCCCAGCCGAAATGGCGCGTCATCAGCTCATAAGTTTTGAGCATACCCTGGCGTTCGCTGATCGTGACGACGCCGGTGTAGAAGGCGAGTTGCAACGCCCGCTTCGAAGGCTTGCGACTCTGCCACAGATGCTCCTTCTCCGCGAGGACATCGTCCTCGATGTCGCGGATCGTCAGCGGGCCGGCCCGCACCAGCCGCATCACCTTGCGCATGTCGGCCGGGGTCACCGAAGCGAACCATTTGTGTCCGTCGCGCCGGTGCCCGCGCATCGCCGGCAGGAAGAAACGAAAGTCGTTCGTCGGCACGTAGGACAGCGCGTGCGTCCAATATTCGAACACGCTTCTGTCGACGCTCTGGGCATGGCGAAGGTCGGCGCGGCGATAGGACGGGATGCGGCTGTAGAGAATGTGGTGATGGCAGCGCTCGATGACGTTGATGGTATCAATCTGCACGTAGCCGAGATGGGTAATCGCATCGGCGACCGCTTGCGCGCCCGCGCCAAAGGGCTCGCGTGTGTCGAGCCGCTGCGCGTGCAGCCAGATCTGCCGTGCCTGTGACGTGTGAAGCGCGAGTGGCTTGGGGGTACGGGACATTGCGAGCGGCAATGTAGCGGGATTCGCAAGAAGGCAAAGAACAACAGCAAAGAAAAAGCCGCGCTGCCACCTGCTGACAACGCGGCCGGAATCAGTACGAAGGCCTACACTACTTCATCATCTGCGCCTTCATGTAGTGCTTGCAGGCGCTGGGCATCTTGCCGTTGCTCATGTCGGTGTTGGCCATCGCCATTTCCTTGCTCATGCCCATCTTGGCCGAGCTATCGGGCATGGCAGCCACCGTCGTCAGCGTGGCGCCCATATTGGCGCCCGTGCAGGTCATCATCTTCGCCGAAGCGGGCGAAAGCGCGAGTGCGACAAAAGCGGCGGCCGTCAGCAAAGTCTTCATCGAAAAGTCTCCTCAAGTAAAACGAAACCGGCGTCATGCCGGCCTTCGCAATTACGTATTGTCCGCGAGGAGCGTTTCGCGGAGAAGACAATTTCATTGCTGCAGTGCAAAGAGCCGGCCGGCTCAAGGGCTGCGCTTCAATCCCTTGGCGCGGTCGCCAAGGCTGCCGGTCGCGATATCAGGCTCGCAGGCGGCCTTGCCGCGGTCGGTCGCCTGGCAGCGATAGACGCTGCCGGTCAGGCGGTCGACCAGCCACATATTGTCTTCGGTCGCGCCTTCCAGGCCGACATAGCGATTGGTGAGACCCGTGACCAATGTCGACAGCAGGATCGCGAGCGCGATCATCGCTGCGCCGATATAGATGGGCATAGTACTCTGCGAAGTCGTCCGATCCGGCGGGCCGCCACGATAGAACGGATACTCACTCGGCCTTGGCACTGGTCGGAACCGGCTCCCTTTGGCTGGCTAACGCGTCTTCTGGGGTGAAGGCATTTGCTAGGCGCCCATCTGGCCAATTTCTTGTTCGCAGGCGGGCCGCGCGGCGACGGCTTTGCGACCATGGTCGAGCAAGGGTTGCCGAAACGAAGAGGCGGCCCGGATCGGGCCGCCTCTGCTTCGCCTGTTTGCGTATCAGCGGCGACCGAACAATCCGCCCATCATGCCGCCGAAGAGGCCGCCGGGGCCGCCCATCGGGCCGCCACCGCCACCGCCGCCACTCCCATAATAGCGTCGGCCACCGCCACCGGACGAGCGCCGGCGCGCTGGCTCTTCGTCCGCCGACTCTGAGGAGGCGGAACGGGTCGAGACAATCTCCGACAGCAGCGCCTTGTGCTGCAGCTTGTTGAGGTAGCCGGTGGCGGGATAGCCACGTGCCGACTGCCAGCGCTTGATCACAGAGCGGGTCTCGTCATCGAACTTGCCGGTCGCCTTGACGTCAAAACCGAGCCCGGTGAGACGGCGCTGAACGTCGCGGCGCTGACCTTTGTCGAGACCGATCTGGTCTTCGGAGACCTGGTTGGCTTCCTCGGTAAAGGTCGCAGGATCGACCCCGGCCGTCAGGTTGCGCGTGGTGTTCGACGGACCGTCCTGCAAAGCCGCAATGCGAGCGAGGGCAATCGCTTTGAACGTGCCGTTCGGATAGTTGGTCAGATAGGCGTTGAGCTCTTCCACCTTGTTGGAATCCTTGATCGAGCGCCAGAACTCGACCTCGACGTCGGAGCCCTGCTTGGTCGAAGCCGATGCCGACGCGTTCGAGGCATCGCTCGCGGCAGCAGCGGGCACGCCAACCGGATTGAGATAGACGTTGCCGGTGAGGTTGGTGTGGCCCCAGGGCAATTGCCCTTTATTGGTCTCGTCGCTGACCTGGGCGCGGACCTTGGTCATCGCCTGCTGGATCTCGAGGCCGGGCTGGGCAATGTTGGCCACGAGCGCGCGGGTGAATGGGCTGTTGGTGCCGGCCTCGCCATCAAGGGCAGTTTGGCCAGGGCCGGTGGCAAAGGCGATCAGCGTACCCTCGCCCGACTTCATTTCAGCAAGGCCGGTCTGCACATTGACCGAGCGCGTTGCCTTGGCCGAACGAATCTTTGCTGCAAACGGGTTATCACGGCAGGCGTCCAGGAACACGAGCTTCACCTTGGCGTCCGCCATGGTCTGATCGAGCGTGATGTCGACGTTGATCGCCGCGCCCAGCTTGACGTCCATCTCGGATTTCAGGTCGGCGTCGATCGGCAACAGGTAGTTGACGCCGTTCACGGCAATGCCATGGCCGGCATAGAAGAACACGGCGACATCGGCGCCTTCGCTTTTCTTGCCGAACTCCAGGAGCTTTGCCGTCATGGCGTCGCGGGTGAGGTTGGAGCCCTCGACGACATCGAAGCCGACATTGCGCAGCACCCTGGCCATCGCCTTGGAATCGATCGCCGGGTTGGGGAGCTGCGGGACATTCTTGTAGGCGGAGTTGCCGACCACGAAGGCGACGCGCTTGTCGGCCAAGGCTGCGTTGCCGCTGACGAGAAATGCTGCGATCGAAATTGCTGCGATCAAGAAGCGCATGATCATTCTCCCCTGATCCAAACTTCCTCGCTGCCCTCGGATCGACTCAAGCCGATCCGATGGAAGCAATCTGATCCAGTCCACGAGAATGCACTGTGATCTGGATCACTCGGGGATTTCCGCTGCTCGAACCGAGCTGGAAGACGTTGCGACGGCTATCTTTCAGGCTGCTGACGCAGCGACAACAATGGCTGGTGACGAGCAATGCGGAGAGAATGTACCCGCTGGCGCGCGGAGTCCAGCGAGCGCAATGCGCCTCGCAAGATACGCGCCGAAAAACGGCAATCGATCGACGGCTCACCAGCTCAAAGAGACAGTCATGCTTCCCGAACAACAGACGCGAACGCTCTTGGTGGCAGGCCGCTGCCGGCAATCGAACAAGCAATTGGATGCCGACCGGCTCCGGCGCTAAAATGGGGCCGGACATCAAGGCGTTTCTGCAGGCCGTTTCTGAATGTGACTCGTATCACATCTGGGTGTTTGAACCTGGCCTAGGCTCGCAGCATCAAATCGCCATCAGGCGTAACAGCGAGGACTTACGACGATGACCCCTTTTGATAAGTTTTTCGGATTGAAGGCGATTACCATCTCCGCCGCGCTGTCGCTGACGGCCGGCCTGGCACTCGCCGGCGACAACAACGTCACCGCCAACCAGATCCTGGATGCGCTGAAGTCTAAGCCCCTGACCCGCGGCCTGTCCGCCGGTCCGCAGACTGAGACCGCGGATCAGGCCAAGGAGGCGAGCTTCCTGAATACCGTGCGCAACCGGCAGACCCGTTCGCTCTCGACGGGCGAGCGGGATCAGATCGCCGAGCTCGCGGCGAGCAAGCCGAAGATCGATCTGGAGATCCAGTTCGACTACAACTCGGCCAACATCGCCAAGACCTCGATGGGGTCGGTGCAGGCACTCGGCAAGGCGCTGTCCGATCCGGTGCTGAAGGGCTCGACCTTCGTCGTCGCCGGCCATACCGACGCGATCGGCAGCGATCCCTTCAACCAGGATCTCTCCGAACGGCGCGCCGACACCATCAAGAAGTATCTGGTGCAGAACTACGGCCTCAACGGCAGCGATCTCGTCACCGTCGGCTATGGCAAGACCAGGTTGAAGGACACCGCGAACGGTGCCGACCCGGTGAACCGTCGCGTCCAGGTCGTGAACATGGAAACCAAGACGACCGCCTCGAAGTGATGGCGGCGTCCAATTCGAAGAATCGCCCGCCGCGCCCGCGGCGGGCGATTCTCATATCCAGTTCTGGAAGATCATCAGCCGATTGAAGGTCAGCATCGAGGTGCCGACGAAGGCGGCGGAGATCGGCAGCATGACGGCGAAGCCGATGGCCGCGATAGCGACATAGACCCACAGCACCCAAGGCGGAAGTTTCCCACGTCGCAGCACATAGACCAGTGCGAGCGAGGACGCGGTTGCGGCCGGCAGATAGTAGTAGATGAAACCGAGCGTGCGCGGCAGCAGCGCCCATGCGAGATACGGGCCGAAATAGAATGCGGCGATGAGGAACGCATCCCAGCGCCGCGTGACGATGAAGTCGCGCAACACGACCGTCAGCGCGAGCAACGCCGGCCACAGCACCAGTGGATTGCCGAGGAAGACGACAGCGGAGATGCGGTCGTCGCCGATCTTGTCGAACAGGAACCATACCGGCCGCACGAGAAACGGCCAGGACGGCCACGAGCTCATATAGGTGTGGCCGGCGATCGCGGTCGTGGTGTTGTCGGCGAAGATACGCCGCTGGGCCTCGATCAGATCGGATGGCGATAGTCCGTAGAGCGGCACGAACGCGGCGAGATAGAATACCGCCGGCAACAGGACGAAGCAGAGCGCGAAATGCTGCGCCCTGAAATCCGGCCAGAGATCGGGGCGATACCAGTCGGTCGGCTTCGCGTCGGCAAACAGCGTGCGCCAGCTCTGCATCAAGCGGATCGCCGCGACGATGACGATGCAGGCAGCGAGCGGAAACAGGCCGCTCCATTTGCAGGCGGCGGCAAGACCGAACAATCCGCCGGCCAGCGCAAACAACCGGTGCGGCCGCTCTCTCCGAAAGCCGTGCATGAAGGCCGCTGACGCCAGCAGGCCCAAGGCCAGCGCAAAGATGTCGAGCATCGCAATGCGAGATTGCACGAACAGCATCTGGTTGAAAAAGGCGATCAGCGCGGCCGCGATCGCGGGGCCCTCCGCCGAAAACAGCGCGAGGCCGCAAAGATAGACCGCGACGACCGCGAGCGCGCCGAACAGCGTCGCCGGATAGCGCCAGCCCAGCGAATTGTCGCCGAAGGTCGCGATCGACAGCGCGATCAGCTCCTTTGCCAGCGGCGGATGCATCGGATTGAGCACGGGTTTCGGCATGACCGGTTCGAGCATCTGCCGCGCGGCCGGCACGTAATGCACCTCGTCGAACACGAACTTGTCCGGCGTTGAGACGCCGACCAAAAGCACGAGATGCGCCACCAGGAAAATCACGACAGGGATCACTGCGCTCCGCGACATCGGCGGCGTAGAAGTCACTTGCTGCTGTCGTTGTGGGGATGTTTTGCGTGGCAAATCTGCTTCACCGCGAAGAAAAATATCTTTGCTCACCGCATTGAACGCATTCTGCCGCAACTGTCACTAACCATGACGCTCGTGATGCGCTACTTGTGATAATTATACCACATCGCAGGCGAGCGCGATCCGGTACGATACGGGACACATCGATCGGCTACGAAATGAATTTGCGACTTCGCGTTCTTCTTCCTGCATTGCTTGCGGCTCTCTCTTGCGCGGCCTCCGCCGCACAAGCGCAGACGCGCGTCGGCGAAGCCGTTGTGATCCAGAACGAGGTGGTTCGGGTCGCCGCGACGGCGACGCAGATCAACGTCGGCGACAGCATGCTGCGCGACGAGACCGTGCGCACCGGTGCCGACAGCGCGGCGCGCTTCGTCATGGCCGACAGCACCAACCTGTCGCTCGGACCGGGCGCCACGCTCAAGCTCGACCGCACCGTCTTCAACGACGAGCACAGCTACCGCGACGTCGCGATCCGCATGACCACCGGCGCGTTCCGTTTCGTAACCGGACATTCGGAGAAGGCCGCCTACAAGATCACGACGCCGCTCGCGACCATCGGCGTGCGCGGCACCACGCTCGACATCCTTTCCCAGCGCGGCCGCTCCGTGGTCGTCCTGCAGGAGGGTGCTGCCAGCGTCTGCACGCTGAGCTACCAGTGCATCCAGCTCACGCAACCGGGCGACACCGCGATCATCACCTCGACGGGCGGCCGGACCACGATCAGCAAGACCAGCACGCCGCCCTGGACCTTTGCCGCGACCTGCACGGCTGCGCCCGGGCTGTGCTCGGTCAACCAATATGCGGACGCTGCGCCGACCATCACGCCCACCGTCCATGACGACGGCATGCTGTGCGGGCGGTGACCATGGCGAAGCTCGGGACTCGCAACATCGTTCTCTCGGCCGCGTTGATCGCGGTCACGTCGCTCGTGCTGCTCGCGGCACAGTTGCAGCCGGCTGCGGCCCAGTGCACCGAATGCTCGCCGACGCCGACACCCACACCGACCTCCAGTCCCTCGCCGACGCCCAGTCCGTCGCCATCGCCCGCGCCATCACCGACACCGACACCGACGACAACCTCGACCTCGACCGCGAACAGTCCGGGCACGGGGCCGACCGGAGCCGACTCCAGCGCCGGCTCGATCGGCGATCTCGCCAACCAGCGCTTCAACCAGATGATCACCAACCGGGTGCTCGGATCGGTACTGCTCGGCGTCAACGAGCAGGTCAATTGCAGCGACTGCATCAGCGCGTTCGGCTCGGCCGGCTCGTTCTCCGCCGGCGTCCATGGCCGCAAGGAGCTCACCAGCAACCTGTCGCTGCTCGCGGGCCTCGCCTACACGCAATACAATGAGGGCGGCTACCACGTCACCAGCGCGCCGATCGGCGCCTTTGCACTGCGCTACGATTTCACCGACTGGGGCTCGTCACGCCCGTTCTTCGACATCGGCACGGTGCTCACGCCCTGGGAGAAGGTGCGCTACACCCGCAACTATCAGACGAGCCTCGGCGCGGTCACTGTCACCGGCTCGACCGACAGCTCGAACTACGCCGTCTACGGCCGGGCCGGCTGGATGAGCCGGGTGTCGCCGCGCGACGAGGTCGCGGCCTCCGTCGAGTTCTGGCAGTTGTGGCAGCGGGTGTCCGGCTATAGCGATCCGACCGTCGCGTTGAACCCGTTCGATGCGACGATCGCGGGTGGCACCGACCGGACCAGCCTCGTCAAGCTCGGCGGGCAATGGACGCATTTGTTCGGCAGCACGGTGGAGGCCAACGTCAACGGCGGCTGGGTGCAATCGTTCGGCTCACATTCCGGCATCGTCGCCACCGTCACCGGCAACGGCACGGTGGTGCCGACCATGGGCAATCAAGGCTGGTTCGAATATGGCGGCCGCCTCGGCTTCCGCTTCGCGCAAGGGTGGATCGTCGACCTCTTCGCCAACGGCACGCTCGGCCCGCAACCCGTCGGCAACACCATCCACGGCGGCGTGGGCTTGCGGATCAACTATTGAGATGTAAGACGTTGTCGGCGTAGTTGCGCGCCACCAACTCCGCTGTCACGCCCCGGCTTGACCGGGGGCATCCAGCATTCCAGAGGCAGTGCCGTAGCAACCATTAAAGCGACGTCCGATTGCCGGGAGGATGACGCCGTGCTCGTGGCCGTCAAGGCGTGGCCTGGCAGCGGCGGATGTGAGGCGAGGCCGGCACGACGGCCAGCCTTGACGGCCGCTGTGCGCGGCGTCATTTGCGAGGGCAGGTCGGGACGAAGAAACGGTGCTTCGGCCGAACAAAGAAACGCGATCAGGTGGCGGGCACGCTCGCGATTTTGGGCGGTTCGGCGAGCCACGGCGTTCCGCGTGCGACGACGGCGTTGATGACGACGAGCAGCTTCCTGGCACAGGCGATGAGCGCGCGCTTGTGGCCCTTGCCGGCGGCGATCAGCCGGTTGTACAGGGCCATGAGCTGCGGATTCCAGCGGAATGATGCCGGTAGAGCCGCGGTGTAGAGCGCCCGGCGCAAGCGTTCGCGCCCGCCTTCGATGTGACGGACGCCAACGTGATCGCCGCTGTCGTTGTCGTAAGGCGCAAGCCCGACGAGGGCTGCGGCTTGCTCGCGCGTGACCTGGCCAATCTCGGGCATCCTGATCAGGATGGAAACCGCAGTCGGAAGGCCGCTGCCGGCGACGCCGTAGATCAGATCGAGCCGTTCGGCGAGATCGCGATGCTTGCGGATCGCTGCCACCAGAGCCTTGAACTCGGCTCGTTTGTGCCTGGCCAAGAGAGCAATCTGCTCCTTCCAGAGCTTCTGGATACGCGCGTTGCGGCAGCTCTCCAACCGGTTTTTGAGCTTTGCAATATCCTCTCCGATCTGCTCGATCATTGTCAGATGCTCGGCAAAGGGCCCCAGCCGAGGATCCGGAGCGGGGTGGATCTTCTTGGCCGCGGCGGTGCAGGCTGCAATCAGCGCTGCATCGATCTTGTCATTCTTGGCCCGCTGCAGGTGGAACATGGCAAAGGCGCGCACCTGGACCGGCTGAAAGACCACGACGACAAAACGTTTGCGTCGCAGCTCGGCGACGACCGCCCGCTCATAGCCCCCGCTCGCCTCGATCCCGACCCGTTTGACCTTCCGGCGCTGCAACCATTCCACCAGCACCTTGTAGCCTTCCGGTGTGTTCTCGACCTGCAACGGCTCCGAACAGCCATCGACTGCCACGTCAAGTTTGCGCTTGCCGGTATCGATCCCGGCACAGATCGTGATACGCTTGGCCATCTTCCTCGACCCTCCCTTGTGATGCGAACCTGAAGTTCGTTCAACCATGCGGGTCCCGATGAAGTGCCGATCGCGATCTTGCTACGAAACGCAGCCCTCAAGGCTTCGGTGGGCATCGATCCGATCGATCGGCGGCCCAGCTCGGGTGGCCGCCCGGGCTGGGCCATTCCTCACGGAACCAGGCCATTGTAATCCGGCGCGCTAATACAAGGGTGGGCAAAGCGAAGCGTGCCCACCGCTTCTGTCGCAATCGGGGAAGATGGTGGGCACGGCGCTTCGCGCCTTTTGCCCACCCTACAATCCGTTGTCGTGGCGCGCGCACGCCGTCACGCCGCCGACTTGCCGTCATAGGCCTGGCGCAACGCTTCGACATCGAGCTTGACCATTTTCATCATGGCCTGCATGGCGCGCTTGGCAGCGGCCCTGTCGGAGCTTGCGAGAAACTGGAACATTGCCCTCGGCACCACTTGCCAGGCCACGCCCCAACGATCCCTGAGCCAGCCGCACTGCTCTTCCCTGCCGCCATGAGCGAGGACAGCTGCCCAGATGCTGTCGACCTGCGCCTGATCCTCACAATCGATCTGCAGCGAAAGGGCGTGGGTGTACTCCATTTTCATCCCGCCATTCAGCGCAACGAGGCGCTGTCCGCCCAATGTGAACTCGACGACGAGCACGGAGCCTTCCTTGCCGGACGGATTGTCGGCGGCGTTACGCTGGACCTTCAGGATTTTCGAGTCCGGCATCAGGGAAACGTAGAAATTTGCAGCTTCCTCGGCATCGCGGTTGAACCACAGGCAGGGTGTAACCTTGGACATGGACAAAAACTCCTCTTTCGGGCGGGTCCCGATCCGAGGACGATGGAGTGGCCGGTGATCCGACAGGCCCGATGCTTTTTTTGTCAGGTCGCGATCGGCGTCGGCATCGTCAGGAATGCCCGCGTGGCGTGCCAGAACAGCGCCCGATTGATCGCCAGCACCACGGAATGCGCGGTTCCCGGCAGGATGACGAACTGCCGGTCGCCGTTTGGCAGCTTGTTGTAGAACGCCTCGAGGTCGGCGACGGTCGCGATGCCGTCGAACTCGCCGCGCACCAAGAGCACCGGCGCGAGCACCTTCTCCGGGTCCACCACCGGCAGGTTGGCCGTCATGTCGAGATAGGTGCCGGTCGGAATCTGGTCGCCGAACTGAAGCTCGACTTCGGCGAGCACATCCATCACGGCGGGATCGCTGGTTCCGGGTTTGTCGCGGGTCGCGATCGAGCGGATCATCTCGCGGTCGCGCTTGCGCATGTTGTGGGTGCGGTAAAAGTCGACCTGCTCGGCGCGCTTCGTCAGCGTCGGCGAGCCCTCGCCCTTGTAGGTGAAGGCCGCGAAAACCAGCCGGTCGATGCTGTCAGGCGCGACCATGGCGTAAGCGCCGGCCCGCAACGCACCCGAGGACTCCCCGACGAAATGGAATTTTCTCTGCCCGGTCTCGCGCGCGATCACCTCCACCGCGGCCTTCAGATCGGCAACGCCGCTTGCGATGTCGGAATTGCCGGAGGTCCGTCCCGACTTGCCGTAGTTCTCGTGGTCCAGCGTCCAACAGTCGAAGCCGTAACGGGCGAACTCGTTCATGGTGGAGTATTCGCCCTTGCCGGGCACGCTGAGATCGAACACCCGCGAGGTGACGGATGAGCCGTGCACGAACACCACGACCGGCCGCGCCGCCTCGCCCGCTTTGGGCGCCCCTAACCGCTTGCGGTACATCCACAAGGGCACGTCGCCCTTCTTCGCCCAGTATTCGCTGGACCAGATGTCGGCGGGTTGATCGGCGGCGCGGGCAGGAAGCGCGCCTGTCAGCGCCGCGCCGAGAATGCCGGCTCCCTTGATCAGGGTTCGCCGCGGCAGTGAATGATCGGGGTTCGCCATACTGACCTCCCTCGCCGCGTCTTGATGCGGGCTCGAGGCGAGCCTAGCAGACGTGGCGAAAGGCGTCAGCCCAATCCTCCGTCATTACGAGCCACCGGGTCCGCGCGAAGCGCGGCCCGATGGCCCGCAATGACGATGTGGCGAGAGATCAGTTCACTTCGCCTCGTTCGGATCGCGGTGCACCGGATCGATCCACAGCACGGTTTCGGGTTTCTCGACCGGCTCGATGTCGAGATTGATCGCGACCGCCTCGCCGTCGCTGCGCACCAGCACGCATTCCAGGACCTCGTCGGGGCTGGCGTTGATCTCCTGGTGCGGGACGTAAGGTGGCACGTAGATGAAGTCGCCGGGGCCGGCCTCTGCCGTGAACTGGAGATGCTCGCCCCAGCGCATGCGCGCCTTTCCTTTCACGACGAAGATGATGCTTTCGAGATGACCGTGATGATGCGCGCCGGTCTTCGCATCGGGCTTGATGCTGACCGTGCCCGCCCACAATTTCTGTGCGCCGACGCGCGCGAAATTGATCGCGGCCTTGCGGTCCATGCCCGGCGTCGAGGGAACATTGGGATCGAGCTGGTTGCCGGGAATGACGCGCACGCCATCATGTTTCCAGCGATCGTCGTGATCGTGTGCATGGTGGGAATGCGAATGGTCATGGCCGGTCATTGGTCTTGCTTTCTGTTGGTTCCGTGCGCGGCAAGCTAACCAAAGCCGCGGCATCAAGCCATACCAAAATCGGAACGCTCTTAGGCGCCCAGCGTTGTCCTTGCGATCAAGATCGAAGGAGATTTTTCATGGGTAGCACGACCGACAAGATCAAGGGCGCCACCAATGAGGCGATCGGCAAGGCCAAGCAGGGCATTGGCGAGGCCACCGGTTCCGATCGCATGAAGGGCGAAGGCACCGTGCAGGAGATCAAGGGCAAGGGCCAGCAGGCCATGGGCGATGCAAAGGACGCCGCGAAGGAAGCGATCGATCGCGCCGCGGCGAACGCCAAGCGCACGACAGAGTGAGGCGAGCAAGGCCGAAAGCGAAAAGACCGGCCGCGAGGCCGGTCTTTTTGTTTGCACGTCATTCCGGGGCGATGCGCAGCATCGAACCCGGAATGACGGCGTTGCCGTCACTTCACCCCGAGCAATTCCACGTCGAACATCAGCGTCGCATTCGGCGGGATGACGCCGCCGGCGCCGCGCGCGCCGTAGCCGAACTGCGGCGGGATGATCAGCGTGCGCTTGCCGCCGACCTTCATGGTGGCAACGCCCTCGTCCCAGCCGGCGATCACGCGGCCCTTGCCGATCGGAAACTCGAACGGCTCGTTGCGATCGACGGAAGAGTCGAATTTCTTGCCCTTCTTGCCGTTCTCGTAGAGCCAGCCGGTGTAGTGCATCACGCAGATCTGGCCGGACTTTGGAGAGGCGCCGGTGCCGACGACGCTGTCGATGATCTCGAGGCCTGAAGCTGTGGTCATGGTTTTTCCTGCGGTCTGGGCCGATGCCGGGGTGGAGACGAACGCCGGCACTGCGCCGATCACCGTGATCGCGAGAGCCGACATGAGGGTGAGAAGTGCACGCTGGACACGCTGCATAAGACACCTTCCGTTTGGAGCGGGAGGTGTCTAGCGCAACGCGCTCAGCGTGACCAGCCCGTCGAGGCCGCCTCGCTCAATAGCCGAGCGCGCAGCCGTCCTTGCGCGGATCGGAGCCGCCGGTCAGCGTCCCCTTGTCCCAGTCGATCCAGATCGCCTGGCCGCCGCCGAGCGGGCCGACGAGGCTCGTGGTCTTGTGGCCGAGCTTCTTCAGGCCGTCGACGACCGCGGCCGGCACGCTATCCTCGAGCTGATAGACGCCCTCGTAATGCAGGCCGCGTGGCATATCGATCGCCTCCTGCACGTCGCAGCCATAGTCGAGGATGTTGGTGAGGACATGCGTCTGGCCGACCGGCTGATACTGCCCGCCCATCACGCCGAACGGCATGATCGCGCGGCCCGCCTTGGTGAGCAGCGCCGGAATGATCGTATGCAGCGGGCGCTTGCCGCCGGCGATGCAATTGGGGTGACCCGGCTGGATGCGGAAGCCGCCGGCGCGGTTTTGCAGCAGCACGCCGGTCTTGTTCGACACGATCGCCGAGCCGAAGGAATGCGCGATCGAGTTGATGAAGGAGCAGACGTTGCGATCCTTGTCGACCACGGTGATGTAAATGGTCGAGGGGTTCATCGGCGGCGCGACGTTCGGCAGGTCGAGCAGCCCGTCCATGCGGATTTTTGCGATGTACTCGTCGGCGAATTCCTTGGCGAGGATCTTTGCGACGTCGATCTTCATGTGGGCGGGATCGGCGACATGCATCTCGCGGATCATGTAGGCGATGCGCGCGGCTTCCGCCTCGATATGGAAGCGCTCGACGCTGAGCGGCGCGAACTTCGTCAGGTCGAACCGGGACAGGATGTTCAGCATGACCAGCATGGTGATACCGGGCCCGTTGGGCGGGCACTGCCAGACGTCGTAGTCCTTGTAGGTCGTGCCTATCGGCGTGGTCACCTCGGTCGTATGACCAGCGAAATCGTCGAGCGTGTGCAGACCACCAATTCCGCGCAGCGTCTCAACCATGTCCTCAGCGATTCCGCCCTTGTAGAAGGCGTCACGGCCGTCCTTGGCGATCGCGCGCAGCGTCTTGCCGAGCTCGGGCTGTCGGATGACGTCGCCGGCCACCGCCGGCTTGCCGTGCGGCAGCAGATAGCGCTCGGTGTTGGTGCCGTTCTTCAGCTTCTCGAACTGGTTCTTCCAGTCGAAGGCGATGCGGGGGGCGACGACGTAGCCCTCCTCCGCCGCCTTGATCGCCGGCTGCGCCAGGCGGTCGAAGCCGAACTTGCCGTGGTCGCGCAGCACGGTCGCAAAGGCGTCGACCGCGCCGGGGATCGAGACCGCGTGCGCCGAGGTCAGCGGCACGGAATTGATCTTGCGCTCGAGATACCACTCGACTTGGGCGGCCTTCGGCGCCCGGCCCGAGCCGTTATAGGCGGTAATCTTGCCCTCGCCGCGCGGCTGCATCAGCGCAAAGCAGTCACCGCCGATGCCGGTCGATTGCGGCTCGATCACCCCGAGCAGCAAACTGCCCGCGACCGCCGCGTCCGCCGCCGTGCCGCCTTCGCGCAGCACCTCGACCGCCGCGAGCGCGGCCAGCGGGTGCGAGGTCGCCACCATCGCGTTCTGGGCGTGGACCGTGGACCTGCCGGGGAAATGGAAGCTTCTCATCGCCTGTTCTGCTCTCTTGCCGCGGACGCGCATACGTCGCGCCCTCTCGAAAATCCGGGTCTACATGACACATTCGGACCCCGCGGGGCAATGCTGGCATACCACGGAAATGGCAGCCATCCGCTGCGCGAATGGACTCGCGGGTTGCGGGTTTTCTGGGCGGCTGCCGCCTGCTAAACGAGCCGTCATGATTTACAAAGTCGCCGCTTTCTACCAGTTCGCGCGGCTCGCAGATTACCGCGAGCTGCGTGAGCCGCTGCGCGCGTTCTGCGCCGGCCTCGGCATCAAGGGCAGCGTGCTGCTGGCACAGGAAGGCATCAACGGCACGGTTGCAGGCTCTACGGAGGCGATCGATGCCTTCGCCTATGAGCTAGCACAGGGCGACATGTTCGGCGGTCGGCTCGACGATCTGGAGCTGAAATTCTCGACCAGCGAGGCGATGCCGTTTGGCCGGCTCAAAGTGCGGCTGAAAAAGGAGATCGTCACGCTCGGTGACGCCGCCGCCGATCCGACGCGGCAAGTCGGCACCTACGTCGATGCCGCACAATGGAATGCGCTGATCGCCGAGCCCGATACGCTGGTGCTCGACACCCGCAACGCCTTCGAGGTGGCGATGGGCACGTTCGAAGGCGCCGTCGATCCCGGCATCAGGAGTTTTGGCGAGTTCAAGGACTTTGCCGCGCAACAGCTCGATCCGGCAAAGCATCGCAGGATCGCGATGTTCTGCACCGGCGGCATCCGCTGCGAGAAGGCGAGCGCGCATCTGCTCGCGCGCGGCTTCGCCGAGGTCTATCACCTCAAGGGCGGAATCCTCAGATATCTCGAGCATGTGCCGGAGGAGCAAAGCCGCTGGCGCGGCGAGTGCTTCGTGTTCGACGAGCGCGTGGCGCTCGGCCATGGCTTGCGCGAGCGGCAGAAGGACGCCTCCCCCGATGAATGAGATCAAGACGCTCGGCGAACGCATCGACACGCTCGAAGCGAAGATCGCCTATCAGGACGACACCATCGAGCAGCTCAACCAGACCATCACCGCACAGTGGAAGCAGATCGATGCGTTGACGCGGCAGATCGCAGCTCTGAACGAGCGTCTTCAGGAGGCCGAAGCCAACGCGCCCGGAGCCGCCAACGAGCGCCCGCCGCACTATTGAGGCACTAGCCTCTTACTGCCCTGAAGCCAACGGCAGCAGATTGGAGACCTCGACCGACATCACCAGCCGGTCGCGCCCGTCCTGCTTGGCGCCATAGAGCGCGCGATCGGCGGCCTCGACGAGCGTTCCCGGCCCACCGGTTCGCTCCAGCCACGGGCGGCAGGTCGCACCGCCGACCGAGGCGGTGACGCAGCCGGCGGATTCGTTGGAGCTATGGACGAGCCCCGCGGCACGGATCGCCTGGCGGATCCGCTCGCCGATTCGGGCGCAGTCGGCGGCATCGATGTTCGGCAGCAGCACGGAAAACTCCTCGCCGCCGTAGCGCGCGGCGAGGTCGCTGACGCGCTGGACCTCCGCAGCGATGATCTTCGCCACGGTGCGCAGGCACGCATCGCCCGCGGGATGCCCATATATGTCGTTGTAGGCCTTGAAGTGATCGACATCGATCATCAACAGACCAAGGCTCGAGCGGTCGCGATAGGCCCTCGCCCATTCCTCGTCCAGCCGCTCGTCGAAGCGACGGCGGTTGGCGAGCCCGGTGAGGCTGTCCTCGGTCGCCAGCGCCTCCAGGCGCTCTTCCAGCTCTTTCTGCACCGTCACGTCGCGCGTGACGGCAACCGCACCGTCGATGCTGCCATCGGCTCTGCGCGTCGCGCGCAAGGTCGATTCGATCCAGATGTCGCCCTTCTCGCTATGACGGGTGCGATAAACGGTGCGCGCTTCGTCGATCTCGCCCCGCTTCAGCTGGTCGATGATCGCTTGAGCGGCCGGCAGATCGGCGGGGTTGATTCCGGCGAGCGCCGAGTGCCCAACCAGCTGGTTGGGCCGCCAGCCGACGACGCGTCTGGACGATGGCGAGGCGTACCGGACGCGATCGTCGATACCGATCCGGGTCACCATATCGCTCGATCCTTCCGCGATCAGGCGGAAATTGGATTCACTTGCCGCCAGCGCCGCCGCCATGCGCTGGCCGCGCAGCAATTGCCGCACCAGCACCGCGCCGATGATCGCGATCAGCATCACCAGCGCGAGCACATACAGCATGCGCGAAATGGCCGCCGCCCGCCAGGGCGCCAGCAATTCCTGGCGATCAACGGTCGCGATCAAGAGGAGCGGGAAGCGAGCGCTGCGCTTGTAGAAGCTGACGCGTTCGATGCCATCGAGCATCGACGTGAACTGATAGGCCCCGCTCGGCTGCAGCTTCGATTCACGAAACAGCGGCCCGTCGGCCACGCTGCGTCCGACGAACTTGTCATTGCTTGGGTCGCGCGCGATGATGATACCGTCGCCATGCACCAGCGTGATGGAGCTGTTCCGCCCGATCGGGAACTGCTGGTAGAAATGCGACAGATAGTTCGCACCGATCGTTGCGAGCACCACGCCGCCAAAGCTGCCGTCGAGCTTGTTGAAGCGACGCGACAGCGTGACCACCCACTCGCCATCGACCAGGCTCTTGATCGGACGGCCGACATAGGCCTCCCGCTTCGGCGAGAACTGGTGATGCCTGAAAAACTCGTCGTCGCTGAGCGTCGAGGTGACGGCGCCGGCCGCTGTCAGCCAGTTGCCCTTGTCGTCGATGATGGCGAGACTGTGAATGCGCTCGATCGCCTTCTTGCGGATTTCGAGGAGATTGCGAAGCTTGGCGATGGTGGAGGGGTCCGTGCCGTCCATTTCCAGGCGACTGACGACGCCGACGACACCGGAATCGAGCAGATCGAGGCTGTCCTCGGCGTGCTGGGTCAGCGATCGCGCGAGGTTCGCCATTTCCGTCTCGGTGCCGCGCAACAACGCGTCGCGCGAGCTCCATTCACGCCAGCCGCTGATGCCGAGGATCGCCGTGCAGGTGAGCACGACGAACGCCGCCGCCCGCAACGGCAGGCGGCTCAAGCCGGCTCTATAGCTCATGACGTTCATGCGAACAGGATTCTCCGATGCCCGGAAAATCCGCTGCTTCTGTTATCGAAACCTGAAAAGCGCAGCGCGATTCGCCTCAAACTGCGCCGATTTACGTAGTCCTACGGTGCTCGCGATCATCTGATCGCTAACGGCGGGTTAGCGCGTCGAGGGGGGATCGGCCCGCACGAGGCCTTAGCTGAAGATCGCCTTAACCTTGTCCCACAGCGAGGGGCTGTCCGCCTCCGCATCGGCCTTCGATGGCGTCGGCTGCGTGGCGCTGACGGGATCGGACGCCGGGAACGTATCGACCAGGCCGGCATCGAGCCTGGCATGGGTCTCGCGATCGGCGGCGAGCGCCTCGCGCAGATCGTCGGCGTGCTTGTCGTGCGGCGCGGGGTTGAATTTCTCAGCCATGAGTTCCTCCATTGGCCGGTCAACGTCGCCGCCCGCCGCGGGGTTCCTCTGTTCCGCTTGGCCCGGCGGGAGCGGCGGTGTATCAGGAACCGCAACATGTCCCAGGGATCATTCGTGCCGCCCTCCGCAAAGCCTTTCATCGACGTCCTCTCCGGCCAACGGCAGACCGTTCCGCCGGTCTGGATGATGCGGCAGGCGGGCCGCTATTTGCCCGAATATCGCGAGCTGCGCGCCAAGGCCGGCGGCTTCCTCGATCTCTGCTTCACGCCGGAGCTCGCTGCCGAGGTGACGCTGCAACCGATCCGCCGCTTCGGCTTCGATGCGGCGATCATCTTCTCGGACATCCTGGTGATCCCCTACGCGCTCGGCCGTTCCGTGCGCTTCGAGATCGGCGAGGGTCCCCGGCTGGAGCCCCTGGATGATCCAGACAAGGTCCGCACGCTGTCGGCGCGCGCCGACTTCGGCAAGCTCGAGCCGGTGTTCGAGGCGCTGCGCATCGTGCGCCGCGCGCTCGATCCGAACACCGCGCTGATCGGCTTCTGCGGCGCGCCGTGGACGGTCGCGACCTACATGGTTGCGGGCCAGGGCACGCCGGACCAGGCACCGGCGCGGATGATGGCCTATCGGCATCCGGAGGCATTCGCAGAGATCATCGATACGCTGGTCGGAAACTCCGTCGATTATCTGCTTGGGCAACTCGCCGCCGGCGCTGATGCGCTCCAGATCTTCGATACCTGGGCAGGTGTGCTGCCGCCGGCCGAATTCGCGCGCTGGTCGGTCGAGCCGACGCGGCGCATCGTCGAGGGCGTGCGCGCGAAGGCACCGGATGCGAAGATCATCGGCTTTCCCCGCGGCGCCGGCGCGCTGCTGCCGGGCTATGTGGAAGCAACGGGCGTCAACGCGGTCAGCATCGACTGGACGGCGGAGCCGGCCTTCATCCGCGAGCGCGTGCAGTCACGCGTCGCCGTCCAGGGCAACCTCGATCCGCTGGTGCTGATCACCGGCGGCGATGCCCTGAACCGGGCCGTCGACGAGGTGCTGGCGAATTTCGCGAAGGGACGGCTGATCTTCAATCTGGGCCACGGCATCCAGCCGGAGACGCCGATCGCCCATGTCGAACAGATGCTGAAGCGCGTGCGCGGCTGACGTATCGAAGTTCCATGCGTTGCCTCCCGGCTGCGGCGGGGGCGTGCCTTACAAAAAGCTCGAAAACAACCCCATGCAAAGTAGAACGGCCCCGCCGGCTGGACGCTCAGGCCGCGCCCAGGACATCTGACACGTCAGGCAAAACAGGAGCGCGATCCTACGCTCGCGCTGACCGTTTCGCGGGGGCTTACCGCGGCCGGCTGCGCTCGATGATCTCGGCCGCGCCCCTGGTCAGCAGGTCGAGCCCGACGGCGCGGCCGAGCTCGCGCGGACGGTTTGCGGGACCAGCGCGCGAAGCTTCGATGATGGTGTCGCCGGAGAGATCGAGCACCGATGCGGTGAGCGACATCTGATCACCATCAATCGTCGAGAACCCCGCCACCGGCGAATTGCAGTGGCCGTTGAGGACCCACAGCACCTCGCGCTCGGCATCCGCGCAGGCATGCGCGGCTGGATCATCGATCAATGAGAGAATACGCCGTGTCTGCCAGTCCTGCGCTGCGCATTCGACGGCGACGATCCCCTGCCCCGCCGCGGGCAACATCTCGGCCGCCGAGAATTCGTAAGCGATGCGGCTCGCAAGACCGACGCGATCGAGCCCCGAACGCGCCATGATCAGCGCATCGGCCGGACCGACCGCGCCGCCATCCGGCAGCCGCTGCAACTCGCGGTTATCGAGCTTGCGCACGCGCGTGTCGGCGGCACCGCGGAAGTGGATCACCTCGGCGTCCGGAAACAGCCGCCGCACATAGGCCGCGCGCCGCACCGCATTGGTGCCGATCTTGAAACCCTTGCCGCGCGACTGCCTGAACGCATCGAGCGAAACGCCGTCACGCAGCACCAGCGCATCGCTGGGCGGATCGCGCGACAGCGTGGCACCGATCACGAGGCCAGGGGTATCCTCATTGCCGGGCATGTCCTTCAGGGAATGCATCGCCGCCTGCAACTCGCCCGACAGCACGGCAGCGCGGATCTGCGCGACGAAGGCGCCGCCCTTGCCGCCATGTGGCAGGAGCTTGCTGGTCTGGTCGAGGTCGCCCGTGGTGTCGAACTTGACGATCTCGACGTCGATGTCGGGCACGGCGGCGGTCAGGCGGCGCGCGATCTCTTCCGTCTGTGCCAGCGCCATCGCGCTCTTGCGCGTGCCGATCCGCAATCGAATAGCCAAGCCCTGTGCTCCCTCTGGCGCGCTCTCTTGTTTAGGCATGATCTTCTCGGAAAACCGCTACACACTTTGCGCTAGCGCGGCCCTCCGCGTCCGGATCACGCCTACCGCGCATCCTCCAATATCATGTCGGAGGCCTTTTCGGCGATCATGATGATCGGCGCATTGGTATTGCCCGACACGAGATCAGGCATGATCGATCCGTCGACCACGCGCAAGCCCTCGATGCCTCTCACCTTGAGCCGCTGATCGACCACCGCGAGCGCGTCATTGCCCATACGGCAGGTCGAGGTCGGATGATAGATGGTGCTGCCGCGCTGGCGGCAAAATTCCAGGAGCTCCGCATCGGTCGCGACCTTGAGGCCGGGATCGACCTCCTCGACCACAAAGGGCTTGAGCGCCGGCGCATGCAATATCTTGCGCAGGATCTTCAGGCCCTCGACGTTGGTGCTGCGGTCGGTCTCGGTCGACATGTAGTTGATGCGGATTTCCGGCGGCACCGTCGGGTCCGCGCTCTTGATCCGTAGCGTGCCGCGGCTTTCGGGGCGGAGCTGGCACACCGACGCGGTGAAGCCGGAAAAATCGTGCAGCTTCTCGCCCATCTTGTCGGTCGAGAACGGCAGAAAGTGCACCTGGATGTCCGGCGTGGCGAGACGCGGACTGGTCTTGAAGAAGGCGGCCGCCGTGCCCGCCGCGATCGTCAGCCAGCCCTGGCGGAATAGTGCATAGCGTATTCCAGCCAGCGTGCGTCGGATCGGATGGTTGATGGCGTCGTTGAGCGTGATCGGCTGCGAGCAGCGCATCACGATGCGGACCTGCATGTGATCCTGGAGATCGTGGCCAACGCCCGGCGCGTCGAGCACGACTTCGATGCCATGCTTGCGCAGGAGGTCGGCCGGGCCGACGCCGGAGAGCTGCAAGAGCTGCGGGGAGTTGTAGGCGCCGCTCGAGACCAGCACCTCCTTGCGCGCCCGCGCGCGGCGCAAGGCCGAACCTTGGCGATATTCGACGCCGACGGCGCGGCGGCCCTCGAACAGGATGCGTTGGCCCAACGCCAAGGTTTCGATCCTCAGATTGCTGCGGCTCTTGGCGGGACCGAGATAGGCGACCGCGGTGGACGCACGGCGACCCTTGCGCGTGGTGGTCTGGAACAGGCCGACGCCTTCCTGCGAGGCGCCGTTGAAGTCGGGATTGTAGGGCAGGCCTGCCTCGACCCCCGCCTTGATGAAGGCCTTCGACAGGGGATCGGAGAGGATCAGGTCGGAGACCGGCAACGGTCCGCCGGTGCCGTGAAACTGATCGGCGCCGCGCGCCTGGTTCTCGGCCTTCTTGAAATAGGGCAGCACGTCGTCATGGCCCCAGCCGGCGTTGCCGAGCTGGCGCCAGCGGTCGTAATCCTCGTGCTGGCCGCGAACGTAGAGCAGGCCGTTGATCGAGCTCGAGCCGCCCAGTGTCTTGCCGCGTGGCTGGAACACCTGCCGCCCGTTGAGCTCGGGCTCCGGCTCGGTCTGGTACATCCAGTTGACGCTCTTCTCCTTGAACAGCCGACCATAGCCGAGCGGCACGTGGATCCAGATGTTGGAATCCTTCGGGCCGGCTTCGAGCAGCAGCACCGAATGCCTGCCGTTCGCCGACAATCGGTTGGCGAGCACGCAGCCGGCCGAGCCGGCGCCGACGATGACGTAGTCGAATTCGGGATCGTTTGAATGAGCGGATGGCAGTGGGGCGGTCATGCTTCTTCGGTTCTTATTGTTGTTGTAGGCGTTTCGGATCGAAGGTCCATAGCACACTCATGGTCACAGACGCAGCGCCTCGATCAGCGACTTGAACGCGCGGGCATATTCGGCGCCCGCTTTGGCGATGTCGGCACGACCGGCACACGCCACCGCGGCCTCCGTCACCGCGCCCAGCAACAGCCGCGCCAGTGGCTCGATCGGTTGCCGCGCGATCAGACCCGCGTCCATCGCGGCCGCAAGCGCACGCGGCATCTTGCCGCCAAAATGCTGCGCGTCGATTTCGCGCCAGCGTTCCCAGCCGAGCACGGCCGGGCCGTCGCGCAGGATGACCTGGCCGGTCGGGCCCTTGGCGGTCGCGGCGAAATAGTGCTGCGTGCCGGCAACCATCGCGGCAAGCACATCCTTCTCGGCACGAACGGCGCGGTCGATCTCGGCGACGAGGTCGTGCGAGACCTGGTCGAACACCGCGGCGAATACCGCCTCCTTGGTCTTGAAGTGATGATAGACCGCGCCCTTGGCGACGCGGGCGCCGTCGGCGATGTCGTCCATGGTCGTGGCGACAAAGCCCTGCGTCCCGAACAGGCGGCGCGCCGCCGTCAAGATCGCCTCTGTGGTCGCGGCCCGCCGCTCCGCCTGCTTTGCCATTTAGTCGCCTTTGGTCTTGCCACGTCAGAAGCCCCTCATGGTGAGGAGCGCGGAACGCGCGTCTCGAACCATGAAGGCCCGGATCTCACCCGTGGCCATCCTTCGAGACGCGCGTTCCGCGCTCCTCAGGATGAGGCAAGGAGTGCGTATGACGCAGTAGAACTAGTCGAATTCCGCTGCTGCGGCCAGTTGACTTTTCGACTGACGGTCGGTATTTACCGACCATCAGTCGGTTTCTAATCATGAGGTGCTGCCATGCCAAGCCGTGAGATTGTCGAAGCATTTGCGAAGCACCTGGAGGACGGCGACTTCGTCGGGGCGATCGAGCGGTTTTACGCAGCCGACGCCGCCACCTACGAAAACCAGGCCGAGCCCATGGTTGGCCGTGACAAGCTCGCGGCGAAGGAGCGCGGCGTGCTGGCTGCCTTCAAGAAGGTCAAGGCCGTGCGCCTCGGTCCAAGCCTGATCGCCGGAGACAATGTCGCCACGCGCTGGAAATTTGCCTTCACCAATGCCGAAGGCGTCACGCGCACGCTGGAGGAGATTGCGTGGCAGACCTGGCGCGGCGATGAGCTGATCGAGGAACGCTTCTTCTACGATCCGAAGCAATTGGCGCGGTGACGCGGGAACCGGGACCGCCGGCATTTGTATCGATTTATTACCGATACCCGCGGTTCCGTATGCACATCGTGCCGCAGCGATGCCGACGCGGGCGATAATTCATAGATCGTCAAAGGTTTGCAGCGAATTCTCTGACCTTGAGCCGAAATGAACGGCCAATGCTGCAGGCTCTGCGATGCGGTCCCAACTGACGTCCTATCTGGCAAAGCTGTTCGCCGGCGACCTCGCCGCGTTCGGCGGACCCGCAACCGACGACGCCGTCGCCGGCCACATCCGCGCGGAGCAGATGTCTCTCGTGCTCGGCTATTCCGTCGGCATCATGCTGGCCAATGCCTGCAATGCCGCCGTGCTTGCCATCGCGCTCTGGCATTCGCCCGACTGGAAGTTCGCCATGGTATGGGCGATTGCGGTCGCGGGCGCTGCGATCCTGTTCGGCGTGCAATCCCATAGCGCGCGCCGGATCACGAAGCCGCAATTCGTATCCCGTCGCGCCATGCACCGGCTGGTGCGCAACGCGTTCATCCTCGGCTCCGCCTGGGGCATCGTGCCGGTCGCATTCTTCGCCAACGCTTCCACCGGCGGTCAGCTCGTCATCACTTGTCTGTGCGCCGGCATGCTGGCCGGTGGTGCGTTCGCCTTCGCCACCATTCCGATTGCGGCCATCGCTTTCACGACTCCCCTCTTCCTCGGCATCGGGATCTGTCTCGGCAGCGGCGGCGATCCCGCTTATCCGCTGATGGCGGTCCTGGTCGTGGTCTACGGATCCGTGCTGCTGCGCGGCGTGTTCGTCAATTCCTTCACCTTCATGCGACGCATCATGCGGCAACTCGACGCGGAACGGTCGGTCCGCCAGGATCCGCTGACGCACCTGCCAAATCGTTTCGCGTTCAATGAGACTCTCGATGCCGCCTTGAAGCGACTGGCCTTGTCCGGCGAGGAGTTCGCCGTGCTGCTGCTCGACCTCGATCGCTTCAAGGAGGTCAACGACAAGTTCGGCCATCCGGCCGGCGACGAATTCCTGGTCCAGGTCGCCAGCCGCCTGCAACGCTGCACGCGGGCGGCCGAGCACGTCGCGCGCATCGGCGGAGACGAGTTCGCGCTGGTCATGGCCAATCTCACCCGGGCCGAAGACGCGCTCGAGATCGCGGAGCGATTCGTCACGGCCTTCGCCGAGCCGTTCCTGATCGAGGACCGCGAGATCATCGGCGGCACCAGTGTCGGCATCGTGCTGGCGCCGCGGGACGGCGATACGCAGCTAAATCTTCTCAAGCATGCCGATGCCGCACTCTATCGCGCCAAGAAGGCCGGCCCCGGCACGATCTGCTTCTTCGAGGCCACCGACGACAAGTCGGCCCGCGACCGCAAGGCGCTGCAATCGGATCTGGAGCTTGCGGTCGCACGGGACGAGCTGTTCCTGGTCTTTCAGCCGTTCCTCAGTCTCAGGGAGAACCGGATCACCGGCTTCGAGGCTCTGCTGCGCTGGAAGCATCCGGTGCGCGGATTGGTGCCGCCCAGCGAGTTCATTCCGATCGCCGAGGAAACCGGCCTCATTCACGAGATCGGCGAATGGGTCATCAGGCGCGCCTGCGCGACGCTTAAGGACTGGCCGGACCATATCAGGGTCGCGGTGAATTTCTCCGCGGCGCAATTCCACAACACCGGCATTCTCCAGACCATCGTGAGGGCCCTGGCCGACGCGAACGTCGCGCCCAGCCGGCTGGAGATCGAGATCACCGAATCCATACTGCTGTCGAAATACGGTTCGGCGTCATCGACCCTGAACGCGCTGCTGCAACTCGGCGTCACGGTGGCGCTGGACGATTTCGGCACCGGATTCTCGTCGCTGACCTATCTGCGCAAGCTGCCGTTCAGCCGCATCAAGATCGATCAGTCCTTCATCAGCGACATGCTGGCGCAGCCGGACTGCGCCGCGATCGTGAAGTCGGTGATCGCCCTCGCGCGGGACTTGAACATCGGCGTCGTCGCCGAAGGCGTCGAGACGGCCGATCAGCTCGAATATCTGCGCCAGACCAATTGCGACGAGGTGCAGGGCTATCTGATCAGTCGTCCCGCCTCGGCGGAGCAGGTTTTGGCGCTGCTGGACCCGAAGAAGCAGCGGGCGACCTACGCGGCGTAGGGCCGGCACTCACAAACGTCAGTCCGAGGGGAAGGCGGAAGCCGCCCCGCTTCGTCGTCCTCGACGGCTTCGCCCCTCAGCAGAAATTAACGTCGTGCGATCAACATGCCCAACATGTATTCCAAATGGCGTCGTCCTGACCAGTCGCAGCTCGAATATCGGATGCTGTTTTACGCCTTGCCGGGCCACGAGTGGCGGGTTGATACGATGCTTTCGCTCCTGAACGAACTGCTGGTCCTCGCCGGCTTAAGGATTCGGAGCCGCCGCTTGCATCTCGTGTCCTGGGCTGAAGCCCGATGCGCCGGGATGCCCGGAGGACGTGCTTGAAGACGCCGCTTGCATCTCGTGTCCCGGACTGAAGCCGGACGCGCCGGGATGGCCGGAGGGCGCGCTTGAGGATGCGGCTTGCATCTCATGCCCTGGGCTGAACCCCGATGCGCCGGGATGCCCGGAAGGCGTGCTTGAGGACGCCGCTTGCATCTCGTGACCCGGGCTGAAGCCGGATGCGCCGGGATGGCCGGAGGGCGCGCTTGAAGACGCCGCTTGCATCTCGTGACCCGGGCTGAAGCCGGATGCGCCGGGATGCCCGGAGGACGAGCTTGAGGATGCGGCTTGCATCTGATGCCCTGGGCTGAACCCCGATGCGCCGGGATGCCCGGCATGGTTTGATGAACCGTGATGCCCGCCATGGGAGTGCGAGCCTGAAAACACCGCTGAGAACGCCGCTTGTATCGCGTGTCCCAGGCTAAGGCTTGATGCGCCGTGATGCGCGCCATGCGACTGCGGGCTTGAGAACAGTGATTGCATCGCGTGCCCTGGAGCAGCGGTCGATGCCGAACTGCCGTGGCCGACGCCACCATGTCCCCCACCCACACCGCCGCCATGTCCACCGGATCCACCAACGCCAGCTCCTACCCCGCCACCTGCTCCCGCTCCGGCACCACCGCCGCCTCCACCACCACCGCCACCGCCACCGCCACCGCCACCGCCACCAGCGACCAGGGGCCCGGACGTCGCGATCAACAATGCCGGTATTGCGGTTACTGCAAGAAGCTTTGCTACCCTCGTCACGATGATCTCCTCTTCGCCTTCAATTCGGCGTCCAGCTCCAGGCTGCACTGCGGGGCTCGGCGGTAGTTGAAAGTCGAGCGCGACCAATGTTCCGCACAAAACGTGATCGAATAAGGCGAACGACCGCGCACACCGTTTTCTTCGCAGACTGTGACCGGAACGGCACATCTACCCGAGCGGCCCTCGCCGACGAGATCACACCGCGCACTTCCGCCGGCCGCAAGCCGGGTTCCGAGGCCAACGTCGCCCCTCACCGGCTGGAGATCGAGATCACCGAATCCATGCTGCTGTCGAAAATACGGTTCGGCGTCATCGACCCTGAACGCGCTGCTGCAACTCGGCGTCACGGTGGCACTCTCGCGCGGGACTTGAACATCGGCGTGGTCGCCAAAGGCGTCTGCGCCAGACCAATTGCGACGAGGTCCAGGGCTATCTGATCAGCCGTCCCGCATCAGCCGAGCAGATTTTGGCACTGCTGGACCCGAAGAAGCAGCGGGCAACCTACGCGGCGTAGGCTTGCGTTTTCGAATCTCCGTCCTCGTCGTGAGGAGCGCGCCCGCATGTGTGAAAGAGATCATATATGTGTGGATTTGATATTCGGCTTACATTTTCTTTTCCGAAGGCCTAGTCTCGCCGGACGATCGCTGCCGCGCTCTCGGGGGATAGAGGGCAAGCCTGGGGAATGGTGCCATGCGCTATTTCTTCGAGGACTGTGCGTTGGACACCGACAAGCGCGAGTTGCGGCGCGGGCCCGATATTGTGCCTACGCCGCCGCAGGTTCTCGATCTGCTCGAATATTTGATCCGCAGCAGGGATCGCGTCGTCAGCAAGGACGATCTCATAAACGCGGTTTGGAATGGTCGGATTGTATCTGACTCGGCACTAACGACCCGGCTGAACGCCGTCCGACGCGCGATCGGCGACTCCGGCGAGCAACAACGTCTTATCAAGACATTTCCACGAAAGGGTTTTCGTTTCGTGGGCGCTATACACGATGAGGATCGGTGCCCAGGAACCGCGGTGGTCTCCCTCGCAGAACCGTCAAAGCTTGCCCGCGCGACCGGGAGCGTAGCGGTTTCGGTCCCAGATCTCTCTGAAAGAGTAGTCGGCAAACGGCGATTCCATGACTGGCTGGGTCACCTCAGAGGTCGTATGAAGCTCGTCGGCGGGGCGCTGGCGTCGATTGCCACCATCGGTGCAATTGCCGGCGGCCTTATCGGTTATTGGAATGTCTGGAAGACGATCCGTACCGACGTCGTGCAGGAAGCTCAAAAGATTCAGGAACGACTGACAGTCAAGCCCGCGATCGCGGCTCGTCTCTCTCTCATCGTGTTGCCCTTTGCCAACCTCAACAACGGTGCAGAGCAGGAGCACTTTGCCGATGCCATCACGACAGATTTGACGACCGATCTCGCGCGAACGCCCGCCACTTTCGTTATTGGACGCGAGACTGCCTTTACCTACAAGAACAAGTCGATTGATCTGAAGCAGCTCGGGACGGATCTCGGCATCCGCTGGGCCGTGCACGGCGCGGTGAGACGCAACGGGGACCAGGTGCGGATCAACGTAACGCTAACCGATCTTCAGACCGCCCGCGACATCTGGTCAGATCGGTTCGACGGCGACCGGACAAATCTGGCCGTCTTGCAGGATAACATCACGGCGCGGCTTCTCTGCATTGCGCACCTGCACCTGCGTCAATATGAAGAAGCCATTGAACAGTGTAGCCGCTCGTTGAATATCGGCGCGAATTTTCAAGCCTACGTAAGTTGATTAGATCGCATCCGCCCGTTGCAGCGTGTCCACCGTGATGGTGCCCCGGGCGCGGGAGACGCAGGCGCAGATCTTCTGGTTCTCCTGCTTCTGATGGTCGCTGAAGAAGACGTCGCGATGGTCGATCTCGCCCTCGACATCGACGACGTCGATCGCGCAGAGACCGCATTCGCCGCGCTTGCAATCGTACATCACCTCGTGGCCGGCGGCGTTGAGCACGTCCAGCATGGAGCGTTCGCGCGGGATTTCGAACTCGACGTCCGAACCCTTCAGGCGCACGCGAAACGCTTCCGTCGGCAGCGAGCCGCTGGAGCCGAATGTCTCATAGCGCAGATCGGAGAGCGGGCGCCCTGCACCGAGCCAGGCATGGCGCGCGGCGTCCAGCATGCGCATGGGGCCGCAGAACAGCGCCAGCGCGTCCAGCGGCAATGAGGCGAACAGCGCGTCGAGATCGAGCCGCCTTCCCTCGTCGCTGGCGTGGACGACCAGACGGTCGCCCAACAGCGCGGTGAGATGATCGAGATAGGCGGCATCCCGACGCGAGCGCACCGCATAGTGCAGCGTCACGCCGGCGTCGCGCCGGACCAACGCCTGCGCGGCACCGACGATCGGCGTGATACCGATACCGCCGGCGACGAGGCAATAGTGCTTGCGGCTCCAGTCGACCGCGAGCAGCGACGAGGGCAGCGTGACGTCGAGCCGCGCGCCCGGCTGAAGCGACCACATGTAGCGCGAGCCGCCGCGGGAATCCTCGGCGCGGCGGACGGCGATCCGAAAGCCGCGGGGATCGGCCTCGCCGACCAGCGAATAGGACCGCGTCTCCGGCTGGCCGTTGATGGTCACGGCCACGTTGATGTGGCTGCCGACCGGATAGGCGGCGCCGTCGAATCGATCCGGCAGAATCAGGAACTCGCGGATGCTGGGCGAAAGGTCGCGCGTCTCGACCAGCGTCGCCGGAGTCCAGGTTTCGATGAATCGCATGGCACTCCCCTATTCGGTTGCAGACTTGATCAGCGCGAGCGCCGGCAACAGGTCGAGATGCGTCCGGTTGCGTAGCGCGAGCCGCAAATTGCGCACCGCGAGCCGCGCATGCTCGCGCATGATGGCTTCGGCGCGGGCGCCTTCCCGGTTCTCGATCGCGTCGATCACGATGCGATGATGCTCCTGCCCGATGATCAAAATCTGCTGCGCCTCGGGCAAGGCCGATTGCGCCATCACGAAGCCGCTGGGCGAAGCGAACGGCAGCGCCGAGGCGCGGTCGATCTGCCGGATCAGGGGTGGACTGCGCGACAGTTCAGTCAGCAATGCATGGAAGCGCGCATTGAGCGCGACATAGGACGAGAAGGCGTCGACCGAGATCGGCATCTGGCGCAACAGCTCGTCGATCGCGCCATGGCACTCCTTCAGCGGCTCGAGCTCGCGCGCGGAAACGCCGCGCTCGGCGGCGAAGCGTGCGGCGAGCCCTTCCAGCGTGCCGCGCAGCTCGATGGAATCGAGGATGTCGCGCTCGGAGAACGCCTTCACCATGAAACCGCCGGACGGGATCGCCTCCAGGAGGCCCTCCTCCTCCAGCCGCACCAGCGCCATGCGCACCGGCGTGCGCGATGCGCCCGTGGTCTCGACCGCCTGGAGCTCGGAGATGCGCTCGCCGGCACGCAAGGACCCCGAGAGGATCTGGTCGCGCAGTGCGAGCTGAGCCTTCACGGTCTGCGAGACGGAGCGATCGACCTCGCGCTCGGCCATGACCTACTCCGCGGCCTGAAGGTGTTGTGGCCCGTTTTCCTTCGCGACCATCTTGTCGATCAGCCGCCGCGACCACATCGCCCCGGCATCGATATTGAGATTGTAGAAGACGCGATCGGGGTTCTCGTCCATCGCGCGCTGCTGCGCTTCGAGGATCTCCTCGTCCTCGCGGAAGATGCCGGAGACGCCCTCGCGGATCTCGGTCGTGACGCGCTGGTCGCCGAGCCGATAGTTGCGGGCGAAGGCCCAGAAGTAGTGGCAGGTCTTCTCGGTTTCGGGCGTGATGGTGTTGAGCACGAAACCGTTGACGCCCTGCGAGCGATCGCCTTCCGGCGCGCCGGTGCCGGCCGGCGCCACGCCGACGTCGATGGCGACGGTGCACGGGGCTTCAAAGCGGATGATCTGCCAGCGGTCGACGAGGCCGGGCTTGCCGAGCTGCTTGGCCCAGAACGGCGGCGGCTCGATGTTGCGCATCCAGCGCGTCACCGTGACCGTCTTCTCGCCATGGGTGACGTCGAACGGCGCTTCGGCCACCGCCTCGTTCCCGATCGAGGAGCCGTGCACGAAGGTCTCGTGCGTGAGATCCATGAGGTTGTCGACCACGAGGCGATAGTCGCACTTCACCTGGATGGTCTTGCCGTCGCCGGCCCAGGCCGGATCGTCGTTCCAATGCATGTCGGGAACGAGCGCGGGATCAGCCAGCGCGGGATCGCCCATCCAGAGCCAGATGTAGCGGTGACGTTCGACCACGGGATAGGCGCGCACGCAGGCCGACGGGTTGATGGTCTCCTGCGAGGGCATGAAGGTGCAGCGCCCCTGCGCATTGTACTTCAGCCCGTGATAGCCGCAGACGACGGTGTCGCCTTCCAGCCGTCCCTTGGAGAGCGGCACCAGGCGGTGCCAGCAGGCGTCCTCAAGCGCCGTCACGGCGCCATCGGCCTTCCGGTACATCACCACATGCTTGCCGCAGATCGTCCTCGGCAGCAGCGCCTGCTTCACCTCGGCGTCCCAGGCGGCGGCGTACCAGGCATTCATCGGGAAGGGTTTTGTCACTGGTCTCTCTCCCAAGCGCTTGTGAATACGTTGTGTATACAATATCAGGTAAAAACTGACTGTTGGAGGTTTTTTAATACCTCCATTCAGATTTATGTATACAGGCTAGCAAAGATGAGCCGCGGGCTCGGTGCGACCTCTCCCGCTGGCGGGAGAGGCGTAGCCCGCCTCCAGCGGCCGTTCTGAGAAGACGCCAAGGCGCAGCCCTGGCTATGGCGAAGCGCCGGGTGAGGGCTTTCGCCACCCGGGGATTTTCTCCCGCAAATCTCAGACAATCCCGACGCGGAGGCACCCTCACCCCAGCCCTCTCCCGCAGGCGGGAGAGGGAGCGCACCGTCGCTGTGGTGGGAGCGAGGCTCGCCCCCCGCCGACTTACGCCCCAAACACCTTCTTCAGCCCGGCCTGGGCCTCCTGCTGGATGCGGTGCAGGTGATCGGTGCTGCGGAAGCTCTCGGCGTAGACCTTGTATACATCCTCGGTGCCGGAGGGCCTTGCGGCGAACCAGCCGTAATCGGTCTCGACCTTGATACCGCCGAAGGGCTGGCCGTTGCCGGGGGCCTTGCTCAGGGTGGCCCGGACGGGGTCGCCGGCGAGGTCTTTCAGGCCGAGCTGCTCCGGGGTTACCGACTTCAGCACGCTCTTCTGGGCCGCGGTGGCGGCGACGTCGATGCGCTCGTAATGGGGCACGCCGAGCTCGGCGGTGAGGTCGGCGAAGAGCTGGCTCGGGTTGCGTCCGGTCTTGGCCAGGATTTCGGCGGCGAGCAGGCCGAGGATGATGCCGTCCTTGTCGGTGGTCCACACCGTGCCGTCGCGCTTGAGGAACGAGGCCCCTGCACTCTCCTCGCCGCCGAAGCCGAACGAGCCGGTGACGAGGCCATCGACGAACCATTTGAAGCCGACCGGGGTCTCGACCAGCTTGCGGCCAAGCTTCCTGGCGACGCGATCGATCACAGAGCTCGAGACCACGGTCTTGCCGATCGCGGCATCCTTGCCCCAGTGCGGCCGGTGCGCGAAGAGATAGGCGATCGCGGTCGCAAGATAGTGGTTGGGATTCATCAATCCACCGGTCGGCGTCACGATGCCGTGGCGATCCGCATCGGTGTCGTTGGCGAACGCGACGTCAAAGCGGTCCTTCATGTGGATCAGGCTCGCCATGGCGTAGGGCGAGGAGCAGTCCATGCGGATCTTGCCGTCCCAATCCACCGTCATGAAGCGGAAGGTCGGATCGATCGCCTCGTTCACCACCGTCGCCTTCAGGCCGTAGCGCTCGATGATCGGGTGCCAGTAGTGCACGGCAGCGCCGCCGAGCGGATCGATGCCGATATTGACGCCGGCCGATTTGACGAGTTCGAGATCGACGACATTGCCGAGATCGGCGACGTAAGGCGTGACGAAATCGAACGCGTGGACGGAGGAGGATTTACGCGCCTTCGCGTAATCCATCCGCGCGACGCCCTTCAGCCCGTCGGCGAGCAAGGCATTGGCGCGCTTCTCGACGACGCCGGTGACGTCGGTGTCGGCGGGACCGCCATGCGGCGGATTGTATTTGTAGCCGCCGTCCTCCGGCGGATTATGCGACGGCGTGATGACGACGCCGTCGGCGAGGCCCGACGTGCGGCCCTTATTATAGGACAGGATCGCATGCGAGATCACCGGCGTCGGCGTATAGCCGCCGGCCTGGTCGACCATGACGTCGACGCCGTTGGCGGCGAACACCTCGATCGCGCTGACCAGCGCGGGCTCGGCGAGCGCGTGGGTGTCGATGCCGATGAACAAGGGACCGGTCAGCCCCTTCTCACGCCGGTAGTCGCAGATCGCCTGCGTCGTGGCGAGGATATGGCCCTCGTTGAACGAATTCTTCAGCGAAGTGCCGCGATGGCCCGACGTTCCGAACGCCACCCGCTGGGCCGGATCGGCCGTGTCCGGCTTGTTGGCGAAATAGGCCGTGACAAGCCTTGGAACATTGGCAAGCGCGCTCGGCGCAACCGGCTTACCCGCCGCGGGATCGACTTCTGCCACTGCAACTCCTTGCACATTCAAACGACAGCCGCGCACACCATACCATCGGTCAGGCCGTCGCCAAGCCGATTGCCGGGCCGGCCAGCGCCGCGCCACCGGCCGACGATCAACGCCCATCCACCACGAGACGATCCATCGGCAATCGTCCATGGGCGATCTCGTACTTTGGTGCCGGATGTCGGTTGATGCAGGACAAGGACGTTGCCGCGCCGCACCGGCAGGTTGTCTCCCGTTTGATCACTGAAGTGCCGGGAGTTGCAGCACTTTCACCGGCATGTCCCGAGGGGAGCAGATTCGAGATGATTGGACGTCAGATTTTTGCGCTCATGCTGGCAAGCGTCGCCTCGTCAACTCTTGCCGCTGAAGGCGATCCGGCCGTCGGCAAGGCCGTTTTCGAGCGAACCTGCGCAAACTGCCACGCGAGCGTGATCGGGGTGAACAAGGTCGGCCCCAGTCTTTGGAATGTCGTCGGCCGCAAGCCCGCCGCCGTGCCGGATTTTGCGTATTCGGAGGCGATGAAGGCCAACAAGGAGGCCTGGACACCGACCGCGCTGGACGGCTACCTCGCCGATCCCCGTGGCGATGTCCACGGCGTCAAGATGTTCTTCAAGGGGTTGCCGGACCCCGCCGAGCGCAGCAACGTCATCGCCTATCTTGCGACGCTGAAGTGAGCGGTTGAAGCTTGCTGGCGGCCGGAAAGTCTGGTGAACGCCCGTTCGCCGGATCGTTCGGCTCTGCTATGGTCTCGCGCGGCCACGGAGAATCATCCCGCCCATGAACCTCGCGCGCCGGCTCGTGCCCGTGCTCTGCTTGCTCGCCATCGCATGCGTAGCAGCTCACGCGAATGCCGCCGAGTTCTACACCGAGGATCTCCGCATCCCGATGGCCGCGGCGGGGCCGCAGGGGCTCGAGGCCTTCCTGGTGCGCCCCGCTGCGTCCAGGCGTTATCCGCTCGCCTTGCTGAGCCATGGCACCCCGCGGGATTTCGACGACCGCGCGACCATGTCGGCGCACAAATACTATGCCATCGCGCTGGAGTTTGCCCGGCGCGGATTTGCCGCGCTGATCGTGCTGCGGCGCGGCTATGGCACCTCGCCCGGCGACCGGATCGACAGCCTTGGCCCTTGCGCGCGCGCCGCCTATCTGCCGGCCACCGCGGTTGCGGTCGCGGACTTACGCGCCGCGATCGACGCGATGGCACGCAGGAGCGACGTCACGACGACCGGCATGATTGCCGTCGGCCATTCCGCGGGCGGGCTTGCCACCGTCGCGCTGACGACGCAGGCACCGCCCGGGCTCGTCGCAGCGATCAACTTCGCCGGCGGCCGCGGCTCGTCCAGCGACAATTTCGTCTGCAATGCTGATGACCTCGTGCAGGCCTTCGCGACCTTCGGCAAGACCTCGCGCGTGCCGATGCTGTGGGTCTATGCCGCAAATGACCTGTTCTTCGCACCCGTGCTGGCGCATCGCTTCTACAACGCGTTCCGCAGCGGTGGCGGCAATGCCAAGTTCATCGATGCGCCCGCCTATGGCGATGACGGCCACTATCTCTATTCCACCGTGACGCGCCCGCTCTGGACGCCGCTGGTCGACGCATTCTTGCGCGAGCGCGGGCTGGGCAGCCGCGAGACGTTGAGCCCGCCTGATCCGCTGCCGGCGCCCGGGCAGCTCTCAGGCTCGGGCAAGGACGAGTTTTCGCGCTATTTCGCCAGCATCACTCCGCACAAGGCGTTCGCGGTCGCGTCCAAAGGCGCCTTCGGCTGGCGCTCCGGCCGCGCCACAACCGACGACGCGCAGCGCGATGCGCTCGCCGCCTGCGGCAAATGGGCGACCGATTGCAGCCTCTATGCCGTCGACGACCATCTCGCGGGCGGCCAGGCGGCATCCGCGCGCTGACGCGTCAGCGTCCGCCGACGAGCGCACCGAGCCGCGCCAGGAACTCGGCGGCCTGGGCGCATAGCGTCGTGTTGGCCATGCCATGGGTGACGGCGAGGCGAAGCAGATCAGCCATCTCGGCGGCATCGCTCCTGCGACTCGCCTGCATCAGCGCGACGTCGAGCAGGAACGGAGCAAGCGCAGCCTGCTCGTTTGCCACGAGGTGCTCGAACATCTGCTCCCAATGCGCGCCGGTCTTCGGAATGCGCGCGTAGAGATCTGCCGCAAGCGTGTTCGGATAGCTCGAGCCTGGGATCGCGAACGGCGAGGCCATGCCGGCCTTGAGCGCAACCGCGCACAGCATGCCCATGACATAGGCCGTGTGATAGGACGTCGCGAGCGCGCATTTGGTCTTGTCGTGACCGCTCAGGCGCAGAAGCTGGCTCGCCGCCGACCGTCCCGCCGGCAGGAAGCCGACCTTGTCCTCGAGCGAGGCCACGACGCGGAAGCCGAACGCAGCGGCAGGGCTCCAGGCGGAGGAGAGCAGCGGCCAGGCCATCAGCGCTTCGGCCGCAAGGTCATAGTCCTCGACCACCAGCGCGCGGGCGAGCACGGCCGCCGATTCATCGAGGAACTCCTCGCGCGGCCGCGGCAGCCTTGGCTGCCAGTTGCCGAAATCGGTGAAATACATCACCGCATGGGTATGCGCGTAGGCATCCTCGCGCGTGCCGTTGAGCAGATCGATCGCGTTGCCGAGCGCGGTCTTGCGCGCGACCTGCGCGAAATCGGGTCCGGGTGGATCGTCGAGCCACAGCGCCAGCAGCCAGCCGATCTCAAGCTCGCGATAGGGCACCACCTCATGGCCCGGCCGCGCGGACGCCGACCAGCTTTGCGCGAGCAGCGTGTCGAAGGCGTCGTCCGGATAACCGAACGTGCTCAAGATGATGTGCGGTGTCGCAAGCTGAAGGCAGACCGAGGGATAGCGCGCCACGTCCCAGTGCATCTGCTGCGAGCGGGCGTAGGGCAGGAGTTCGGCGAGCAGCGCGTCGATAGCGTGGTGGATGCCGGGATGCGAGGCGTGCCGGCCTGCGATGTGGAGCAGCATGGCCGTTTCAGCGAGCGGCTTCTCTGCGGCGAAATTACCCTCGGGCAGATCCGAGCCGTCAAAGCCGTCCTCGCCGAGGAACTGGACCGTGCGCGCCGCGATCCGCATCGCCAGCCGCAGACGTCGCCGCAGGTCTTGACGAAACTCTTGGCGAAAGTCTCGATCCTGCGTGAGATCGACGTCGCGTCTGAGATCCGGCGCGACCTCGCCTTCCTGTAGGTGCTGCATATCCGCCTCCCGGAGGTGGCCGCGGCGCTGACGCGCCACGGCGGTCTCCAAAGCCGCGCTAGAGGTCAGGCGGGCCTCAGCGGCCGGTGACTTCGTTGCGAAGAACGGCCGGATCGATCTCCTCGGTCACCTCCACCTGGGGCGGAATGCAGTAACGGATGACGCGGTGACCGATGACGAAACCGAATTCGCCGTCGCGGCCGCTGGCGAGGCTCGCGCCGTTCTCGGCGACGAACTTTCCGAACGCGGCGAAGTCGAACGCTCGCGATGCCAGGAATTTGCGAACGATATCTTCCTTGTCTGCAGCGTGGCTCAATGTTGCCTCCATCGGCTTGGTGTGGGTCGATGCCGCGGCAAAGCCTGCCGCCAACGACGCTGCAAACGATGGCCCGAACTGCCGGCCGGGTGGTGTGAGCTACCTTACATTTCAAGAACTGTTGAGGACAACCGCAGCACCGGTTCCCGCGTTTTTGCGAGCCGCATTGGCGTGAATGGTTAAGGTAAACGGGACCTTTTGTTTCAAGAGCGCGCCGCCCCCCGGTATACGTTCCGCATCGCCAACGGACATTCACAAAGAGTACGGAGCAGGCGTCATGCAGGGGCAGGTCGGGACCGCCGGTGCTCGGATCGACGGACAAGCAACTGCGCCCTTCGGACGCTCGCACACGCTGGACGTCCTGCGCGGTCTGGCCATCGCCGGCGTGATGGCAATCCACGTCTCGCAGTCTTTCCCTTCCGGCGTGCGGATCGTCGATTTCGTGTTCGGCTGCGGCTGGGTCGGCGTCAACGTATTCTATTTCGTCAGCGCGATGACGATGTGCCTGATGTGGACGCAGCGCGCCGGCGAAAGCGATCCGACGCGCAAATTCTACATCCGACGCTTCCTGCGCATCGCGCCGCTGTTCTGGCTCGCCATTCCGCTCTATCTCGCAGTCGACGGCACCGGCCCGAGCTACAATGCACCCGACGGGATCGGGCCCGTGCAGGTCGCCCTGACCGCCACCTTCCTGCACGGCTTCTGGCCGGACAGCATCAACAGCGTCGTGCCGGGCGACTGGTCGATTGCCGCGGAAATGACGTTCTATCTCGTCTTTCCGTTCGTGATCGCGGCCTTCGGATCACGCCGCCAGCTCTACCTCGTGCTCGCGATCATCCTGCATCTGGTCAATGTCTGTGCCTTCAAGCCATTGGCCTATGCCTTCTTCACGGCCTATTACGGGCCTGGCCACGAGGCGTTCGTCTGGAACGCACTGCATTTGAGTTTCCTGAACCAGCTTCCGGTGTTCCTGACCGGCTGCGCACTGTTCTTCGGCCTGCGAGACGGATTTGCGAAATCCGACGCCGCGCTGTTCGCGATTCTCATCGCGTCGTCCTTCGTCGCCGACCGGGCGAGCGGATCGCACGAGTTCAACTATCTGATGATCAACCTCGTGCTCGGCGCCTTCGTCTTCGGCTGCATTCGCTTTGCGATCCGCTGGGCCCCGCTCGAGGCGCTGGGACGCAACTCCTACTCCATCTACCTGTCGCATTTCGCCGTCATCTACGGCCTGCGCCACGTCTGGCCGCTGGTGGACGGACTTGCCTCGCTGTTGCTGGCCTATGCGTGCACAGCACTGATCGCCTATCTCTTGTCGCTTGCGACCTGGCGGCTCGTCGAACGGCGCGCGCAGGATCTGGCGCACCGCCTCACCTCCTCGTCCGCCGCGCCGATTCCGCGCAGCGGTGTCGTCGCGGCGCGAAGTGCGGCCTAGAGCCTCTCGCTGATCGCGAGCTTGTAGCCGACGCCGGTGACGGTTGCGATCACGGGCGTCCCGCTGCCGATCAGCTTGCGGCGCAGCCGCGCCACCAGCGCATCGACCGTGCGCACGTCGACCTCGGTCTGGCGGTTGCTGACGACCTCGATGAGGTAGTCGCGGCTGAGCGCCCGGCCGTCGGCGCCGACGAGGGCGGCGAGCAGATCGAACTCGGCGCGGGTGAGCGCGACCGGCTTGCTGTCGCCGTCCATCAGCTCCCGGCGCATCAGATCGATGATCCAATCACCAAAAGCAATCGAGTTGTGGTTGCGCGCCGCCTTGCGATCGATCGAGCGCCGCCGCAGCACGCTGCGCGCACGCGCAAGCAGGTCGCGCAAATTGATCGGCTTGGTCACGTAGTGATCGCCGGCGACCTCGAGCCCGAGGATGCGGTCGACGTCGGTGTCGCGGCGCGTGACGAAGATGATGCCGGCATTGCTGAGCGCCTGGACTTCCTTGGCAAGCTCAAAACCGTCGCCATCGGGCAGCTGGACGTCGAGGAAGACGAGATCGGTGCGGACGCGCAGCGCCTGGCGGCATTCCGCGCAGGAGCCGGCGCCGACCACGTCGAAATTGTTCTCGCTGAAATAGCCGACCAGCATGGCGCGGGTCACCGGATCGTCCTCGACGACGACGATGCGGGCCGGGCGACGCAAGTCCTTCGATCGCAGGTCCTTGGATTGCAGGTCCTTGGATTGCAAGTCCTTCGATTGCAAGTCCTTCGATTGCAAGTCCTTCGATTGCAAGTCCTGGGACACGGAGGCGGCCATGGCGTCAGCCTTTCCCTGAACGTTCGACGTCATCGAAACGGCGCACACAGGAGCCAGCCGCGCAGATGCGCTCGCAACGCAATGCGTCGCGATGTGAACCCTCATTCACAATGCATTCGAAAGCCCCAGCGAACATGGCGCGATAGTACGCGCCTCGGCGTGTGCAAACAATATCGGTCACGGTCTTGAAGCACGGACCATGAATTGGCCCATTCTCATCCCACGCACCAACGCGCGGGCCACGCTCGCACAGGCGCTCGACGCCGCGCTCGGCCATCTCGTCGCGCGCGGGACCTGTATTGGGTCGAGCGGCGCACGCAGGATCTCGCACCCGACCTCACCGGGATCGCACCGGTCAACCATCCGGCCGGACATCGCCGCCGCTGCGGCTGGAAGCGCTGAACGCCCCTCTCCGTCCCCGGCGGCCGGATGCGGCTTGCCTCGCTGCCACCTTCGAATCTAGTGTACGCCTTGAAGAACCACGATATTCCCGGGATACGATGACAATCGGCATGCGATGCGCGACGCGGCGCGCAGTTCTTGGAGTTGTCGGCGGAGCCCTCAACGGCAATTTGCGCGGAGCGCTGGCCGATCCCAACGTCCACCAGCTGCTTTCTGCGCTCGATATCGGCGTCGTCACCGACACGCGCGTGGAGTTCTCTCGCATCATCAAGGCTGATTACGACCGCTGGGGCGGCGTGATCAGGTCCTCCGGCTTCACGTTGGAGTAGGCATCATGGAGGTCATACTGCTCGGCACTGGCGGCCCGCGCCCGGACCCGCGCCGCATGGCGACGACCACGCTGATCAGGCTCGGCGACGAGAATATCCTGTTCGATGCCGGCCGCGGCGTCATGGTGCAGCTCAGCAAGGCCGGCGTGCCGCTTGGCTCCATCAACACGGTCTTCCTCACGCATCACCACTTCGACCATATCGGCGACCTCTACGATGTGATGCTGAATTCATGGATCCATGGGCGCAAGGACGAGCTGCGCATCTATGGGCCTCCGGATACCGAACGGCTCGTCAATACGCTGGTCACGCAGGTCTACGACAAAGACATCACCTGGCGGGATCGAGGCGAGCCGAGCTTCGGCGGCTGGAAGCCGGTCGTCGCAACGGACATCGTTCCCGGTCCCGTTCTCGACACCGGTCGCTGGAAAATCACCGCCGACCTCGTCTCACATGGCGACGGCCTCGACATGCCGCCGGCCTTCCTCAAGCGCTGGATGTGTCTCGGCTACCGCTTCGAGGCTCAGGGCAAGGTCATTGCGATTTCCGGCGACACGGTCCCCTGCCCTGGTCTCGAGCGACTGGCACAGGGAGCTGACCTGCTCGTCCAGTGTTGCTTTCTCGCGACGCCGGAGATCAACAACGAGCATTTCCGCCGGCTTGCGAAATTCACGCTTGCCTGCGGCGATACGGTTGGCAAGGTCGCGGCCAAGGCTGGCGTCAAAAAGCTCGCACTGACCCACCACCGGCCGCGCACCGACGATTCCATGCTGAACGCGCTGCTCGCGGATGTCCGACAGGACTATTCAGGCCCCGTCGTGCTCGGCGAGGACCTCACGCGAATCGAGGTCTGAGAGCGAGGGCCGTCGCACCTCGAACGCGACCAAGCGCCTGCGTCACATCTGCTCGCAGCGGAAAAAGTGCCTGCGAAGGTCGTCCGGCCTCAGGACGATCCGACCTCGATCCGGAACGACAGCGTCTCCTCCGCCCCGGGCGCGACGTGCATCAGGCCCGGCTTGTCGCTGAACTCGCCGTCGAAGCCGGCGGGGCTCGCATAGCCGCGCCATGGCTCGATGCAGAGAAACGGCGCGCCCGACGGCTTCGACCAGACGCCGAGCTCGCGGAAGCCACGCCAACGTTTGATCGAGCCAATTCCCTGGTAACAGGGAATTCTGCAGGGAAATGGTCGCAGAAAGTCGCCCAGGTCGCTTGCGAAATTGCAGGAAGCGCCCGCGAATCCAGGCCTTTGCGGCCACGAATGTACGAAGCCGTAACAGGGAAATTTTAGATCTGATCAGGGAATGAGCGCGGCCTGAACAGGGAAATCGCCGTCGTCGGTGCGGTCGTCAAAGTCATCCCCATCTCATTGTCTCCACTCCGCGAATCTACCGACTTTTAATGTTGGTCCGCGATGTTAGCTTGAGCCGAATCCTGACGTCGCCAACGGGGAGCCAAAGTGATGCCGAGGCGGGTGCAGCCACAATGGGGGCGGACCGGGATGGTCCGGCTCGCCGGCGCTCGAAAAATCGATCACCGCAGCCCCGATTTCGTCCACGGCGCCGGACCGCACGGCACCGATCGCGGTCGCCAAGGTTTTCTCCTCAATCTCGCTCAACTCAGTGATCTCATGGAAGGCCTGCGTCTTCCTCGCTTACCTGGCCACGAGCTCGAGTGTCGTGCGTGGCTCAACCGCATCCGCGACATCGTGCTCAAGGACTGTTTGCAGACGGATCAGCAACCGACCCGACGCGAGGTGCATGCGGCGCTGGCCGAGCTGCGCAAGCAGACGCTCCTTTTCCTTGCATGCGCGGCAACGATCGGCCCCCGCGAGTGGCGCGCCGATGCCGCGGCAATCGCACCCGAAGGCCCGCTTAACGTCTTCTGCATGCTCCCGGAAGCGCTGTATGGTTTCGCCGCGCACGCCCGGTTTGAAGCTAGATGCAGCGCCGCGCCGCTTGGCATGCAACTGCTGGCCTTCGCCGAGGCGGCGGATGGTCTGGCGCAGGGTTTGAAATGGCTGGACTTTGTGGCGCAAGACAAAGCGTTCAAGGCGCTACCGCAAACCAGCGACTACGCTGTGGGCAACCTGGCCGACGCGGTTCGGATCGCGCAGCGCCTCGATCCGGCGCTCGAGCACGCCCTTGAGACTAGCAAGAAGCACGGCGGCCCGGAGCCCAAGCGCATCATGAAGCAGGCGGTGGTGTGGTTGGCCGAGCTGCTGGACTATTATGGCGGCACATTCACCCACAATCCGCGGATCAAAACCGAGTACAAAGGTCGGCCGCAAACGCCGGCGGGTCAATTCGTGTTCAGATTCCTCAAGCTGTGCGATTCCTCCATTACCGAGACGGCGGTCAGCCAATTCATGGCAGAGGCGATCGAATTCAGAAACCAGCAGCGCCGCTTGGCGACCGAGGAGACGTCTTCCTGATTGCGACAAGTGCCATGCTTCCCTCAACTGGTTTGCACCCGAGCGAGGGAGGACCAGTTGCAGAGCAAGTCGCAGACAAATGGGTGTCCGCTTCGGCACGACCTCACACCAATTTTGGTCCGGATCGACGAGCTGAAGCGGCTCGGCCGTGAGACGCGGCGTCACCCCAAGGCGCAGATCGGTAAACTCGCGGCAAATCTGCAAGAGTTCGGCGTCACGCTGCCCATCCTCATCGACCAGCACGGCGGGGTGATCGGCGGTTGGGCGGTCATAGCGGCGGCCCAGCAACTGGGGCTCGATGAGATTCCCGCTATCAAACTGGTCGATCTCACCGAACCACAGGCGCGCCGGCTTCGGCTCGCCCACAACCGATTGGCCCAGGACGCCAGCTGGGATCCGCGTGAGCTGCAGCTCGAGCTGTCAGAAATCCTGGCAATCGACGCACAAGTCGACCTGCAACTGACCGGATTTTCGGCCGGCGAAATCGACATGCTTCTCGCCGGCGCCGACGATCAAGAGGATGACGTGCCGACCGCGGAGCCGGGGCCACCTGTCAGCACACCAGGCGACACCCTCCTAGGTCCACATTGGATCCATTGCGGCGATGCGCTTCAGGCAGAGAGCTACCGCAAGCTCATGGGCGATGAACGGGCCAGGATGGTTTTTGCGGACCCGCCTTACAACTGCAAGATCAGTGGGCATGTATCCGGTCGAGGCCAAGTCAAACACGGTGACTTTGCGATGGCCAGCGGCGAGATGGCCCCGCCAGAATATGAAGCGTTTTTGACCAGCGTCTTCACCCAAATGTGCGACTGCGCTGTCGATGGCTCGCTGCATTTCATTTTCTCGGATTGGCGCGTCATGGGCGAGCTGCTCAGTGCCGGACGAGCGATCTACACCGAGCTCAAAAACCTCTGCATTTGGAACAAGAGCAATGCCGGCATGGGCTCGCTGTACCGCTCGCAGCATGAGCTGGTGTTCGTCTACAAGTTCGGCGCCGCGTCGCATATCAACAACATCGCGCTCGGCCGCCATGGACGCAACCGGACCAATGTCTGGAATTATGTCAGTCAGAGCGCGCTGAGCGGAACGTCGAAAAGCAAGCTCGCCCTGCACCCGACCGTCAAGCCGGTCGCGCTCATCGCCGACGCGATCCGCGATTGCACCAACGAGCACGACATCGTGCTCGATCCGTTCGGGGGCGCCGGAACGACGCTCATCGCCGCGGAGCGGACCCGCCGTCGGGCGCGGCTGATTGAAATCGATACGCGCTACGTGGATGTCACCATTCGCCGCTGGCAGCATGTCACGGGCAAGGCCGCGGTCCACGCCGAGACCGGCGAAAAATTTGACCAGCGGGTGCACCGTAGCCGTGGAGAGCGCTCGTGAGTCACAAATCCGGTAAGGGCGCCGGCTACGGCAAACCTCCCCTGCACACCCGCTTCAAACCGGGCCAATCCGGCAATCCCCGCGGTCGCCCGAAGGGAAGCTTGAATTTCGCCACCGACCTGAAAAACACCCTCTCATCCCCCATCACCCTGAACGAGGGCGGAAAATCACGGCGCGTCACCACGCAAAAGGCGGCCTTGCTGCGCCTCAGAGAACAAGCGCTCAAGGGCAACGTCAAGGCGCTCGATAAACTGCTCTCCTACGCGATGGCGATGAGCGGCGGCGCCGCGGAGGACAGCGCGAAGAGCCCCTCGGTTGAAGATCAGGCGATCCTCGACGCGTTTCGCGCGCAGATTCTGGCGGAGGCCCGCGACGATGAAGAGGAAGGTGGCCCATGAGCGACCTCGTCGCCGCGTTGATCCGACGCGACTTGCGTTACTTTACCCAAAAAGCCTTCTACACGGTCTTTCCGGGCACCGAGTATCTTCCGAACTGGCACATTGACGCAGTCGTTTACCAGCTTATGCGGATCAGCGCCGGCGAATGCCGGCGCCTCATCATCAGCCAGCCGCCCCGTTCGTTAAAATCGCTGTCGGTGTCGGTCGCTTTTCCCGCCTGGGTGTTGGGCCACGATCCGAGCCGCCGAATCATTGTGGTCAGTTATTCCAGCGAACTTGCCGCGGAACTACACCGCCAGTTCAGGATGGTGATTGATTCGGCGTGGTATCGAACCCTGTTTCCGGCCATGCGCCCGGTCAAGGACACCGGCTCCGAACTCGTGACCACCGCCGGAGGCAGTCGTTACGCCACCACGATTGGGGGGACTCTAACCGGTCGCGGGGCCGATCTGATCGTCATTGACGATCCACTTAAGGCAGAGGAAGCAATGTCGGAGCTGGCGCGCAAACGCGTGAGCGACTGGTATGGCGGGACGCTGGTCTCGCGATTGAACGACAAGGAAAACGGCCCGATCGTACTCGTCATGCAGCGCCTGCATGAAGACGATCTCGCCGGCCATCTGTTGCAGCTGGGTGGCTGGCACCACCTCGATCTCCCAGCCATCGCGGTTGAAGACAGCGAAATTCCGATCGGAAAAAATCGCCGATTCCGCCGCCGCACCGGCGACCTGCTGCATCCCCGACGCGAAAACAAGCTCGTGCTCGATCGTATCAAAGCCGAGACCGGCAGCCTGCAATTTTCGGCGCAATACCAGCAGCGGCCTGTTCCACTCGAAGGCAATCTGATCAAGCGAGAGTGGTTTAGCTGGTACGAGCAGCTGCCGGCCGCCGGCGCATCAGACTGTGTCGTCCAAAGCTGGGACACCGCCATGATGACCGGAAACGGCAACGACTATTCGGTCTGTACCACCTGGCGCGTCATCAAGAAGGATTACTATCTGCTCGAGGTGTGCAGGGTTCGGCAACAATATCCCGACCTCAGGCGGACCGTGATCGGGCTGGCGGCAAAACATAAGGCGGACGCGGTTTTGATCGAGGATGCCGGTCCCGGCATGATGATGCTGCAGGACCTGCAACGTGATACGCCGGACGGCATGCCGCGTCCGATTGGCATCAAGCCGGAAGGCAGCAAGGTCGATCGCACGGCTGCACAATCCTTCCGGATTGAAGCCGGACAAGTGCATCTGCCGGCAAACGCAGCCTGGCTCGACCACTATCTGCTGGAACTGCTAGCGTTTCCGCACGGCAAACACGACGACCAGGTTGACAGCACGTCGCAATTTCTGAAGTGGGTGGGCAATCATCCGATGTTCGATGACATCGAGCTCAACGTCATTTCGGTCGGCCGCGAGGACTATGGTTATGGCTACCCATAACCAGCCTGCCTGTTAGTGCGTCGTCGAGCTCCTTCTGCAGAACGAAGCCAATTGCGTCGCGTTTCTAACCTTAGCCTTCCTCTGACCTGAGAGACCGAAGCGCGCGCTTCTGCAGCGCTAGTGCGCTTCGCTCGTAGCGCTCAAGGCCGTTGAGCCGCCTCCCGATGGCTCCTGTCGGGCCATCGGATAGATCGGCCAACATCGCTTGGCGCAGCATTCGGACACGGCATAGGTCGCGCTTGGCATGTGCGACGGCAGCGGCCGCTTCCGATCCGATCGCATGCCCGAGGCCGGAGCAAATAGCGAACATGAGGGGCGCTAGCTCCAGGTCTTCCAGTGTGCCGCGGCGCGCGAGTCCGTGGCGCAAGGCGTTTTGGCTCGACGTTGTTTTTCCAGCCGCCGTTTTCGGGCCGGTGCTGCGCTGGGCGTTGCTGCGATTGGCTTCGATTTGTCGGTGTGACGCCATGTCCGCGCGTCCTCGGCTGCCGCCCCTCCTAGCCCTCGGAGGTTCCCTCCAAGCACCTGACAGATCAAGGTTTTTCGGGCCAAACAAACAACGATCTTGCTGCAGAAAGGACTGGCATTCCCACGCAAAAGGAGCGTTACTGGTCTGACCGGGCGTTCACCGATGGCCCCGGTATCTCACCCTGCGGGAGCGGGGGTTTTGGCGGTGCGGCGGCAAGCCGCGAGTGCCAAACCCAAGGAGATACCGGTGACCACGATTGCAGCCAATGGCGCCGAGGCGCCCCGTCCCATCATCAAGTTCAACCCGTACGACCGCCGCGCCTTTATTGGCGGCTCGGATGCCCGCATCATCATGGGCGATGACCAGGACGAGCTCATTCGCCTATGGCGCGAAAAGCGCGGCGAGATCGCGCCGCAAGATTTTGCCCACAACCTGATCGTTCAGCTCGGGACCGTCACGGAAGAGCTCAACCGGAGCTGGTATCAGCACGCCTCCGGCCAGACCGTCAAAGACGTTCAAAAGCGCCTTCGCCATCCCGTGCATGGCTGGATGGCCGCAACCCTCGACGGCCTCGTCCAAGAGACCGGCGCGGTGTTTGAAGCCAAGTTCATGCTGCCCTGGGGCTTTACCGAAGAGGCCGCCGCCGAAAAGCACATGGCGCAGCTGCAGCACAACATGTGGGTGATCGCCGCCCGCTCGGCAGTGCTCTCGGTGATTACCGGTGGGGGCAAATGGGTCGAGATCACCGTGCATGCCGACCCGCTCTATCAGCACCTCTTGCTGACCGCGGAAAAGAAGTTCTGGCGCTGCGTGCAGAGTGGCGAGCCGCCGCTCCTGTTCAGCATCGAGCCGCCGCGGCCGCGCCTCGCCGCCGTCAAGGTCGTTGACATGACCGCCTCCAATCTGTGGGCCGAGTGCGCGGCGACCTATCTGCGCACCCGGGAGGCCCATGGCGAGCACGAACTGGCCAAGGCGGAGCTTAAGAAGCTGCTGCCCGATGACGCCAAGGAAGCGTTCGGCCACGGCATCCGCGCCAAGCGCTCCAAGGCCGGCGCGGTCAGTTTTGATCCGGTTGAGATGGAGAGCGTCAATGCACCAGGCCAGTGAGCACATCGGTACGATTGCGGCGGCGCTGGCCCGCGCGCAGGCCGAACTGACCAACCCGGAAAAGACCCTGACCGCTCAGATCCGCTCGCCATTCCTGCGCGATGACGATCGGACCTTCCGCTACGCCTCGCTGGCCTCGGGCCTGGACATCGTGCGCAAGACCCTAAGCCAGCAGGAGATCGCCACCATCCAGATCACCCGGGTCGAGCCGGCGACCGGCCAGATCCACCTCACCACCCTCCTCGCCCACTCCTCGGGCGAGTGGATCTCCTCGGACTGGCCGGTCTGTGCCACCAGAGATGTCGAGGCGCCGCACCGGATGGGAGCGGCGCTGACCTATGCGCGGCGCTATGCCCTGTTCGCCCTGGTCGGGATTGCCGGCGAGGACGATCTGGACGCGCCGGACGCGCTGGCAGGCGTGCCGGAGGCCGAGCCGCAAGCGCCTCTTAGCGCCAAAGCCAAGCCCGCCAAGGGCGTCCTCAACCGCGCGCCGGTGCTGGGGCCGCCACAGTCCGCCAAGCTGCGGGAGCAGCTGCTGGGGCAGCTCGCAGCGGTGCCTCCCGGCAACGGCCTGCTCACCTGGGCCAAGGCCAGCCTTCCGCTCAAGAATAGCCTGCTGGAGGCCGACGCTCGGATGGTCGAAGCCACTTATCGGGCCAAGCTCGAGACCGCCTCAGGTCGCGCAGCCAGCGTCGTCCAACAATCGCCCGTCTCAGATGGCGAGCAAAACCCACGCCCAGAACCACTCGCGGCAGCTGATGCGGTCGCCGAGGCGGCGCTGCAGCCAGCGGCGCCCGAGACAGGGCTCGCCCATCCCAAGGACCCGCCCCGTAAGCGCAGCAAGGCGCACCTGCTGTTCGTCCGAGACCAACCCTGCCTGGTCTGCCAGCAAACCCCGTGCGATGCGCACCACCTCAAATTCGCCCAGCCGCGTGCCCTGGGCCAGAAGGTCAGCGACGAGTTCACGGTGCCGCTGTGCCGCGCCCATCACCAGGAGCTGCACCGGCATGGCAACGAACGGGCGTGGTGGGCGAACCTGCAGATCGCGCCGTTGCCGGTGGCAGAGGAGCTGTGGGCGGCGAGCCCCGTCCACCGCCCACCCAACGCGGCTGTCGGCACCGCGGCCCTCCCAAGCCTCGGTTCGGAGGCCTCACCATGAACGGCCCCTTCCAAACGGCACATCAGCTGACCGCGACCGCACTGCCGGCAGAGTTTGAGGTGTTGGCACCGCCGCCGCTGCTGCTCCCGGGCGAACAGCTCGAGCACTACCAGGCGCTACGGCAGGCGATCTTCGCCGACCTCGCGCCCCGATCCGCCATTGAGTGGCTGGTCGCGATCGATGTCGCTGAACTCTCCTGGGAGATCCAGCGCTACCGGGTGCTGAGGCACAAGGTTCTTGAGACCTATCGCCAGAAGGCAATCGAAGCTGCGCTCCGCAGCATCGACATGATCGGGATCGCCCCCGAATTCCAAGATGAGGCTGAATACTACACCCTGCAAAACGCCCTGAGCTGGCGGACAAATGCGGCGGCTGCGACCGAGATCGACACGCGTCTTGCACGCTATGGCTTCGACCAAGAGGCCATCAACACGGAAGTCTACGCACAGGCCCGCGAGATCTTCGTGCTGTTCGAGGGCCTGCTCAATGCCGCACAAGCCAAACGCATGCTGCTGCTGCGCGAGATCAGGAATCAGCGCCTCGCGGGCGGGCCGCTGCGTCAGAGATCAGGTTGAGGTCCCAACCGCAATCCGAAATGAAAGTATCTCCTCCCCGCCCGGCGCGATATGCATCACGCCGGGTTTGCTTGTGAACGCGCCGTCGAAGCCGGCCGGACTTGCAGTGCCCCGCCACGGCTCGATACAGAGGAACGGCGCGCCCGATGGCTTGGACCAGATCCCGACCTCGCGGAAGCCACTCCACGATACCTCTACCCATGGCCCCTGCCCGGCGGCATAACGGATCGAGCTGCTGTTGATCTGGTCAAGGATTATCGCATCGTCGGTAAAGAGGGCTTCAGATAGCGGCAGCACCTTGCCGCGCACCGGCGTGGGCTCCAGTGCTGCACGCAACAGACCGCCCTCCAGCCGGCGGATCGGATTCGGCTCATCCGCAGCGAAGGTCAGGGCGTAACTCTCCTTGGGCAAGCCGGGCTTGAGCGGCCAATTGAATGCAGGATGGCCGCCGAGCGAGGCCGGCAACGTCTCCTCGCCCGTGTTGCTGATCGTCAACATCAATTCCAGGCCAGCGTCATCGAGCGTATACGCGGCCACAAGACGAAACGCGAACGGATAGAGCGCGCGCGTCGCCGCGTCGTCGCAGAGCTCAAGCACGCAACGCGATGACGTGCGCTCGAGACAGATGAAGCGCCGGTCGCGCGCAAACCCATGCTGGGTCAGCCGGTAGGTTTGGCCGCCATTGTGCAGCTCATCGTTCTTGAGGCGGCCGACGATCGGAAACAGCAGCGGCGCATGGCGCGGCCATTCCGGTCCGGCCTGCCAGATGAGCTCGAGGCCGCTGTCGTGCTTGAGTGAGCACAGTTCAGCGCCCTGCGCCTTGATGGTCGCCGCCAAAGCGCCGCCTCGAATAGAGTGGGTGTCGTCCGTCATCTTTCGCGAGCTCCAAAACGGGCCAGGCGATCGGCACGGCTATTGCGCGCCGGCCGGATGGCTCGACACATAGTCCTCATAGGCGCGCCTTACGCCCTCAGCAATCGGGGCAGTTTTGTGGAGTACGGGGAACTAGGCTGGATCTAGTCGCTCGGAAACAAGTGCGACGGTTCAGTTCCTGCCAGCATTGACGGATTTTACGATCGCCTCATATCGGTAGCCTCCTGGATTGCTGGCCGACTCAGGGGGCCCAGGTGCTCGCTGAAAAGTCCACTCCTTTCGGAAAGAAGCGACTAGGGTAGCATCCTCGATCCGAAGAGGTTAGCTTCTGAGGACACCGGTTGTGCCTACGAGAACGAACTTGGAGAACAAATCCGAATACTCGAATGTCGCCGTATCGTAGCGATTCAGGACAAGCGTGCTCCACTGGCCCAGCAGCAAATTGCCATTCTCGTCGAACACGACGCTTCCGGCCACGGCGCATTTGACGGTGATCCGTTCGCCAGCGTGAAGCTTCGAAGATAGGATCGACACGGTCCCTTCAGTGTTCACGCCGACAGCATAGAGGCCTTCGCAGACAACTGTACTTGGCGCCACGATAGACTTCAAGAGAGTGTAGTTCGCAACGGGAGCCACCGCAAATGTCGACAGCAGCTTATTGCCGTAAAGGTACCACCCTGAATTGGTGGACGCTCCGTTGAAGAATTGATCGGCCGCTCCTGCGCAATCGTTGTTGATGGCGGAGCCTCTGCAAGAGGCGCCCCCTTGAATGCAATAGCCGCCGCCTACGCCGTCCGAGGCGGCGTTCGTGAAGTGACAATTCTCGATTATGCTTCCGCTCGTTCCCCCCACATGCCGAATAGCTCGCTGGGTGTTCTCGAAATAACAACCGTGATGAAGGATGTTGATGCTGTTGTAAACGTAGAATGCGGTCTCAGCGGATTGCGAGGTGCAACCGATGAACTTGATGTTGTAGGGAGCGTTGCCACCGACCGGGCTGCCACCTACGAGTTGACCGCCAGCGACTCCGGCGTTGTTGTACTCGGGGCCGATCTCGACGTTGGTACCGGTTCCTTTCGCGATGCCATCCAATTGGCACTCGCCATCGATGCTAAACTGACCGCACTGGCCTGTAAGCAGCAAGGCGCGCGAGTAGGTATCGTTAGCCCGAAAGATCGTGACGCGGCGCAGCTCGATGAATTGGTGCGCGTTCACGATGCCCGTTACGCCGCCACGAAACCACATTCCGAAGCCGCTGAAGCCCGAGACCGAAATATTCGAGAATATGGCCCACCAAAGTCCCCCGTTATAGGGAGCCTTGCTTGATGGGGTGGCACGAAGCTCGAAGCAGTTCTGCCTTGGATTTTCAGTGCTGCCTAGGCAAACGAAGTTCTCGTACCGACAATTGTTGACAGGGCCAGTATCCAACCTCCACATAGGATTGCTGGAGCCGCTCTTGGCTTTGAATGCGACGGGACGCTGGCCGACGCCGATGATGTCAACTCGGGCTTTCAGTGTGATGTTGTCCACGACATAGGCGACTCCGGCGGGAGGAGCGTAGACTTGACCGCCATTTGCTTGGGCGGCGCATGCATCAATAGCTGACTGAAGCGCTGCGCTGTCGTCTGTGGAACCGTCGCCGACCCCAGAAAAAATGATTATGCCCAGTGCACCTTGGATCTCTTGCAAGCTCATCTTCGAGTTCCCTCAGCCTGTCGATGGAACGGTTTGAACCCGCCATTCAACTCTTCTGAAGGATCTGTAATTCAGGTGTAAGCGGCAAGCTGAGGCCGTCAGGCGGCGTGGTTCCATGGCATAAGCGCGTCGATTTGGCTACTCGGCCAACCGTTGGCGATACGCCGAAGCGTTAGGGTGAGCCAGGCGAACGGATTGACGTGGTTCATCTTCGCCGTCTGCAGCAGTGTGGCGACGCTCGCCCAGGTCCGTCCGCCGCCATCACTACCAGCGAAGAGACTAATTTTTCTCGTAATTGTTTGCGGCCTGATGGCGCGTTCGACGATGTTCGAATCGAGCTCGATGCGACCATCGGTCAGGAAGCGTTCGAAGATGGCACGGCGCGAGACGGCGTAGCGGATCGCCTCGGCCAGTTTTGATTTGCTGGAGATTCGCCGCAAGGTCTGCTCCCAGAGATCGAAGAGATCTGCAACGACCGCCGCGGAGGCTTGCTGGCGCGAGGCAACGCGTGTGTCGGGGTCACGACCACGCACGGTCTTCTCGACCTGCCAGAGCTTTGCCATCCGCTCGATTGTCGTCGTTGCCACTCTCGAGCTCCCTGCAACGTGCAGCTCGTAGAACTTGCGCCTGCAGTGTGACCAGCAGCCAGCCAATGTGATGCCATCATTGCCGCGATCGGGGCGCGCCAATTTGTTATAGGCGGCATAGCCGATGGAGTGGACGCCCCCCGACGGCATCAAATGTGCCAAAGTGCGGGTGTTTAAGACCCGGTAAGGAGGACGTCCATGAACGAGATTAGCATCATTGGTTTGGATTTGGCAAAAAACGTCTTTCAGATCCACGGCGCGGGGCCAGACGGGAAGGTTGTTCTACGCAAGAAGCTCAACCGCGGCAGATTGCTCGAGTTTTTCGCCAGCTTGCCAAGCTGTGTGGTCGCGATGGAGGCCTGCGCCAGTGCTCATTACTGGGGACGGGAGATCGGCAAATTCGGTCACGATGTCCGGCTGATCAATCCCTCCTACGTGAAGCCATTCCTCAAGCGCCAGAAGAACGATGCTGCAGATGCGGAAGCGATCGCCGAAGCCGCGTCGCGCCCAACGATGCGCTTCGTCGGCGTCAAGAGCGCCGAGAAGCAGGCTTCTTCCATGGCATTCAAGGTTCGCGACCTGTTGGTTAGAGCTGGCTCCGCAAATTCGGACAGTAGCTTGAGTGGATTTTCTGCCTGAGAGCGGCGAGGCTTCTTGCCGCGAATCAGGAGCGAAGATGACGAAGAGGAGTCGCCGGACGCATTCTCCGGCATTCAAGGCAAAGGTGGCTTTGGCGGCCGTGAAGGGGGAGAAGACGTTGGCCGAGCTGGCGCAATTGTTTGATGTCCATCCGAACCAGATCACGACCTGGAAGACCCAACTCCTGGAAGGCGCCGCCGGAGTGTTTGGGCAGGACAACGGACCGGCCGAGGCGCCGGTCGATTTGAAGGCGTTACATGCCAAGATCGGCGAGCTTGCGTTGGAGAACGATTTTTTGTCCGGCGCGCTCACCAAGGCGGGCCTGCTGAGCGCAAAGCGATGATCGACCGCGACCATGATCTGTCTGTCGTGCGCCAGGCGAAGGTCCTGAACCTTGCCCGCAGTACGGTTTACTATGAACCTCGGCCGGTTTCGGCCGAGGACCTTGTCTTGATGCGCCGGCTCGATGAGCTGCACCTCGATTATCCCTTCGCAGGGGCGCGCATGCTGCGATCGCTGTTGCAGCGTGAGGGCATGCAGATTGGCCGCCGCCACGTCGCGACGCTGATGAAGCGCATGGGGATCGAGGCGATCTATCGCCGTCCGAACACGAGCAAGCCCGCACCGGGCCACAAGATCTACCCGTACCTATTGCGCGGATTGAAGATCGAGCGGCCGAACCAGGTCTGGGCAATGGACATCAGCTACATTCCGATGCGACGTGGATTCGTCTACCTCGCGGCGGTCGTCGATGTGTTCAGCCGACGGGTGTTGGTCCATCGCGTATCGATCACGATGGAGACGATATTCTGCGTCGAAGCGCTCCAGGAGGCGTTGGCGAAGCACGGCAGGCCCGAGATCTTCAACACGGATCAGGGTAGCCAGTTCACCAGCCTCGACTTCACCGGCGTGCTGCTGGACGCGAACATCGCCATCAGCATGGACGGCAAGGGTGCCTGGCGCGACAACGTGTTCGTCGAGCGGCTGTGGCGCACTGTCAAATACGAGGAAGTCTATCTGCGTGCTTACGACAGCGTGCTCGAGGCGCGAGCATCGATTTCCAAATATCTGGCGTTCTACAACCGAGGACGTCCTCACTCGAGCCTTGACGAACGCACGCCCGACGAGGCTTACTTCGGCGCGCAAACGATGGTGACGGCCGCATGATCGTCGCCAACGATTTTGCTGCGGCTCTGGTCGGGCTTACGCCCTCCCGACGCCACAGCAAAATCGTAAAGCCCCGCCTTCAGCATAACCCGGCAGGAATCCACTTAATTTTCGCGGGGCGCTGTCCAAACAACCGGGGCCAGCTCTGTTCGGCAGCGAACACAGACGATCAATGCGTTACGCGGACATCTGATGGAATACGGCTTGATCGTCGCTCAGGGTATCAGACACATCCCTCGTTTGAAGGAGCTGATGGAAACATATCACGACCTGCCCGATCTCGTCCGCGGCCTTTGCCAGGATCTCCTAAAGCATATTGAATCCCTGTCGGAGCAGATCGCAGAGCTGGAGAAGGGACTACGGGTTCGTGCCAGAGAGGACGATGTCGCCTCACGCTTGATGACCATTCCGGGCATCGGCGCAATCTGCGCCACAGCGATGGAAGCCTTAGCGCCCTCGGCGGAGACTTTTTCCAAAGGCCGTGATTTCGCGGCCTGGATTGGTCTCACGCCTAAACAGAATTCATCCGGAGGTAAGGACAGGCTCGGCCAAATCTCCAGGATGGGCCAACGAGATCTTCGACGCCTCCTTGTTCTTGGTGCAACCGCCGTGGTGCGCTGGGCAAGACGATATGGAGCGCCAGCCGGATCCTGGCTGGCGAGAATGGTTTCGAAGAAGCCCCCAAAGCTGATCGCAGTCGCTTTGGCAAACAAAATGGCGCGTATCGCTTGGGCCTTGATGGCCCACGGTGGCGTCTATCAAGCTCCGGCTTCTGGTACTGCGTAACGCAGAATCAGGGGACGCGAGACGTCGGGAATGTGGTAAGGTCTACCGGAGGATTATGGGCAAACGGTCAGAGACTGGATTGGAAGAATCATTAAGTCGATGAGTGCCAACAAGCACGCTTAGCCGAATTGGATCCGATCCACGCATTCCATAAGGGCCCGCGACGTGTCGAAGTCGCATCACGAGGCCGGACACACGTCAGCACCCGACCACATGCCTATACCGAAGTGAGATTTTGCTTGCATTTACCGGGGCGTCCACACACATCCACTTGCAGGATGCCCCGATAACCATGGAGATGCCGGACCGTGCATTCGCCGGAGCGGCTGTCTTCAAAGCGATAAGCCACCATCGGGGGACCACTGCCACCAAATGTTCGGTCATCTCGGGCATAGGCCCATAAGTAGGCCGTCTTCGTCGATCCGGAGCCGGGTGCGAGCGTCGGCAGGGTGGTTTCGTCGGCAAAGACCCGTTCGGCCTTCTTGACTTCGCTGAAGACGTAGTCGGCTACGATCTCGAGCTCGAAGCCGAGCTTGCCCATCCATTGCGCCATCAACTGGCGGTCGAGCTCGACCTTGTCGCGAGCGTAGATCGCCTCCTGCCGGTAGAGCGGCTGGCCATCGGCATATTTGGCGACGGCGATCTGGGCCAGAAGCGCTTCCGTCGGAATGCCGCCTTCAATGATATGGGCCGGGGCCGGCGCCTGGATGACGCCGTCCGCGTTCTTGAAGGCATACCTGGGACGGCGCGTGACGATCACACGGAACTTCGCCGGCACCACATCCAGACGCTCCGACACGTCCTCGCCGATCAGCACCTTCTGCTTGCCGGCATGCTCAGCCAGCTCTTCCGGCTCAATGACGGTTTCGACGCGTTCCAGATGGGGCGCAAAGCCCTTGCGCCCACGAGGTGCACGCTTGCCGTCCGCTTGCGCTCGGCCCTTGCTGACCTGGGCCTTGATCGCTGCGATGCCGGTCTCGATTTCCTCGAAGACGAAGGCCTGCTGTTCATCGTCGCCATTCGCAGAGCCGAGCTTTTCCGATCGCCGGCCGAACCGGGCGCGGTCGAAGGCCTTCAGGATCTGCGTCAGCCGCTCGATGCGCGCATCGGCATCGGCGTTGCGGGCCTTGAGATCGGCGACCTCGCTCTCAAGAGCATCAGTGCGGGCCGCCTTCCCAGCCATGGCAAGCACCATGGCCTTCAGCGTCTCTACGTCATTCGGGAGGTCGAGATCGGGCGCCGTCATTGGCTCGACCAGAGCACATTTTGCTCCGGTTCTCTCGCCCTTTCAGCTCACTGATTCACTTCGCCGCAGTGCTTTTACCCAACAATCTCCGGCGGCTTGACCGCCACGGTCCGGACCCGCTTCCAATCCATCCCATCCACCAGTGCCATCAACTGCGCCGGGCTGAGCTGTACCCGATGATGCCCGATCCGCGGCCAACAGAACTTCGCCTTTTCAAGACGTTTCAAATAGAGGCACACGCCGGAGCCATCCCACCATACGATCTTTATTCTGTCGGCTCTCTTGGCCCGGAAGACATAAAGCGCACCGTCGAACGGATCTGAGCCGGCATCGCGCACAAGCGCAACAAGGCCATCGATACCCCTGCGGAAGTCGACTGGATGGCTGGCCAGGAACACCTTCACACCAGAGGGGATCATGCCGAACGGACCGCCCGGATCACCCGCTGCAAGTGCGCCTCGTCGACATCCATGCCGGCGCGCACGACGATCTCGCCAATGGCAATCTCGATCACTGCGTCTGCCACAGAAGCCACCGCACCCTCGCAACCCGAGTGCCGCGAGCGATAAAGCTGCTCAGCCCGAGCATCACGGCGCCAAGCGAACAGCTGCGACGGGTGGATGCCGATCCGGTGGGCGATCGCCGATACGCTCGCGCCAGGCTCCAGTGCCTCTGTCACAACTTGCGCCTTGAACTCGTCCGACCAGCGTCGGCGAAGCTGCCGCGGCGCTCCCTCAAGACGCTCGGCGACCGCTTCGATCATATGGAAGGTTTTAGTTCCAGAACTAGGCGCAGACATAGAAGCTCACATCGGCTCACAAACTCAGCAGCCGATAGCCGATCGCTCACCCACTCCGCTAGATGGGGGCTCTTTGCCGCTTACATTCAGGTCGCGCGAAGTCGTTCCACTTTTCGCTTACAAATAGAATGCCCGCCCTCAAGGTAGCCACACCAGAACGCGACGAGTGGCGCAGCGACCGAGAGTTCGGGTGCGGTCACCCGATTTAGCGCGTCTGACCGCGAACGCGTGTGTCTGTGCGCCCCCGATCAACGTCCTGAGCAAGTTTTCCCATCATTGTTTCGCCGCGAACAATAGGTGCCGGACTGTCGTTCTCTGTCGAAATTAGCGTTGCGGGCGGCAGAATAGAACACCCGGCAGCAGTCAGATTGATGGGTGTACCGCTTTTACGCCCGATCAATGGCTCATCCAGCGGGCGTCGGCGCTTATGGTAGGCCTCCAATAGTGGGGTCTCGATCGCGAGATGGATGGCCCCTCCTACAACGATGGAGGCCACAGCACACGCAAGGATGATCTGTATCGATGCGCTTGTCGGCAGCAGCTTGACGACCACCGCAATTGCAAAGGTGTGGAATAAATAGATGGAGTAGGATGCATCACCTACAAAGAGCAGAGGCCTCGCACCAAGCTTATAGCCGGCGCATTCCAGCAACAAAATTCCAGTAACAAGGAAGAACGCCGGAACACCAAAATGCACGAGTCGCGGACCATAGGCGCCCGTGTGAACATATAGACCGAAAAGTGCAATGCCGATCAAAATTGAGAGCCAGCCGAGCAGCGGTCGACCAGTCAACATTCCTCTTGTCGCCGCAACGCCTAGAAGAAGCCCAAGGCAGAACTCTATGACGATGCTATTTTCATAGAAGGCTGGCACCGCGCCGCGTGGAGGAGCTAGCCAGCCCATCACGACCAAGGCCACCGAGAGCCACGCCATCAAGGCCACGCCTTGCATCGCTCTCGGCAAAAGCAACGCGACGGCGAACAACGCGTAAAAGAACATTTCATAATTCAACGTCCATCCTTGAAATAGCAGCGGCAAGTACTCGGCGGGGCTCGTAAGCGAGCGGTGCGGAACGAAGAACATTGAGAGGGCGAGGTGCTCTATCGAAACTTGCGTCCTCGGAAAGAGCTTGAGCCAGGCGGCTGCCGCCATTGCAATGGTCGCAACCCAATAGAGAGGCACAATCCGAGTTATGCGATCAGACATGAAGGCCAGCGGCGACTTGCCGCGCTCTGTGACGGTCCACATCACAAAGCCACTGATTACAAAGAAGATATCAACACCTGCCTGGCCAAGCCCCACCGAAAGACCGATGCGTTGGGCGGCGTGAAACACGACGACTGCTATAGCCGCGACGGCTCGTAGCACCTGAATGCCGTCGTATCGATTTTGGAACGCGGAACTGGTCAACAGGAAGTGCCTTGAAAGTTGGCTAACTGCGCGCAGCGCCACTTCCGAAACAGTGCATTACCCAAAATCGGCGAAACCACGTCCAGCATGTGGCGGCCGGCAGAATTATCGCCGTCGAGCGAACGTGATTGCACCGGGACCGCGGAAGCTTGGTGTGAGTTCCTCACAGTGCGTGCAGCCCGCTCCCCTCAGTGCCGAAATTTCGTTATTCCCACCCTCGTGGGCCTTGGTCGCGGCGAGTATTTGCACATCCGGCCGCGGAGGCTCCAGGCGTTCTCGAACATTCCCTTTACTCCAGCATTGGAGAGAGACCGAGCAGCGCCGAAGTACTAGCGACGGTCGGCGGGAGCCCCGCAGATTCGGTTCCGCAAGAGCATCGGGACCGTCCTAACGTGACATCCGGCAGCGCCTAGGACATCGTTTCGACGCTTGGCCAATCGGCCAATTCGACGACCATCAATGCAAGCCTTGTTGTCAGTTTGCTGATGAAGTCCGAAGGCATCCACCACGGATCGCCCGGCAGCGAGGATGCAAGAGCAGCGGTCATACGGCGAAAGTGCCGAGGGGTACTGATCTAAGTCTCTGGATTTTCCATTGCACGTCCTACAACCACCTCGTACGGGTTAACTTTCCTCTGCAAAGGTGCCTCGTCGCGAGCTTTTCCGGCGCGGCGGTGTTCACGATGAAATCGTGAACATCATCGTTACGTCTTAGCGAGAAGGTCTCGCATCTAGGCCCGTCGCATCATGCCTAAGAGATCATTTGGGAGTTCGCCGTTTGCCATCTTTGAGTACGCACCCAGAATCAACGCCATGCTGGCTGCGTCGACGATCTCTCCGCTAAGACACATTCTCACAGCTTCAGAAAACGGAATGCGCCGCTGCGCGATGGCTTCCTCTTGAGCGGGTTGTGGTTGTCCTTCCCTAAGCTGCCAAGCGATAAAACAAGGCGCCATCTCGTCTGTCACCCCTGGCGATGCCGTGAGATCGAACAGATGCAGCCACTTGTCGGCTTGGTATCCACTCTCCTCCAGGAGTTCCTGCTTGGCGCCGTCGAGCGAATCGATCCCAATCGGGATTCCGCCGCGGACGCATTCCCAAGTGTACTGGTCAAGCGTGTAGCGAAATTGTCCGATGATCGTCGTGAAGCCATGCTCGTCGATAGGAAGGACCGTGACTCCTCTGAACTTCATGCGGACGGATACATAGGGGTGCGTCTTCCCGCTGCGATGCAGAACTGTATCACGTCGAGCAAGGTAGTAGGGGCAATCGAATGCAATCTCGGAATTCAATCGCTGCCAAGGGTTTGTTTGGTCCGTCAAGGGCGCGTGCTCCTCTATACGTTTGTCCTCAAGGAAAAACCATTCATCGAACTGATCTGTGACGGCGTTCACCTCGTTGATAGCGGCTCTAGCGTGGTAGTCACTGCAACGGTAGTGTATCAAACTTGAGAGCAAACGCGATCGTCGGGTCCTCGTCCATCACAATGACCGTGCTGACGTCGTAGATAATTCCGGTCTCCAGACAGTGCCCAGTGACTCGCCCTCCAGAAAAGACGCGGCTCGATACTCTGTTGAGCAACTTTACCTGGAAAAGACAGAGCCTGCCCAAGGCATCAGCGCGCTTCGGCCGGCGCGCGAGCAGCCGGACGCAGACCAGCCCCAGCACCACCATGATCCCGGCGTTCGCGAGCAGGGTCGGCCCCTTGCCGCCAAGCGCGAGCCCGAAACCATAGGCAAGCGAGCCGACGGTCTGCCCCATGAAGAAGATGATGATGAACGAATGCAGCGAGAGCGCGGTGGCGCGCGCTTCAAATATGCCAAATTTAATAGCACGCCACGCTGGCCGGCGACGGCTCGCGCCTATTGCTATGCAACAATCAGCAGGTGAGGAGCTGCTAGGCTAAAGTCGTGAGCAACATCGGCCATAAAACCGTTGCCAAGACGACCGCAGGTATAAAGCATTGATCGCCAACTTTTCTAAGCATAGGCATATTCCAGCACAAACGCGCTTTGAGTCTGGACTCCGTGCAGCAATTGACGACGTCGTCTTTCAATTAATCTTCTTGATCAACCTTGAATGCTCGCCAGCGGGATTTTGCGAGAATGTTCACACGTCGTGCAGTACTGGGGGGGCTCAGTCTGGGCTTTGCGTCGGGTTCTCTTGCCGGAAGTAACGGCAGATGGTTGGCGCCCGTGCCTGATCTAGGCTACCGTTTCGCGAGCAATCGCACGCGCCCCGCATTCACGGGTGTCGCGGCGATGCCCAACAGTCAATACGTTGTAGGTCGGCATGTCTTCTACTCGCCAAACTACGAACAATACAACATTCGGTTCGTGATACCAAACTTCTGGACTCCGCAGGTTGCGTTTGCTCCATTTGAGGTCATGGGCGACGCGGGACGGCAAATCCTCGGCTTCGCGTTCAAGATCGGCTCGACATACCATCAAGCGACCATCAATGGCAGATCCAACTACACCACCGGCGTCGGTGATCCTTGGATTATCACCGATCCGCATCCTGTGAGATGGCCTGCCAACACACCGTTGTCGACCTTCACATATGATTTCTGTCCGGTCGGAATTCGACGACCGGTCAGCTACAATCCAATTCAAGCGAAATATGGCGATGGATGGGCCCAGAGTCCGACGGATTCGCTGGGAGAAATTCTCCACGGAGGCGCGATCCCGACCCCCGCCTTCGGCGCAACGGCACCTGGGCCGCTCTGCATCGTCGCGCAGGGTGCGCCAACCATGCAACCGGTAGGCCTAGTCCTTGGCGACAGCCTCGATGCTGGGGCTAATACCAATATCGCCAATCAGGTTGGAAGCCGCGCGAACATGGGTTTCTGGCCCATCGGACTTGACGATGACACGCCTGGTGTAGGCCGCATACCGTTCGCCATGTTCGCGGTCGGATCGACGAATTTCTTTTCGATCACTCGCGATCAGTTCACCCTCCGCCAGCGGTTGTTGGCCGCTCTTGGTTATCCTTTTACGTTCTTCGCGAATGGCCATGGGCAGAACCAGATCAGCGGCGGCGGTTTCAAGGCTGTTAAAGCGGCTGCGGATACCTCTTGGGCCTATCAGCGCGAGTTTCGTCGGCCCGATGGGTCGACGTTCAAGAACATCATTCGCACCCTCCAGCCGCTGGTGCAGGACGTGAGCAACAGCAAGTTCTCCGCCATCGCGAACCAAGCGACAAAGCCGCTCAATACCTTTCCGTCTGGAGAAAGGTATCTGTACAACGACTACGCGCGTAGCTTGCCACCAAACGTCGACGCCTGCATCGACACCTCGCCAGCTTGGACTGATCTGACCTTCCCCGATAAATTCAAGGCGCTGGGCCGCGAATCCAGAATTAAACTGGCGGTTTCGTCGGGGATCGTCATTATGGTCAGCGGCGCGCCACCGCTGGTCGGAGACGATATTGTGATCGGCGCGGATGCGGCCGGAGCGTTCGTTCGGAACGTTGGGAAAGTGGCTCCAAGTGGCTCTGATTGGATCGTGGAGTTTTCCGTCGGAGAAGCTGCGATCAGCACTGAGGTCATCGCTGGAGCGATCGTTCGTGCGACACCGACTCGAGATGGCATACACATGACCGGTCCTGTTTCTGCAGACGGCGCTAAGCCCATCATCGAAGCGAAAGCCGCGGGAGTTTTCTCCCTCTAAAGCGGGACGATAGCAACAACCTACTCGCTCGCCAGATAGGCCGAGTAACTGTGCCCGATACCATCCACGAGCGGGGTCCGCGCGCGCCAGCCGAGCTCCGTCAGGCGGCTGACGTCGAGCAGCTTGCGGGGCGTGCCGTCGGGGCGCGAGGTGTCGAAGGTGATGGCGCCGCGATAGCCGACGATGTCGGCGACGATGCGGGCGAACTCGGCGATGGTGACGTCCTCGCCGGTGCCGATGTTGATCAGCTCCGCGGCCGAATAGGTCTTCATGAGGTGGACGCAGGCATCCGCCATGTCGTCGACATAGAGAAACTCGCGCCGCGGCGTGCCGGTGCCCCAGACGGCGACGCTCGCCGCACCCGAGAGCTTCGCCTCGTGGAAGCGGCGGATCAGGGCGGCGACGACGTGGCTGTATTCGGGATGATAGTTGTCGCCGGGGCCGTAGAGATTGGTCGGCATCACGCTGATGAAGTCGCTGCCATACTGGCTGCGATAGGCCTCCGCCATTTTGATGCCGGCGATCTTGGCAATCGCATAGGGCTCGTTGGTCGGCTCGAGCGGGCCGGTCAGCACAGAATCTTCGCGCAACGGCTGCGGCGCCAGTTTCGGATAGATGCAGGACGAGCCCAGGAACATCAGCTTCTCGGCACCGGTCTGATGCGCGGCTTGGATGACATTCGCGGCGATCGCGATGTTGTCGTAGATGAACTCGGCGCGCAGGGTATCGTTGGCGACGATGCCGCCGACCTTGGCGGCGGCGAGAAAGACCACCTGCGGCCGCGTCTTCGCAAACCAGTCGAACACCGCAGCCTGGTTGCGCAGATCGACCTCGCTGCGATCGACCGTGACGAGCCGCACGTCCTCCCGTGCCAGGCGACGAAGCATCGCCGCTCCGACCATGCCGCGATGGCCGGCGACGTAGACGCTTTTGCCCTTCAGCTCAAGCGGTGTGACGGCCACTGGCGGCCTCCCGCTTCGCCTCGTCAAGATCGCTTGCCACCATCTCCTGCACCAGCTGGGCGAAAGTGCGCTTCGGCTTCCAGCCGAGCTGCGCGCGCGCCTTGCTGGAATCGCCGACCAGAAGATCGACCTCGGTGGGACGGAAATAGGTGGGATCGATCTTCACCACCGTCCTGCCGCTCTTCACATCGACGCCGATCTCTTCGACGCCCTTGCCACGCCATTCAATGCGGCGACCGACTTCACCGAAGGCGAGCTCGACCATCTCGCGCACCGAGCGGGTCTCACCGGTCGCGAGCACGAAATCACCCGGTTTATCCGCCTGGAGGATCAGGTGCATGCCCTCGATATAATCCCTGGCATGACCCCAGTCGCGCTTGGCCTCGAGATTGCCGAGATAGAGCACCTCTTCCAGACCGACCTCGATGCGGGCAACCGCACGGGTGATTTTTCGGGTGACGAATGTCTCGCCGCGGATCGGGCTTTCGTGGTTGAACAGGATGCCGTTGCTGGCAAACATGCCGTAGGCTTCCCGATAGTTCACCGTGATCCAGTAGCCATAGAGCTTGGCGACGCCATAAGGCGAGCGCGGATAGAACGGCGTCGTCTCCTTCTGCGGGATCTCCTGCACCAGACCATAGAGCTCCGACGTGGAGGCCTGGTAGAAGCGCGTCTCTTTCTCCATGCCGAGGATACGGATCGCCTCGAGCAGCCGCAGCACGCCGAGCGCGTCGGCATTCGCGGTATATTCCGGGCTCTCGAACGAGACGGCGACGTGGCTCTGGGCGGCGAGATTGTAGATCTCGGTCGGCCGGATCTGCTGCACGAGGCGGATCAGGTTGGTCGAGTCGGTCATGTCGCCGTAATGCATCAGGAACGGCACGTTGCCGACATGCGGATCCTGATAGAGATGATCGACGCGCGCGGTGTTGAAGGAGGACGAGCGCCGCTTGATGCCGTGCACGACATAGCCGAGCGACAGCAGATATTCGGCGAGATAAGCGCCGTCCTGTCCGGTAACGCCGGTGATCAGAGCGACCCGTTCAGCCATCGCCAAAACCTTGTCTCATCAAAAGCGGTTAGCGGCCGGGATAACCCATGCGCCCATCGGTCCGACATGCACGGCCTGTGGTTAAAACCGCGTGCAAACGAGGTCTTTCTTGGACATATCTGCCGCCGGGTCAACCCCGGATAGGCGCCACATCGGCTGCCCCTACTGGGCGCGGTCGACCGCGCTGACCAAGACGGGTGCCTTCGGTCCGGATATGGTGATCTGGAGGGTCGACGTACCCTCCTCGTGCCGGTTCTTGCCAACCACGACGAGCGTGAAGCTGTCCGTCCCGGAAAAATCGGATTTTGCATAGTAGCGGAAGCCCGGACCCACGAGGACGAGCTCGCCATTCGCCGGCTTCTCCGCAACCGAGACGCTGTAGATCTGCATCGTCGACCAGCGCAGGCCCTGGATGCAATCCGCACCCGGCGCGATGGTCATCGACCATTCCATGGTGTCGCCGGCGAGCTTGTAAGGCGTGATATCGCGCATGCAGTTCGGCGTGGCTTGGGCGGCGGGTCCGCACGCGAGAATGCTCAGCAACCCGACAATGGATGCACAAATCGACGTTCGCGACATGGTTCGCCCCCTTCCCGGCGTTGCGCACAGAGAATGGAGAGCGAACCTGAAGGTTCGGTAAGGCCGCGCAGCCAGCGCGTGGTGGTGGTTAAGGGGCCGCTAACACGCCCCATCTGCGCTCGAACGCGGAAGCCTATCAGACTTCGCCCCTTCAGACCTCGAAGCTGAGTTTGACGGCAGCAATGACGGCGATGCGATGCAGGCAGCCAGAAGGCAAGCAGTCGACAACGCGACCATCGAGGTCTCTCCCTGAAGCTCGACCACCCTAGTTACGAATGCTAAGACGAGCGTTGCGGTTCGTACCTGCAATTTCGAACGGTCCCAAAGTTGAGGCCCGCATCTCGCAAAGCTATAGTCTTGGCCCGGCGCGGACACCCGGTGCAGCGCGCATTTGAGATTTCAGCGAGTTCATCACGATATGATTCAATCCCTCAAGCCGGCACCCGTCTCCACGCCCATCCTCCTTGCCGCTGCGCTTCTTGCAGGTGCCGCAACCGCCATCGCGACAGACGCCTCCGCCGCGCCGACCGCCGAAGCGGCCCGAAAGTGCATGCATTATTCCTATATTGCCTATCCCTACCAGCGCCCGGGCTCGGTACGCATGAGCCCTGATCGCCAAACCTATTTTAGGGATTGCATGGCGAAAGACGGCAATGTGCCGGAGCCTCCCGCGCCGAAGCCGGCCCCTGCCTCGGCGGATGTCCACGCGCCGAAGAGCTAAGCCAAGAGCTGGAGCAACGGCGCCTGCGCCTCACTTCGGGGCGTTGTCGTCGACCTGGCCGTTGTTGGCGACGCATTTATTGAAATAGGCCTGCTGGTCGCGCCCCGATCCCTTGGTGCTTCCGGCGGCTGGGTTGGCCGGCTCACGCGGAGGAAATTGCTTGGTCGTCAGCGCGCTGCATTTCCTGGCCAGCTCGGCCGTGATCGCCTGCGCCGGAATTGGCGCTGAAAGCAGCGTGATACCAACAAGAGCAGACAAAAGAACGCCAAAGCTCAATTGGAACGGCATGATTTTTCCTTGTCGGATGAGGACAGCGGCACTATTCGAATATCCCTGACATAACCTGGGCACCGCCTGATAGTAGCTTCCTTCGTACCCGTTTCACATCCAAAATGGGGTATCGCCTTCCAGCGGCTGGAGAAAACACTGCAGAAGCCTTCACCAGAAATAACCTCGGGTGAATTGCGCCATACCGATCGCGACACGGCGGAGCCGGCTTCGACGGAGGTCCAGTTCGCGCTGGTGATCGCGCGCATGATCGACACGGTGAACAGCAGTCCCGCGGACATGCGACAGGCCATCTATGACCTCGCCCGCTACAAGCTGCAGGAGCAGTTCACCCACGCCGACGTCAAGGACGTGAAGCGGGCGCAGCAGGCGCTCGAGACCGCGATCCACGGCGTCGAGGCGTTCTCTGCTTCGCAGAAGCACTGCCTCCCGCCGCCGACGGCTTCCGACCACGGTCCAGCGCCCATTCACCATCTGCCCACGCCGGACGCGGCAACGCCCGCCCCGGCATGGTTAAATCCTCCATTGGAAATCAATTCCCAGCCTGCTGCGGCCTCGCGCCGCAGCTCTTCGCTCTGGTCACCCATCAAAAGAACTGCCGGCATGCAGCTCGTCCTGGGCGGGCTGTTGCTGGCATTCCAGCAGCGCGAGCGGCTGGTTTCGCTCGCGCAATATCTGCCGAAACAGGCAAAGCCTGTCGCCGCGCAGGTGGAGGTCAAACCGGCCCCAGAGCTCCCGCCGACGTCGGCGCCTGCGAAGCCCAATCCGTTGCGGCCGCAGGACTACGGAATCTACGCCGTCAACACCGACAAGCTGTCCGAGCTGCAATTGCTGCCGGGCCGGGCGCCCGATCTCCGCGTCGCGGTGTCGGCTGCCATCAAGGCCCCGAGCCAGACCGTTCTGCCGGACGGACATCCAAAATTCATCGTGTTCCGGCGGGATGCCGCCTCGAACGCAGCCGATCGCGCGGAAGTCCGGATCATCGCCAAGGTCGCCCGCGAATTTTCCGCCGACGCCGCCGGCAGGAAGCCGGACGACAGCGATCCCACATGGGTGATCCGTAACGTGTCGTTCCCGTTCCGCTCATCGCCGATCCCGGACAGTCCGGAAATGTACGAGCTACACGGCGAGGATCCTGCGCTTGAGCTCACCCCAGGCCGCTATGCCCTGATCCTCAGGGGCCAGGCTTATGACTTCACGGTTCCAGGGGAGATCGTGGATCCCCGGCATTGCATCGAGCGGGTCGTCCTGACAAGCGGCACGCTCTACACCGATTGCAAGAAGCTCTGAACCTCTTCCAAACCGCGCCCGAGAGCTTACCTGAAGCGAAAGCTCCTCGTTCACTTGTCCCCGATCTCGGCAGATGGAGGTTCCTCATGTTGGTCCTGCGATCGCTCATTCTCGTCATCGTCGCGCTCGCCATTGCAGCGCCTGCCCTTGCGCAGAACGCGCAGCAGCAAGGCGTACGAAATCGCAGCGTCAATGCGGGAACGCGTACGCCGGTTGCGACCCAGCCGAGCAACAACCCGTTTCAGAATCCGATCGGCCAGGGCGTTCCGCCGGCAGCATCCGCAAACCCGGCCCTCAATAGCAACCGGACGAATGTTCCGCGCTGAGATGGGCGACGCTCTGCTGGCTTGATGATCACGTTGCGGTCACGCCGAACTCTCGCAGCGTAAGCGACGCGAGCGCTGGCCCGACAATTATAACTATTCAGGAGAGTAGCCAGTTTGCTCCGTCCCACACTGCAACGGCCAGCACATACAGCCAACATAACGTCGCGGCTGCAACCGTCGTCAGGAAGCCGAGGGCGACAGCATTTTCGACGACAACGGAGGAACTCCTTTGATCCGGAGAAGCTGTCGCGGGGATCGTTTGATCGGACGATGGGAGAAGTGACACGCGAATCTCCGCAGAACGGCGGAATGAACGAGACACTCTCACTCTAGACATTCAATACGACGATTGTTCGATCGAGATTGTGAGGCTACTCACAATGTCGCGGCAAATTCGCCGCACTCCAAAATCTACTGTGATGTCACGTCGACTTCGATTGATGAAGTTCCACTAATGCGCAGCGAGCTGCCCGATATCACGAGCTTGAATGAATCGCTGCCGTGCGACCCCGGATTGGAGAGATAGCGAAACGACGGACCGGCGATGATCACGCGTCCGGCTTTCGGTTCCTCGACGACGATGATCTTGTCAATCATGAGCGAGGACCAGCGCAGACCCTGAATGCACTCGCCGCCGGACGTGAGCCTGATGGACCAGCGCACGGTGTCGGATTGCAGCCTCAAGGGTTCCGGATGCAGGATGCAGGTTCCTCCAGCGCGTGCAGAGACCGAGGACAACGCGACGGCGACCGCCGCGATAGAAATTAACGAAATTCGTTCTATCATTTGCCTTCCCCATGCTGCTCGCCGCCAATGTGAAACACATTCACATCCTGGGCCATGTTAATCAACCGGCGCGCCGTGCCCGACCGCCTCTTAACGGCTCCCGAGGAAGACACAGATTCTCCCGTAGATACTGCTAGGTGAACCCTTGCCGGAGCGCACGTCATCAACCCGTTGGATAATCGGCTAGATGCGATGCGGATCGCTGAGCGTTGCGCCAGAAAGACCCAAAAGAGCGCATTGCTCAAGATTCTGACACGAATGCTCGCCTCGACGCCGCTAGGGCATCAATAGGTCCGTTAGATCTTTCGATCGGGAGAAGAACGAATTTTGAGCAGCCTAGATCTTTCTTGGGCAGATATTGCAGGTCTGTCACAATCGGCCAATCATTATTAAGGCTTAACAAAGCGCTACAAATTGGGATACTTGACTATCCGGTAAGGATCAGGCGTGAACTCAATGACGACGAAATGGTTCAGTCTGTTTAGACGAAAGGAGCTTTTTGGATCCGCAGTGGCGCTCAGTGTCTATTGAGCGCATGGCATCGCACCCATGATCGATCGTTTTTGGATCGGCACACTCACCCGAAAAGCAGATTCACCATTATTGCTCGCATGAAGACAATCCGCCGCGGCCGGCTGCATAGGGACGCTCACGTGATGCTTGAGCTCGCTAGAGTCAATTCGAGAAAACTACGATGGGCCACGCCAGAAGTGGCCATCGCTCAGCCCATCACGGTTGGTTGAACCACAACGTCGTCCCGATCGCCCACCCAGTTCACGACACAGATGCAGACCAACACCCCATTGAACCGCAATAAAACGATCAACATCCTGGGCACGAGGGGATACCCCGCGGCACACGGAGGATTTGAGACATTCGCCGCTCGACTGGCACCCTACCTGCGCGATCGGGGCTGGTCCGTTAACATTTATTGCCAAATAGACCCCCACGAAGGAAAGCCTATTCCAGACTACGAAGATGACCTCGATGGAATCCACAGAATACACCTACACGGCTTCGGAAAGGGCTCGATTGGGAGCATTGCCTTCGATGCCCGATGCGCCTTTGACGCCCTCAAGCGACCAGGCATGGATCTCGTTCTAGGTTACAACACGGCGATCTTTAACGTCCTGCAGCGACTATACGGCCGCACCGTCATCATGAACATGGATGGAATCGAGTGGAAGCGGGCCAAATGGTCGAACCTCATCAAGGCGTGGTTTTATGCGAACGAATTTGTAGGGTATTGCACGTCGAGCGTTCCAATCGCCGACCATCCTGAGATAGCCAACCACCTTCATCGTCATGGCTGGAAAAGATCTGTAATGATCCCCTATGGAGCGGACTCGATCACGAACGCATCGGACCTTGCGGTTCGCTCGATGGGACTTGAACCCAGAAAGTACGTCATTTCCATCGCTCGTATCGAACCAGAAAATTCCCTCCTGGAGATAGTTCGCAGCTTCTCACTCAAGCCGCGTGGGTTAGCGTTGGTCATCTTGGGCAACCTGCAGAATTCCAATCCATATCATCGCGCAGTTTGCGCTGCCGCCTCGGATGAAGTCATCTTCGTCGGAGCAATCTACGAGCGAGAGAAACTGGCCAGCTTGCGATTTCATGCGCTTGCTTATCTGCATGGTCATCAGGTAGGCGGCACGAATCCGTCGCTCGTTGAGGCACTCGGCGCTGGAAGCGCTATCATTGCCCAAGACAATAAATTCAATCGATGGGTCGCAGGCGATGAACAAACTTATTTTGCGGACGAGAAATCCCTAGGGACGATATTTGAAACTGTGCTTGCTGACACAGATTATCTCAGCCGAGCGAGCGGAGCATCGCGTGAACGCCATAGGACAGAATTTACGTGGGACGATGTGCTGGGTAAGTACGAAACGCTCTTCGACAAGTTTCTCGACTAGTTCCCAAAATGCATTCGCGTCCCCTTCCCATGCAAATCCTCTGCGTCCACCAAGGCTACGAGCTTTACGGCTCCGACAGAACGTTCATCAGCTCGCTGCTGGCTCTAAGGAACAGATACTCCGACGCGAATATCTCAGTGGTCCTGCCACGCGAGGGCGATCTGTCTCGGACCCTGCTGGACATGGGCTTTCAGGTCACGTTAAGGGAGCTTTGGGTCCTGCGAAAAGCAAACGGTATCCGGAAGAACATCGTTCGCCTGCTCGCGCTGCCTTTTCATGTTCTGCGCGCGATGCGCGAACTGCGTAGCTACACGCTGGTATATATTAATACGTCAGTCATCTTCGATTATGCCCTCGCTTCCCGCTTCTCGTCATGCGCATCCATCCTGCACATTCACGAAATCCCGACGGGCTTGGCGATGCACCTCATCAAGACCATCATACACGCGACAACGGCTGTTCTCGTCTACAACTCCGCCGCTACAAAGCGCGCGTTTGGTCTTTCCGACGACCGCCGCCAGTTCGTGTTGCACAACGGGATTCCAGATCAGTCGCCCACCGCATCGAGGCAACCGTTTTCTGACGATGCCAGCAAGGCCTGCCTGCTTCTGATCGGGCGGATCAACGATTGGAAAGGGCAAGACCTCCTCGTCGACGCCGTTGCAGCGCTGCCGGCAGCGCATCGCGCAATCCTGAGCATCAAATTTGCAGGCGCGTCCTTCGAAGAGGGTCCGGAGACCGGCAGGCTTGTAGCAAAGGTCCGCGAGGCCGCACTGGAGACCCAGGTCGATTTCGAAGGATTTGTGAAAGATCCGGCCGATTTGTATCAGTGGGCTGACGTCGTTGTCGTACCGTCCAAGAAGCCAGAACCCTTTGGTCTCGTTGCCGTGGAAGCGATGGCCCACGCACGTCCAGTGATAGGCGCTGACCATGGCGGACTGACGGAGATCATCGTGGACAAGCAAACTGGCTTGCTATTCACCCCGAGAGACGCGACGGCTTTGGCCAAAGCACTGCAATTTGCCTTGGACGAGCCCGACACAATGCGCGCTTTTGGGATTTGCGGTCGTGAACGGTACCTGAAAGACTTTACCGAAGATCATTACAAGGAGCACTTTCTGCGCATTGTAGAGAAGGCCATAAACAAACTGACAGATTCCTCACGGGAGCGCCCAGCTAACCTTGGGAGCGACCGTTGATGGAAACTGGCAGACACAAGTTGTCCCCATCAACAACAAATCGCGATGACAGGCCCGATGAGAGTCGCTCGTGCTCCTTCGAGGGCCGAAGCAAGTTGGATGAGACCCGGTGAACAGAGATAAACTATTCTTGGCCGTCACTCTCGTTTGTCGGATCGGCGTTGGCATAGCGAGCCTGCTGGTCTTGGCGAGAGGCTTGGGACCGGCCAATTACGGTTTCATGGCTACGGTTCTCGCCTACTCGTCCATCGCCTCACTGGTGACCGACTTTGGATTTGGCATACAGGCACTACGGGACATCGGCGCCCAGCCTGATCGTGCCGGTGAGCTGATCGCGGCGTGTATCCGCGTCAAAAATCTGCTGGTCGCGACCGCCACCATTATTGCGGTCGGCGCATTATACTCGCTCAATCTGTCCACCGAGCTCTTTTGGGCCAGCTTGATGCTGTATGCGTCCATCATGATCATGTCCTATGGCGATCTTGCTATCATGACGCTGCGCGGCATCGGGCGTTTTGACGTCGAGGCCTATGCAGCACTGGTCGCAGTTGCGATATTTGTCGCAATCGTGGTGGGCATTGCGATCGTGAGGGCGGAAATTCTTACCCTTTCGGGCGCGTTGCTGCTCGCACGCGTCGCTCAGACGATCCTCTCATTCGCGGTGGTGGGTCGTTTCGTCAAATTCGGCAATTGTGGGTTTCGACGTCTGGGCGATTCCCTGCGGTTCGCACGGGAGTCTTCGGGTCTGGCGGTCGATACGTTCCTGACCGTCGTTCCGGGCCAATTGGACACCATCTTTGTGAGCAGTCTGCTCGGTCTGCACGCAGCCGGCACTTATCAAGTGGCATCGCGACTAGCGAACTATGTTCAGCTGCCAATTCAAATTCTCGCACAGGTTTATATGCCGCGCCTGGCCCACAGCCATCGCAACGATCGCGATGCCGCGGACAAGCTCGAGCGTCATATGGTCCTTGAGTTCTCCGGCATAGGTCTGGTCCTGGGGCTTGCGTTCGCGACCCTTGCGCCGATCGCGACTCCGGTGGCTTTCGGCGCAGAGTACATCGTTCCGTTTGACGTATGGGCCGCCTTCGCAGTCCTTTTCTGCGTAAAATCTTCGGCGGCGGCGCTCGGAGTTGCGTTGGTTGCCCGCCGAGGCGTGATGTACCGCGTGATCGGCCAGGCTGTGGGAGTTACAACCATCATACTCGGTATGCTCGTTCTCTTGCCAAAGTACGGTTTGGTGGCGGCTCCCGCCTCGATGGTTGCCGGCACCCTGCTAACGGGCGGCATATATCTCGGCAGACTTATCCTGTTAGCCCATAGATCGCGCTCGAATGATGCAGTCAAAGTCGAAGCGTGAAAAGAGAGAGAATCGTGACCGTAAAAGCGCGCAACAAGACTCTGGAAATAGGCCTTCTTTGGCACACCTTCAGCCATGGCAATCTGGGCGTCGATGCTCTGGCGCGCGGGCATGCCAATCTGCTGCGTCGTGCAGCGCAGAAAGTTGGTGTCGATGCGCATTTCACGTCGCTTGGTGCGGGCCAGAATCATCGCGCCGAACTGCCTAGTGACGTCACGAATGGCCCGGAGCCGCAGCTCAAACAGTTGATGAAGGGCAACTTCGGATTCCTTGACGCCGTCCGAAGCTGCGACGTCATTTTCGACATCGGCGAAGGCGATAGCTTTACCGACATCTACGGGGTGCGGCGGTTCGCGCGATTGGCCGGAACAAAGTTGGCCGCACTTGCGTTGGCCAAGCCATTGATCCTGGCCCCGCAAACCATCGGACCATTCAACAACTTGGTTTGCCGGCGTACTGCGATCATGGTGATGCGCCGCGCCACGGGCGTCTTTACACGCGACGATCTTTCCTCGGCGTTTCTCAGCGAAAGTGGAATTGCGAACGCCGCCGAGTTCATTGACGTTGCCTTTGCCGTACCTGTCGTCAAGCAAGCCAAGGCGGCTGACCGATTGCGGGTTTGCCTGAACGTCTCAGGCCTCCTCTATAATCAGGGATACACCGGCAAGAACGAGCTCGGCATGGCCCTCGACTATGCGTCCTTGACGCATTCCCTGATCGAGGGGATGAGCAAGCGATCGGGTGTTGAGATCCATCTGCTGGCCCATGTGAGCGGCTCGGGTGGCGCGGATGATGATGCCCCCGTCATGCACGAACTGAAAAGACGCTATCCTTCGGCAGTCACCGCGCCGTTGTTTGAAACCGCCGAGCAAGCCAAATCCTATCTATCGGGAATGGATTTCGTCGTCGCGGGGCGCATGCACGCCTGCATCGGAGCGTTCTCCGCCGGCGTGCCGGTCGTACCGATCGCCTATTCGCGCAAGTTCAACGGCCTGTTCAACACGCTGAGGTATACGCATTATATCGACGGCAAAGTCGACAACGAGGACGTCGCACTTGGCAAGATAATGGCGGCCTTCGATGCTCGGGACGCGTTGGCGCTCGACGTGGAAAGAGGGTTGACGATCGCAGACGCGCGCCTTGCACGATACGAAGATCAACTGATCCAAATTCTAACAGATGCTTCCGGGACGAAGTCTCGATAGTATTCATAGAGGGTTTCTGGAGCGCGGCATGAGGGATATATCGTGGAAGTAAGCCTTATTCTTGATCCACTTTTGAGCCGGCACGGTCCGACCTACATCGCCGCCAGGCTTGCCGAAGCGATGAATGGTCCCGAGGCACCTTGTCGTGTCTTCACCTCCGTCAACAAATGGTCCGGCGCTCCCCTCAAGGTTGAGGTCTTGACAGGCCTGCCAACCCCTGGATTTCTCGGCAGGATCCCGACCAGGGTTGCTAGAAAGTTGGTGATGCCCCTCGCGGAAAGAAAACTGCTCAGCAAGGTGCAGAACTCCAAGGGAAAGCAGATTGTTTTCACATTCGGCGACGTATCGCTTCCCTTGGCTCAAAAGCTGCACGCGCTGGGCGTTACCGTCGTTCGGGAAAAATTCAACTGCGCCCGCGCGACCGCCCGCACGATCCTCTATCAGGCCTACGGCTCGCTCGGCGTGGCGCCCTCGCATGGGCTGGATGACGCTTCGATCAAATACGAAAACGACGGCCTCGCGATCGCGGATGCGGTCTTTTGTCCGAGTCCTCAGGTTGCGAAATCGCTGCGTGCCCTAGGTATTCCGGACGATCGTCTGATCGCGACCAGCTATGGTTGGGAGCCGGCCCGATTCGCGGGTAGCCACAAATCCTTTCCTGCGGATGGAGGCGTCACGCTGGTTTTCGTAGGATATCTGTGCGTACGAAAGGGCGCGCATATTTTACTGGACGCTTGGCAAAAAGCTAATATCAAGGGCCGCCTGATCATCGCCGGTGCTATCGAGCCGATCATTCAGGAACGATATGCCAGCGTTCTGCAGCGTCCGGATGTGAAGTACATGCCATATACGGACGATGTTCCCTCTCTCTATCGGTCCGCGGACTGGTTCGTCTTTCCGACGCTTGAGGAAGGCGGTCCGCTCGTGACCTATGAAGCCGCCGGTTGCGGGGTTCCTGCATTGGTATCCCCGATGGGAGCCGGCGCATTTACGCGCGACAAGGTAGATGGAATTGTTCTTGATAGCGTCAACCCCGAGGAATGGGCCCAGGAAATTGCGTCTTTACCTTCGCGCGAAGAAGAGCGCCGTGGAATGGCCGCCTCGGCGAAAAGCCGCTCGCTGGACTTCACCTGGGACAAGGTGGGAGCGCGTCGTCGGGAAATCCTGCAAGGCAAATTTCGATAAACTAGGCGATGAGGCGGTTTCGTATGGGTGAACTGGCCCGTATCAAGCGCAATGGGCTTTGCCATGGTTGCGGCGCTTGCGCGACGGCGGTCGGGGGCGACAAGATCAAAATGTCTATGACTTCGGCAGGCTATTTGCGGCCTGAGGAGCAGCAGCCGTTGGCAACTGCCGATGAGGAAATCGTACAAAAAGTTTGCTCCGGAGCGGAGCTGCAACATTTGCCATCAACGGAGGTTAGCTACGACCGGTCCTGGGGGCCTATCGTTTCGCTCGAGACCGGATTTTCCACCGACGCGGACGTTCGCTATCTTGGTTCTTCTGGTGGTGTGATTTCCGCGATCGCGATCCATCTTCTCGAGACGCGCGCTGTTGACTTCATCCTCCATACGTCCGCCGACCCAAACGATCCCGTTGGCAATATCACCCGGCCCAGCACGACGCGCGCCGAGATCATCGAGGCCGCCGGCTCTCGCTACGCGCCATCCGCGCCTCTGGCGGATCTCGAGGCCTACTTGTCCAGAGAGCGCACCTTCGCCTTTATCGGCAAGCCATGCGACGTTGCAGCACTGCGACGAATGGCACGCTCGGACCCGCGCATCGATCGACTCATCCCGTTCAAGATATCGTTCTTTTGCGCCGGGGTACCAAGCCGCAAGGGTGCCCTAGCGGTCGTTGAAAAGCTGGGCGTCGAGCAGAACGAACTCGTCAAATTTTCCTACAGAGGACGGGGCTGGCCTGGCTGGACTCGCGCGACGCGCCGGGACGGGTCAGAGGAGAAAATGGATTACAATTCCTCCTGGGGATACATTCTGAGCCCGCGCGTGCAGTTTCGTTGCAAGATCTGTCCGGATGGCACCGGCGAATTTGCGGATATCACGTGTGCCGACGCTTGGTACAGCGAGGACGGCTATCCCGACTTCACGGAGCGTGACGGTCGTAGCCTGATCATGGCCCGCACACCCTCCGGCCGGGCGCTGCTCGACACCATCAGACAGGCGGGCGCATTGAGTTGTGAATCGTTGCCAATAGCCGACATCCGCAAGATGCAACCGCATCAGTACAACCGCAAAAGAGCGGTCTTCGTCCGCCTGCTGGCGATGCGCTTCAAGGCGTTCTCAACCCCGAAATATCGAGGTCTCTCCCTGCTGGCGTTGGCGCTGCAATCGTCCCCGGTCTGGCTACTTCGGAATTTTCTGGGAACGTACTTGCGGCTGCGCAAGTCCGAGAGTTTGTAAGCTCAAGCACAGCAGGCCTTGCCGAGCGGGCGCCGAACCAAAGTATGCGCGCAGCCAGGCTGCTTTGTTACCAGGAAAAATTGTGGTGGCAACAGCGACCGGAGCGCTGGCAATCGTATATGAAATCGCCAAGCCCCCGCTTGGAATACCTCAACGCTTTCAAAACAGTCCTCAGCTTCGTCGGACGGATTTTCAGAGCCAAGCAAGGCTGCAAATTGGGCCATATGCACAAATCCAGGTGTTTCAGTCAGGAGATCGTTGGGTCCGCTATTCGCAGCAACGAGGCTATTTCGGGCCGACCATGGGCTCACGCTTTGTAGCACCACAGCGCGAAAAAAAATCACGAGCAGAACTAGCGACTCTGGACCCAGGGTAGCTCCGCCCTACCGCAAACTCAAACTAGGCAACGATATTCGACGCCAGCCCCAGCGGAGCACGGGAAATCCGTTCCATCATCTCGCCTCATCGGCGGCCGATACATTTACTTGCGTGGGTCCCTTCAGTAAGTTTAGATCCGACCAAGAGAAGATAGATTGAGTTCATTTTCCAGCCGAGGCGCGGGCGTATATCCAAAATGACTTTCAGTCGACGTTTACTACTTGCGGGGTTTGCAGTCGGAGCACCCGCTGCAGCTGCGCAACCGGTTCGGGATCAGACTGACAAGGCTGACTCGGCCCTCCTCGATGTAAGAGATGCAGGATCGCTATCGCCAGATTCTGACAACACGAGTACATTTGATGGCGCCCTGGCTGGAGCGGCTGCTTCCGGAAAGGCGGGAATATTCATTCCGCCCGGGCGATGGCCCGGTAGCATTATTGTTAAACAGGACAACGTCCGGATCGTCGGTGCCGGTCGACCGGTTTGGACCGGCTCAGCACTTGCTGGGGGCACCATCATTGTCGGCGGGATCGAAAATCGCCGCGTCGGCACGGAAATTGGCCATCTCGGAGTAGATCAATCAACCGTTTCCAGCACCATCATTGACGGTCTCCATTCTGGAGGTGCTAGCGACGAAATCGCCGTTGGCTACTACTATCACGATCTAGCGTTTCTTGGTCGCGGGTACAGCGGAGGAAAATCTGCTCATGCCCTATTGATGCAGAATGGCACGAATTCCATTGTGGAGAGGATACTAGCAATAAGATATGCCCACGGCGTCGCGGTCAGGATGTCCCGCGCGCATGTGCGGGACATAGAGACAATCGATATGGAAGCTTCTTCCGTGATCTTCAAGTCAGACAGCATGTCCGGCAAGAATGACTGTATCGGAAGCAGCCTCGATGGGTTGAGCGCGAAGACAACTGCACCGCGGCGCAACGCCAACATCATTATCGAGAGCAGAGGCACCGGTAAGTCGACCAGGAATATCAGGGTACAAAACGTTCTTTCGGAAGGCTCCGCTTCTGCGACCATAACAGTCGACAAGGATCCGGGCGGCGAAGTCGACAATGTTCTCGTAAGTAACGTGACGTCGGACGGCTGTAGCGCCGACAGAGCGTTTGCAATAATTCACGGCACGAACATCACTCTCTCCACATGCATCGCTAAAGACAATGCAGGGTTCTCATTCCGAAACTCAGCAGCTACAGGTGTGAAGTTATTCGGTTGCGTTTCGATCAACGCAAAAGCAGCTGCATACTTCCAAGATGCACCGTTCGATTTCGCACAGATCAACAACGAGATCATCGGCGCAAAGATATCTGGCGCTCAGGTCGGTAGAGGCAAGCTGACCACCAAACTCCAGGACGGGTTGCTAGAATACGATGGCACTAGTCTGTACTTTACCACCGGCGGCGTACGCCGAATTGTAAATTTTAGCTGAGCTGACAGCACTTGTGCGATCGTTGCCACTAACTCATCCGCCGCGAAGAACGTAGATTTCAGCGCGGGATGATTTGAGGTTGGGCGATCGGCGGCGTGAAGATTTGAAACAACAAGAGCCCAAGCCACCGGATGAGGCCACCGTTGCCGGGCAGCGCCTTCACGTGGGTGACGAACTGGCCGCCCTTGGATGTGCCAAGTCGTGGCGACGGAGACCGCCAGCGCCAGCATGCGTCCGAGGAAATCTCACTGAGCGAGTCCGCGCGGGCTTCGATTGTGGGCAATGTCGCGGATGACGCGCCCGAGATCGGTTCTGAGCGTCTTCAAGGCCCGGTTGGCGCGCGTGAACTGCTTGGCATGAACATAGCGCTGGTGCTCGATCAACACGAACCTACCTACCCGTGCATCTTCCTCCAATGCCGCCACAGAATCACAGCTAATGGTTCAAGGGAACGGCAAAACGAAACTGCAAGCTATCGGCGCTTCACATCCCGGAAGCTCGCAGTCCCAATGCCGTCGCGCCCCGCAAGATCGACCTCCGCTCGATGGCTTAGGAGATCCTTCACGGCCGCCCAAACCTGTTGCGATGACTACCGCGACCCCCCTCGACTGTAAGGAAGTCGGGAAGCAAGAACGTTTGTGATTGGCCGTTCCAACAGAAAATATATCAGACTGGTGACCGCAAGAGCGAAGGCAATGGAGCATGCGATAGCTAGGTAAGGTGCAACAACTCCAATCTTCTTGAGGACCACGGGCACAATCGGCGCAACCAAAGGATGAAACAGATAGGTCGAGTAGGATGCGGCGCCAAGAAAAACAAAGGGGCGAGGCACCGTCAGCCCGGCACGCTGCTCTAACGAAACGCTCCCCCACAGGACAAAGAATGAGGCTAGCCCGATGGAAAGAATTGGAGGGATAGGAACGAGAACGCCGAAAACATCAAAAACGATAGAAAGCAGTCCCAACCCAATCGAGGCCAAAGAGGCCGTCACTCCAAGGATAATCTTCTTTCGAAAAAGGCCACCCAGCACCATGCCAAAAACGAAGTTGAGCATTATGCTGTCAAGCAGGAAATACACGATTGAGTGCCGCTCCATCTCGACCAAATCACTCCGAAAGAGCGAAATCAGGGAAATGACCAGAATAATAACTCCGACAAACTTTATCGGCTCAACCTTTAGCATCAGGGCCAGAGCGAACAGCAAGTAAAAGAACATTTCGAATACAAGTGTCCACCCCACCCCCAACAGTGGCTGGATCGTTCCGTCGATTGGATTATAGCTGGGAAGGAAAAGATATGACTTGATAATAAGCGGCACATCAAAGCCAGTGTGAAGAACTTGCTCAGCGGCAAACAGCGTTGCAACAACCTTAACACTGGTTGCGATCCAGTAGATCGGCACGATGCGTAATAACCGTCTCACCGAGAAAATCTTCCAGCCGTCATCACTGACGGCAAGTTTCTCCGATGAAATGATCATAACGAAACCGCTGATCACAAAAAACAAAACGACGCCCGACGCGCCCCTCCGCCAATATTCGAAGCTCCCATCGAGTCGCTCGTGAACATAGAAACCGCAATGGGTAATCAATACCAAAAAGGCTGCTAGAAATCGCATGAACTGAATAGAATTCAGTCGACTTGACGAAGCTTCCAACTTTAGTGAAGCGGGGTCCACCAAACCCTTCGCAAAGCCCGCCGAAGCTTGGGTTAGCATTTCCATGATCTTCCATTCGCCGCTAACGTCCGAGCCGGCAACATACTAGCCTTATTGCGGAGCTAGTATTGGCGGCCTGCGTGTATCCTATCTGAATGCCACATCGGGTGAAGACCGCCCCGGGATATGGGTTGGTTCCGTGGCTCTGATTGAGTCCGGCCTAGCTAGGTAATGGGCTGTGCAAAAGCCAATTAAAATGCTCAAAACTTGGCCCGGCGCTCCCGGATTATAGATACTTGCAATCATCGGAATATTCACAAGCGAAACAAGGACTAGACCTGCCGCGAAATTGCGGACTTCACTAGCCGATGGGTCCAAACCCGACCGAAGTTTTCTTCGAAACAGAGAAACCCATAGCCAAAACTGGACAAATATCAGCGCAAGACCAGCGCACCCCGATCGTACGAAAATGAAGGACCATGCGTTGTGGAACACGGGGATGTCCGTCAAATAGTCCGCCCCTAACTTAATGCGCCAAAGAATGGGGACGAGCGCGTGCCACCCAGTGCCGAATAGTGTTGCTAAAGCGCCCTCATCCCACACGTGCGAGAAAGCACGGAACGTTTCAAACCCGCGCCAGCCAACGTTGACTTCCGCGTCCGAGTAGCGCTGGATGGAGATGATCTCGACCACACCGCTGGGGAGCTTGTAAAACATCTGCCTAAGCAGATCAGGGTCAAAAATCAGCTGGATAAACGGCGTCGTCAAGACAAACAAGATCGCCGCCAATGAGACCGCGGCGAAAGGCACCAGAATCAGCGGCGCGTAGTAGCTGAAGACCAGGACGGCCATCGTAATAAGCCCGGATCTTGATCCCGAGAGATACATCGCCCCTGCTATCACCGGCAGCGCAACCAACTCAATGGGCTTTATTCGCAGCGATGTGACGTGCCCAACTACCAACGCAGCCGCAATTGCTACAGTAATATAGCCGACGCCAATGGCGTCCCGAAGCGCGTATCTGCTCTCTCCCTCAGCCCCACCAGTAGAGGCGTACTTATAGGCGTACATAAACGATAATATCACAGCTGCGATCACGATCGCTCTTCGAAGCAGATGGAAGGGCAATCTCATCCTAAGCTGGAGATAAATGCCTGCACCGATGAACACGAGAGGTCGCGACGTGTAGTAGGCTCCCTTAGCAGCATCCACACCCATCGAACCGCTCACCATGGAGACTATGCCGCCAAGCAAGGAAATCAGGATTAAAGGCCAGCATATCGCGAGCAGGTTTGCGGCGTTGCGTGGAGACGTAGCAACCAACAAAATAAATATCGGCAAGCACGCAACGTAGACGACTACCCATGGCGCTACCTCGGCGAAAACGAATAGCACGACCAAGAAGGCAGTCTTTAGCAGGTCGTCCTGGGTCATGCAGTCACTCACTCGCACCCAGCGTTTGAATGTTATTTGTCTGCGTAACGCGACTTGAGGAGGCGACTCGAATAGAGGATTTCGTGCGTGCGCCCGCGAACACATTTGATGATACTGTGCCGTGCGCGTTATCTAGGAATTCAACGGCCGGCTGCGCGCTTGCAGCGTTAGCGAAGCGACAGCCCGAAATCGTTGTGCCGACAGAATCCTTTCCAACTTGGATTCCGGCTTGCAGTTGCTCAAACCAGCAAGAGTCGAACGAGACGTTTTGGCTATGGGCCATTATTACGGCCTGTCGCGCATCCTGGAACGTGCATACGCTGAAATGAAGTAATGAGGGCTCCGGACCAGCCGACGCGCTGCTGTCACCGACCCGCCCAATCTCAACGAGCGTCAAATCCCCTATTCCACCGTTGTGATCGAATTGGCATTGCTCAAATACAAATTGTGCTACTTGCCCGGTAATCTTCAGCGCGGGACCCATTGCGTCCTTCGATAGGAACACAACAAAATCCCTCACGCTTACAAATTGATGAGGAAGTTGATAATTTCCGGGAACCGCGCCGCCTTGAAGTCGAACTCCTCTCGAAAACCCGATGAGTTGCACGTCCTGGAGAGCAGACCACCAAAACCCGCCATTTGGAGGAACAGAACCTGGAACCGCGGTTGCTTCGAAATCAATGGCCCACTGAGAGGGGTTTGTGGCAGCGGCCGGCGTTCCTCCGACCAACGTCATGCCCTCGATGGAAGTGTGAATAATGGGGCCGTTGCCAAGCACAACAAATGATCCGGTATATCCAGGAACTGCCTTTAGGCGTGTAGAGCCGCGACCCAAGCCCTTCAACTTTACGCGGCTTCGCATCTTGATTGATTGCACAAGATACTCGCCGGCCGGCAGAACCACCTCGCCAATTTTCCTATCCATCGCGATTTGCAACGCCATGTCGAGCGAGGAAGTGATATCGGTTCCCGGTTTAAGATCGTCGACCAAGTCCGTCAGGAATAGAGACCGCAAGGGGGTCACGCCGCTTTGCGCTGGTAAGGAAGCGGCTGTCGCAAACAGGCCCGACATAAAGCTGCGGCGACCAATGCGCGCCCGGCTCGTGAAATTTTGCTTCATGGGCACCTTTTCACCGCGGCGGCAAACGTCGCAATCCAAGTGTTCGACAGAAACAAGGCAGTTTCATCGCTTTTCTGTATGCCGCCCAAGACCCCGGCAACAAAGGCCCGTCTGCCAATCCGACTTGGGCCCGTGTAGTCACGTTTCATTTCGGCGGCCTGTTCAGTCGAGCCCAGCGCTATACACGGCGTAACTACACATTGCTTTGGTCCGATGAATGCTCATCCTTCCATGCGCCAGGTCCGAAAAAAAGTAGAGCAACGCCCGGATGAGAAAACCGAGGATCAAGGCGAATTTCAGAGCGACGAAATGCCACCGCGGTGACGAGGCCTTCACATGTTTAGCCAGAGCAGCGATCCATTTGTGGGATACAAAAAGAGCTGTTTCGTCGGACTTCTGGGTTCCCCCCTGCAAATGAACAACCTGAAGGCTAGGAACATATAACACCCGCCGATCGATGCCTCGCATTCGTTCGCACCACTCGACATCTTCACCATACATGAAGATCTCTTCCTTAAGGCCCCCGACGCGCGCAATAATATCACGGCGAACGAGCAGACACGCTCCGCAAATCCAATCAACGTCGACCAGTTCACGCAATAGCAAACCGGGCCGCGTCAGGTAGATGCTCTTGACCCCAGGAATGATGCGGTGGAGAAAAAGAGTGTGACCGACGGCATTCAACAATGTGTGAGACCAGCCTGCGTCGCCCACTTGATGACTCCCGTCCGGGTTCACCAACATCGGACCGGCTGCAGCGGCATCCGGATTTTCAGTCAGAATCGACGCCAGCGATCTGATCTGATCGAAGGATTTGAGAAAAGCGTCCGGATTAAGAAGAAGTACATACTCCCCTTCGCAGTACTGAAAAGCCGCATTGTTGCCGGCCGCAAATCCTCGGTTGTCCGCGCCGCCACGAAGTTCCACCTTGGGATAGCGATCTCTAATATACTGAAAGGTCCCGTCCGAGCTGTTGTTATCCCAAACAATGATCTGTATTTCGCTGTCCGGAATGCCAAGCAATGGCTCCAAACAGCGATCGATGAACGCCAACGAATTGTATGTGACAACGACAACGGAGATCTTCATTAAACGGTCTCGGCACGAGCCATCCTAAGCGCCGCGCGTATCTTGCCCCGACTGACGAGAAAGCAAATCGTCAAAGTAAGCAATGGTTCGTTTTAAGCCCTCTTCAACCGGCACTCTCGGTTCCCAATTCAGCTCCGCCCGAGCCTTGCTTATGTCTGGCTTGCGCTGCTTGGGATCATCCATTGGGAGATCCGAATAGACGACCTTGGATGAGGATCCCACCAAACGAACCACCGTGTTGGCAAGCTCCCCCACGGTTTGTTCCACCGGATTACCCAGATTCACCGGGCCGGTATATCCCGGCTTTGTAGCCATCGTCTTCATCATTCCTTCCACCAAGTCATCGACAAAGCAGAACGAACGAGTCTGCTTTCCGGTCCCGTAGATGGTGATGTCCTTCCCCTGCAACGCCTGCACAACGAAGTTGGAGACTACTCGCCCGTCATTTGGGTGCATCCTGGGTCCGTAAGTATTGAAAATCCGAATGACCTTTATGTCCATCTTATGCTGCCGATGATAATCAAAGAAGAGAGTCTCGGCGCATCGCTTTCCTTCATCATAGCACGAGCGGGGACCGATTGGATTAACATTGCCCCAATACCCTTCGACCTGAGGGTGCACCGTGGGGTCGCCGTATACTTCTGAAGTGGACGCTTGGAGCACAGGAATCTTGAGTCGTTTTGCGAGCCCAAGCATGTTGATGGCGCCGACGACGCTCGTTTTAGTCGTTTGGACAGGATCAAACTGATAGTGAATAGGAGATGCCGGACATGCAAGGTTGTAGATTTCGTCAACCTCTACGTACAGCGGGAAAGTAATGTCGTGCCGCAGTAGCTCGAACCGCTTTTGGTCGAGCAGATGTTCGACATTCGCTCGCCTACCGGTAAAGAAATTGTCCACACACAGAACCTCATGCCCCTGTGCGAGCAACCTTTCACAGAGATGAGAACCGATGAAGCCAGAACCACCAGTCACAAGCGAGCGTTTGGTCATTAGGTCGAACCTCGAACAAGCACAAAAATGGGAAGGATCAGCGAATTGGCCAACTTCAACTGCCCGGCATCGATCGATAGCTCAACTCAATTTTGCCGTCAGTGTGTACGTTTCAGACTGCCTTTGGAATAAGCGTGATGCGCTTCGGCCTGCAGTCGCCAAGCCAAAGGATATCAAACAATCTTAGGTATTCAAGAGGAGTCAAGTTGCACTGAGCCATTGGCGAGGCAAGTCACCTTCGCCCGAAAATTGTTGCTCGTTGTCTCCAGCCAGGCTAGCTACGGCCGACTCCTGAATTTGCGGCAAGCTTTCGCGCAGCTCCATTGCAACAATAGTGACGGGAATGATCCCAGGTGAAATAAACAGCAAGGACTAGAGTCCCCGCAGACGATAGAGTGTAACCCGTGACGACTCCATGAATCGGATCTTCGCAACGTCACCGGACGAACTCCTTCGAAGGGCGAAAAGAATAGTTAACGATTTGCCAGTTCGAAGGGATGGCAACTGCTTAGTCGATAGCGAGATCGCCCCGTTTGCACAAATGTCGAATTTGTGCGGCAGGCAGCGGGGAGCCAAAAAGCCACTTCGTGGAGGGTCTGTGAAACGTCTCATCTCCAGAATGACCCTGTCGTTCGCAATGTTAACTCTCTCATTGCCGGCCGATGCACAAAGTTTGAGCGGAAGTTTGCTTTCCGGTGAAATCATTGGCGGAACCCTCGGTGAGCGAGTTGACGCGCCGGCGAACCCGCCGTCAGGTATTCTTCAAGGGTCACGAAATTTAGATGCCGTAGGCAAGCCGTGTCTCAATGTGCTCGCCGGATCCGAGCCACAACTGATCAACAAGGCGATCTACAACCACCTCCTCTTGTTAGACAATCACTGTTCGAAGTCGATCAAGATCAAGGCCTGCTACTATCGAACGGATAGTTGCCAGGAGATCACTGCGCCCCCTTACAAGCGCCAGCGCTACGTGTTCGGCGTATTCACGACCCAAAATTTCCGCTTTTCCTTTCGCGAATATTCCAACAACTAGGGCGAACTATCGGCAGGTTCGACTTTCGTTTTTCAGGTGGCCACAGACGCCGCAGCACGAATGCAAAGATCAAGCAATTCCGGGCACCCCCGGAGACATTCACGCAGGCGACGCTCGGCCGCATTGCTCGCAAGCGCCGTTTTGGGCATCGCCATCGTCGCCGGCCTAACATGGGACCACCTTCGCTCGCCCATTGCGAGCGGTGGCGCAAGGTCCGTTGCTAGTTCGTCCGGCAGCTACGTCCTGCAGCTGAACGGGCCGGTCAGCCCTGCGTCAGGCGGCGCCATCGTCGCAATCGCCGATCATCTGTTCGAGCGCGAGGGCCTGAGCGTGCGCCTGATGCCGGGAACGAGTGACGCTGATGCCACGTCGGCAGTCGCCGGCGATCCGCACGCGATCGGCGTCGCCTCGGCGCAAGGCTTCCTCAAGGCGCGCGCCGAGGGTCTGCCTGTCGTGGCATTTGCCTCATCCTATGTCGCAAGCTCGGTGGAGTTTTACGCCCTTTCGAGCGTCCGGCTGCTAGAACCGGCAGATCTGGAGGGCAAGCGAATCGGGTACAGACCCGGCCTTGAGCCATCGACTGTTTTGAGTGCATTCATTGCCAAGAATTTCATCCGCCAGAGCGGGCTGAAAATCATCGAGAGCGACGGCGCCGTTTCCGATCTATTGAGTGGAAAGCTTGACATCCTGGTCGGTCGACGGGACGTGGAAGGCGTAACCTTAGAAGGTTCAGGTGCTCCCTATCGATCGTTGAGCCCTGGCGCATTTGGCGTGCATGTCATGGGACCTGTTTTCTTCGCGAGCAAGGAAGCGCTCGCATCGACGGCAACGCTCGAGCGATTCCTGATCGCGATTGCCAATGGTTGGGTCAGCGCCTATTCTGATCCGCACCGCACGGGTCCGATCATTCTACGCGCTGTCAACCAAGGTTTGGATGCCGATCAACTCGATCGCTTCATGGATGCTCAACGGCGCTTCCTGCGTCCATCCGGCGCCCGGTTTGGCGAGCTCGATCCACGAAGATTGAAGGACTTACAGGAGCAATTGCTGCGGCAACGCATCATCCAACAACCCACTGATCTCGCCAATGCAGTCAACCTCGGGATTCAGGCGGAAGTCTACCGGACGAAGTCCGAGCCTCTCTCCCCGATTGATCGTTGATCCTATGCCTCCTAAAGTGATTGTCTTTGGCGCAGCCAGCTTCATCGGAACGTGCTTGCTCCAATCCGTGGAGCCGAGCGTCGAACGTAGAGGATTTCGATTGATGCCTACGATCTTCCCTTGCCTTCGTTAGCCACAACATCAGCGGCGCAACCTTCCTCGGTGGTTGAGCCGGGCCGCCCCCCCATCAGTTCGGGAATTCAGGCCGCGGCGACCACGTGCCTTTGCATCGTGATCGCGCTGGTCCCGCTTCCGTTCGGATCGATGAGCCCCAGAATCCTTTGGGCGTGGGTGTTGGTGTTGTCGGCGATCACCCTGTTGGCGAGCCTGCGCCCGTTCGATTCGCGCGATCTGCACTTCCTATCGGGCGTATCGATCGTTGCAGTGGTCTGGTCATTTATAGTTGTGGAGCAGATCGCTCCGAATCCGCTCCTCTTCCGACGATTGATCGATCCGATCTGGGGGCAGGCGTCGCAACTTCTCACACAAGACGTGACCGGTGTTGTGAGCGTCGCACGAAATCAAGCATTTTTCGCAGCTGGGTCACAAATCGCGTGCATGCTGGCGTTGGTCTGCGGCTTCCTCGTTGGTCGGGAGCGCCGCGCTGCATACGCCATCGTCAAAACGATCACAATTTCGGGACTCTTGTACGCGCTCTACGGCATCATCGCCTTTGTGTTCTGGCCGGACCATTTGCTGTGGCTGGAGAAATTCAACTACCGCAATTCGCTGGTCGCCACATTTGTCAATCCCAACGTCGCTGCCGTCTATTTTGGTGCCTGCACCCTCCTGTGGCTGCTGCGGCTTGCAAACGCCGTCGACCTCTCCCTCACGAAGCCGACGCAAGGCTGGTACGCGCTCTGGAGCGCCGCGTTTCTCAACCGTCCTACGCCCCGCACCATCTCCTACCTGATTGCATCGTTTGTCGTGCTGTCCGCCATATTCATGACCGGGTCGCGGGCGGGCTCGATCATCTCGCTGCTGGCGATCAGCGGCACCACAGCAACATTATACCGGCGTCAGCTTGGGCTCAGGGGCTTGCTGCTGACCTTCCCGGCCGTGGCCATCTTGGTCATCCTGATGATGTTTCAGATACTCGGCTCAAGCGTGAATCAACGCATTGATTCAGAAGGACTATTTGATTCGGGACGTTGGAACGCCTATCTATCTACAATTGAGATCATCAAGGATCACCCCTGGTTAGGCACAGGTGTGGGAACATTTCGTTGGGCGTTTCCCGCCCACCGCAGCAGTGAAATTGCGATGGTCGGCATCTGGGAGCACGCCCACAGCACACCCCTGGAGCTCGCCGCAGAAATGGGCATCCCGTTTACCGGCGTTGTGGTTGCGGCGTGGTTGCTGGTGTTTTCAATCTTGTGGCGGGGAATTCTGACCCGCCAGCGGGATGAAATGTTGCCGTTGGCCGCATTCTGGGTTGCCATACTTGGCGTCTTGCATTCCCAGATCGACTTTTCGCTTCAGATTCCCGGATTTTCAGTCGTCGTTTTCTCCCTTGTCGGCATGGGACTTGCTCAAAGTGCCTCAAGCCGGACGACCTTAACCACGTGATGACCGTCTTAACCGCATGATAATGATGCAGTACCTAGCTCTGTACATTAGCTAATTTTGTCTTTAAATTCACTGCATTAGGTAGGGTGGCAGGAGGCTATTGCGATGCGATTCAGAACTCAATTTCGCGGTGCGGTGTTGGCGATTGCTGCATCATGCTGCTTTGCGGCAACGAGCTTCGCTGCGTGCACTAACGATCCCGATGCAGCCGCCAAGGCAGTGAACTTCCTGAGCAACCCCTCATCGCTACTCAACGGACCTAACGGCGCACGCAGCTCAGCTGAAATCGGCAGCGACGTCCGGGACTTCGTGGCAGCGAACCCCCAAGCGCTCCCCGCGGTCATTGCGCTGCTGAAGGGGGCCTCGGTCGAACAGCAGCAGGCGATCGGAACCGGCCTTGGAACGGCCGCCGACATCTGCAGGCGGCCTGACCTGAACTTCGCGATCGAGATCCAGACGCAACTCGCCAACAGCGACTCTACGGAAGCGCAACAGAAATTCGCCGCCATTACCGGAAATAATCCCATCCGCAGCGTTGCGGCCGGCGGTCTCGGAAGCGGTGTTGGCGTCTCGGGCGGCTCCGTTGGCGGTCAAACCAATCCGTCCACCGCTTCATCGGGAAGCAGTTCGAGCTTCCAGGCGTTCACGTCGAACAGCGTGTCGAACAATCCAGGCAGCTACTTCTCCGCTAGTGTCAGCAGCGCTAGCTCCTCCGGCTCGACGACGACAACCACTACGACCATTAAGGTTTGTACGGTCTCTACAACCTGCTAGCTGGACAATCGGTTGGGGCATTCTGCCGGCGGGTGTCGCCGATGCGCACGATTGTGCATCGGGATGAATAATGAATGGTAGATCCGAATGCTTCAAACGCGAATTCCTGGTCCTCGAGAAATCGAGCCGGCAAGTCCTGAATTTTTGTCGCTGCAGCAGACCGTCTCTTCCGCTGTTGCCTTGGTCGGCCGGCAATATCCGCTGATGATTTTTACGCTGCTGCTCTGCGTTAGCTTGGCAGGCGTATTTCTGCTGACAGCGCCAAAAAAATACACCGGCACGGCTGAGCTCATTATCGACACCCGAAAAGTCCCGGGCCTCCAGCAGCCATCGCAATCGTCAAACGACATGCCTGTCGACTCTGGAATGGTCGATAGCCAAGTCGAAATCCTGAAGTCGGAGACGATCGCCTTGGCGGTTATCAAAGACTTGCGCCTTGTCGATAAGCCGGAATTCAATGGTTCCTCGGGCGGCCTTCTCAGCAGCGTCAGCGGGCTCTTGCTCAGTGTATTTTCTAATGACCAGAAGTCAGACTATGTCGTCCTCCGAGGTGCGCTGGAACGCTTCCAGGACCAGCTGACGATCAAGCGCCTAGCCCTGAGCTATGTCATCGAAATCTCGTACCAGTCTTTGTCGCCCGACCTAGCGGCAGCGATCGCCAACGCCGTCGCCGAGGCCTACATCGTCGACTCCCTTGAGTCGAAATATCAGGCGTCGCGGCGCGCCGCGGTCTGGCTCCAGGATCGCATGAAAGAACTGCGCGCGCAGGCCTCAAGCGCAGAGCGGGCCGTCGCCGACTACAAAGCCAAGAACAATATCGTCGATGCCGGCGGGCGCCTCCTCACAGAGCAGCAGCTTGCCGAAATCAACAGCACGCTGACGGTGGCGCGGGCGCAACGTGCCGAAGCGTTGGCCCGACTCGACCGCATTACGACGATTCTCAAGTCGGACGAGAATGATTCGAACGTGATCCTCAACGACCTCGCGACGGTCACCGACACGCTCCAGAACCCCGTCATCCAAAAGCTGCGGCAGAGCTATCTCGAATATGCGGCGCGGGCGACAGACTGGGGCAATCGTTACGGCGCCAACCATCTCGCCGTCGTGAACCTCCGCAACCAGATGCGGGAGTTGCGGCGCTCGATCCTCGACGAGTTGAAGCGCACGGCCGAGAGCTACAAGAGCGACTACGAGATCGCCAAGAAGCGCGAGGAGGCGAGCCAGAAGAACCTGGACGAGACGATAGCGCAGGCCAACGACACGAGCCAGGCGCAGATCGTCCTGAAGGACCTGGAAAGCAACGCGCAAAGCGCGCGCGCGCTCGCCGATAATTTCCTCCAACTCTACATGGTCTCGGTGCAGCAGCAATCGTTCCCGATCACCGAGGCGCGCGTGATCACGCAGGCCTCCGTGCCGCTAAAAAAGAGCTCGCCGAAGACGCTCCTGATCCTGCTCGCCGCGATCGCGGGCGGTACGATCCTTGCGGCGATGGCTGGCATGCTGCGCGACATGATGGACCGCGTTTTCCGGACTGTCCCGCAGGTCGAGCGCTTGCTGGGCGTGAGCTGTTTGGCGTCCATTCCGGCGATCGATGTCGGCGGCATGGGCCGGCTTGGCAAGCCCGACAGCAGCCGCTCCCAGTTCAGCGATTCATTGCGACGATGGTGGCCGTTCGGCAGTCCGGCAGCCTCGACAACCGGCAAGACTCCGGCCGCAGCGAAGGCCCATGCGGTCGAGGCACCCGACATACGACAATTCACTGGCGAGCGGAAACTCCTTGCCAGAGATACGATCGGACGATTCGCCGTCAATTCGCCGTTCTCGCGCTTTGCGGAAGGAATGCGCTCGATCAAGCTCGCCACCGATCTCGGCAATTTTGGCACTGCGAACAAGGTTGTCGGCATCACATCGGCCCTGCCCAATGAGGGTAAATCCACCATCTGCGAAGCCTTGGCACAGGTCGTGGCTCAGAGCGGCGCGCGTACGCTCCTGATCGATGGCGACATCCGAAATCCGAGCCTCACCGGGCGCCTGACGCCTGAAGCAGAGGCGGGCCTGGTCGACGTGGTGCTTGGCAAGGGCTCCTGGCGAGACATGGTCTGGGTCGATCCGCAGACCAATCTGCATTTCCTGCCTTGCGTGGTCGCCTCACGGTTCTCCAACTCCGGAGACATCCTGGCCTCCCCGCAAATGGAGAAGCTGTTCCAGCAGCTTCGCGAGCAGTATGACCGCGTGATTCTCGATCTCAGTCCGCTTGCGCCTGTGATCGACGTGCGTGCAACCGGCGCGCTGGTCGACTCCTACGTCATCGTCCTCGAATGGGCACGCGCCAAGATCGACGTCGTCGAGCGCGTGCTGATCGAAACGCCCGTCGTGCGGGATCGGCTGATGGGCGCGGTGCTCAACAAGGTAAATATGGCGGTGATGAGCCGCTATGACTCCTACAATTCGGACTACTACCGCAATAGCTACTACAAGAGGTACGGCTACGTTGACTGACGAATGAACCGTCTCGCCAACGTTCTGCTGCGATCTGTCCTAATCACCGCGGCGCTGGCATCCGCGTCGTGGTCGATTGCCTATTTCGCCAACGCCGATCAGGCCATCCAGCTCGACGATATCGCCAATCGCATCATGTCGGGCGATGCATTCCAGCAGAAGCCGCTCGCCTCACTTGCGGCGGTCCTTGATGCCGCCGATAAGCGAAGCCTCTGCAATCCCCGTGAGATCAGGGCAGTGGCGATCATCCGGCTGCGTCAATACGAAGAGGCCGTCAGCGCGGCGGACCTCCGGCTCGCCGAGGGGCAGCTCAAGGTGCTCCGCACGGCGACCGACCGGGCGCTGAGCTGCGTACCGACCGAGGGCTTCCTCTGGTTCATCAGATATTGGATCGCGCTGTCCCACGGCGGCTCTGCAGCCGAACATTTCCATGAGCTCAGGATGTCGTATGCCCTGAGCCCGTTCGAGGGCTGGGTGGCCGTCCGGCGCAGTCCATACGTCCTGGCGATCTACGAGACCCTGCCGCCGGACCTGAAGGAGCAAGCCCGGCAAGAGTTCGTCGCCATGGTCAACTCCGCGTTCGTCGAAGAAGCGACGCGAATTCTGGAGGGGCCGGGCTGGTTAGCCAGGAAAGAGCTGCTGGCAGGGTTGTCGAACGTGCGCCTTGACCTCCGCATGCAGTTCGACAAGCGCCTCCGCACGGACGGGTTCAATGTCGAGATCCCGGGCGTCGCGCCCACCGAGTTCAGGCCGTGGCAATAAGCCTCGGGCTATGCCTCGCGATCCGCCGCGGCCGGATGCCACCGCGTGCGGCATCCGGCAAATTGCATTACTGACGGCTGGTGATCTTGAGGATCTGAGCGTTGTTCGCAGTCACGATGGTGTCGTTGGCGGTCGCGATCACGACACGCACGAACTGCAGGAACTTCGCCGTATCGACAGTCGCCGCATTGGCGGCGAACAGCACGTCCTTGTCGCGCATCTCGAACTTGCTCGCCAGGAAGAACCCGGCCGGATCGCGGAAATCGACATTGTAGACGACCGGGACGAGCGGACCAACAAACTTCGAGCAGTCGACGCCGAGGCGCTCAGCGAGCTCACGCGGCTCGCGCCGGTAGACGTAGACGCCGGCCGGCTCGGCCTGCGCATCGAGCAGGCCGCCCGCCTTCGCCATCGCCTGCGCCATGTTGATCTTCCACATGTCGAATGTGAACTGGCCCTGCGCGCCCGATGCGCCGAACGCCAGGAACACCTGCGGCTCGCGATAGACGTAGATGGTGTCGCCCGGATGGACCCACACGTTGTTGGCAGGCTGGTAGACCAGTGCACCGAACGGAACGGTTGCCCGCTTGCCATTACGCTCCAGCGTTACCCACGTCTCGTAGCCCTGCCCTTTCGGGCCGCCGGCACGCGAGATCACGTCGAGCACGCGCTCGCCCGCCGCGTTGGCCTGCAGGCGGCTCGGCGTGTTGACCTCGCCGAGAACACTGATCAAGGAGGTATTCTGCGTGATTAGCGCCACGACGACCTGAGGCTCGATCGCGCGATTGCCGAGCGCCTTGACGATATCCTGCTGGATCTCGCTTGGCGTCCGCCCCTGGGCCTTGATCGCGCCGGCATACGGGACCGTGATGAAGCCTGCCGAGTCGACATTCTGGTTCGGCAACGAGACGAAGTTGCCGGGACGGACGCCGGCTTCAGCCGGAATGAACAGACCGCCTGCGGCTGCTTCGAAGATGGTGACCGATACGACGTCGCCGATACCGAACTTGATGCTCGGCGGCGGCCGATGGTCGGGGAACGAGCCGGCGAGAGCACCAGGCCCGTATTCCCTCACGATGTTCAGCAGCTCAGCGTTGAGCTTCACAAGCCCGTAGTCAGGGCCCGATCGCGTTATCTCGCTCTTGATAACATGGTCCTCGGGTCCCGAGGACGGCATGATCGAACAGCCTGCCGAAGTGAGCAGGATGGCTGCCATCAGCCCTGCGAATGTAATGCCCCGTTTCACGCCAGTCCCCGTATTTTACCGCATCAGAATTGGGTCAAATCCCCAATGGAGTCAACGCGGCCTGTCCCCTGGGGAACAATAACCGCCGATTGTTGCGCCGCAGTTACACGTCTATTCCGGGAGGCCAATATCTGTGCGATCCGCTGCCCAGAAGTTGGCTGAAACGCTGCCTTTTGGATCAAGGAAGGGCCTTAATAGGCGTTGCGGCGGCGTGTAAGTTCTAGACAGGTCAGGACTAGAATCTTCAGGTCCAGCGCCAGACTCCAATTGTTGATGTACCACAGGTCGCAATCGACCCTGCCCTTCATCTGCTCGACGCGGGCGGTCTCGCCCCGATAGCCGTTGACCTGCGCCCATCCCGTAATCCCCGGCTTGACATGATGGCGATAGGCATATTCCGAGAGAATGTCGCCGTAGTGATCGTCGTGCGCCAGCGCATGAGGCCTCGGCCCGACCAGAGACATCTCGCCGCGCAGCACGTTGATGAGCTGCGGCACCTCGTCGATGCTCGAGCGGCGCAGAACGCTCCCGACCCTGGTCACGCGTGGATCGAACCGCTTGGCCTGCACGACCGTGGCGCCGTCCTCCATCACGGTCATCGTGCGGAACTTGAAGATCGGAAACTGCTTGGCGTTGAAGCCATTGCGCCGTTGCCGGAAGAACACGGGCCCCGGCGAATCGGACTTGATCGCGATTGCGCTCAGCAGCATCAAGGGCATGAGCAGGATCAGGCCGAGCGAGGCGCCGGCGATGTCAACCAGGCGCTTCGACAGCTGCTCGACGCGCGAGAGCGGGCCGCGCTGAATCTCGATCGAGAGCGACCGGCGCAGCCTGAACGACGGATTCTCCGCGAGCGAGCGGATGCGCCGGTCGGGCACCAACTGCACAGGCAGCGGGGAAATCCGCAACCGGTCCCGGACCAGCTCGAGCTTTCGGGTGTCGGTCCATGGAAACGCCAGCACGATCTCATCGACGCTGCGTTCGCGGCCGACGGCCAGCGCCTGCTCCAGCGAGGATGCTTCATCCTCGCTCATGGCAAATCCGCTGTTCCTGTCGCTGCTGAAGACGACGCGATCGACCTCGGTCAGACCGAACCGCTCCAGCAGTTCGTCGACGCCGAGCGCGGCGAGCTCTTCGCGCGTGCCGAGCACGATCGCGCGACGGCCCTGAACCTGTCCTTCCGCAACAGCGTTGACGACGAGACGTTTGGCGAACTGCCGGCAGACCAGGAGAAGCAGCAGCGCAAGCGAGCCGAAACAGATGATCGATCCGCGCGAGAATACCGCGCCGCTCTTCATCAGGAACGCCAGCAGCGTCAGCAGCAAGCTCACCATAAACCACTGCATGACGATCCGGCCGGCATCCCTTCTGCGCCTCGAGAACGCGATGCGAAGATCATAGAAGCCGCTGGACTGTCCGATCAGAACATAGAGCGACGCAGCGATGATGCCGGCTCCAAGTAGCTGGTCCGCATTCCTGAATTCGCCGTTTGCAACAATCTGATAGAGCCCGCCGCCGGCGATGCTCGCGAAGATGATGAGAAAGCCGTCGACCAGCGCTAGCACGTACTGAAGCGCGGAATAAGGGATCTTGAACTTGTGCCCCGATCCGCCCGGCTCCGGAGAACGACCAACAAGATCAGGGGACGGCGATCCAACAGCGCTTGAGCCACGCGTCGGCACGTTCTTTGGCGCGAGCTCTGACGAGTCGCTGCTGACTGAACTCTGAGGGATCAGGATCGCCTCCCAAGTACCGACAATTTAGTGCGAATTAACCAGCGGGAAGAGAACAACAATTATGCTGCAATGCAACAAAATTGCGCAATGCGATAGATCAACTTTTTATGTTAATTGTTATTTTAAGTGCCAAAGGATTGGACGGCAAGTCAAGCACGCAAGCGCGTTCAGGCAAATTAAACATTCGTAAAGGTCAGCGACAAAAAGTGACGCGCGTTTTCATTTTCCTTGCCCTGGCTCTGCTTGCTGCCGGCGGGGGGGCACTAGCTAACACGCTGCGTGTCGCCCAACTGCAAAACTGCGTTCCGGGCTCCAGCGCGGAGCAGCGGCAGCGTTGCGATGACGCCATAACCGAGCAGCTGAAGTCAACCAGCCGAACGACGCAGCTCGACCAGGGCTGGCGCCTGGTGACCACGACGGAGCCGGACGGCCGCGGCGAAGCCGTTTCGGTCATGCGCACAGTGGATTCGGCGAAGTCCGACCTCGGCATAGCAGGCCTCAGCCTTCGCTGCGGTCGAAACGGCGCCATCGAGGTGGTGCTCATCATGCTCGACCCGATGGCGCGCAGCAGTCACCCGAAAGTGGCGCTAACCGCGGGCACCGATCGCAAGGAGTTCGAAACGACGGTCGCCACCAGTGGCGAAGCCCTGTTGCTGCCGTCCGCGGCATCGAGCCTCGCGACCGGTGCTTGGCGTGACGCGGCGGAAGTGTCGATCGAAGTCACGACAAGCTCGAATCCGATCCGCGGCGTCGTTCCGATCGGCGGACTTCAGGCCGCGCTGCGCGCACTCGCGCCCCATTGCGCGATTCGATAGCGACGGTTGCTTCAATTGATTTAGCCCTTTTTTAGGAGTCCACGTGAAAAGGTGGAGGCGGAGATCAAACATGTTTCCGCTTGCCATCTTCCTGTTTCTTGCTGGTGCCACCCTTGCCTGGGCCTTTCGCGTCTGGGTCATGGTGCCTGTGACGCTGCTGGCAATGCTGGTTGGGTTCGGACTCACGCTCGCGCTCGGCTCGGATTTTCTCGGTGCGCTCGGCCGCGGCCTGCTGATCGGCGTCATGCCGCAGTTCGGCTACGCTTTGGGTCTCGTGACACGAAGCACGCTTGCCGGGATGCGCGCACCGAGAACCTCGCGCAGCGTCGCTTTGCTCTATCGCCAGCGTTCGACCGATCCCACACGCTAGGCTGCCGCTCCCGGGCTACATCACGATCGGACAATCTGTTCAACCAGCGCAAGGCGCCGGAGCCGGAAAGTTTGCGTCCCGCGATCCTTGTGCGATAGTCCCCGGTGACTGAGCATCTGGCGCTCGTCAGTCGCGCCGCAATTCCGAAGTTTTCCGACTTGTCGATCGCCTTTCGCCTGCTGATGATTCTGCTTGCGGCGACACCGGTCTTCGCGCTCACCTCGGGTGCGCGGGCCGAGGCTGCTTTTGCGATGGCCGCGGCGGCCATCCTGATCTCGGCTGCAACAGGCGCGCAGCGCGACGTCGCGCCCGCGATGCGGCTGATCCGGCGATTTTCCGTAGCGATGCTTCTCCCTGTCGTCTGGATGATGCTGCAAATCATGCCGCAACCATTCTCGAGCCTGACCAATCCGATCTGGTCCACGGCCGCGATTGCACTGAACGATCCCACACTTTGGGGCCGCATCAGCCTCGATCCGGGATCCACGATGCGCGGCCTTTTCCATTATTTGGCAATGCTCTCGCTGCTTACTGGCACCATCATCGTGACCAGAGATCGACACCGCGCCGAGACAACCCTCCTGGTTCTTAGCATTGTGACCGCGTTCATCTCGCTCGAACTGCTGCTAGGCCGGCTAGCCGAATTCGCCGGCATCATCCCTAATCCGGTCGAGGCCCTCATAACGGTCGCGGCGCTGGCGGTCCTTGCGGGCGGCGCCGTCATCATCATGGCGATTGAACGCCATCTGAGCCGCCGCGACCAGGACGAGTCGTCACTTACCCCGCTACTGTCCAGGCTTGCGATCGGCCTGACCGGCACGGTTCTCGGGATTGCCGCCGCGTCAAGCTTGGCGCCAAGGAATCTGCTTGTCGCGATCGCGCTTGGCTGCGCTACGCTGCTGTTCATTGCGGTGGTTCGGCGTATCGGACTGCGCACCTGGCCGTCGCTGACGCTGTTCCTCATCTTCGCGGGTCTAGCGACCATCCTTCTCATCCCGCATCTGCAAAATTCCCGTTCGGCGGGAATCGCCGGATTTGCGGCTGCGGATGGCGACTCGCTCTCACTGGCGGAGCGCGCGCTCTCCGACACGCCATGGCTCGGCAATGGCGTCGGCAGCTTTGCATTTCTGTCGCAGGTCTATCGCGATTTCGGTGCAGCGCCGACGCCTGCCCCGCCCTCGACGGCGATCTCCGTCGCGGTCGAATGGGGCTTTTCGGGATTGGTCGCGTTGGCGGCCCTGGCACTGCTGGTCTCTGCCGCCCTGTTCATGGGGGCGGTCAGGCGCGGACGTGACTCTTTTTATGCGTCTGCCGCGGCTGCCGGAATTCTCGCGCTGCTGTGCGGAGCCTTCTGTGATTCGGGCTTGCTTCTTCCGGCGACGCAGATCGCCGCCGCAGTGATGGTGGGCCTTGGGCTCGCGCAAAGCGAAGGACGCACCAAGGGCGATGCGGGCTAGGACGGCGATTAGACGCCGCGTGCCGCAACCGTCGCCCAGAGCTTCTGGCTGCTCGGGAGCTGCACGCGAACCCATCGGTAAGGCACGCGCGCCCAGGGCTTGATCTGGGGATTGAGGTTGTCGAGGACGAGGTCGCCGGTCCGGGTGCGAACCACCAGCACCAGATGATGCTCGCCCGAGCTGACCACGACTTCGGCCAGCAGCAGCGTCCTCGCCGGCCAGCCCCGCGCCAGCAGCTCATGACGCTTGCTCACGGCGTAGTCGTTGCAATCGCCGCGGGCGGGATTGATCAGCCATTTCTCGCCGGCAAGACCGAGTTCGTTGTTCTCGGGAATGATCTCGCGGTTGACGACCTGATTGATCTCCTTGAGATCGGCCCAGCGCTCCTCGGTCAGCTTGAGTGGACCGCCCCGAAAGATCGGCCGCTTGCGGCACTCGTCCTGGTAGCGTACGCAAAACTGCGTATACGCCATCGGCGGCAAGGTCGGCGCCTCCAGCTTGATATGCTGGATCGCCGATTGCAGTCCCATCGGCATGCCCAGCAATCCAGCGCGAGCCGGCTGGAACATGCTGAGCGTCGCCGCGATCGCGACCAAGGCCGAAAACTTACGCATGGATTGCTCCCCACATCTCTCTTGAGGTAGGAAGCTAGACCTAACGATTTGAGATTCTGCGCCGTTTCGCCCGTCAAATAGAACTAAAAGCGACGCACCCGTTGGTTAAACTGTTTACTATACCGGGACATACGCGTGTTCGGGTTCTGACCGGTAAGGCCCAAGAAGTTCGAAAAATGCTGCCATTGCGGCGATCAAAATCCAAATCCGAAAAGCCGAGATTGCCGGCGGGCATCCGCATCTACGCCATCAGCGACATCCATGGCTGCGCAGATCTGCTTCAGCAGATGTTCACCGTAATCGATCGTGACCTCTCGACCGGCACGGCCGAGCGCGCGATCCACGTGTTTCTCGGGGATTACATCGATCGGGGCCCCGACTCCAACCGTACCATCGAGCTTCTGGTCGAGCGCGGCCTCAAGCACGAGTCGGTTTTTCTCAAGGGTAACCACGAATCGTTCCTGTTCGACGTGCTCGAGGACGCCTCCCAGTTGCAGGACTGGAAGCAGTTCGGCGGGCTCCAGACGCTGGTCTCCTACGGCCTTCGACCCTCGCTCAACCCCGACGCCGAAGAACAGGCGGAGCTAGTGCGACAATTTGCGCAAGCGATTCCGCCGCGCCACCTGCACTTTCTGAAGAATCTCCGTCCCCGCTTCGTGTGCGGTGATTTCTTTTTCGTTCACGCCGGGGTCAAGCCGGGCGTCGCCCTCGCCAAGCAGCAGGAGCACGACATGCTGTGGATTCGCGATGAATTCCTCGATAGCAATCGGAATTTCGGCAAATACATCGTGCACGGTCACACGCCGGTGCAGCAACCCGATCTGCGGCCCAATCGGGCGAACATCGACACCGGTGCCTACGCAACGGGCAACCTCACGCTTTTGACAATTCAAGGCGATCGTCTACTCGCAGTGTGAACGATCCACCCTCTTGAGGACTGAATGCTCTCGTCGAGCCGAACCCGTATCGTCCTGATCATCCTCGCGCTCGCGACGGGCTGCTACGGAGCTGCATCGTTAATCGCAGAGGCGACGGCGCTGGACCGGCCGGAATTTCCATGGGATTTAAGCAAAGGCAGCCCACTTGTGTCGTCAGGTTCAGAGTGGCTTGGACTTCTCTTTGTATTCCGGTCGGACCTCGCGGCCGATCAGGTTCTTGCGGCGGCATTGAACGCAATCCAGAAGGGCAAGTCCGGTGGATCTGCTGCCGCGGACGATGAGCCGTTGCGGACGCGCCTCAAGCGAACGGTTGCGTTCGCCCCCTATGACGCCGGCCTTTGGCTCTCCCTCGCCCTCCTGGAGATGCAGCGCGATCCGAACAGCCCGACCACGGTCGAGGCGCTGCGAATGTCCTATCTAACGGCGCCAAACGACGCGCGTTTGATGCCGGCACGTCTGGATGCGGCCACGCGCTTCGACGCGGTTGCCGATCCCGACCTTAAAGAGCTGGCGCTGGGAGACGTACGCATCATGTTGACGCGCTCCCCCGCCCAAAAGACCGCCGTCGTTGCAGCCTACCGCCGGGCCTCGAGCCGCGGACGGGCCTTCCTGGATGAAGCCACCCAATCCATCGATCCGGCTTTTCTGCCCACCCTGCGCAGCTAGCCGCGTCGTGACGTCGCCAGCGCCGTGACATGCGGGACACGATGCGACGAGGAAATGTCGGGCAAAAATAAACCATATTGCCCGAGTTCGCCGGAGCGTCTAAGGTTGCGCCGAGTTGGGGAAACACGGCTATGCAATCTCTTCGCGGCATTCTCGGACTTGTGGCAAGCTTGACCTGCTTTGCAGTGCCTGCGTTGGCGGCCGACTATCCGGTCGCTCCGTTGCAGGAGCGCGCGGCGCGCGTGCTGCATATCGACCGCGGGCCTAATCCTTATTGCGGTCCGCGGTGCGGCTGCCCCACCGTCGTGCATGTCCGGCACCGCTCTCTTGAGCGCTCCTATTCGTACAATTTCGATCCGCGCACGCGCGACGAGGATCCGCACTACTTCTACGGACGGACGCGGACTTATGTGCGCTTTGCCAGTCCCGCCAATCCTGATCGCGTCCTGCAGTACTGATCTGCCGAGCCTGCGGCATACGCTGTAGCGGAAGCAGATCGCCTTGAGGTGAGCTGGCGCCCGTGTCTCTTTACCCGATCTGGCTCCCGCCCGCGCGATTCGGCCTACACGTGATGGCAGGCGCGATCGACAAAGCGCGCGAGGCTGTCCTCGATCCGGGTCTTAGGCCCAAAAATCGATATCCCCTTGGCACCATAAACGGACGTAAGCTGGCAAACTCCAGCGGGTCGTCGTTCCTTGCCGACCACCTCAAGCGCAAAATCTCAATGGAGTTCAGAATCTGCCCGCGCGACTGGCGGCGAGACTAGTTTGTGGCCGTCTGCTGGTAGTCCGGAAACCGGCTTAGCATGGCTGCCTTGATGAACTTGAAATGAGCAATTGAGGACCCGAGCTCCTTGAGCCGGCGCTGGCCGTTCTGGATCTCTTTGTCGAACAGATCCTGGTGGTGTTTGTCCAAGGCCTCGCGCTCCAGGTACTCGTCGTCGCCATTGCCGAAGGTCACCGCGGCGCGCGCGAGGACGTCCTCGACGCGGCGATTCAGGCCTGATTGCTCACTCTCTGCGGCGCGCAGAGCGGTCTCGATCGCATCCATGATGGCTTCGATGCGCGCGCGGTCGGTTTCCGCATCGCGCTCAGGCGAGCGCGCGCGAAATTCCGTCTCACCGCGAAAGCGGTCTCTCAGGAGAGAGTGGGTACGAGCCCGCAAGAACAGCTGAAACATGCGTGCATTTTCCGGTTTGAGGCGCCAGCCCAGAAAATGGGTCCGGCATGGTTAAGAAAGGCTAAAGCTTTCGCCCTTCTCTGCCCGGTTCTGCGCCATCCAGGCCTTCCACGCGCCCTCGTGCTTGGCATAGAGCTCGAGCCAGCGCTGCTCGCCGGCGGCCGGCCACCGACCATCATTTTCGCACGCAGCCTGCGTGCCGCCAATAGCTGCCGTGGGCTCGCCGTCCAGACGCTCGAACTCGCACGTTTCCTCCGGCGTGAGGCCGATCAGCACACGCCGCCCGATCGGATCGACAAAATATCGCCGCGGCGCGTTGTTCCTCAGGCTAGTCATGACGCGCCGCCTCTTTCACAATCCACGGACCGCTCAACCCGACGACCATAGACCCCGACAAAAAGCGGAATGCCCACCAGCGGCACGACCACAGCAATCAGCCAGATCATCAACTCAAGACCCCACTCAACGCAGCACGGACGGCAATTACTTTGCTTGCAAAATCCGTGCGCAACCTAGCTTCAGGGCGTCAGCCAAACAACCGCGCGCGCGATTTAACCTAACCCGACATGGTTACCCCCGAAGGCGGCTTGCCTCGCGTTGCCCAGTCTCTGCAGCAACTCCTCAGAAAGCGCGGTGCACCCTGGCCGGCCGAGGATTGGAGGGGCTATAGGGAGCGTAGAGCCGCCGGTGCTCCTGGCGCTTATGAGACCGCCACGCGCGCGCAGCGTACCCAAGAGCGAAACCAGCGAAGAAGATCAAGAGCAGGATCAGGACGGGCGCCATCGCAGTTTTTCCATTTGCGGAACGTTTCGATCTCCCCGGATATCCTGTTCATTCCCGCCATTCTCATCGTCCAGTTGTGACGACATCATGATGAACGCCGCTGAATTTCGTGTCAGGCTCGAGAATTTTTGGGCAGCACTGTGCTCGCGAGGTGAACTTTGATTCTCGTCAACCGAGGAACCAGAGGAACAGTTTCACCAGTAGCAGCGTAATGAAGTAGACCCAGCCTGCCATCGCAATCAGCGTCACGCTGAAAAATGCGCCTTCGAATGCCCGCTCTCTGATCTTTGCAAGAGGCAATGCCGTTAGAGCTCTCTGCAGCATGTCGGTCTTCGCGTTGTTGTTTGCGCGAGACATAGCAGAACGAATTCGACGATCTCGTGACGCCGGTTGTCTCGCACAACGAATGCAACGTGATTTTTCGGAGATAACAACAATGCGCGATTAGATTTGACGTTCAATCTAATTTATCGCGAGAACTAATTCTGCGCGCATCGGTTGTCGCGATCCGACGCACGCAAGACGGCGCGAGAATTCATGCGCGCATCTAGCGCGGCGCAATCGGGACGAACTCGGCCGTCTCGCCGTCCGGGCCAGACCTGTCGCGCAGGACGAAGAGCACTTTATCTGTCGACACGACATCGCCTGGTCAAAGGGTGTCATCGTTGAGCACCCGCTGAGATGCGATTTTCTCCGGCTGACCTGCGCATCGGAGATCTCGCTCTTGAACCGAGGCACCCGAGGAACAGCTTCACCAACAGCAGCGTGATGAGGTAGATCCAGCCTGCCATCGCAATTAGCGCCGCACCAAATGTCGACATAGCGGACCGAAGACGCAGGCGCGCGCTTTCCCGGTGTTGTCGCTGACAGTTCACAGCGAACGCTTTCCAGCGTCCGACACATATTTACAGGCTCGGGGAAACTCTCAGTTCATGCCGACCGAAGGGCGCACCGCGTCGGCAAGCTAGCCGGCGCTAGCCATCATGATGTCCAGCTCGCGCTCGAGGGCGCGCTGCCATGTCGGTGTCTCCAGACCAAAATCCCGGCGCAGACGCTCGAGACTGAGACGCGAGTTGGCCGGTCGCGTTGCCTTGACCGGGAACTCATCCGCGCGAATCGGATTGATGGTCTCGACCAGCAGATCCGCACCGCGCGCCTTCAGTCCGGCAACGATCGCCGCGGCGAACCCGTGCCAGCTTGTTTCGCCTGCACACACGACGTTGACGACACCTTTTCGTCGTTCAAATACGGAGTCCATGCCGGAGCGATCTCTGGGAATGATATTCGCCACGACATCCGCGATCGTCTTCGCCGAGGTCGGCGCGCCGATCTGGTCGGCGACGATGCGAAGCTCTTTGCGCTCTTTTGCCAGTCGCGCGATCGTCTTGAGAAAGTTCGCGCCGCTCGCCGCGTAGACCCAGGACGTGCGAACGATCAGATGAGGCGCGCCGGAGTCGGCAATGGCCGTATCGCCGGCCAGCTTGCTCGCGCCATAAGCCGATAGCGGCCCAGTCGCGCTGTCCTCACGCCAGGGCTCGGTGCCGGAGCCATTGAAGACGTAGTCCGTCGAGAAATGGATCAGCGGAACGTGATGACGCGCAGCCCATTCAGCCATCTCAGCCGGCGTTTCCGCATTGACGCGGAACGCAAGCTCGCGCTCCTCTTCGGCGCGGTCGACTGCCGTGTAGGCGGCTGGATTCACGATCAGATCTGGCTTCAAAGTGTCCAGCCTTGCCGCGATCTCATCCGGCCTCGACAGATCGAGCTCCTGACGCAACGGAGTTGCAACGGTTGCCCATGGCTGAAGCAGGGGCAGCAACGCGCCGCCTACCTGTCCCGCGGTTCCTGTCAGCAGAATCCGCATCAAACCTGTCCGTACACAGGGAGGTTCTTGACGTCAGCTAGAAGAGGCGCGGCCGCATCCTTCGCGGAGAGTGACGGATTTGAAATCCCCCAATCGATCCCGATCGCCGGGTCGTCCCAACGCACCGAGACCTCATCCTTGGGGCTGTAGGCGTTGTCGCACTTATAGAAGAAGTCCACCGTCTCGGAGAGGACGACAAATCCGTGGGCAAAGCCGCGAGGAACCCAGAGCTGCCTACGGTTCTCATCGTTCAGTTCGACGGCGACGTGCCGCCCAAATGTTGGGCTGCCGATGCGAACGTCAACGGCAACATCGAGCACGCGCCCCCGCAGAACCGTCACGAGCTTGCCTTGCGTCACTGGATTCTGCAGATGCAAGCCGCGAAGCACGCCGTAGCTCGAACGCGACAGATTATCCTGCACGAAGGGACGGACGATGCCGCTCTCCACATAACGACTTAACTGATATGTCTCGAGAAAGAAACCGCGCTGGTCCCCGAACAATTTGGGTTCAACAACAAGCACTTCCGGCAAGTCTGTCGCAATTACGTGCATCTGCGGTTACACACCTTGAGTATCAGCATTTACTGTGAGCCTATATCAAACTTGTGCACCGCACACCATCTGTTAGTTTATGGTTGGTAAATCTGCGAGGGACTATGAAGGGTATCATACTCGCCGGCGGAACCGGCTCGCGCCTCTATCCGGTGACGACCGTCGTTTCGAAGCAATTGCTTCCGGTATTTGACAAGCCGATGATCTATTATCCGTTGTCGACGCTAATGCTCGCCGGAATTCGCGAGATCTTGATCATCTCCACGCCTGCCGACAAGCCGTTGTTCCAGCGGCTACTTGGCGACGGCTCTGAGCTGGGCCTGAAGTTTTCCTACGCCACGCAAGAGACCCCTCGCGGCCTTGCCGACGCCTTCATTGTCGGCCGGAATTTCGTTGGCGATGACTCCGTGGCGCTCGTTTTGGGCGACAACATCTTCTACGGGCATGGCCTTCCGGAAATGCTGGCGAAGGCCTCTGCCCGCAAGAGCGGGGCCACTGTGTTCGGCTACGTCGTCAACACGCCTGAACAATATGGTGTGATCGAACTCGACAAGTCCGGCCGCGCGCTGTCGATCGAAGAAAAGCCGAAGCAGCCGAAGTCGGATGTGGCGGTAACCGGACTTTATTTCTACGACAATGACGTTCTCGATATCGCGGCCAATGTAAAGCCCTCGGCCCGGGGCGAGATTGAGATCACAGACGTCAACAACGCTTATCTCGAGCGCGGCGATCTGTTCGTGGAAGTGCTGGGCCGCGGATTTGCATGGCTCGACACCGGCACGCACGCCTCCCTGGTCGAGGCCAGCCATTTCGTGCAGATCCTCGAGCAACGGCAGGGACTTCGCATTGCCTGTCCGGAGGAAATCGCGCTAAGACGTGGGTATATCTCGCTCGAGGCCTTCAACCGAGTGGCCGAGAAGACCTCGAAGAGCAGCTACGGCGAATATTTGAAATCTGTCGCGCGCTCGTTCCGCGCCTGATGGCCGACATTGAGGTGATTGAATCATGCGGTTCAAGGGATCTACGATTTTCGTCACAGGCGGAGCGGGCTTCATCGGATCGGCCGTCGTCCGTCATTTGCTGCGCGACACGCATGCGCGCGTCGTCAACCTGGACAAGCTGACTTACGCTGCCAATCCCGAGTCACTTCCCGGCGCAGACGGCAATCCCCATTATGCGTTCGAAAAGCAGTGCATCTGCGAAGGGCCCTCGCTGCGAAAGCTCTTCGAAAAGTATCAGCCCGATGCGGTGATGAATCTCGCCGCCGAAAGCCACGTGGACCGCTCCATCGACGGCCCCGGCGAGTTCATCCAGACCAACATCGTGGGCACCTTCACCCTATTGCAGGAGGCGCTGCGCTATTGGCGAACGTTGCCGGCGGAACGGCGCGACCGCTTTCGCTTCCTCCACATCTCGACCGACGAGGTCTTCGGCACGCTCGGCGCCGAGGGGCTGTTCTCGGAAGAGACCGCCTATGCACCGAACTCGCCCTACTCCGCCAGCAAGGCGTCCTCGGATCATCTGGTGCGCGCCTGGCGCGAGACCTACGAGCTTCCGACCATGGTCACCAACTGCTCGAACAACTATGGTCCCTATCACTTCCCCGAGAAGCTGATCCCGCACATGATCATCAAGGGACTCGCGGGAGAATCATTGCCGGTCTATGGCGATGGTCAGAACGTCCGCGACTGGCTGTACGTCGAGGACCATGCCAAGGCACTGACGCTCGTGCTGGAGCGCGGCGTGGTCGGAGAGACCTACAATGTCGGCGGCCGCAACGAGCGGACCAACCTGCACGTCGTCGAGAAGGTCTGCGAACTCCTGGACGAGATCGTGCCTGCAAACACGGGTTCGCGGCGCAGCCTGATTTCCTTCGTCAAGGACAGGCCGGGCCACGACCGCCGCTACGCGATCGACGCGTCAAAGATCGAGCGCGAGCTGGGCTGGCGCGCTGAGGAGAACTTTGAAAGCGGCTTGGCGAAGACTGTCCGGTGGTACTGCGAGAACCGGAAATGGTGGCAGGCCATTCTCGATCGCGGGTATCAGCAGGCACGTATCGGCCTAGGCTGACGGATGCGCCTCGGCTCCGACCGTTGTGCGCCAGCATCCTGTTCAAGGACTTGATCAGCGCGGCACAACGGGGACGAATTGCGCGGCCTGCCCGTCCACGCCGGACCAGCCACGAAATTGCAGCAGGCCCTTGTCGGTCGAAACGATGTCGCCCGGCTGCAGCGTATCGTCGTTGAGCACGCGCTGGGACGCAATTTTTTCCGGCGGATCGGGCGGGATCGCCGCCCGCAATGGCGCCTGAAGCTTCCAGTCCAATCGCGCCTGATCCGCGCGCCTGCGCGCCTCGGAAATGCGGCGTTTCCAATCCTCGCGGGACATCAAGCTGTCGGGCGATGGGGCCGTCTCGGCGCCCGCCGCATCCGCCGGTGTTGATGCGCCCGGCGTTGAGACTTCGGCCGAAACGGACTCATCGCCCGCGAGCCCCTTTCCGCCGCCGGCGAACGTCGCCAGCACGAGCATGATCACGCCACAACGAGTTCGTCTTTGCATCATCGATCGCAGTCCACGGCTCGAAATATGCAATCAATTTAGCCGGTTATCCATTCAGCGTCATCAGGCTGAAACGACGCTCATGTGTTCTCAACCAGTGGGGTTGGGCTAACAGACGGGACCAATTTGACCACCCCGGCCTGAGCGCACTATCAATGGCCCTGATGCAGACGACGGTTCTTCCCCCTGCCAAGCCGCGGAGATGACATGACCAACCGACCGACTGTCCTCGTTACGGGAGGCGCCGGCTATATCGGCTCGCACGCCTGCCGCGCGCTGGCTGTGGCCGGCTATCAACCCATCGTCTATGACAATCTGTCTACCGGCCATAAGAGCTTCGTCGCGGGTCCGCTGGTGATCGGCGATCTGCTGGATGAAACGACGCTCGCCCGCACTTTCGCTGAACACGAGATTGCGGCCGTGATGCATTTTGCGGCCGCGAGCCTGGTCGGCGAGTCCGTAGCCGATCCGCAAAAGTACTACATCAACAATTTGCAGGGCACGCTGTCGCTGCTGAAGGCCATGCGCAATGCCGGCTGCCATCGCATCGTGTTCTCTTCCACCGGTGCGGTCTACGGCAACGCCGACAGCAAGACGCTGCCGGAGGCTTTCGCCTGCGCGCCGATCAACCCCTACGGCGCATCGAAATGGATGATCGAGCGCCTGCTCGCCGACTATCGCTCGGCGTATGGCTTCGGCGCGTTTTGCCTGCGCTATTTTAATGCCAGCGGGGCTGATCCTGCCGGCGGCATCGGCGAGCTGCGTGACAACGAGACGCATCTCATCCCGCGCGCCATGATGGCGCTGCAGGGACATGTCGGCGACTTCGCCGTCTTCGGCGACGATTACGACACGCCCGACGGCACCGCGATCCGAGACTACATCCACGTCACTGATCTTGCGGCCGCGCATGTCGCTGCGCTGAAACTGCTGCTCGAGAGACATGCCGGCGGCAGCTTCAATCTCGGCACCGGCACAGGCTTCTCGGTGCGCGAGATTCTCTCTGCGATCAAACAGGAGACCGGGCGGGAGGTCCCTCACGTCGTCAAGCCGCGACGGCCAGGCGATCCGACCTACCTGGTCGCCGATCCCTCCGCTGCGCGCAGCGTGCTGAATTTCGTGCCGACTCATTCCGACCTGCCCACCATCATTCGTACCGCCTGGGCTTGGCACCAGAAGGCTCATCCGGTGAAGCAGAAGTAACGCGGCGCCGTCGCCATCTGCCGGGTCAGAGCGAGGATTCACCATACGCGGATCGGCCTCGGCTAGCGAAACTCCCGTGGTTGTACGGAGCCACGCGCGCTGATTTCGTCGCGGTAAGGTTGAGCAGTTAGCTTAATCCGCAGTCTTTGTTGCGCATTTTCGTCAATCGCTTATCCCTCTTACGCACCGGGCTTCCCCAAGGCCCGGCCCCACCCAAGCAAAGCCGTCGAGCGAACATGGGTCGCTTGGCGGCTTTGTCGTTGTGTTAAGAGGATCGTTTTCGTCATGGCCCGCAAGCCCTGGTCATTCAAGGAAGACCGCCGGTTAATGGAGCTAGCCAAGTCTTCGGTTACGTTGGAAGAGGCGGCGAAACAGCTGGGACGGTCGCACGACGCTGTGAAGCGCATGGCGCTGCGACTTGGTCTGTCGCTCAAGTCCAAGGCCGTCAAGAAGAGCTGAGGCCGACGGCCAGGTTTTCGGAATTCTCCGGAATAGCCGCTCGATTCAGGCGGTCTCGACCCTTGGCTGTTGGCCACCCTTAGGACAAGAACGTCAAGCTGTCGCTCAACGTCGTGCCAAAACACCTCTTGAGCGCCGATAATCCGCGAGTTCGACCGCAGCCAAGCTGGCAAGATCGGCCAAACTTCCAACCGTTCAAAGAAGGTGTGCGGTCGATCTGGTTGCGACTATTGCCGGTCCTCGTATCGCTCGCAGCGGGGATCGCCACGCTTCACCAGTGCAAATTCGTTCAGTGGCGGGAAACACTGCTGAAGTGAGTACTGGTCGCCGTACGGAGGTGGCGAGCGGAAGCAAATCTTCACACCGATCGGCACCTCGTACACCCTACCCCCGATGGTATAAATGCACGGATCGGTCTTAGGCTGTGGCGCTTTCTCTTGCGCGAAAGCTGCAACGGGCAACAGGAGCACGGACAAAGCAATGGCGAACGCGCGCATAGGGAACTCCTCGAGTTTTTTACCCTTCGCTGACCATCCGTTGCATTCTATTGCCACAGCCGCGGACTACGCAACGTAGAAAGCGTTCGGCAGGGACGACGTTTGCGCCCTCTCGCCTTGAGGATGAAAACGAGCCACGGGCTGCTCATGAGACGAGCAAGTCCGGCACGCGCGCCGTCGCGCGGTCACAAGGACGTGTGCCCCCACAGAGCAGGATATTAACGATGTCCTGAACTTCCGCTGAGGCAAAGCTATCGTTGCTATAAAGATCGCCCCATGACCCGGAACAAGCTCATTGCCGCAACGGGCATTTGCCTCGCGCTGATCATCTACGCCACGCTCGCCGCGCTGACGGGGCGGCCGGTGCTGATCGGCCATGCCGAAGCCTATTGGGTCGTCGTGATCGAACGCTTCAGCGCATATGGCCTCCTGGGCTTCCTGCTGGCCTTCCTGCTGCCCGGGCGCTTCACCCAGGCCTGCCTGCTCGTGGTCGGCGTCGCCGTTTCGCTCGAACTCCTGCAAGCGCTGCGGCCGGACCGGGATGCCGCCTTCTTCGACGTCATCCAGAAAGCGGCCGGCGGGATCGTCGGGGTCAGCATTGCGCAGACCGTTTTGGCGTTTCTGCCCCGGCCGCGCTCCTGATCCGGCACTCCGAGCCTGGCAAGGGCGGCGTCGGCAGGAGAGTCAAGTCGATAGCAGACTTGCCGGATGACGCCTTGCCCGCCTATTGTCCCGCGGACATTGAGGAGAGACGTCGCCCATGATCAGAATTGTAATTGCGCTTTTGGCCGCTTCGCTGATCGCCGGTGAAAGCGCGTGGGCTCAAACCACTTCTTCGAACGGAATCCGCAGCGGATATGGCGCTCCGGCGGGTTCGCCGCCGTCGACGACGCCCACGACGTCATCTTCGACCACGTCGACCGGCACCCGCAATGTGGGAACCGGCCAGGGCCGGACCGAGGGCGCCATGGGCCTCACCCCGCAGCTCCAGAGAGAACTCGGGATCGGTCGCCAGCAATAGGCGGGATCCTGAGCCGCCGGACTTGGCGGCCCCCGTTCTGGTTGAACACTCGCGGCTAGGGAAAATTCCGATAGCGGATTTATGCCTGGTTCGAAGGCATTATGTCCGCTTGACGCGGCACCGACCATGTCATCCTTTGCGATGGATCGCGGAGGAGGACGCCTCAAGCCACGCCGCGCTTGTCGCCCTCTTCGCACGTCAGCAACTCGGCCATCTGCCGATGGGTATCGCGCAAGGCCTCGATCGCACCGTCGAGATCGAAATCCGACTCGCGAATGCTGGCGAAGAACCTGGCCGTCAGCGCCAGATTAAGCTTAACGCGCGTCGCGCCGTCGCTGCTCTTGCGACGGTGAAGCGACAGATGTCGCACCATGAGCCTGGCTTCCGCCGCGCTGCAAATGCAGAGCGTCGCGAGTTCATCATACGTCATCCAGACTTGGGGCATGTTCCTGACCGCCGGTTGCGAGACCCGCAACGTAGGGCGCATTCGTAAAAGCGAGGTTGCCGATCGCGACGTCTCTTTCACAACGCCACCAAAGGCAGCGCTTTCGTCGGACGCGAGGGCGTCCACTCGCATGATCCCGGCTACGGGAGAGAATCACTCGAGACCGCACAAATATCCGAAAGAGGTATGAGACGTACCCGAAAGGCCATTGGGACGCACGACGTTTGCCGCGCAGAATCTGCAATCGGTAAACAGCTGGCCGGCATGGAGATCACCATGATCAAATTTTTCCTCCCCGCAGTGCTTTTGACCCTCTCGGTCTCTGCCCAAGCTGGAGGAGCTGCGCAACCGTCGCAGTCCAGCAGCAGTCACCTAGGTGCCGTGGGAAACAGCCGCTCCCCCGTGGCCACGCAACCGAGCAGCAACCCGTTCAAGAATCCGATCGCTCAAGGTGTGCCACCTGCGGTTTCTGCCAACCCCGCCTTAAACAGTAACCATACGAACGTCCCGCTCCCCGGCTCGCAATGACCGGGGCTTCCGCCGGGTACCTTACCGCCACTCCCAGGGACGAATTGACGGCGAGATGATCTAGCGTATTTCTACGCCCACAACTATCACGGACGTACCGCGGATCCTGTGATTTTCTCCTAAGACTTCCAATCTAAAGGAATCAAGAGATCCCGCCGCTGACGGCGCTTTGTAGTGGAACGCCGGCCCGGAGATCCTAAGGCTGCCTGCTTTTGGCGGCTCAATGATCTTCACCTGATCGATCAGCATCGTGTTGCCGCGGAGCCCCTGCAAACACTCCGAAGACGAGCCGATGACGAAATTCCAATAGACGATATCTGCATTGAGCTCGAAGCCATCCAATTTCCAAACGCAATTGCCGGCAGAAGCGGGTAGCACACCAAGTTCCAGCAGCGTTGCGATCAGAGACGGAAACAGCAATCGTCGTCGATCCATCTGCGCCTCCTGAAAACTTGCCAATCATGATCTGCATTGTCGCAATGCGCATGCTCGCGTCGGTTCGTTCGCCGCGACCTCGCGGCAGGGTAGCACACTGCTGACACGATTTTACGGCGCGCTTCAGATCATCCGAAAGAGGTAGGGACCCTAGCCCGAATGGTCGCGTGAAACGGTCCGCGCCGAGAGCTACAAGATTAGTCTACTTGCGAACCAGGATGGCAGTCGTGAACTTCTTTCGCGGCCTTATGATCGCCATGCCCATCAGCATCGCTCTCTGGGTGCTGATCGCGCTATTGATCTATCTCACGTTATTCCAGTCATCACCCGTAGGCAGCAACGAGTTGGCTGCAATGTGACTGTCGGATCAGGTGCTGGCGCGTGCTCAATGCACCGCTGCGTAGAGGATCTTGTCCTGCGTCGCCTCGGCCGCGTCGAACTCGGCGACGATGCGCCCGGTGCGGGCGACCAGGATGCGGTCCGAGACCGCGAGCACCTCCGGCAGGTAGGAGGAGATCACGACCACCGCCTTGCCCTCGTCGGCGAGCCGTCTGATCTCGGCATGGATGTGCGGGATGGTGCCGACGTCGACGCCGCGCGTCGGCTCGTCGAAGATGATGATCGAGGGATCCTGCACCAACGTCTTGGCCAGCACGACCTTCTGCTGGTTGCCACCGGACAGCTCGATGATCTTTGCCTTGCGCTGCAGCGCGCTGATCTTGAGACGCTCGACCCAATAGTTGGCAAGCTTGCCGCGCCTTGCGCGCGACAACAGAAAGCCAAAACCCTTCCTGGTGGCGAGCTTGCCGAGATAGACGTTGTCGTCGACCACCATGGTCTCGAAGAAGCCGTTGGCCTTGCGATCCTCGGTGATGTAGGCGATGCCGTCGTTGATTGCCTGCCGCGGCACGCGGTAACGGATCGGCTTTCCGCGCAGGCGAATGGTGCCGCCATTGATCAGGTTTCGCTTCAGCGCGCCATAGATGATTTTCGCGATCTCGGTGCGGCCCGAGCCGATCAGGCCGGCGATCCCGACCACCTCGCCGGCATAGACGGAGAACGACATGTTCTTGACCGCCATGCCCATGGTGACGTTCTCGACCGTCAGCACTTTTTCGCGGCGCTGGTGGGTTTTCTCCTTGCGGCCATAGACGGCCTGCGCCACCTCGCGGCCGACCATGTGCTGCACCAGGCTATCGCGCGTGAGCTGCTTTGCCGGCGCGGTGATCACCAGCCTGCCGTCGCGCAGCACGGTGATGCGATCCGCGATCTGGAGCGATTCTTCCAGCGCGTGCGAGATGTAGATGATCGAGACGCCGCGGGCGCGCAGGTCGCGCACGAGATGAAAGAAATGCACGATCTCTTCGGGCGTAAGCGATGCGGTCGGCTCGTCGAAGATGATGATGCGGGCCTTGTTGTAGATCGCGCGCGCGATCTCGACCATCTGCTTCTTGGCAGTGCCGAGCATCGCCACGGGCGTTGCGGGATCGACGTGGAAGTTGAGCGATTGGAGGAGCTGCTGGGCCTGGATGTTCAGGGTGCGGAAGCGCGTCAGGAGCTTCTCGTTGCCGAGCTCGATGTTCTGAGCCGCCGTCATGGTCGGCACCAGGCTCGTCTCCTGATAGACCATGCAGATGCCGGCGTTCAGAGCATCGCGCGGCTGCTCGAATTGGGCCTGCTTGCCGTCGAGCCGGAACTCGCCCGAGGTGAGCCCGATCGCACCCGCGATCGCCTTGCACAGCGTCGACTTGCCTGCGCCGTTCTCGCCGACCAGCGCGTGCACCTCCCCCGGATAGAGATTGAAGTTGACGCCTTCGATGGCGTGCACGCCACCATAAATCTTGCTGCCGCCGATGATCTCGAGCACGGGCTCGGCCGCGCCGTTGGCGAGATTTGCACCGTCGCTCATCGGAGCTCTCCCGAATGGAGCAGAAGACAGCCGGTGCCGCGTGCGGCGATCACCACGCCCTGGCGCACCTTGCAGGCGGCCGTGACGCCGTGGAAGCGGCCGCCAGCGCGGCTGTGCAGGCTGTCGGCCGCCTCGCCCTCGGCATCGAGATGCACGAGTAATCCGTAGGAGCGCGGCGGCGCCCATGGTTTCTGAATGCCGAGCGCCTTGACACCGCCGATCTGCATCGGCTCCAGGCAGTCGGCGCCGCCGGCAAGCGCCGGCGCGATCCAGTAGCTCTCCGGCATCGTGCGCATCATCTCGTCGCGGAAATCGTCTTCCTTCAGCACGAACTCGATGAGATGCGTGCGTCGCGCGAACAGGCCGAGGAAAAAGCCCCGATTGCCATCTGGATGCAGCCTTGCAGGATAGCCCGGCAGATTGCCGGCAATGACCTCGCCCTGCCCCAGGCCATTGGCGGTCAGCGGGAGACGGCTGAGGCGATGGGCCCAGCTTTCGGTCAGCCACAGGCTGCCACCATCGGCCGAAACTGTGACGCCATAGGGATATGGCAGATCGCGCAACAGCACGGACGCATTCGCAAGGTCCGGACCGCAGACGATCAGCCGGCCATTGCTGCGCTTCTCCATCAGATCGCGCCGCCACTGATCCGGCGTGCGGCCGGTCGAACCCTCGACCGCGAAGATGCGCCCGTCCGGAGCCGCTGTGACCGACAGCAGACCTGGGAGACCACGGCCGTCGGCGGTGGCCAGCCAGCGCGGGCTGGGGTTGGCCGGGTCAATCGCGGCGAGGCCACGCCCGGCGACGCAAACCAGCAATCGCCCATCCGGGTGGATCGCGAGCCCACCCGCCTCGCCCTCGAACTCGGCAACCAGCGTCCGTGTCGATAGATCATCCCTCGAGAGCTTCAGGACCCGCTTGCCAGTAGACACGTAGATCGCGCCGTCCGCGGCCGCGACGACGTCGTCGACGCCGGGCAAGGGCTCGCCGATCACCGTGCAGCCGTCGAGCCGGTCGTTCGGGCTGAGCGCGCCGTCGAGCGGCGGGATCGCGTTCTGGCCGCCATCGCGATCGATGACGCTGCGGATGTCGCGCAGGAGGTGATCGAAAAATCCCATCGCTAACTCGCCACCCTGCTCTTGCCGCCCCAATAGGCGTCATACCCGGTCCAGCTCTCGTCGACGCCGTCGAGCTTGATGCGGCCTATGCGGTTGTTCTCGAGCCCGCCGAGATAGAGATAGCCCTTGTGCTCGCGCATCGAGGTCAGCGTCGAGTGCGAGATGCCTGTCGGGTCCCACCAGGATTCCAGCGCCTCACCCTGCTCGTTGAACTTCAGCACGCAGCCATGGTTGAGCGCCGGCGCGAGCCATTCGTCGGCGGGCACCTGCTTGACCATGCGCAGCCGGAAGCCTGGCTTGCGCACGGAAAGATCGAAGGTCGGCGTTCGTATACCGACCAGCGCCAGCCAATAGGTGCCGTCGGACGCGCGATTGATGTTGTCGGGGTTGCCCGGCAGCTCGTCGATCAGGACTTCGGTCTTGCCCTTCTTCGGTCCTTCGATCCAGTAGCGGAAGACCTTGCAGAGCGAGGTGCTCGCGATCAGCACCGACTTGCCGTCATGGGAGACGCAAACGCCATTCGGGAAATAGAAATGGTTGATGATCGTGCGCGTCGTCTTGGTCGCGGGATCGTAGCAGACCACGCGGCCGTTGGGCCGTGCCTCGAGGATATCGAGCGTGTTGGTCGTCATCTCGTAGCGCGTGGTGCAGTCGCTGAAATAGATCTTGCCGTCGGGCGCGATGTCGAGGTCGTCGGCCATGCGCAAGCGGGAGTCGTCGTTGAGCTTGTACCAGGTACGGTTGGTTTCGTCGGTGACCTTGAACACGCGCTGGTCTGGCGCGATGCCGTAGACGCCCATGCCGGCCACCGCGACGATCAGATTTTCGTCGCGATCGAACTGCATGCCGAGCGGCCGGCCGCCGATATGGGCGAACACCTCGCGCGTCTCGAAGTTTTTGCCGGAGAAGCGGATCACGTTGCCGTCGCGGGTCGAGCCGTAGACGCGGCCCTGGCGGTCGACAATGACGTCCTCCGGACCCTCGACCTGGTCGAGCCCGATCGCCTGCGCGCGGATCAATCGGTCGTTCTGGGCATAGGGCGATGCGGCGCCCGGCTGCACCGAGGGCGCCGGGGCCAGCGCGACATAGGCGGGGTTGACGTAGATCTTCTGGATCGCCTTGCCGCGGTTCTTCGACCATTTGACGTCGATGCCGACGGCGGCAAGCAGGATCATGCCCGTCACCGCCGAGGTGACATAGCCGGGAATGCCCATGCGCACGAGGCCGTTGATGAGAAGGAAGATGATCAACGCTCCGATCATCGCCCGCCACACCGTGCCCTTGCCGCCGGCGAGCGAGATGCCGCCGAGCACGACCGCGGTCAGCGCCTGGAATTCCCAGCCCACGCCGGTCGTAGAATCCGTGCTGGCCTGCCGTGCAGCATAAAAGATGCCGCTCGCCGCGCACAGCGTGCCCGACAGAACGTAGGTCAGGAACAGCATCAGACGGACGCGAATGCCGGCGTGCCGCGCGGCCTTGCGGCTCGCGCCGATCGCGGTCAGATGCCAGCCATAGCGCGAGCGCGACAAGAAGATGTGGCAGACGAGCAGCACGACGAACAGCGTCGCCGCATTGACGGGAATGCCGAGCACGCTGCCGGTGCCGATGAAATCCCAGGCATCGCTGTCCACCGAATTGGTGGCGAACACCTGGGCGTAGCCGGTATTGAGCAAATTGACCGAGGCGCGCAGGATGATCAGCGTCACCAGCGTGGTGAGGAACGGCCGGGTCTTCAGAAAGCCGATCAGGAAGCCGTTGATGCTGCCGAGCGCGGCACCGACCAGAAGCGTCGCCACGACGACGAGGCCGACCGGCCATTCCATCACCAGCAGGAAGAACAGCGCGGTGAAATTGCACAGCGCAAAGATCGCGCCGACGGACAGATCGATACCGCCGCTGATCAGGCAAAATCCCATGGCAAGCGCCACGAAGCCGAACTCGGCGAACAGCCGGAGCAGCGATAACGTGTTCTGCACCGAGGCGTAGTCGGGGATCGTGAGCGCGAAATAGAGCCACAGGCCGATCATCACCGTGAACGGCACCACCGGCTCGAACCATTGCTTCAGCAAAAGCTCGGACAGCAGCAGGCGGGGCGAAAACCGCCGCGCCGACATTGCAAGGGATTCGGCAAAGGCTTCGATCGTCGACATGATCCTGGCACTCCCAAGCAGCCGGCGTGCGAGAGGGCACGCCGGCCAACGTTCAGGTCAGCTCTTCTTGGGAAGTGCGAAGCAGTTGGCGCCGGAGGCGTTGGTCTTATCGAGCCAGATCGGCCGCGTGTAGAACTCGAGATTCCGCGTACCCGGCTTGTCGCCGAGCATCAGCAGCGTCTCGGCGGCGAACATCAGGTCGTGGCCCTGCTCGGTCGCCTTGTAGCTGAGGAATTTGTAGAAATTGCCGGAATTGACCTGATCGCAGTCGAGCGAGGAGCCCTCACCGGAGGCGAACACCTTGACGTCGTCGATCTTGCCGGCATTGCGGATCGCCTGCGCGGCGCCCGACTCCATGATGCCCCAGAAACCGATCGAGGCGCAAAGGTCCGGATGCTGCTGGATCACGGTCGCCGTGACGTTCAGCGCAGTGTTGGCATCCCAGTTTGCGGCCTGGTTCGAAACCACCTTGATGTTGGTGTCCTTGTTCAGGACCTCCATGATGCCCCCGACCTGGTCGACGCTGGCCGCCGCCGTCAGCTCGCCCTGGATGATTTGCACCTTGCCGGACTTGCCAGTGCCGGTGCCGCAAGCCTTGACCACTTCGGTCGCGAGCATCTTGCCGATCTCGCGCCAGTCGGCACCGACGAAGGCGCCGGACTTGTAGTTCGAGGACATGTTGATTTGGATGACATGCGTGCCCTGGCTCTCGGCGCGCTTCAGGTCCTTCATCAGCAGCGTCACGCTCGGGTTCTGCACGATCAGCACGTCGGGCTTCTGGTCGACCAGCGCGGTCAGGGCCTGCTGCATCGCCGACGGATTGTTGTTGGGATCGCGGACGATGAACTTCATGCCGCGCCACTCGGCCTCTTCCTGCACCACCCGGCCCCATTCATCGGAGAGGGGAACGCCGAGCGCGATCGGCAGGTATGCGATCGTCTTCCCTTGCAGAGATTTGTCGTAGGATGCGCGAAGCTCGCGCGCAGTCTTGGTGCCGCCTTCCTCCTGCGCGGCTGCCAACATCGGCAGCGCAACGAGCGCCACACCCGCCGCTGCGATCGTCCAGAACTTCCTATTCATGGGATCCTCCTCGTCCGGTTTGTTGATTGTCAAGAGCGGGATGCCGTTGGTCGGCACTCCTCGTCAGTCACCTTGCCGTGCCGTCTCCTCGTCCCGCGGATGCAGGAAGTTGTCGAGCACGATGGCAGCGAGCAGCACCACGCCCTTGATGATGTTCTGCACCTCGCTGTTGACGTCCATGATGGTGAAGGCGTTGAGCAAGGTGCCGATCAGGATGCAGCCGACCACGACGGAGAACACGCTGCCACGCCCGCCGATCAGGCTGATGCCGCCGATCACGACGACCAGAACGACGTCGAAGATCATGGTGCCCTGCGTGATCGCCATCTGCATGCTGCCTGTCGTGCCGACCCATACGAGGCCGGCGAGCCAGGCGAGGAAGGCGACCAGCGCATATTCGAGGACGATCAGCGGCCGCAGCGGAATGCCGGTCAGCCGCGCGGCTTCCGGATTGTCTCCCTGCGCATAGATGAAACGGCCGATCGAGGTGCGTGACAGGAACAGGTGCATCGCGATCGCCGAGACTGCAAACACCAGGATCGGCACGGGAATGCCGAACAGCCGCCCGGTGCCCGCGAACATCAGACCCGGTGCATCCTTCGGCGCATAGACCACCCAGGCCGGCGCGAGCCAGAATGCGAGGCCATAGATGACGAAGCCTGCCGCGAGCGTCACGAACAACGGCGGGGCCTCGACGAACGCAACCATCACGCCGTTGATCACGCCGATCAGGAGCGCGATCGCAAGGGCCAGCAGGACGGCGGCTCCGACCGGCATGCCGCGCTGCATTTCGATCAGCCCGATCGCCCAGCAGCCCGCCAGAGTCGCGACTTCGCTGAGATCGATACCGCGGCTGATCACGATCAGCCCCATGCCGAGCCCGAGCACGCCGAGGATGGAAATGCTTCGCAACAGATTGAGCAGGTTGGAAATTGTCGCAAAGCCGTTCAGCGTGAAGCCGAACACGATCAGCAGCACGATCGTGATCAGAAGAACGATCTGCTCCTGGTTGGGCTTGGCGATATTGAAGGGGATACGAGGAGTGGTGGCCGGAACAGCAACACTGCGCGATGCCAAAGGCCACCGCATTTGTTTCCTCCCACTCTTATTTTGATCACGAGTGTAGGAGCGGCAACCAGTATTCGTCAAATATATTTCTCAAATGCGAGCAGATCACGCTCTCGCGATCATCGTGTCGTCGAGGTCAGCGTTTGATACTTAGTTTGATTTGACGCGATGAGATTCCCGGCGCGCTGCGAGCAAAATCCGAAGTGGCTGCTGGCACAACCAAAAGGTGATGATTTCCACGAAGCGGCATATTCACGAGCCGCGGCCATCTCGTTGCCGCGAAAAGCGGCATCAGGCCAGCGGACTCTTTGACGGCCCGGGCGCGCGCGATGGACGCGGGCGCGAACGGCTGTCCATCGCCTTCGGCAATTTGTCCGGCTTGAGCTTGACGACCGCGCATTTGGCGTCCGTCGCCGGCACCTCATCCTGGCTGTAGATCAGGGTCGCCTCGAACAGCACTTCGGGCGCCTCGTTGGCGTGTCCGGAACAGGTCGCCATCGCGCCGGTGCAGATGCCGGAAAGATTGACCTCGACCTCGTCGGGACCGAACACCGTCGGCATGCCATCAGCATGGCGGCGGGTCGTCAGCACCGCGGTGAAGCGATCCTGATCGACCTGGTAGGAGCCGCCATAGGTGAAGAAGCTGTCGCCGCCCGATATCCGGCCCTGCACGAGGTGCACGATCCCAGTGCCCTGGCCATGCGAAGTCCTAAACCATGCAGCGTATTTGCCGTCTTTCAGCATGGAAAACACCCGCAATGAAAGTCGCGCGTATTTGCTACCAAGTCTTGGGCGCGACAATGGCCGATCGCACGGCCGTTTCGCGACGGTTAACGCTTCATCAAGGCAACTCGTCAAATTGCAATTCCCGCCGCCCGAGGCGACGCCGACAAACTCAGGTCGAGCACGGCTACTGCACCACGCCGAGATACAGGCTCGGATCGAAATAGTCGGATGCACGCACCGAACCGGCGACGCCTGCATCGACCATGAAGAAGTCACTGACCTGCTGCAGCCACTTCACCACTGTCCCGTCGGAATAGAGCCGTTTCCATTCCCGAGAGGAGAACATCTTCTGTGCCTTCAGAGACTCGACGACATCGGCAAGCGAAGCATGGGCATAATGGTTCTTGTGCAAGGCCTCGGCGGCCGCAGCGTTGTTACGCACGATATGGTCGTTAGCCTCGGCCCAGCCGCGGATGATCCGCACCAGCACCTCTTTGTTCTCCTCAAAATAGTCGCGCCGTGCGACCCAACCGCCGACTGCGGCCGATTGCGGATAAAAGGCCGAAGCGTCCACCAACTTGATCGCCTCCGGAAGCTTGTCGCGGACCTGGATATTGAACGGCACCCAGAGCGCGATTGCCGGGACATCGCCGGCGATAAATGACGCCACCGCAGACGACATGCTGCTGTTGCGGATCTCCACTTCGCTCGGATCGATGCCGTTGGCGCGCAACGCGACGCTCAGGAAGATGTGCGCCGTCGTCCTGGTGGTGGTTGCGACCGGCTTACCCCTGAGGTCGGCAAATGTCCGGACGCCCTTGTCCGGACGCACCCAGAGCTGAGCGGTGGCCACCTCGATGTCGTTGATCAGGAAAGCGCGGCCGTGTCCGAGCGCAAGATAGTTGGAGATCACGCCGCCAGCCGACAAAACATCAAGCTTACCCGCCGCCATCGCCTCGAACACGAGTGGGCCGGTGTTGAATTCGAACAGGTCGAAGTCGAGGCCATACTTGTCGAAGGCGCCGCGGTCGAGCCCGGTCCAGATCTGGCCGTCCACGGCGACGACATGCAGATAGCCCAGTCTGAGCCGCGTCCTCGTCTGCGCGATGGCAGGTGCCGCGAGCGCGGTGCCCGCGACGAGAGCACCTGCAGAGGCAATGAATTGCCGGCGATCGAGCCCGCGGACCGTTCTGACGCAGCAGCGGCTCATGCGGCGTCTCCTGCTGCTCGGCCGGCAGAACGAAGCTGCTGCCCGTGGTATCGCGCGACGCCATCCTCGGGATAGTCCACCAGGAAGCCGGACAACCGGACGAACGCGGCCTGTTTCTGCTCCCGCTCAATCAAGGAATAGACCTCTTCCCAGCGGCGGCACATCGCCAGTTCCAACTGGCTGGCGCCGGATCGTTGGCAGCGCAGTTCGCTGATGGTGACGGCTTCCGCAAATCCCTTCGGCGTGATCCGGTCGACACTGCGGAATACGAAAGCCTGCTCGGCTCGCGCGCGAACGGCCGCGCTGACCAGCACCCGCGTGCCATAGCTCTTGTTGAGGCCTTCAAGCCGGGAAGCGAGGTTGATGGTCGCGCCGAGCGCAGTGTAGTTCATCCGATCGGATGAGCCGATATTGCCGACCACAGCGTCGCCGACATGCAGACCAAAACGCGTTCCGTAAGGCGGCCAGCCCTCGCTCTCAAACTCCCGATTCAGGGCGTCGTTCTTGCACATGGCGGCAAGCACCGCCTGACACGCATCGAGCACATGATCGGGATCATCTGCGGGTGCGTTCCAGAACGCCATTACGGCATCGCCGATGAACTTGTCGATCGTGCCATGGCCGTTCATGATCTCTTCGGACAGTGCTGCGAAATAGCGCGAGGTATAGATCATCACCTGCGAGGGATCGGCCTTCTCGGTCTTGGCGGTGAAGTCGGCGACATCCGTGAACAGCACCGTGATCTCGCGCCGCGATCCGCCGAGGCTGAGCGAAGATCCGGTCTCGATCAATTGCCGGACGATCTGCCTGGGGATGAAACTCGAGAAATTGCGCACCACCGTGCGCATCGTGAACACCGAACGGCCGAGCTCCTCGATTTCGGCAATCAGCGAATGGATGCGCGGCCGCTCGGCGAGCTGGAAGCGCTGGATCTCATCGGTCTCGTACGCGATCTTGCGCAACGGGCGCGCCATCAGCGATCCCAGCCAGAAGGCGACGGGCAGGGATGCACCGACGAACGCCAGCGCCAACACGAACAGAGTCCGTCGTTCGCTCAGGATTTTCGAGAAGAACTCATCGAGCGGCGCCATCACAGCGAGCCTAACATTGGCCTCGCCTGCGGTTTCGATCGAATGGAAGGCGGCGACATAGGTTCGCCCTGAGCTGTCGGCGAAGAACTGCGGGGCCGGGCCGTTGCGGTGCCAGGCCTGGATGGCCAATGGGAGGCCGGCGAGCCCGATCGCCTTGATCGTCGGCAATTCGCCGCGCTCCTCGACCAGCTGTATCAGCGTGCCCATCTGCGGATGAGCGACGATGCGGTCGGCATCGTTAAACAGGAAGGCGATCCCGGATTCGCCAAGTCGCTGCCGGTCGAGCAGGGCTTCCGACTGATCCAGCAAGATATCGCCGGCGATCACGCCGCGGCGGCCCTCCTTCAGCGGCATCCGCAGCGTGTAGCCGGGCTCGCCGGTAGCGAAGAAGATGTAAGGCCCTGTCAGCAGCGTCTTCTCGTTCTTGAAGGCCTCGACATACCACGGCCGTTGCCGCGGATCGTAATCGGTTGGTCCGGGCGAGTCGGCAACCTCGATCAGGTTTTCTGACAGGAACTGCGTGCTGGAGGTCATTGCGGCGCCGGTCCTGGTGATGATGACCAGCCGGTAGACGGCGTCCTCGGGGATAGCGAGCCGCGCTCGAAAATCCGGCTTGGCGCGATCGATCACGTCCATTTCGAGGAACGAGCCATCTTCATATCCAACATAGAGGTTGAAGAGCTGACGGTTGTTACGCAGCATCGAGGCCATCAGCCCGTACAATCGCGAATTGTCGCTGATCTCGGCCGACTGAAGCGCGGGCAATCCGCCGAGGATGTTGAGGCTGTCGCGGACATCGCGGAACTGGGTGTCGATGCGATCGGCACCGAGTTGCGCGACCTTGTCGATAAAGCTCGCGGCTGCCGTGCGGGTGATCCGCGAGACACGCTCGAAACTCAGGTAGACGAGCGACAGCCCGACAAGCAACACCACGGCGATGAACACCGTGACGATCGACGCTCGAAAGCCGACCTGGAACGGGGGCGAACCTTTCGTCACGGTCATTTCACCATCGTCACGGTGTAGACCCAGCCCTTGCTGCCCTCGCCGCCGCAATCGCCGGGACTGCCACCAGCGTCACACCATGGATCGCGCAGAGCGCAGAGCATGGGCCTCTCCTGCGTTGGACAGACCGCGTACGTTTTCGCCTCGCATCTGACATCCCGCCTGCCTCCTAGTATTTCCGCACGATCGGCTTTGTCGCCGCCGGCTCGGGCGGGGCCGGCGACACCGAGAACGTGACCCACGCCGTCCAGGTCTTGGGGCGGTTCTCGACGTCGAGGTCCTTGTAGCCCCTGACATTGAGATAGCCCTGGTAGCCATCAGAGAGAGGAATGATGAAACCGATCTGCGGACCGAGACCGATCGCCCGTGCCCTGAAGCCGCCGAGCTTGGCGCCAGGACCGCTGTCGTCGGTGAGCTGCTGGAAGAAGTAACCGGCGAGGCCGATATGCACGTTCTTGCTGACGAACTGCGACGCCGCCCAGTCGACGTGGAAATCGATACCGTTCTGATACTGGAGGAACGGATTCATCCAATTGTAGGTGAGGCCGCCGACGACCGAGAACTCATGGCCGGTCTTGAGGTCGAGATAGGTATAGCCGGCGCCCGCATCGACCGCGGGAAAGCCAAAGCTCAGATTGGCGAGGCGGCTCGAATCGTAGGTGCCGCTCGGGATGTTACCGGTGACGTAGACCATCTCGTTGTGGACGCCTTGGTTCCATTTCAGGGTGCCCTGGTAGAACACGTCGGTCAGCGTCGTGCGATTGTCCGTTGCGACTCCCGAGATGCTATTCCCTCGCGGCCCGGTCAGCGTGGCGTCGATGCCGACGCCGATGTTTCCGGGCGCGGTAAGCAAGGTGAAGGCCGCCTGTCCGCCAAGCACGGACATCGGCGACGTATAGGTAAGGCCCTGAACGAGCACGTCGGCATGCGCGTTGAGGCCGGCGGTCACCGAGCCCGGTACACCGCCGCTGGTGACGAAGTTCTGTCCCCCTCCGGCATTGGCCTGCAGATGGATGTAGATCGTCGAGTACGCCCAGCCCGGCACAGTCGGAACTGCAGCAAGGCTGCCGAAGATGCCGGGAAGCCAGAAGCCGACGCCGCCGGAATCGGCGTGCGCCGGTTGCGCATGCATGATCAGCACGAGCGCGGTTGCCATTCCAAACCCAGCACGCTTGCGATAGTCGATATTCATCATCTTGTCCCTCCCACGCTCGTCTATTTCGTGCCGCTGCCTATCGTGCCCGCCTTCACTTCGGTGAAGTCGCCAGGCCAGATTCCCTTCCGGGTGAAGGTGTGGCTTCCGGGCCCATAGAAACGTCTGGCGTGTAGTGGTCCTCGTCGATCACTTGCAACGAGATGAAACGCTTGCCGGCGTCGGGCATCGTCACGGTCACCGGGCCGGCGTCGATATCGAAGACGGCTTGCGAATAGATGGTGTCGCGATTCATCCGAATGACGGTCTGCTTGTCGATCGACACCGTCTCGCGGGTGTGGACGAATTTTCCAAGCCCGCCATCCTTCGCGAACTTGCCGAAATACATGCCGGTCTCGGCGCGGACGAAATTGTGCGGCGTGACCGGGACCGCCGACTGCGCGGGCGCGGTTGCGGTGGTTAGGAGGAGGATCGAAGCGGACAGCGCGGCTTTTCCCATTGCTTCCTCCCGTTCAGAACGGAATGACGTAGTTGAGGATCGCGATCTGACGCAGGACCACGCGACGAACGACGTGTGTCGGCTTGACGTGATCGGTGTAGATCGCCGCTGTCCCGGCGCTGCCTGCCGGCAGGCGCCGCACGAAATCGGCGTCGTCGAGCCTGACGCGCACCACGAAAGGCGCGGCCTCGATTGCCTTCGGCGCCACGGCAGTCCCCGAGGTCTGCGTCTGCCCCGGCGCAATCGCCTGGAGCACGCTCTCGACCTTGCCGGCAACGATCTGCCCCGGCGCGAACTTGAAGGTGGCTTCGACCTCCTGGCCGGGTGCGACGTAGCGCGCGTCGTTCTGGTTGATTTCGACGCCGATGATGGTGCTGGAAGTATCGATGAAGGCCATCACCGGCGACAGCGGCAGGCTGGCGACCCGCGCGCCCTTGCGCAACGCGAGATTGGTGACGTAGCCCTCTGCCGGCGCACGCACGGTGGTCTTGTCCAGATTCCACTGCGCGGCTTCGAGCTGGCCGGAGAGTTGGTCGACCTCCGACTGGCGCTGCTCGACGTCGAAGCCCCGCCCCGCATCGCGCTCGTAGAGCTGCGTCATCTGCCCGAGCCGCGTTTTCGAGAGCTTGAGCTGCGCGTCGATCGCCTTGACCTGCGCCGCGTAGGGCGCTGGGTCGATCCTGAACAGCACGTCGCCGGCCTTCAGCGGCGCGTTGGCAGCGATGGGAACATCCGTCACTTCGCCCGCGACATCAGGCACGATCGATACCGCGTTGCGGACGACCAGCGCATCGCCCTGCGGCGCGCCCCAACCCATCGGGATCAGAAGCCCGAATAGCAGGAGCACCATGACAATGGCCGGCGAGGCCTTCCAGAACTGATTGAAGCGCACGATGCCGAAATGCACCAGGAGAAACAGCAGCACCAGATAGGTGTTGAAGATCGCGATCCCCATCACGGATCTCCCGCCTTGCGCGCGGGCACGTCGAGATAGGCCCAGATGAAGGCGATCGGCCACAATGCGAAGCCGAAGAACAGCGTGATCCAGCCGGCGACCGTCACCGCCTGCGCATGCGGATGCCCGCGCGACTTCGCGATGTGGCCGGGCAGCCAGCCGGCAATGCAGACGACCCCGATCGCACTGGCGAGCAGGATGACGAGCACGATCCACGCGAAGATGTCGTAGCCGCTCATGGCGTCTCTTGCTTTTGTTCTCGCCGCGCCGGCGGCGCGCGCCCACGCGCCGCCAAAGTCCTCCTGCGCGCTCTCGACAATCCGATCGATGCTGAGGAAGCGGTACCCTTTGCCATCACTTGTTGTTCGCCACCCCCACGGTGATCTTGTCCATCGCGTCGCTGACGGTGAAGCTCGCCGCCTTGGCGCGTGGCGGAAACTCCTTGAAGCTGTCGAGCCATTTCGTGACGATGGCCTGAGCCGGAACCAACAGGAAGGCCCGGTGCGCATGCCAGTCGGCATACAAGATGCTGTCGGGGCCCCGCTCGAATGGATCGGCCCGCAAATTATAGATGACGGGCGCGCGGAGCTTGGTGAATTGCCCCTGCCATACCCCGAGCGGCGTCTGCGGGTTGATCTCAGTGTGCTGCTCCAGGAAGCTGATCTTCCATTCTCGAACGCGAATGGCCATCAGATCGCCGTCGTCGCTCCAGTAAGGAAACTCCTCGCGCGGGGATTCCTTTGCGCTACCCTTGAAGAACGGCATCAGGTTCATGCCGTCGAGATGAACCTTGAAATTCCTGCCGTTCAACGCGTGGCCGCTCTTGACCTTCTCGACAAGGTCGGGCTCGCCGGCGGCGGCGGCGAAGGTCGGGATGAAATCCTCGTGGGCGCACAAGTCGTTGACGATGCTGCCTGGCTTGATCACTCCAGGCCAGCGAATGAGGCAGGGCACCCGGAAGGCTCCTTCCCAGTTGGTCGCCTTCTCACCCTTGAAGGGGGTCGAGCCGCCGTCGGGCCACGTGAAAGCCTCGGCGCCGTTGTCGGTTGTGTAAACGACAATCGTATTGTCGACGACGCCGAGATCGTCGAGGACTTTGAGAAGCTGCCCAACATGTCCGTCGGTCTCCACCATACCGTCCGGATAGAGGCCGAGGCCGGTCTTGCCATCCGATTCCTTCTTCAAATGCGTAAAGATGTGCATGCGCGTCGAGTTAAAATAGCAGAGCCACGGCGTTTGCTCGGCGTTCTTCCGCTTAATGAAATCGATCGCCGCCGCTAAAAACTCCTCGTCGATCGTTTCCATCCGCTTGGAATCGAGCGGGCCGGTGTTTTCGACGATCTGCTTGCCGACTCGTCCAAAAGCCGGGTCAACTCTCGGGTCATCCCGGTCGCTCGCCTTGCACTTGAGAACTCCGCGCGGCCCGAACCGGGTGCGGAAGCGCGGGTCCTTCGGGTAGTCGGGATTTTCCGGCTCCTCCTCGGCGTTGAGATGATAGAGATTGCCGAAGAACTCGTCGAAGCCGTGCACGGTCGGCAGATGCTCGTTGCGGTCGCCGAGATGGTTCTTGCCGAACTGCCCGGTGGCGTAGCCATAGGTCTTCATCACGTCCGCGACGCTCGGATCGAGTGGCCCGAGGCCGAGCTCGGCGCCGGGAAGGCCGACCTTGGTCAAGCCGGTGCGGATCGGCGATTGCCCGGTTATGAAGGCCGCCCGTCCCGCGGTGCAGCTCTGCTGTCCATACCAATCGGTGAATACCGCGCCTTCTCTGCCGATGCGATCGATGTTGGGCGTGCGATAGCCCATGATTCCCATATTGTAGGCGCTGACGTTGAACCAGCCGATGTCGTCGCCCATGATGAAGAGGATGTTCGGCTTGCGCCCCGACGTCGCTGCTGCGGGCGTTGTGGCGCTCTGCGCCTGCGCGAGCGCCTCTGTGGTCAGCGTCGCCGCGGCGACGATCGACGATGTGCCTAGCAGCAGATGTCTGCGATTGATCCTCTGGTCAGCCCGAGGCTCGTTGTTCTTGTTCTCCAATTCGCTGCTCATTCGATACTCCTATGTTGCAGCAACTCCTTCTCGTTCGTGACGAAGGGCGAGCGGCGACCTCACCACGCACCTGAACCCGACGTGACACGTCGACGTATCGACCGGCTCGGCGTGACGCGCGGCCGGACGATAGCGGCGGCAATAGTTCGGCGCGCAGAGATGCGAGCCGCCCTTCAGTACCTTGCGTGGAATATGGATCTCGGGTTGACATGGATCAAAGCTTGCCTCCTCGCGGCCGCCCCGCGGATTGAGCGGGATGCAGCACGGCTTGGCCGCGTCGGCCTGATGCCGCGGCGACCACCAGTCCGAGGTCCACTCCCAGACATTGCCGATCATGTCGTAGAGACCGTAGCCGTTCGGGGGAAAGGCCATGACCGGCGAGGTACGCTCGAACCCATCTTCGCCGAGATTCTGGACAGGGAAGCTTCCCTGCCAGACACTGGCCATGTGCCTGCCGCCCGGCGTCAGCGTGTTGCCCCAGGCGTATTCCTCACCCTCGAGCCCGCCGCGCGCCCCGAACTCCCATTCCGCTTCGGTCGGAATATCCTTTCCGGCCCAGCGCGCATAGGCGAACGCGTCGCTATAGGAGACGTGGACGACCGGATGATCGTCGAGCCCCCGGAGGTTGCTCTTCGGACCATAGGGATGCCGCCAGTTGGCGCCCCGCATGAAGGTCCACCACTGGCTCCAGTCCCTGAGATCGGTGATGCGCGGCAGCGGCGAGAACACCAGCGAGCCGGCATAGAGCATGTCGCGCACCGCGCCGGGATAGTCCTTCGCGTCAGGAACGATCTGGGCCTCGGTGACGTGGCCAGTCGCGTTGACGAACTCCTTGAACTGCCGGTTGGTCACCGGCGTGCGATCGATCCAGAAGCCGTCGACTGAGACGCGGTGGCTCGGCGCCTCCTCGGGATAGTCGTGATCGGATCCCATCAGGAAGGTGCCGCCGGAGATGAACACCATCTCGCCGGTCCGCGTGTCGTCCGGCCGCCACACGCAGTGGTCCGTGTCCACCCGCAACATGGTCAGACTCCACATCGTTCCCACTGCCTTAGGGCGGGGTGATCCGGGGATTTCGACAGCTGCGGCTTGCGCGTCTCAGGCGGCACATTGCTCGAGTTCCCATGTCTGCCGGAGGTTCGAAGAGCCGACGGCTCCTGCCCTCCTTTTTTCCACGCGCGCGTCACTGCGCACGCAGCCGGCCTTGCGGCGCGTGATCCGCTCTCGGCGGAGGATCGCGACGAATATCATTGAGGTTGCAAAGGCTAACTCAACTTTCGCGCGCTGTGATGTGCAGATCGTGCCAGCACGCGTCGCGTGCAGACGCCGCGCATTAGCGCAGGACGCGAGATTTTCCGAGCGCCTCCGCGCAACTCCAAGTTCCTTCGTGTGGAATTCAAGGAAGATTTTCCTCAACTTCGGAAGTCGGTTTGTCGCGCCGCCGTGATGACACAGGACTGCAACTTGCCGCAGAATCAACATGCTTCGGCATCACGCTGACGGAATGGGGACACATCTACTGGTTGATTCGCGAAGGCTCGACGGTTTCGAAGGGCTGCATCAGGCCGTCCACGGGACCCATGTCGACGTGATGCAGCTCGGGCGCGGCAGGCTCCGCGGCACCTTGTCTCATGTGGGCATTGGCGACTTTTCGCTCAGCATCGGCTCCTTCAACGTCGGCATGCGGACGCAGCGGATCTCCAGCGACGACAAGCTGATCGTCGGCATGCTGCTGACGGCCGAAGACCGGGTCAATCACTGGTCGTTCGATATGCGGCCGACCGACGTGCTGGTCATGCCGCCGCTGGTCGAGCATGACGGCATTTTCCACGGCGCCTCCGCTTATGCGGCGATGCGGCTCGACCTCGATGAGGTCGCCTCGATCTTCGGCGGCGAGCCGCGGCTTGCCGATCCCGAAAGCTGGCGCCACAAGAACCACTTTCGCGCCGATCTCGACGTCGGCCACGTCGCCGCGTCCCGGCTGAGCCGGATCGTGCTCCAGCTCGGCACGCATGACGGCGCCCTCTCTGCATCATCCGCCGAGTTCTGGAAGCGATCAATCGCCGAATGCATGGGGATAACTGTCCTGTCCTCATTGCCGCCGGACGGAAACGCACGCTTGCCGTCGGCGCGACGGATCATCCGAAAGGTCGAGGATTTTCTGGACGAAGCCGGGACCCGTCCGGTCCATATCTCTGAGATTTGCGTCGCGCTTGCTGTGCCGCGTCGCTCGCTGCATCGCGCCTTCAACGAAGTGTTCGGCGTCGGTCCGGTGACCTTCCTGCGCCACAAGCGCCTGTGCGCCATCCACTCGATCCTGCGCGAAAGCATTCCCGGCTCGACGACGGTGGCAACCGTCGCAATGCAGCAGGGCTTCTACGAGCTCGGACGGTTCTCGCACTACTACCGCGCGATGTTCGGCGAGTATCCGTCGCAGACGCTGGGCGTGCCGGTCGGCGAACTCATCGATCGGCAGCTTTGACGGCGGCCTCCAAACGGCTTCCCGGCCGATCGGGCCGCATCACGCCCTGCGTGCTTCGCATTGAACCTATCCCAAATAAAGTGCACCAATAACAAGAGTGATTCTGGTCACATTTCCTGCGGCCGTCCCCTGCTATGCGGGGACACCAGGGACCTTTTGAATTGGATGAGAAAGCACATGAGACGCCTGATCGGTGCCATGGCCGGCGTGTTTTGCCTTGCGGCGCCCGTGTGGGCCGAAACTCCGGCCGCGATCGTCGAGGACGTGCAGGGTAAGGTCGACGGCGTCGAGTTCATGGACTACGTGGCGCCCGGCAAGGTCATCAAGCTCGGCCCAAAGGGCACGCTGGTGCTCGGCTATCTCAAATCATGCTGGCGCGAGACCATCACCGGCGGGGTCGTCCTCGTCGGCGCCGAGCAGAGCTCGGTGCAGCTCGGTGACGTCCAGCGCGTCAAGGTGCCCTGCGACGCCAACGCCGCGCAGCTCTCCGAGCGCGAGGCCAACCAGAGCGCGGCGACGACCTTCCGCACCATGCGCTCGGACGCGAAGGGCGCGCCGGCAAAGCTGCCCACGATCTACGGGGTCTCGCCGCTGGTCCAGGCCAAGAGCGGCAGCACGCTGGTCATCGAGCGCACGGACGGCAAGGAGCCCACGATCACCGTACCGCTGAAGAGCGATGGTCTGGTGGCCGGCAAGTTCTACGACTTCGCAAAGGCCGGCAAGACGCTGACCGCCGGCGGCACTTATCTCGCCGTTTTGGGCGCGCGGCGCTTTACCTTCCAGGTCGATGCTCACGCGACTTCGTCTGCGACGCCGATCGTCGGTCGGCTGCTGCGGCTCGAATAGGCGGCGCGCGACGGCGCGATGCGAGGGATCGGCAGGCGGGACATCGTTGCGGCGGTCTTGATCGCGCTGCTCGTCGGCGCCGTCTTCACCTCGCCGCCTCTCAACAGGTTGCAAGGCCTTTCGCTCGACATCTTGACGGCGCTGCGCGCGACGCTTTTCAGCGATCGTCGCGATGCCGCCGCCTCACCCGTCGTCGTCATCGCGATCGACGACGAAACCTATGACACGCCCCCGTTCAAGGGGTCGCCGACGCTGACCTGGACGCGTGAAGTCGGACGCCTGATCGGCGCCGTGGTCGACGGCGGGGCCAAGGTGATCGGCTTCGACGTGATCTTTCCGAGCTCGATCGAGCAGTCGGAGATTCCCTTCGGCGACGCGCCACTCGGCGCTCGCATGAAGGGTTTCGACCGGGACTTCCTGATCGCCTTGCGCAAAGCGTCCGATGCCGGCAAGCTCGTGCTTGGCGCGATCGTGAGCAACAACCGTCCCGACTTTCCCGACCGCGCGCAGCAATTGGCGGTGAGGGGCAATATCCGCGCGCTCAACGTCAACACCGACCCCGACGACGTCATCCGGCGAATGCCGCTGAGCTTTTCGATCGACGGCAAACAGGTCCCCACGATGGCCGTCGAGCTCGCCGCGCGCGCCCTCGGCGCAAGGCCAGAGCTTGCGCCGGACGGCAGCACGGCGCTCGCCGGCTATGCGATCCCTAGCGCCGAGCCGAACACGCTGACGCTCAATTTCCGCGGCGTCGGCCACAATGTTCCGAAGTTTTCTTTTGCGGATTTGCGCGCCTGCGTGGAGAAAGGCGACGGCGAGTTCTTCCACCGCGCCTTCGATGGCAAGGTCGTCATTCTCGGCAGCGTGGTCAACGTCGACGACCGCAAGCTGACCTCGCTACGTCTTGCCGGTGGATATGACGGGACGCCCGCGCCGCGCTGTGCGCTGCCCGCCCCTTCACGGCCGGCGCCTGTGGCGCGCAGCGACATCGCCGGCGTATTCGTGCATGCGACCGTCGTGCGCAACCTGATGGAACGCGATGCGGTGAGCGAGCTCGGCTTCCCCATGCGGACGATTCTCACGATCGCCATCGCGGGAATCATCGCATTCGCTTCCTGCCTGCTTTCGCCAGGCCGCGCGATGCTCGCCTACCTTGCGATCATGGCCGTCTACACCGCTTGCGCGGTAAGCCTGTTCGTTCGCGCACAGGCCTTGCCGTTGACCGAGCCGGCGCTCGCAGGGCTTGCGGCCGGCGCCGTGATGATCGGCTACCGTTTCGTCATCGCCGATCGCGATGAACGCTTCCTGCGCAGGAGCTTTGCGCTCTACCTCGCCCCGCAGGTGATCGAGGGCATGGTGGCTTCCGGCAAGATGCCGGCGCTCGGCGGCGAGATGCGCAACGTCACCGTGTTCTTCTCGGACCTCGCCGGTTTCTCCTCGATCGCCGAAAAGATGACGCCCGGCGAGCTGGTCGCCCTCATGAACGAGTATCTCTCCGCCATGACCGAGGTCATCGAAAGCCATGGCGGCTACGTCGACAAATATATCGGCGATTCCATCGTGGCCGTGTTCGGCGCCCCGGTCGCCGATCCCGACCACGCCTGCAATGCCGTCCGTGCCGCGCTTGCCTGCAACACGCGGCTCGACGAGCTCAACCGCAGCCATGCCGCCTTCGAAAGCCTGGCGCACCGCATCGGCCTCAACACTGGCGAGGCCGTGGTCGGCAATATCGGCTCGCGCCGCCGCTTCAACTACACCGTCATGAGCGATACCGTGAACGTCGCCTCGCGCCTCGAAGGCGCCAACAAGTACTTTGCGACCTCGATCGTGGCCTCCGAAATGACGGTCGCGCAAACCGCCGACGGCTTCGTCTGGCGCGAGCTCGACGCCATCCGTGTCAAGGGCCGCGACGAGGCGATCAGGGTCTATGAGCCGCTAGCCGCACAAGGCGCGGAAACGGCGGAGCAAGCGAAGACGGCGACGGGCTATGCCGAGGGGCTTGCGTATTGGCGGGCGCGCGAATTCGCTAGGGCCGCAGCTTGCTTCGACCACCTCGCTGCGACCGATGCCCCGTCAACATTGTTTGCAAAGCGCGCCAAGGAACTCGCCGCCAACCCGCCTTCGCCGGACTGGACGCCGGTCAACACTCTGGAAGGAAAATAGCGGCCCGCCAGGCCGGTCGGCAGTCGCGCCTCGTCGCGTGCCGCCGGTCACAACCCGGAGAGCCCTCTTTTTCAGGCCCATGACATGACGTAGTGTGTAGCGAGCTGCCCTTCGAGACGGGACGGGCCGACGTCGCCGGTTGCCGGAATGGGCAGCGAGTAGGCCGTCGGCAGGCATCGCAGTCTGAAAGCAGCGCCGACCTTTGTGGCGCTCCCTCAATTTCAACATGAAGCAAGTTGGCCTGCCGCGCCCGGCAGGCAGGCGCACGTGTATCTCAGGGAGGATCGACATGGCGACATTCATACTGACGATCAACTGGACCGACCAGGGAATTCGGAATGTCAAGGATGCCCCCAAGCGCAGCGAAGCAGCGAAGGCGCTTGCCAGGAAAGTCGGTGTCGAGATCAAGGAGGTCTATCTCACCTCCGGCACGCATGACATTCTGGTTGTCGCCGAAGCACCGCTCGGTGACCACATCACAAAATTCGCGCTTGCGCTCGGCTCCCTCGGCAATGTGCGCACCAGCACCTCACGCGCCTGGACAGAGGCCGAGTGGGCCAAGCTGATATCTGAGCTGCCGTAAGCGGCTTCGGAGCCAGACAGGCCTGCGCAGAGTCCAGCGGGTTGGCGAGCCGTGATTTCGGCGCCCGGCGATCGGCGCCTCAAGGAGGTGCGATCAACGGGCGCTTCTGACATCGATACCCGGCTCGTCCACCGAAGCTGACGCGAGACTTTGTGCCGACATCATGAGGAGGTCAGGCTATGGAAATCGAAGGCACGACGTTCGGCACGATCACGATTGACGGCAAGACCTATGAACACGACGTGATCATTCGTCTGTCAGGCGAAGTGGCAAAGCGGAAGAAAAAGCTGTCGAAGAAGTACTACGGCACCTCGCACGTCCTTTCGAAGGACGAGGCGAAGTTCGTCTTTGAAGACGGATGCGAGCAGCTCATTCTTGGGACGGGCCAGATGGGCAATGTGCATCTATCGCCGGAAGCGGAGGCGTTCTTTGCGAGAAAGGGTTGTGCAGTCCTGCTCGAGCCGACCCCCAAGGCAATTCGTACGTTCAACCACTCGCATGCCAGGAAGATTGGACTTTTTCACATAACCTGCTGAACCATCCACCGTCAGAAGAGCCAAATAGGCCGGCGCGCCCTAAAACGGCAGCCCGACGTAATTCTCCGCGAGCAGGCGCTGCGCCGTCTCGGAGGAGAACAAATATTCCAGCTCGGTCTGCTGCAGCCTGTCCTCGTAGTCGATCCGGTCGGGGAAACGATGCAGCATCATCGTCATCCACCAGGAGAAGCGTTGCGCCTTCCAGATCCGCGCCAGCGCCTTGGCCGAATAGCCCTCAAGCCCGGAATCGTCGCCCTTCTGATAATGGGCGAGCATCGCGTGATAGAGATAGTAGATGTCGGAGGCTGCGCTGTTGAGCCCGCGTGCGCCGGTCGGCGGCACGATGTGGGCAGCATCGCCCGCGAGGAACAGCCGACCATAGCTCATCGGCTCGGCAACGAAGCTGCGCAGGGGCGCGATGCTCTTCTCGATCGATGGTCCGGTGATCAGGTGCGCGGCGACCTCGTCCGGCAAACGGCGCTTGAGCTCGGCCCAGAACGCCTCGTCCGGCCAGTCCTCCACCCTGTCGGTCAGCGGCACCTGGATGTAGTAGCGGCTGAGCACCTGCGAGCGCAGCGAGCAGAGTGCAAAGCCGCGCTCGTGCTTCACATAGATCAATTCCGGCGAGACCGGCTTGGTGCGTGACAGGACGCCGAGCCAGCCGAACGGGTAGACCTTCTCGTATTCGCGCAAGACGTCCCTCGGGATCGACTTGCGGCTGACGCCGTGGAAGCCGTCGGCGCCGACGATGTAGTCACAGTCGACGCGGATGGTCTGCCCGTCCGCACGGTAGGTCACGAACGGCTTGTCCGACTTCGGATCGTGCGGCGTGACGTCCTCGGCATTGTGCACGACCGTGCCGCCGAGACGGTCGCGCGCCTCGTAGAGATCGCGCGTCAGCTCGGTCTGGCCGTAGACCAACACCGAATTGCCCCCGGAATGTTTGTGGAGGTCGATATACGAGAGCACGCCGTCATGGGCGATCTCGAACCCCTTGTGGATCTCGCCTTCACGATCCATCCGCTCGCCGCACTGCGCCTCGCGCATCAGCTTGGCAAAGCCGTGCTCCAGCACGCCGGCGCGGATGCGGGCGAGCACGTGCTCGCGGCTGTATTTCTCCAGCACGACCGTGTCGATGCCCTTCAGGTGCAGGAGTTGGGACAACAGCAGCCCCGACGGGCCGCCGCCGATGATGCAGACCTGAACCTTCATTTTCCCGTCCTCCCGTTTGCGAGTTTTTCGCAGATTTCGCGCGGCAAACGGATGGAGGGATCGGCCTTTATCTTGTACAATTCGAACATGCCCCCTGCCCCCTCGACATCGGCCATCAAGGTCTACAATTTGTTCGGCGAATCCGGCGATCTGCCCGACGTCGTGCATTGCGAGACCATCGCCTCCCGCTCTGTGCTGCATGATTGGACGTTGGCCGTGCACCGCCACGCGCGGCTGCACCAGGTGCTGCTGATCGAGCGCGGCGGCGGCGAGGCGACACTCGACGGGCGCGTGGTGTCGCTGAAGCCGATGCAGATCGTCAACGTGCCGGTCGGCCACGTCCACGGCTTCCGCTTCGTGCCTGACACTCAAGGCTGGGTGCTGACGATCGCAGCCGAAATTCTCGACGAGGCGCTGCTCGCCTCGGAAGGCCTGCGCACCGCGCTGTCGCAATCGGCCGTGGTGCGCGGCACGCCGCAGATTCGCACCACCATGAAGCAGATCTTTGCCGAGCACGCAGGCCGCAACTTCGGCCGCGCGCATGTGCTGCGCGCGCTGTCGGCGGCGGCGATTGGCCTCGTGGCACGCGAACTCGCCGGCAGGAGCAGCGGCACCGGCTCGGCGGATTCCGACTTGTTCCGCCGCTTCGAGGCGCTACTGGAAGCGCACCATCTCGAACGCTGGAGCGTTGCCGACTATGCCAAGGCGCTGTCGGTGACGCCGACCCATCTCAACCGGATCACACGCACCGCTACTGGAGATACCGCTTCGCATCTGATCCTCAACCGGCTGATCCGCGAGGCTCGGCGCAACCTCGTCTACACCAACCTGCCGGTGTCGACGATCGCCTACGCGCTCGGCTTCGAGGATCCCGCCTATTTCAGCCGGGTCTACGCCGCCGCGACCGGACTTTCGCCGCGCGCTTTTCGCGCGCAGCTACATGGCGATGAATGACAATTGCGAGGGAGCGATTTGACGACCTAATTGCCGTTACGTCGCGTGCGGGTTGACGACGGTATAGCCGCGCAGTGACCGCGCGTGAATTCGCGTCGAGCGTCGACTTGAGTTGGCATCGTACGCCATCCACATGTCGCCTTGAAGGTGTTGCTCCAGAACAAAGACGTGTCCGCGTCGGGCCGCAACCATTCCCGGTGCGGGCGATGTCCGTGGGAAGCGCAGCCAATTGGCCGCAAGGTTCAATTCCGGGACGATCCGGCCGAAGACATGCAAGGCCGCGCCGCAGCCGCAGAAGCTCCGCGGGCATCCGGACGGGCGACCGCCGACGATCTGGGTGCCAGCAACATTCACCTCTGTCGCGGCGGCTGGAGCGCCAGCGACTGCTCCTCGCATCCCGAGGTGCGTTGGTCGCGTGTCCAACGAAACTCTCTCGTGACGAACTTGAGAAAATGAGAAGTCGCACGGCATCGTCACGTTGCATTCCGGTGCCGTGTTGGCGCGGGAAGGACGTGCTTCCGAAGCGATCGAACCGGTCACGATAAGAATAGACGCAATAAGAACAGGCTTAAACATGCAGGACTCCATATTGAACAGTCCTGCCCCGGCGCTTAAGGGCCAATACCAGTTTGGCGAAATTTGGTCTAAACAAAGGCCGATAGCCGTCTTCGGAGCGCTCGACAACGTTGCTCTGCGCGACGGAAGGAGGTCCGGGTCAAACGGCCCCCATTCATTTTGCAGCGAATTCCTACGGCGCTTCGCGCGGCACGATGATGCGGAATGTCGTTCCGGCGCCCGGCTCCGAGATGAGGCTCAGGACCTCGGCCGTCGCGGCCTGCCGCTCACTCGCTTCCTGGAGCTCGAGAGCAAGCTGCGTTGCTCCAGGTTTTGCCCGCGCGGAAACGGCGGCGCGCGACGCCTTCGGCGCGCTGCGTCGCTTTTTCGTCTTCGCCGTGCGGCTGCCCGATTTGCTCGGCCCGCCTGCCCTCGCGCGCTTTCCCATGGCCCTCCTCCGGCCCCAGAATAAGCCATCGTATCGGCTCGGGCGGATTACGGGAATGGTGATCAGCCGCGGGGGCCTCAGCAAAAGGCCGGCCTCACCATCCGATGATGCCGGCCTTCGTGGATATCGAGGACTATTACACGTCGAAGAACACAGTCTCCTCGGGCCCCTGTAGATTGATCGTGAAGGAGTACACGACCTTGCCGGCGCGCTCGCTGCGCTCAGCGATCAGGGTCGACCGCCGCACCGGCTGCTCGATCAGATTGAGCACGGGGTCAGCGGCATTGGCGGCCTCTTCATCCGAGAAGTAGAGCCGCGTGTTGAGCCCGATATTGATGCCACGGGCGACGATCCAGACATTGACGTGCGGGGCACATTTGCGTCCCGCTTTATCGGTGATCGCGCCCGGCTTGATCGTCTCGAAGGTGATCCGCCCGCTGTCGAAATCCGAACCCGCGCGACCCCAGCCGCGAAAGTCCTCGTCCAGTGCGCCGGCCGAGCGGTCGGCCGGATGGTTGTAGCGGCCGGCAGCATTGGCCTGCCAGATCTCCAGCAGCACGTCGCGCAGCGGCGTGCCGCTGCCGTCGAGCACGCGGCCCTCCAGCGTAATGCGCTCGCCTTTGGTGTTCGGCGTAACGAGCACGTTGGAGAAGTTCTTCTCGAAGATGTCGAAGCCGGCCATGCCCGGGATCAGTCCGATATGGACGTAGGGCCCGGCGGTCTGGGAGGCAGTTTCCTTGAGGTAGTTGAGCGGCTGCGCCATGACTTTAGTTTCCTTCCGGGCGATTTTCGAAATAGGTGGAGCGCGCTCCGCGCAGCACGATGTCGAAGCGGTAGGTGAGTGAGTCGAACGGCGTACTGGCATTGAGATCGAGCGGGGCGACGAGACGGTCGATCGCGTCCTTGTCCGGGATCGTCGTGAGGATCGGGCAGACCGGGATCAGGGGATCGCCCTCGAAATACATCTGGGTGATCAGCCGCTGCGCGAAGCCCGATCCGAACACCGAGAAGTGGATGTGCGCCGGGCGCCAGCTATTGACGTAGTTGCGCCAAGGATAGGGGCCGGGCTTGATGGTGCGGAAGTAGTAGTAGCCGCTGTCGTCGGTCAGCGCGCGGCCACAGCCGCCGAAGTTCGGATCGACCGGCGCCAGATAGGTGTCCTTCTTGTGCCGGTAGCGGCCGCCGGCATTGGCCTGCCAGAACTCGACCAGCGTGTTCGGCACGCCGCGGCCGGTTTCGTCCATTACCCGGCCGTGCACGATGATGCGCTCGCCGATCGGATCGCCGTCCTTGGCGTAGTTGCGGATCAGGTCGTTATCGAGCGGCCCAAGGTCGTTGTGACCGAACACCGGGCCGGTGATCTCCGAGATCGAGTTCTCCAGCGAGAGCAGCGACTGGCGTGGCGAGCGCAGCACCGAGGATTTGTAGCCGGGTGCGTGCGCCGGCGGATGGATGGAACGGTCGCGCTGGAAGAAGCCGCCATCGCCAAGCGGCGGCGTGAACGGCTCGGGGCGGTTGAGGCGGGTGGCGTCCTGCGCGGCTGCGATACGAGCGGCCTGGGCGATCATCTGGCGTTGTCTCCCTCTGGCGCCCGGTCGGGCGCGCGGTTTATCGGGAGAGGATGCGCCGGCCTATTCTCAAGATAAATAGATGAATTATAATGTATTGCATGAAGGAAATCGATCATTTGGCCCTCGACGGCCACTCGCTGTCGCTGTTCCTCGCCGTGCTGGAAGAAGGTTCGGTGACGGCGGCCGCGACCCGGCTCGGCCTCACCCAATCCGCGGTCAGCCATGGGCTGAAAAAGCTGCGGCGCATCGCCGGCGATCCCCTGTTCGCCAAATCCGGCCGCGGCATCGTCGCTACCGCGCACGCCCAGGCACTGGCCGCCAAGGCGCGCGCACTGATCGATGAGATGCGGAGCTTTGCCGGCGGCGTCACTTTCGAGCCGAAAGCTGCGCACCTGTCGCTGACGATCGCCGCCAATGATTTCCAGCGCGACCTGTTGCTGCCGCGCTTCTTCGGTCATGTCGCAGCCCAGGTAAAGAGCCTGAATCTGCGCGTGATCCCCTCGCAATCACCCTCGCCTGCCATGTTGCGCGAGAACCGTTGCGACCTCCTGATCAGCCCGCTGCCGCCGTCCGGCATCGACATCGTGCAGAAGCGCCTGCTCAGAGATCACTACGTCTGCTACTACGACCGAACTGCGCGTTCGGCGCCGGCGACGCGCAATGCCTATCTGGCCGCACGCCACGTCACCGTGGTCTATACCGACAACGAGCGGCTCGACTTCGACCGTAGGCTTGCAGCAAACGGCTTCCACCGTGACATCGCGATATCAGTACCGAGCTTCTCCGGCGTGCCGTCTTTCCTGCACGGCTCCGACATGCTGGCGAGCATGCCCAGCCTGCTTGCGGACGGCCTGATGCGCGACTTCGCGCATGTGCACATTCCGCTCGCCTCGCGCGCAAGGACGCTCGCCGAGCTGCCGATGTTCATGGTCTGGCACCAGCGTTACCAGAAGGATCCGGCTCATCGCTGGATCCGCAGCCAGCTCGAGACGGTCGCCACGACCGCCGCGGGGGCATGAACAGGGGGCGCCCTGCCCCCCGCCAAACCCACTGGTTGCGCCGCATCAGCCACGCTAGAATTCGGCCATGACCGTGACCGATATTGCGAGCCGAACCTATAATCACAGCTGGCGGCTGGACCCGATCGTCCGCAGCCTGCTCGATACCGACTTCTACAAGCTGTTGATGTTACAGATGATTCGGGAATTCTACCCGGATCAGAGGGTGACATTTTCGGTCATCAACCGCTCGCGCCATGTGCGCCTTGCCGAGATCATCGACGAGGGCGAGCTGCGCGCCCAGCTCGACCACGCCCGCACCATCCGCTTCACCAAGAAGGAGCTGATCTGGCTTGCCGGTAACACCTTCTACGGCAAGACCCACATGTTCTCGGCCGACTTCATCCGCTGGCTCGCCGAATTCCGCTTGCCCGAATACGAGCTGCGCAAGGTCGAGGGCCAGTACGAATTGCACTTCCACGGACCCTGGACCCACACCACGATGTGGGAGATCCCGGCGCTCGCGATCCTCAACGAGCTGCGCTCGCGCGCGGCGATCAAGGGCCGCGGCCGTTTCGAGCTCGACGTGCTCTATGCACGCGCCAAGGCCAAGCTGTGGACCAAGGTGGAGCGGCTGCGCCAACTCGAAAACCTGAGGCTGTCCGACTTCGGCACGCGCCGCCGCCACGGCTTCCTCTGGCAGCGCTGGTGCGTGGAGGCGGTGAAGGAAGGGCTCGGGCAATCCTTCATCGGCACCTCCAACGTCCTGCTCGCCATGGACAATGATCTCGAGGCGATCGGTACCAATGCGCACGAGCTGCCGATGGTGGCGGCCGCGCTCGCCAAGGACGACGAGGAGTTGCGCTTCGCGCCCTATCGCGTTCTCGACCAGTGGCGCCAGACCTATGGCGGCAACCTTCTGATCGCGCTGCCCGACGCTTTCGGCACCAAAGCCTTCCTGCGCGATGCGCCGGAGTGGGTTGCCGACTGGACCGGCTTCCGCCCGGACAGCGCGCCGCCGATCCAGGCCGGCGAAGAGATCATCAAATGGTGGGAGAAGAAGGGCCGCAATCCCAGGGACAAGCTGCTCGTCTTTTCCGACGCGATGGATGTCGGCTCGATCGAGGAGACCTATCATCACTTCTCAGGCCGGGTGCGCCTTTCCTTCGGCTGGGGCACCAACCTCACCAATGATTTCGTCGGCTGCCCGCCGGACGGCTCGGTCAATCTCGATCCGATCTCGCTGGTCTGCAAGGTGTCGTCGGTCGATGGACAACCGGCCGTCAAGCTCTCCGACAATCCGGAGAAGGCCACCGGCATGCCGTCCGAGATCGAACGGTATTTGCGCGTCTTCGGCGACGCCGGTCGCGTGCGCAAGGCCGTGCTGGTCTGAACCTCGCGGAACTCCGAGAGCTTTCAACCGGGTAAATGGCGCCTGGACGTTCCGCGGCGTGCGCCAGCAGGTTACGCGATCGGGCCTCCGCGGCCGTTCGATGCGGCATTCTTCGAGATCGCACCCGCCGAGCTACGACGGCGCGAGGTGGCGTGAGCCGCAAGGCTAGCCGGCTTGCCGCCGCTCCTGCGCGTAACGCACCAGGGCCGTGAAACGGTAGATGCCGTGCACGAACTTGCCATAGGGCATGGTGATGAACAGCGCGAACACCGCGCCGAGGTGCAGCGCGAGCAGCGGGCCCATCGCAGCAGTTTCGCGTAAGGCAAGCAGCACGAGGCCCGTGATGCCGGTCAGGCACAGCATGGCGATGAAGCCGACATCCATGCCGTAGCGGCCCTCGTCGAGCAGCTCGCTATCTCGCCGCATCTTGGCGGCGAACAGACCGACAGGCCCGACGACGAGGCCGATGCCGCCGAGCGTACCGAGCACGACCGGCAAATCCCACCACGGATAAGGCGCCTCACGTCCGAGCAGGTAGTGATAGAGCGTGCCGACGCATGTCGCGGCAAAGCACAAGAGGAAGCCGTAGAATGTAAGGTGATGGTAGAGCTTGCGCCGATCGGTCGGACGGTCGTCCTCATTGTAGCAGCCGACGCCGCCGCCATGGAGATAGCGGAGCTCGCCGGCATCGCGGATCGCCTGAAAGATCGAGCCACCATCCGCGCGGCCGCCGATCGGCGCGCCGATGTCGCGCCAGAACGTGCGAACGCTCATCACCAGCGCCAGGATCGCGTAAAGGAACGCGGCACCGAACAGTGCCGCCATCGCATTGTGCGGCATCAGCTTGTAGAAGGCGCCGGGGCCGGTGTGAACGCCGAACAGCACGTCACGTTCGTGCGCGGCCGCAAAGCCGAGGATGAACGCGGCCATGCTGAGCGCGGCCATGACGCTGATGACGAGACCGTTGCGTGCGAACACGCCGGACAGCGCCCGCGGCCAGGCATAGGCTGCATAGGACTCCGCGCGCGCAACGGCGAGCGTCTTCGGGACGTTGACGTTGAACTCGTGCGGCGGCGAGAACTGGCAATCGACGTAGCAGGCGCCGCAGGCATGACAGAGATTGGCGAGATAGTTGAGGTCGCCGTCTGAAAATGCACGGCGCATCTCCATCGCGGGAAACACCGCGCACAAGCCTTCGCAGTAGCGGCAGGAATTGCAGACCGTCATCAGTCGGTCGGCTTCGTCGAGAATCCTAGTTCCGTGCATGTTTCGCCGCTTCCCGTCCTGCGATCCGCCCGAACACGCTGCCGATGGTCATGCCGATGCCCGCGGCGTAACCCTTGCCGAGCACGTTGCCTGCCATGATCTCGCCGGCCGCGAACATGTTGGCCGAGGGCCTGCCGCCCTTCATCAGCATGCGCGCCTCCTTGTTCACGCGCGTGCCGAGATAGGTGAAGGTGATGCCGGGCCGCACCGGATAGGCGAGATAGGGTGGCGTCTCGATCCGCCGCGCCCAATGCGTCTTCGCCGGTGTGATGCCCTCGGTGCGGCAATCGTCGAGGATCGTATGATCGAAGGTGCCGGGCCGCACCGCGGCGTTGAAATCGGCGACCGTCTTTTCCAGCGCTACGGGATCGAGCTCGAGCTTTCCGGCGAGTTCCGCAACGGTCGCGCCGGCGATCGGCGGAAACAGCGTCGGCATGAAGCTCGTGGCGACGGTCGTATCGAAGATGATGTAGGCGATCTGGTCCGGCTGCGCTGCGACCAGCCGACCCCAGATCGCGTAGCGCTTCGGCCAGATGTCCTCGCCCTCGTCGTAGAAGCGCTCGGCATGCTTGTTGACGACGATGCCGAACACGACGGAGTCGTGCCGCGTGATGATGCCGCCGTCGAACTTGGGGGCCCGCGCATCGATCGCCACCGCATGGCACTGGGTCGGATCACCGATCTCCTGCACGCCCTTGGCGAGCAGCATCTTCAGGATCGAACCCCGGTTATAGGGCGTGCCGCGGATCAGGAAATTGTCGGCGGCATCGCCCCAATATTCCTTCAGCCATTCGATGTTGGCCTCGAAGCCGCCGGCGGCGGCGACCAGCGAGGTCGCGCGGATCTCGTTTACGCCGTCGATCGGCCGCTTGAGACGCGCGGCCAGAAACATGCCGCCCTCGACGACGAGATCGGTGACCTCGGCGTCATAGTGGATTTCGACGCCGAGCTGCTCGGCGGTGAGGTACAGCGCATTGAGCATCGCCCGGCCGCCGCCGAGAAAAAAGGAGTTGGTACGCCCGAGACTAAGCGTGCCGCCGAGCGAGGGTTGCCATCGCACACCCTGCTCCACGATCCAGTTCAGGATGTCCTTGGACTCCCGGATCATGTGGCGCGCGAGCTCCTCGTCGGTCCGTCCACCCGTCACCAGCAGCAGGTCCTTCCAGAACTCCTCTTCGGTATAGGGGCCGGTCAAGATCTCGGTCGCGGCGTCATGGGCGCAGCGCATGTTGCGGGTGTGGCGGGTATTGCCGCCGCGATAGAATTTAGGCGCGCCTTCCAGCACGACGACCGAGGCACCGCCGCGACGCGCGGCAATCGCCGCGCAGAGCGCCGCATTGCCGCCGCCGATCACCAGCACGTCGTATTTTCTGCTCATGCCGCCTGCCAGGTTCCCAGAGCTGGAGCCATTCCATGTTTTCCCGACGCTACCGCCGTTGCGCACGTTTGTATACAAAGATATACAAGTATTGCGCAACGTTCCGCTTTGCATGGTAACGATGCGCCGGGATCGGGAGAGAGCATGGCCAGGCGCTCGGCAAAGACAAGCGGATCGATCGATCGCGGTTCCGGCGTGGCGCTCGGCGAGGCCGTGTTCCGCTCGCTTTGCGAGGCACTCCAGGCCGGCAGCTATCGCGCCGGCGATCGCTTGCGGGAGGAGGAGGTCGCGCAGCGGCTCAACGTCAGCCGCACGCCGGTGCGCGAAGCATTGGGGCGGCTCGCCGCGCGCGGCTTCGTGCAACCGGCCGCGGGCCGCGGGGTGATCGTCCGCAATCTCGACATTTCCGAGGTGCTCGAGCTCTACGCCATGCGCGAGATCCTAGAGGGCGCCGCCGCCCGGCTCGCCGCCGAGCACGCCTCGCGCACCGAGATCGACGCGATGACCGATATCGAGCGGGCCTTTACCGAACACTCCGGCGATGCTGCCGAGATGGCACGGCTCAACCGCGCCTTCCACGAGGCGATCTGCCGCGCCGCGCGCAACCGCTATCTCGACAATGCATCGAAGGAGCTCCAGGACTGGATCGCGCTGCTCGGCCCGACCACGTTCTCCGTCACCGGCCGGCCTTCGACCAGTCACAGGGAGCATCAGGCCATCATCAACGCCATTGCCGCCCGCGACGGCGACAAGGCCGAAAACCTGGCGCGCGCACATATTCGCGAAGCGCTGCGGTGCCGACTGAAACTCTTGCAGAAACAATAGCGAGACGTCACCGAAACGATCGATCACGAAACCTTGTGGGAATGAGATCGCGGCCGTCGCGATCTCAGGGATGAACGGCGGGCTGTCGGAGCCTGCTGGTACCGCTGCAAGGAGACTTTCCATGACTGTCCGCAAGCCGTACGCCGCTGTCCTGACACTGACAGCGCTCGTGGTCGGCACAGTAGCATTTGCCGCCGCTCCGGTTGCGGCAACGGCCCGTCCGATCGTCGGCGCGCGAGTTGCGCCGACGCGGCCAGCCGCACATGCCTATCGGACCGGCGAAACGCCTGCATCGCACGTCCGTGCGCCGCAACCAACCGACCATCCCGATGGGACATTCCCGTTCATATGGCTCGGATGATCGGACAGGTGCCGGCTTGGTCTCGCGCTGATCAAGCTAGCACATCCGCGGCCGTGGCCTTCAACACGTCGCGCACATCGCTCGGGCTGAGCTGCACCTGCAAGCCGCGCTGTCCGCCATTGACGTAGACGAGGTCGTGCGCGAGTGCGCCCTCGTCGATGATGGTCTTCACCGCGCGCCGTTGCCCGAACGGGCTGATGCCGCCGACCTTGAAGCCGGTGACGCGCTCGGCCTCGAGCGGCTTCATCATCTGTGCCGACTTGCCGCCCGCGGCCACCGCGAGCTTCTTCATCGAGACTTCCCGGTCGGAAGGAACGACGACGCAAACCGGCTTGCCGTCGACAAGCGCCATCAGCGTCTTCAACACCCGCGCAGGATCTTCACCAAGCGCGGCAGCAGCTTGAAGCCCGATGCTCTCAGCGTCGGGATCATAGTCGTAGGCGTGGACGGTGAAGGATACACCGGCAGCAGAAAGTACGCGCGTGGCAGGAGTGACTTTGGACATGTGCCATCGTTTAGCACTGTCGTCGCGGTGAGCGAAGCGACGAAGCAATCCAGACTATCACCGAGGGGAAACTTCTGGATTGCTTCGCTGCGCTCGCAATGGCGGTGTGCGCACACAAACTACCACACGCTCAGCCGTCGTCCCGGCGAAGGCCGGGACCCATAACCACAGGGAGTGGTTTGGCGAAGACTGGTCGTTCGGGACTAGCACCGCCCCCAGTCGATAAACTACGCGGTTTGGGTCCCGGCCTTCGCCGGGACGACACCGAGGATTTGGCAGGCACGGTGCCGCGAAAAGACGGCTAAGCCCTACTCCGCCGCGTCGCGCATCTCGACGCGTTCGGCACGCGCGGCGCAGAACTTGAACTCAGGAATCTTGCCGAAGGGATCGAGCGCCGGGTTGGTGAGGAGGTTGGCGGCTGCTTCCGCGTAGCAGAACGGCATGAACACCATGTTCTCCGGCACGTCGCGGTCGGAGCGGACCTTGACCTCGACTGCGCCGCGGCGGGTCTCCAGGCGAATGAAGTCACCGGGTGCAAGCTTCTTCTTGCGCATGTCCTTCGGCGACATGAACGCCACCGCCTCGGGCTCGATCTGGTCGAGCACCTGCGCGCGGCGCGTCATCGAGCCGGTGTGCCAGTGTTCGAGCACTCGGCCGGTCGAGAGCACCATCGGGTATTCGTCGTCCGGCAACTCGTCCGGCGGAATGACCTTGGCCGGCACGATCTTGCCGCGGCCGCTCGCGGTCGGGAAGCCCGTGGTGAAGATGATCTCGTTGCCCGGCTTGTTCGGATCGTCGGCCGGATAGGTGACGGCGCCTTCGCGCACCAGCCGCTCCCAGCTGATGTTTTTGAGCGACGGCATCAGCTCCGCCATCTCGGTGTAGACGTCGCCGGGGCCCGAATAATTCCACGGCAGCCCCATCCGCTTGCCGACCTCCTGGATGATCCAGAGATCCTGCCGCGCATCGCCCGGCGGCTTGATGACCTGGCGCGCAAGCTGCACGCGGCGATCGGTGTTGGTGAACGAGCCGTCCTTCTCCGCGAACGCCGAGGCCGGCAGGATGACGTCGGCGTGGAACGCGGTCTCCGTGACGAAGAGATCCTGCACCACGAGGTGATCGAGCATCGCCAGCGCCTGGCGCGCGTGCTGGAGATCGGGATCGGACATCGCGGGGTTCTCGCCCTCGACATACATGCCCTTGATCTCGCCGGCGTGGATCGCGTTCATGATCTCGACCACGGTGAGGCCCCGGACGGGATCGAGTTCCTGGCCCCACAGCTTCTCGAAATTGCCGCGCATGTCGTCGCGGCCGACCGGCTGATAGTCGGGCAGGAACATCGGGATCAGACCGGCGTCGGACGCGCCCTGCACGTTGTTCTGGCCGCGCAGCGGATGCAGGCCCGTGCCGGGACGGCCAACCTGGCCGGTGATCAGCGCGAGCGCAATCAGGCAGCGTGCGTTGTCGGTGCCGTGGACATGCTGGCTGATGCCCATGCCCCAGAAGATGATCGAGGATTTTGCACGCGCGTAGGTTCTGGCGACCTCGCGCAGGGTTTGTGCCGGGATGCCGCAGATCGGCGCCATCTTCTCCGGCGTGAATTCCTTGATCTTCTCCTTCAGGTCCTCAAAACCCTCGGTGTAACCGGCGATGTACTGGTCGTCGGTCAGGCCTTCCGTGATGATCGTGTTGATCATCGCATTCAGCATCGCGACGTCGGAGCCGGGCTTGAACTGCAAATGCTTCGTGGCGTGACGCGACAGCGTCTGCCTGCGCGGATCCATGACGAAGAGTTTTGCGCCATTCTGCTTGACCGCGTTCTTGATGAAGGTCGCGGCGACCGGGTGATTCACCGTCGGGTTGGCGCCGATCACCCAGATCACTTCTGCGTCCATCGCGGCAGAGAACGGCGCCGACACGGCGCCCGAGCTCAGGCCTTCGAACAGCGCCGCCACCGACGAGGCGTGGCACAGCCGGGTGCAGTGATCGACATTGTTCGACCCGAAGCCGGTGCGCACCAGCTTCTGGAACAGATAGGCCTCTTCGTTCGATCCCTTGGCCGAGCCGAAGCCGGCCAGCGCCTTCACGCCCTTGGTATCGCGGATCTTGACTAGGCCCTTGGCCGCGATGTCGAGAGCTTCCTCCCACGACGCCTCGCGGAAATGGGTGAAGGGGTTAGCGGGATCGACCTGATCGTTGGCGTCCTTCTTCGCGTTCGGCAGCCGCACAAGCGGTTTGGTGAGGCGATGCGGATGATGGATGTAGTCGAAGCCGAAGCGGCCCTTGACGCAAAGACGATTGTGATTGGCGGGGCCGTCGCGACCCTCGGCATAGATCACCTTCTCGTCCTTGACCTCATAGGTCACCTGGCAGCCGACACCGCAGAACGGGCAGAGCGAATCGACCTTCCTGTCGGCATAGGTGACGCGGGTCTGGTTCTCGTCGAGCATCACGGCCGGCATCAGGGCGCCGGTCGGGCAGGCCTGCACGCATTCGCCGCAGGCCACACAGGTGGACTCGCCCATGGGATCGTCGAAGTCGAACACGATCTTGGCGCCGGCATTGCGGTAGGCCATACCGATGACGTCGTTGACCTGCACCTCGCGGCAGGCGCGCACGCACAGGCCGCACTGGATGCAGGCATCGAGATTGACGCGCATCGCCGGATGGCTGGCGTCGGTCTCCCAGCGCTCGGCGGCCGGGAAGCGGCTCTCGGTGACGCCAGTCGCCTCGGCCCAGTTCCAGAACTTCGAATCCGGATCGTGCGAGGTCTCGCGCGCCGGCTGGTCGGCAACGAGCAGCTCCATCACCATCTTCTGCGCCGCGACCGCGCGGGCGCTCTCGGTCTTGACCTTCATGCCGACCGACGGCGTGCGCTTGCAGGAGGCGGCGAGCACGCGCTCGCCTTCGATCTCGACCATGCAGGCGCGGCAATTGCCGTCGGGTCGATAATCGGGCGCCGGTGAATAGCAGAGATGCGGGATATCGCGGCCCTGACGTTTTGCGACTTGCCAGATGGTCTCGCCGGGAACAGCTTCGACCTGCTTGCCGTCGAGCTCGAACGTAATCCTGGTCATTCGGCCGCTTCCTTGAACTCGTCAGGGAAATATTTGATCACGGATGTAAGCGGATTCGATGCCGCCTGTCCGAGCCCGCAGATCGAGGCATCGCGCATCGCTTGGCTCAATTCGTCCAGGAGGGCACGGTTCCAGACTGGCCGCTGCATCAAGAGTGCCGCCTTCTGGGTTCCGACACGGCACGGCGTGCACTGGCCGCAGCTCTCGTCCTCGAAGAACTTCATCAGGTTCAGCGCGGCAGACCTGACGCTGTCCTTTTGCGACAGGATCACGATCGCGGCAGAGCCGATGAAGCAGCCGTACTTTTCCAGCGTCCCGAAATCGAGCGGGATGTCGTCCATCGACGCCGGCAGGATGCCGCCGGACGCACCGCCCGGCAAATAGGCGTAGAACGTGTGGCCGTCCGCCATGCCGCAGCAATATTCGTCGATCAGCTCGCGCACGGTGATGCCTGATGGCGCGAGCTTCATGCCGGGGCTCTTGACGCGACCCGAGACCGAGAAGCTGCGCAGACCATGGCGCTCATGACGGCCGTGGCTCTTCCACCAGTCGGCGCCCTTCTCGACGATGTCGCGCACCCACCACAACGTCTCGATATTGTTGATCAGCGTCGGCAGGCCGAACAGGCCGACCTGGAACGGATATGGCGGCTTGTGCCGGGGCAGGCCGCGCTTGCCCTCAATGCTTTCGAGCAGCGAGGATTCCTCGCCGCAGATATAGGCACCGGCGCCGCGCCGCATGTGCAGCGTCGGACCGCTGGCCGGCAGCTTTGCGAGCTCGCGCTCGAGAATCTCGCGGCCGGCGGGATATTCGTCACGCAGATAGATGTAGACGTCGGTGGCCTCGACCACATGGGCGCCGATCAGCATGCCCTCGATGAAACGATGCGGATCGGTTTCGAGATAATAGCGATCCTTGAACGTGCCGGGCTCGCCCTCGTCGCCATTGATCGCCATCAGCCGCGGACCGGGCTCGCCTAACACCGCGCGCCATTTGCGTCCGGTCGGAAAGCCAGCGCCACCGAGGCCGCGCAGCGACGCATCGTCGAGCGCCTTCAGCAGATCCTCCTTCGGCATTTCGCCGGAGCGTAGGCGGTTCAGCAGCTTGTAGCCACCGGCGGCGACATAGGCGTCGTAGTCGACATATTTCGGCAGATGCGCATGCGTGTCGCCGGCCTTCGCTGCCGCCAGCACGTTCCCGACTGTGGCGTGGTCGACGAAATTGTGGCCGACCTCGGCGGCGGGCGCGGTGTCGCAGCGGCCGACACAGGGCGCGCGCACCACGCGGATGCCGGGGCCGCTCGCGCTCTGGAGGTCCTCGAGCAGCTTTTCGCCGCCCAACATTGCACAGGTCAGGGAATCGCAGACGCGGATGGTGAGCGGCGCGATGTCGGGCTCGCCCTCCTTCACGACGTCGAAATGCGCATAGAAGGTCGCGGTCTCGAACACCTCGGCGAAGGCGAGCTTCATCTCGTCGGCAAGCGCGGCAAGATGCGCGGCCGAGATCTGGTGATACTTGTCCTGGATCAGGTGGAGATATTCGATGAGCAGGTCGCGCCGGCGCGGCCTGTCGCCGAGCAATTGCTCGATCTCGTGCGCGGCGGTCGGGTCGACCTGCCGCCCCTTGGGCGTGGCCTTGGCTCGCTTCCGTCCCTCGCCCGGATGTTCGAACGAGCGGACCTGGTGCACGTCGTGGCTCATCGATGCGTCTTGGTCCCTACTTTAGAATAGCTCCAATCTTAATCTCTGGCATGCCAGATGCCAACACAATTCTTGTCGTTCACTGAAGCAGTTAAGGGGCATGTAGCCGACGCTTCATGCCCCCAACGCAAACCGATTCACGGCTTTGCAAAGCCTAAGCGGCTCTTCAGCTCTTGCCCATGCAGTCTTCAATGTAGAACCAGCGGTCGTCACCGGCGAGGCCCTTGGCCTTGACCTCGGCACGGCAGGTCTTGAGCTTAGGCTTGTTGGCGGACCACTTGGCCTTCATGTCCTTCAGCTTCTGCACCGTCAGCTTGATCTTTCCGGACGGCTTGGCGTCGGTCGTCGCGGCGGGCGCCGGCGCGGTCTGTGCGGAAGCGGAGTGCATTGCGCCCGCCACGATCAGCGCGGCGGCAACACAAACGAGTTTGCGAACCATCGATATCCCCCGGATGTTCTTTTCAATCGATCGAGAAAACGAGGCCGCGGGAACGCGCGCATGTCGCGCGCCCCCGCGGCAATTTCATGAGACGGTCAGAAGATCTTGACTGCGCTCTCCAGCGTCTTCCACACGCCCCAGGCCAGCGGAACGCCGACGAAAGCCCAGAACAGCACGGCCCTGACATCAAGCCCGCCCTTGCCGATGCCGAACGAACCATGCTGGATGCTGGCTTCGCTCTTGGCGCTCGCGGCCTGGAGCTTGGCGACCTCCTCATTGCTCATGTTCCACTTCGGATCGACCGGCTTGATCAGATAGTTGCAGATCAAGCCCGCGATCAGCATCGCACAGAGGATATACATGGTGGTGTTGTAGAGCTGATCGCGCGGCACGCCGGCCGCGAGCTGGAACTCGCGGATGTAGTTCACCACCACCGGGCCGATGATGCCCGCCGTCGACCAGGCCGTCAGCAGCCTTCCGTGGATGGCGCCGACGAACTGGGTGCCGAACATGTCGGCGAGATAGGCCGGCACGGTCGCAAAGCCCCCGCCATACATCGAGAGAATGATGCCGAAGCCGAGCACGAAGAGCAGCTTAGAGCCCATCGCCGCAAACGTCGGCGCCAACGCGTAGAGCACGATGCCGAGCAGGAAGAACGTGTAGTAGGTGTTCTTGCGGCCCATATAGTCGGACAGCGACGCCCAGAAGAACCGGCCGCCGATGTTGAACAGCGACAACAGGCCGGCGAAGCCCGCTGCGATTCCTGCGATGACCGTCTTCTGTTCGGCCGAGAGCTGGCTAAAGGTCAGGTCGGGCAGGCCAATCAGCTTGCCTGCGAATATCTCCTGCAGCATGGGCGATGCCATGCCGATCACGCCGATGCCCGCCGACACATTCAAGCAGAGCACCCACCAGATCAGCCAGAACTGAGGCGTCTTGTGCGCATTGTTCAGATGCACGTGATGCTCGGTGATCATTGACTTCTTTTCGCTCGGCGGCGTCCAGCCTTCCGGCTGCCAGCCCGTCGGCGAGACGCGATAGGCAAAGGCACCGATCATCATGAAGACGAAGTAGATGACGCCCATCGCGACGAACGTCTCCCAGACGCCAACCGAAGTCGGTGTCTTGAAATAGTTGATCAGGAGGTTGGCGAGCGGCGCACCGATCATGGCGCCTCCCCCGAAACCCATGATCGCCATGCCCGTCGCCATGCCGCGACGATCTGGGAACCATTTCACCAGCGTCGACACCGGCGAGATGTAGCCAAGGCCGAGACCGACACCACCGATCACGCCGCAGCCGAGCCACATGATCCAGAGCTGGTGGACGTAAACGCCGAAGGCGCCGATCAAAAGACCACCGCCCCAGCAGCAGGCGGCGACGACGCCCGCCTTGCGTGGACCGGAGCGTTCGAGCCATCCGCCCCAGATTGCCGCGGAAACGCCGAGCAGCACGAAGAATAGCGTGTACATCCACCCCAGGCTCGCGACCTTCCAGTCGCAAGTCGTGGTGAAGAGTTCCTGCCACAGCGAAATGTCCGGACACGCCTTGCTCTGGCTGATGCCGATGGCGCGCGACAGCGGCAGCCAGAACACCGAGAAGCCATAGGCCATGCCGATGCAGAGATGGATGCAGAGCGCGGCCGGCGGCACCAGCCAGCGATTGAAGCCAGCCTTCGCGACCGTGTGCTCGCGATCGAGAATGCCCGCGCCGGCGCCCGCCAGTCTTCCTGCGCTTTCAATTGTAGCCATACAAATCCTCCCCTGCAGACCGCCCTTCTGAGCAACCCTGCTGCTACGATCCTTGTCCTCAGCCCGTAGCGGCGCAACCGTCCCTGCTGCTCCGCACAATCTATCGACGCGCGCCAGGATCACGACGCACATTCGAGAAGTCTAACCCCTTGGGTCGGACTCTATGCCCGACACCACGCGGCGTGGCTTCACATCAACCCGCTTGTTCCGCGTATCGCGGGCGCGAGTCAACCTCCGCGTCTCCACAGATGAAGCCAATTGGGACAGAAGCGCACATCGATGTCGATAGACAAATGGTCGGTATCGTCGAGGTGACAGCCTTAAGAACGCGCCGCACCATTGACGTTTCCTATCGGCGCATTCGTCTTTTCTATCAGGAACACGATGCGCGCGTCGTTGCGCTCCGTGATTTCGACCTTGTCGCCGGTCTCGCGGATCAGATTCGGGATGTCGATCACCGACAGGGGATCGGTGCAGTAAACTTCGAGCTGGTCTCCCACCCGCAACGGCTTCAGCGCCTTGCGCGTCTTCAAGGCCGGCAACGGGCATTTAAGCCCGGTGAGATCGAGTGTCGTTCTGGTCATGATCGCAACATGGCGGGGCGAGCGGAGGGCGTCAACGCGGGTCAGATCAGGTTTGCATAGGACAGAAATCCAATGCTCTGTCCGCGCTCGACCCGCGTCATCGCCTCGCCGAGTTCGACCAACCCATCGGTTTCGACGAGAGAGGACAGAAGCCCTGCTCCCTCGCGTGGAAACTTGATGGCTTCGAGCGCACCGTCCTCGGCCTTGCGCAGGGAGACGCGGACATATTCGCGCCGGCCCTCTTTTTTCTTGTAGGTGAAGGCGGCGCGCACCGGAATCGGGACAAGCGGCTCCGGCAGGCTGCCTGCGAGCGCCAGCACCGTCGGCCGCACCACGTGGACGAAGGTCACGAAGCTCGCGACCGGATTGCCGGGCAGGCCGATCAGCGGCGTGCCGCCGATGATGCCCATGGCGACCGGCCGGCCCGGCTTGATCGCCATCCGCCACAGCACTAGCGTGCCGATGCTCTCGACCGCGGACTTGACGTGATCCTCCTCGCCGGTCGACACGCCGCCAGTGGTGAGGATCAGGTCGTGCTGGCCTGCGACCTGCTTCAGCCCGTCCGCGAGCAAGGCTTGCTCGTCGCGCAAGATACCGAGATCAGAGACCGCGCAGCCGAGCCGGCGCAGCATCGCCATCAGCATGAAGCGGTTGGAGTCGAAGAGTTGCGAGGGCGCGCGCGCATCGCCCGGTGAGACCAGCTCGTCGCCGGTCGAGAACACCGCAACGCGGATGCGTCTGATGACGTCGAGCGCGGTCAGGCCGAAGGCAGCGGCGAGTGCGACGTGTTGTGGCCGCAAGCGCTGGCCGGTGCGCAAGGCGACGTGGCCTTGCTGAATGTCCTCGCCGGCAGGCCGGACGTTCGCGCCGGCCTTCAGCCCAGGCGGCAGCACGATCTTGCTGCTCTCATCGATACGCACGTCCTCCTGCATGAAGACGGTCTCGGCCCCCTTCGGCATCGGCGCGCCGGTGAAGATGCGTGCGGTGTGGCCGGGCTTGATCGGATGATCGACGGTGCTGCCGGCCGCGATACGGCCGTCGAGTGGAAACGCTTCTTCGTTCGCTTGCGGCAGGTCCGCATTGCGCACCGCATAGCCGTCGACCGCGGAATTGGTGAACGGCGGCAGCGGCAGCGGCGCGGCGATGTCGCGCGCGAGCACCCGCCCGTCGGCATCGACCAGCGCCACGGTCTCGATGTCGGCGATCGCGTTGACGCGAGCCGCGATCAGGCCGACGGCGTCGTCGACCGACATCATCGGTCCACCGAAGGCAAAGCAATCGTCGGACAGTTGCGCCATGATGCCTCGTCAGCGCGGAAGCGCGCTCTTCGCCATCGCCTCGTCGGCCGTCATCGCGGAGCGCAAGAGGAGCGCGGCAACGGCCGGAATATCATCGAGATGGACCGTCGGCAGCCTGGTTTCAACCGCAACGTCGGTCGCAATCCCGACAATGCCGGGATCGTCGGGAAACAGCAGCGGCTTGCCGTTGGCGGCGCGGTGCACCTCGATCTTGCGATGCGGCTCGCGCTTGAAACCTTCGACCACGACGAGGTCGACCGCCGACAGCCTTGCGAGCAGTTCCGGCAGCCGCGGCTCGGCCGCACCGCGCAGCTCATGCATCAGCGCCCAGCGATTTGCCGAGGACACCAGCACCTCGGCCGCACCCGCCTCGCGATGGCGCCAGGAATCCTTGCCCGGCACGTCGACGTCGAAATGATGATGGGCGTGCTTGATCACGGAGACGCGCAGGCCTTGCGCGTTGAAATGCGGAATCAGCCGCGTCAACAGCGTGGTCTTGCCCGCTCCGCTCCATCCCGCAAGGCCGATGATTTTCATTCCAGTTCGATCTCCGTCAGCCGTTTCACGCGGCCGGAACCACCATCTCCGTCATTGCGAGCGGAGGCATTTCCTTCATTCCCTCACATGCTTATATCGGCCTGAGCCGAATGTCATGCTAACCTCGCGCCCATGATGAAGATCGACAAAGCCCCGGTCCCCCTGATCGTTCCGAACCCGGACGACCCGCGCCTGACACAAAGCGTCGTCGGCGTCGACCAGACCGGCGCGAGGGTCGAGACCAAGGTGCCGATGGAGCGGCCGCTGACGCTCTATCTCAACGCCCAGGAGATCGTCACCATGATGACGATCGGCGACTATCCGGAGTATCTGGCGCTCGGCTATCTCCTCAACCAGAACATGCTGAAATACAGCGACGTCGTCACCGAGGTCGAATATGACGACGACCTCCAGGTCGTCGTGGTGCGCACCTCACATCACACCAATTTCGAGGCCAAGCTGAAGAAGCGCACGCAGACCTCGGGCTGCGCGCAGGGTACCGCGTTCGGCGACCTGCTCGAAGCGGTGGAAAGCGTGGCGCTGCCGAAGGCCGAGCTGCGCACCTCCTGGCTCTATCAGATGACGCAGACCATCAACACCATGCCCTCGCTCTATCTGGAGGCCGGCGCGATCCATGGCTGCGTGCTGTGCAAGGAAGGCACGCCGCTCTGCTACACCGAGGATGTCGGCCGCCACAATGCGGTCGACAAGATCGCGGGCTGGATGTACCGCCACGGCGTCGAGGCCTCCGACAAGATCCTCTACACCACGGGCCGGCTCACCTCGGAGATGGTGATCAAGACGGTGCGGATGGGCATCCCCATCCTGGTGTCGCGCTCGGGCTTCACCGCCTGGGGCGTCGATCTCGCCCGTCAGGTCGGGCTGACGCTGATCGGGCGCACGCGCGGCAAGCGCTTCATCGCGCTCGCTGGCGAGGAACGTATCGTCTACGACCAAAACCTCGCTTACGTCGAGGAAGAGTCGGCCAGGCACAAGCGCAAGGGTGAAGGTGGTGACGACTGAGATTCCGCCGACCGTGGGCGTGCTGCTCGCAGGCGGCCTGGCGCGGCGCATGGGCGGCGGCGACAAGCCAATGCGCACGATCGGCGGCCGCACCATTCTGGAGCGCGTGATCGCGCGGCTCAAGCCGCAATGTGACGGGCTGATCCTCAACGCCAATGGCGAGCCTTCGCGGTTTTCCGCGTTCGGATTGACCGTCGTCGCCGACGACGTGCCGGGCTATCCCGGACCGCTCGCCGGCATTCTCGCGGCGCTCGACTGGACCGCGGCGAATCGGCCCGGCATCGAATGGGTCGTAAGCGCCGCCGGCGACTGCCCGTTCCTGCCGCGCGACCTCGTCGCACGGTTGCACGCGGCACGCGCGGCGGAAGACGCACAGCTCGCCGTCGCCGCTTCCGGCGAGCAATCGCATCCGGTGATTGGATTGTGGCGCGTCGCCTTGCGCGACGAATTACGCCAAGCCCTCGTCGTCGAGGATGTCCGCAAGATCGACCGCTGGACCGCGCGCTATCCGCTCGCCACGGTGACATGGGCGATCACACCGCTCGATCCGTTCTTCAATGCCAACACGGTCGAGGACATCGCGGAAGCCGAGCGGCTGGCCGCTCTGGACGAGCGTTCGGCCTAATAAAGCTGAGCCTTGGGGAATTCGTTCAGCAATTGCGCCCACACGACCGCGAAGGCGATCAGGCCGCAGAGGCCGAAAAGCGTTGTGAAGCGCGGCAGCCGGCCGATCGCGACGAGCAGCCAGGCCGGCAGGAAGAACACGCCAAAGATCATGCCAAGCGGGAAGACGGCGAGCCATTGGAAGCCGGAGCCGTCACCCATCGGGACGTGCGCGATGGCATAGAAGGTGTAGAGCCAGAACAGGGTGCCGGTGGCCGCGACGAGAGTGGCGATCTTCCGGAAATGGAGCTGGGACGAAAGGGGCATAGTCTGATCCTCGCCACATTAGTCGTGGTGGCAGGGCGGCAAGTTCACTGCGGCGGGTCGTCCTGAACCGGCTTGGGCCAGGCTGCGACCAACCACCGTTCGATGGCTTTACCGGTTAACGGCGATGATCGAGATGGTCTGGGGCTTCCTGGTTTTCCTTGTCCGCGCTGTCAACGTCGCGCTCGACATCGCGATCTTCATCGCCGACACGAAATACCTTGCGCGGCTGGCCACCGGCGCCGACAAGCTCGTCAAGGTCCCACCGGCCCCCCAGCCGCTCCCGGGCGCGGCACAGCGCGCGCTTACAGAGGCGGAAGAGCGCGAACGCCTGGGGAGGCAGGCAAATCTGGCGGCGAGCGGCACGGTCCAGGCGTCATTGCCGTAGACCTGACGCTACCGGCTCTCTCCCTCGGTTCTACGCCGGCCGGAATCCGGCCCGTGCCAGTGCCGCGCGGCTTTCGTCCGAGGCAAGCGCATCCAGAAAAGCCCGCACCGCCGGGCGCTCCTTGCGCGCGCTCACCAACGCGAAATCATAATGCTCTTCTGCGAGCGGAATGAAACCGAGGCCGGAGGCATGGGCGACCGGTGCGATGGTCATGCCCCAGTCGGCGCGATGCTGCGCCACCGCGGCGGCCACCGCATTGTGCGAGCGCGGCTGATTCCAGTAGCCTTCGGGCCGCACGCCGCCGAGCAGGCGGTCGATCAGGATGCGTGTGCCGGCGCCCTGGTTGCGGTTGACCATGATGCAGGCAGGATCGGCGAGCGCAGCGGCGACGGCATCCTTTGCGCTCAGGCTCTCGAAGCGCCTGTCGCCCTTGCGGAACACGATGCCCTGCATGCGCCGCCAGCCCGGCACGAGCTCGAGACCGTCGGCGAGGTACGGCGTGTTGTAGGTCTCGGTCTTGTCGTCGAACAGATGGATCGGCGCCAGATCGCACTCGCCACGCCGCGCCGCCGCCAATCCGCCGAGACTGCCGACCGCAATCGAGCGCACGGAGAGGCCCGCATGCGCGAGCGGCGCGGTGACGAGATCAAGCCCGGTGCAATGGCTGCCGATGATGACGAGATCGGGCACACGCACATGCGGCGTGAACAACGTGACCTCGGCTTCAGTGCCCGCCGGCATCTGGTCGGCGAGCGCATCGATGCGCAAGAATCCGTCGGCCTGCGCGAAGGACGTGATCGCGCCGGAGCCCTTTCCGGAGGGGTACGCGATCAATCCGTCCTTGCCATCGACCAGCGACACCATCACGAACTCGGTGCGACCGAGCTCGGAGGCGATCCGCACCGGCACCTTCGCACTCACTTTGGCATCCGCGCGTGGCGGCAGGCCCGCCATCCGCCGCAGCACCGGCACGATCATGTCGTGGAAGGTGAACATGGCCGAGGTCGGAAAGCCCGGCAGGATCACCACCGGCTTGCCATCGCAGACCGCTAGGCACAGCGGTTTGCCGGGCTTGAGCGCGACGCCGTGGGCGATGATGCCGGGCTGGCCGAGGCGTCCGATGATACGATGGGACACATCGCCCGCGCCTTTCGACGTGCCGCCCGACAACACCAGCATATCGGCCTCCGCCAGCGCCTTGCGCATCGCGGCCTCGAGCTTGAGCTCGTCATCCGCAATGGCGCCGACGAAATACGCCGCGCCGCCGTTCTCGTCGATCGCCGCGGTGACGATCGCGCCATTGGTGTCGTAGATCGCAGCGGGCGCGAGCACCTCGCCGGGCTGCACCAGCTCGTCGCCAGTCGAGACGACTGCAACGCACGGCTTGCGCACGACCTTGACCTCGGCGATGCCGCAGGCAGCTAACATTCCGATCTCGCGCGAGCCGATGATGGTGCAACCGCGCAGCAGAGCTTCGCCGCGCGCGATGTCCGAGCCGGCATGGGACACGAACTGGCCCGGCGAAGCCGCGCGGCGGACCTCGATCGCCCTCGTCCCCGCCGGCTGGGTGTGCTCGACCATGACCACCGCATCGGCGCCGCGCGGCAGCGGGCCGCCGGTGGCAATTGGCGTCGCCGTGCCTGAGCCGACCTGATGTGTCGGCGCCTTGCCGCAGGCGATGATCTCGCTGTTGAGCTCGAGCCGCACGGGCGCGGCCTCGCTCGCCGCGGCAAGATCTGCGGAGCGAACCGCAAAACCGTCGACGTTGGAGCGGTCGAAGGGCGGCACGTCGATCGGCGCAAGGATGTCTTCGGCGAGCGCGCTTCCGAGCGCAGCCGCAAGCGTGCGCATCTCGCCCGGCAGCGCGCGGGGGAACAGCGCCGCCTCGAAGCGCGCCAGCGCCTCCTCGCGGGAGAGGATCTTGAGGAACTGCTCCTGGTCGACCGAACTGCGGTCGTTCGGCTGCGGAATCTCGTTCATGCCGGAACCCATATCATTCCCGCATCAGATAGGCATCGACCGGCGCGCCCGCCGCAAAGCCTTCACTGTCGCCGGGAACGAGCAGCCATGCATCGGCATGGGCGATCGCCCGCAAGGACAGCTCACCGACCGCAAGCGGCAGCCAGGCGCCTTGTTCCTCGCCCAGCAGCGCGATCTCCGCCATGCCGACGTTTGATGCGATCTTGCGGGCAAGCGGCAAGCTGACGGACTTACGCGAGGCCCGCACCGACAGATGATCCAGCACCGGACGAACCAGCGCGAGCCAAACCGCCAATGCCTGATCCGGCGCGCCCGGCAGCGCGACGACCGGAACTGATCTCAGCTTTCCGATCGCGGCCGTTCGTCCCGGCTGCATCGCAATGCCGTGGGCCAGGACCTCGCCGCGATCAGCCAGCGCGGTGACGGCAGCATCCTTGCGGCCGACGCCGGTGCCGCCGACGGTCAGCAGCAGGTCGCAGGCCGTGACGTCGAGCGCGTTCGCGATCGACGCCGCATCGCGTCCAACTGCGTCTGCCACCGTCACTTCGGCACCCGCGGCTCGCGCCAGGTCCACAACAAGCTGCGCAGCGGTCATGCCACCAGGCGTGTTGACCACGCGCAGCCGCGGACGTCGCACGCTCAACGTCTCCAGTGCTGCCGCTCGCGCCAGCAGCAGATCGCCGGTGCGAACAGGCATGCCCTCCGCGACGATCGAGGTACCGGCGGCCATGTCGCTGCCCGCGCACCGCACGCCCTGCCCCGGCAAGCCTTCCGCCAGCACCTGGCCGATCGGCCCCACAGTGTCGAGCGCATCAGCATCGAGCACGCAGTCGCATCCCTCAGGGATCGCATCGCCGGGCTCGACCCAGACCGGAGACGCAGTCAAAGGCAACGGCGAGTAGGAGGACGCGCCGACGAGATCGCTGGCGCGCAGCGCCCAACCGTCCGTGGCAGCGACATCATGAGGCGGATAAGCACCAAGCTGCGGCATCCCGGCCGCGACGCAGCCGAGCGCCTCGGCGAGCGGCAAATCGACCGGCGCAACCGGCTCAACGCCGCGCAGGATCGCAACAAGCGTGAGCTCGAGCGGCGTGAGCGATAGCGGCAGGCGCTGGGTCATCCCTCAGGTGGATCACGCAGCGCTCCGTTTGGCAACTCGCCTGGTCGGGCTACTTGCTAGTCAGGCTTCTTGGCCGCATCCGGAAAGAACAACTGTTGACCGTCGATCTTGTAGCCGGCGATTGCGGCCTGGCCCTCCGGCGAGATCAGCCAGTCGACGAAGGTCTGCCCCAACTCTTTTTTCACCGACGGATACTTTTCCGGATTCACCAGCATCACGCCATATTGGTTGAACAGCCGTTTGTCGCCCTCGACGACGACGTCGAGATCGCCACGATTCTTGAACGCAATCCAAGTGCCGCGATCGGAGAGCACATAGGCATTCATCGCGCTCGCGGTGTTGAGCGCCGCACCCATGCCCTGCCCGATCTCGCGATACCAGGCCCCCTTGTTGCTCGCGACATCGATGCCGGCGATGATCCAGAGCGCAAGCTCGGCGGCATGTGTGCCGGAGCGGTCGCCGCGCGAGACGAACGGCGCTCCCTTGGCCTCGATCGCCTTCAACGCGGTCGCGATGTCCTTGCCCTTGACGCCGGCGGGATCGCTCTTCGGCCCGATCAGTACGAAGTCGTTGTACATCACGTCGAAACGCTTCACGCCAAATCCGTCGGCGACGAATCTCTCTTCCTGGGGTTTTGCGTGCACGAACACGACATCGGCATCACCGCGGCGCGCGGTGTCGAGCGCCTGGCCGGTGCCTTGCGCGATCACCTTCACGTCGATGCCGGTCTTGGCCTTGAACATCGGCAGGAGATAACCGAACAGGCCGGAGTCCTGCGTCGACGTCGTCGAGGCCACGACGATCGAGCGATCCTCGGCCGACGAAGTCGAACTGACCGAGGCGATGCCCAGCAACATCGCGAGCGCAAGGAACGGGCGGCGAGAGGCCATCAGAAAACTCCACTTCAAATCACGAGATCGCCGCGCAGGAAGGCCTGCGCCTCCGGCGTCGACGGATGGTCCAAGAATTCGCTCGCTTGCGCGCGCTCGCACAGCGTCCCGCGCGCTAGGAATACCACCTCGCCCGCAAGCCGCCGCACCTGGCCGAGATCGTGCGAGGCCATCACGATCTTGATGCCGGATTGCGCCGCGCTCGTGACGATCTCCTCCACCGCGCGCGTCGCGGCAGGATCGAGATTGGCGGTCGGCTCGTCCAGCAGGAGAAGCTCGGGATCACGCGCGAGGGCGCGGGCGAGCGCCAGCCGCTGCTGCTCACCGCCGGACAGGAGCCGCGCCGGGCGGTGCGCAAGATCGGCAAGGCCGACCCGTTCCAGCAGCGCCGCCGCGCGCATCGTCCGGTGCGCGCGCGGCGCGCCGGCCTGCGCCAGGGCGTAGGTGACGTTGGCCGCAGCCGTGCGCCGCAACATCACCGGGCGCTGGAACACGAAGGCGCGGCGCGTCGGCGCCGGATCGCTGCGGCCGGCCCAACTGATGCGACCACGCGTCGGCGCCACAAGTCCCATGCACAGACGCAAAAGGCTGGTCTTGCCGGAGCCGTTGGGCCCGACCAGCAGTGTCGGCGCACCCGGTGAGATGGTGAGGCTGATGCGATCGAGGATCACAGCCGCGCCTCTCTGTAAGGAGACGTCCTCGAGCACCACGGGAAGATCGCTGATCGGCGCCCGCATGGTCACCCCGTCACCCGTTGCGACCAGACGCGCGTACCCCAGGCGGCCGCGTTGATGGCGAGCACGATGACGATCAGGATCGCACCGAGGCCCATTGCCAGCGGCAGATTGCCTTTGGACGTCTCCAGCGCCACGGTGGTGGTCATGGTGCGGGTAAAGCCGTCGATATTGCCGCCGACGATCATGACCGCGCCGACTTCCGCCGCAGCGCGGCCGAAGCCGGCCAGCACTGCCGTGAGCAGGCTGAAGCGCGCATCCCACAACAGCGTCGTCATGCGGCCGACCGCGCCGACATTCATGGCGCGAAGCTCATCGCGATACTCGACCCAGAGGTCCTCCACCGTCTGCCGCGTCAGCGCGGCGATGATCGGCACGATCAGGACCGTCTGCGCGACCACCATCGCCATCGGCGTGAAGAGGATGCCAAGCTCGCCGAGCGGCCCCGCGCGCGACAGCAGCAGATAAAGCGCAAGCCCGACCACGACCGGCGGCAGGCCCATCATCGCGTTGAGCAGCACGACCAGGACCGCGCGGCCCGGGACGTGCGTCAGCGCCAGCAATGCGCCGAGCGGCATACCGATTGCAGACGCCAGCGCGACCGCCGCAAGGCTCACACCAAGTGAGAGCCGTACGATCGCCAGCAACGCGGGATCGCCGCTGAGGATGAGTTGCAAAGCACTGAGATGATCGGGCATGGTTCCCATAAGACGACATTGAACTGCAAAAATTCCGGCCTGCGTCAAATGCCAAAATACAAACAAAGATATGCATAGGGATGCAGAATGGAATTTCTGACGACAAGTGAAGCTGCCGACTACCTCCGGCTGGGGGAGCGCAAGCTCTATGAGCTCGTCACCACCGGGGCGATCCCCTGTAGCAAGGTGACGGGGAAGTGGCTGTTCCCGCGCCATGAGCTCGATTTATGGGTGCTGTCGGGCCTGGCGCGCCCGGCCGGCATGCGGGCGACCGAGCCGCCACCGATCGTCGGCGGCAGTCAGGACAGCCTGCTGGAATGGAGCCTGCGGGAATCCGGCTCGGGCCTTGCCTCGCTCAACGAAGGCACGGCGCGGGGACTGGAACGGTTGCAGCGCCACGAGGTGATGGCGGCGGCGCTGCATTTTCACAGCCTCGACAGCTCGGACAATCTCGCCAATGACGCCAACGCCGCAGCCTTGCGCACCGCACCGGACCTGCACGACGCCGTGCTGGTCGGCCTGATGCGCCGCGAGCAGGGCCTCTTGGTGTCGCCGGGCAACCCGAAGCGGCTGCGCAGCTTGCCGGACGTGCTGGCGCTCGGCGCCAGGATCGCGCTGCGACAAGAGGGCGCAGGCGCACAGATGCTACTCGACGTGCTGCTCAAGCGTGCGGGCGCCTCATTTCGGGATCTGCGCCGGCTGGATACGCCGAGCCTCACCGGGCCCGACCTCGCCGCCACGATCCGCGCCGGCCATGCCGATTGCGGCGTCGCCACGCGCGCGGCGGCCAAGTCGGCCGGGCTCGATTTCGTCCCGCTGCTCTGGGAGAATTTCGATCTTGCGATGCGGCAGCGCAGCTACTTCCGCCCGCCGATGCAGGCGCTGATCCGGTTCCTCAACGAGAAAAAGCTGCGCCAGCATGCCGAGGAGCTGACCGGCTACGATACCTCGCCGGCCGGCCAGATCCGCTTCGCCGCCTGACCAACGTTGACGCCCGGCCCCAAATAGTTGCAAAAGAAACCAATTCAGCCGGGCCATACCCGACCGCAATCATGGGAACAGCGGCCAACGAGCCGCATGAGGGGAGGAATAGCGTGACTCCAGGCAGAACAGGACTGTCCGTCGTGGCCGCGATCGCGGCCGTGACGCTGCTGTCGGGCGCAGCTTTCGCGCAAGTGTCCGACGACGTCGTCAAGATCGGCGTGCTCACCGACATGAACGGCCCGGCCTCGACGCCGACCGGCCAGGGCTCGGTGACGGCGGCGCAGATGGCGATCGACGATTTCGGCGGCACGGTGCTCGGCAAGCCGATCAGCGTGGTGGTCGGCGACCACCAGCTCAAGGCCGATATCGGCGCGGCGCTGGCACGGCGCTGGTACGACGTCGAACAGGTCGACCTCATCGTCGACGTCCCCGTGTCCGCGGTGGGGCTCGCCGTGCAGAACATCGCCAACGAGAAGAAGAAGCTGTTCATCGCCCATTCGACCGGGACGGCCGACTTCCACGGCAAATTCTGCTCGCCCTACGCCATGCAGTGGGTGTTCGACACCCGCGCGCTCGCGGTCGGCACCGCGCAGGCGGTGGTCAAGCGCGGCGGCGACAGCTGGTTCTTCATCACCGACGACTACGCTTTCGGACACTCTTTGGAGCGCGATGCGTCCACGGTCGTGACGGCGAGTGGCGGCAAGGTGCTGGGCTCGGTGCGGCCGCCCTTGGCGACGCCCGACCTGTCCTCCTTCGTGCTCCAGGCGCAGGCCTCGAAGGCGAAGATCATCGGCATTGCCGCCGGTCCCCCGAACAACATGAACGAGATCAAGACCGGCGCCGAGTTCGGCGTGTTCAAGGGCGGCCAGCAGATGGCGGCGCTGCTCGCGTTGATCACCGACATTCACGGCCTCGGTCTTCAAGCGGCGCAGGGCCTGCTGCTGACGACCTCGTTCTATTGGGACATGGACGACAAGACCCGCGAATGGGCAAAGCGCTATTTCGCCAAGATGAACCGGATGCCGACGATGTGGCAGGCCGGAGTCTATTCGTCGGTGATGCACTATCTCAACGCCATCAAGGAGACCGGCACCGACGATCCGCTCAAGGTCGCAGCGAAGATGCGGGAAAAGCCGATCGAGGACTTCTTCGCCCGCAACGGCAAGCTGCGCGAGGACAATCTGATGGTGCACGACCTCTGGCTGGTGCAGGTCAAGTCGCCGGAGGAGAGCAAATATCCCTGGGACTATTACAAGATCCTGGCGACGATTTCCGGTGACCAGGCGTTCGGCCCGCCCGATCCGGCGTGCGCGATGGTGAAGAAATAGAATCGAGGCCAACTTTATCAACGCCGTCATGCCCGGGCTTGTCCCGGGCATCCACGTCTTTCCTCACAGGCCGAAGCACGTGGATGGCCGGGACAAGCCCGGCCATGACGAGCGCGGTCGTGCGCTACTTCATCACACCGATCTCGCGGAAATATCTCGCGACAGCGGGATGAATCAACTCCGGCTTCGGCGCGGCCGCAACCGTGTTCGCGGCCGTGGTCTCGCAGGCCTGCGGTAGCTTCTTGCAGAACTCGCCCTCGACGCCGTGCAGCGTCTTCGCCAGGCGATACGCGACATCGTCGGGCAGGTCCTCGCGCGTGAGCACAAAGCTCCAGGAGCCGAGCGAGGCGATCGGCGCGGTCTGCGTCGGATAGGAGCCGGCCGGCACCGTCAGCGGCTTGAGGAAGGAATGCTTTGCGCGGATACGCGCGATCTCGTCGGCGTTGGGCGCAATGAAGCGCGCGCCCGACGCGCTCGATGCGACCGCGGCAAAGCCCGGCCAGCCGATGCCGGCGCCCCAGAGCGCGGCGACGCGGCCGTCTTCCACCATCGCGGGACCGTCGCCGGCGCGGTCGAGATAGATCGCCTTGAAGTCCTCGTCCTGCTTGAGGCCGAGGCCGTCGAGCACGTAGCGCGCAAGGATCGGCAGGCCCGAGCCCTTCGCGCCGAACGCCACCGGCTGGCCGACGAGATCGCGGATGGTCTTGTACGGGCTATCCGCCCGCACCACGAACATGCCGGGGTTGGAATAGATCGCGGTAAGAATCTTCAGCGCTACCTTCGCGCGGCCGATGCCGGCGAAGGCCTCATAGGCCGGCTCGCCGGCGACCAAAGCGAGGTCGAGCTCGCCCTTCTCCAGCAGCGGAATGTTCTCGTTGCTGCCCTTGGTGTTGCGCGGGGCGATGATGAGCTGCGGATCGGCCGCGTTCATCATTTCGGCAAAGGCATTGCCATAGAGTGGGAAGCCGCCGCCGGGCGTCGCGGTGCCGAGACTGATTGTGGTTTTCGAGATGGCCTTGTCTCCGTCTTCTTGGCTTTGGGCCGAGGCTGCGCCTGCAAACAGCACCACACCCAGCATGATCAGCGAACGAAGTTTCATCAGGGCTCCTCGGCAAACGGCTGCTGCGTCAAGCTGAACTTGTGACGATGTAGGCAGCCGCTCGATTTTATGGAAGCATGACGGCAACGACAATAAAGCAATGGGAGGCGTCATGCTGGGAGTTTTGCGTCGCGGTCTTTTCGGTCTTGCTCTTCTGTCCAGCCTCGCCGGCGCTTCACCCGCAGCCTCCGCCGCCGACTACCCGAACCGCCCCGTGCACTGGCTGATCGGCTTCGCCGCCGGCGGCCCCGTGGACATCGTGGCACGGATCATGGCGCAGTGGCTGTCGGATCGTTTCGGCCAGCAGTTCATCGTCGAGAACCGCACTGGAAGCGGCGGCAACATCGCGGCCGCCGCGGCGATCAACTCTGCGCCCGACGGCTACACGCTGCTGTTCGTCGCGCCCAACAACGCGATCTCGACCTCGCTGTACAAGAAGCTGCCATTCGACTTCCTGCGTGACACCACGCCGGTCGCGAGCATCATGCAGCTCACCAACATGCTGGTCGTCTCCAATGCCATGCCGGTGAAGACCGTCCAGGAGTTCATCGACTATTGCAAGGCCAATCCCGGCCAGATCTCCTATGCGTCCTCCGGCAACGGCACCTCGGTGCACATGTCGGCGGAGCTGTTCAAGGCGATGACCAAATGCGACATGGTGCACGTGCCCTATAGGGGATCGGCGATCGCCTTCCCCGACATCATCTCCAACAAGGTGCAGCTGATCTTCGACAACCTGCCCTCCGCGCTGGAGCAGGCGCGCGGCGGCAATGTCCGCGCGCTCGGCGTCACCTCGCCAAAACGCTGGCCGAGCGTGCCTGACGTTCCCGCCATCGCCGAGACGGTGCCGGGATTCGAATCGGTCGGCTTCTACGGCATCTCGGCGCCCAAGGGCACGCCAGGCGAGATCGTCGATCTCCTCAACAAGGCCGTCGGCGAGGCGCTGAAAGACCCGAAGCTGGTGGCGCGGCTCGCCGAGACCGGCGGCATCCCCAGGCCAATGACATCAGCCGAGTTCGGCAAGCTGGTCACCGACGAGACGGAGAAATGGCGCAAGGTGGTCGAGTTCGCCGGGGTGTCGGTGGACTGATTGGCGGGATTGCGCCCTGGCCGAGGCCCGTGAACGGGCGGAGCAGACCCCACCCCGATCAAAATGTCGAAAACAACCCCATGCAAAGTAGAAGTGGCGGTGTGGACGGATGCGAGCGACGCCCGGACAGTTGACACGTCGGGCAAAACAGGAGCATAAGCGCAACATCGCAAATTTCGGTAATTCGTAAGCGACAGGTCAGGTATCGCTCGGGGGCGATGCCTGCGCTTCGGTCGTCGGGGTCGGCATTGCACCCTCGGCTCAGGCCCTGTAAACGGACGGCGCACCGTTGCCGGCCGCTACCAAAGCGGCCGCCTCGCGGCGGGGCCTGTAGCTCAATGGTTAGAGCCGGCCGCTCATAACGGTCTGGTTGCAGGTTCGAGTCCTGCCGGGCCCACCAGCCTTCGCTCGCTTCGCGAGCTTCGGCTCGGCAAGCCAGCGCCACAAGCGACCAGCGAAGGGTGTCACGCCGAAGCGCGCAGGGCGAAGATGGACTGGCGCAAGATCAGAGGCACCGCACCAGCAATGCCCCACTTCAATACTCATCCAGTAGTCTGCAGACTACCGCTCCACAGCTGGTCCGAATACCGTGTCTGTCACTCGATCGTAGATCCGGCTGCTTGCGCATACGAGAACGACATCAATGGGCATGCCGGCCGCCTGAGGCCGGCACTGAGCTTCGTATTTCCAGGATCAGATGGAGATTAACCGGCGATGCCGGTGTTGACGTACGTGGTAATGACCATCGGGTAAGCGCCGCCGCCTGTGACGTCGAGCTGATCGTCCGGCAGCGCATCAGTCATGGAAGCGACCGGCGCCTTTGCCTGCGCGGGTTCGCTGGGTTGGATAGTCTCGGAACGCGCTCCATTCGTCTCAGACGTATTTTCGGCCATTCGCAGCTCCTTTTGCATCCGATCTCGTTGCCCGCGACGGGAGTCTATGCCGCCGCATTTCGATGTGTCTGGGCCGGCAAGGCAAGGTTCAACATCCAGCCCGGGACTCGAGCGTCCTTGCTGGTAATTCAGCCCGCATGCCCTTCACATTCCAGTGAGGAATTTATACCTGCAGTCCTCCCAATTCAAGTAAAGGTTGCAGCACGCCGGGTCCGGGTGCCGCAAGTGCAGATAGTGACTTGAAAGCGTTGGTCTTTTGAGGCCAAATCCGATGGGGCGGGGGTCGGGGTCCCGCCGTTGGTGGGGGCTGCATGAGGGGCGGGATCAATCGGATGTTTCGGGAGGCCGCGATCGAGCGGTTGTCCCATCCCGATCAACTCGATCATGTCGTTGGCATTACGCGGCCATACGACTGGGTCGCTGCCCTGGCGCTCGCTGCCGGAATCGTGGTGCTGCTGGCCTGGGGAGTGCTGGGCCGCATTCCCACCCGGGTTTCGGGCGAAGGCATCCTGCTCAGCAGCGGCGGCCGACTGGTCGATGCCGTTTCGGCCGTCAGAGGGCGACTCGCATCTATCGATGTGCGGATCGGAGACGAGGTCCGCAGTGACCAGGAAATCGCGCGTGTCGTGCAGCCGGACGTCGAGCTGCGACTGCAGCAGGCACGAGATGTGCTTAAGGAGCGCGAGCGCGAACATTCCGATTTGATCGCGGCGATCTCGCGCGAGATCGAAGCCAAGCTCGGCAATTTCGCAGCGCAGGAGTCGGGCCTGCGCGAAGTCGCCGCCTTTGCCGAGCGGCGCGCCGCCTATCTGGTCGATGAGGTCGCCAAGCTCGAGCCCGCTGCCGCCGGCGGCTATGTGACCAGGAAATACCTCGAGGACCGTCGCGTCGAGCTCAATGCGGCGCGCGAACGGATCACCGATTCCAAAAACGAGATTCTCAAATTGAATGCGCAGCGGCTCGAGCTGCAGAGCCAGCGCGAGCGAGACCGATTGCAATCGGAATTCAAGGTGAATGATGCGAGACGCACGGTCGAGCAGCTTGCGGGTGAGCTCGAACGCGGATCGCGCATCCTCAGCCCGGCCGATGGCCGGATCGTCGAGGTGAAGGTTTCCAATGCGGTGGTACTGGCCGTGGGCACGCCGGTCGTCCAGATCGAAACCGCGAGCCCGACATTGGAGGCGACGATCTACATGCCGCCCGACCTCGGCAAGTCGATCAAGCCGGGAATGGAGGTCCGGGTCGAGCCGAACCCGGTCAAGCGCGAGGAGTACGGCGCGATCATCGGAACGGTCGCCGCGGTGTCCGACTTCCCGGTGACCCCCGAAGGAATGGCTGCCGAACTGCATAACGACACGCTGGTGAAACGCTTTTCGGAGAAGGGCGCACCCTACGCCATGCGCGTGGCGCTGGAGCGCGACGGCTTGACATCAAGCGGCTATCGATGGACGTCGGGCAAGGGTCCGGCGCTCGTGCTGTCCAGCGGCACGCTGGCTCGTGCCGAAGTGACCACGCGCGAGCAAGCGCCGATCAATCTCCTGGTCCCGACGGTCAGGCGGTTGACCGGGATCGGCGGCTAGGATTGCGCATGAGCGCATCATCCGCACCACCGCGCCGAGCTGGAGGAAGCCCGTTGCTCCGCTTGCGTGATCTTCTCCAGGCAATGGCCTTTCGTGCGCGCCGACGATCGATCACGCCGACCGTTCTACAGATGGAAGCACTGGAATGCGGAGCGGCATCGCTGGCGATGGTGCTTGCGCATTACGGGCGATGGGTACCGCTGGAGACACTGCGGGTCGCGTGCGGTGTATCCCGTGACGGCAGCAAGGCCAGCAACCTTCTGAAAGCCGCGCGGAGTTTTGGATTGGAAGCGAAAGGTTTTCGCAAGGAGCCGGAAGCGCTGAACGACCTGCCGATGCCGGCAATTCTCTTCTGGAACTTCAATCATTTCGTGGTGCTGGAGCGAATCGACGCAGATTGCGCCGAAATCAACGACCCTGCAGTCGGACGTTGCAAGGTCGAGCGCGCGGAGTTCAATCTTGCCTTCACCGGCGTCGTGCTGGCGATGGAGCCGGGCTCGGACTTCAAGACCGGTGGCGCGAAGCCGAATTTCTCCGCGATGCTATGGCGGTTGCTCCAGGGATCCCAGCGTGCCGTGATGCTGCTGATCGTCCTGAGCATGGCTTTGGCGATCCCGACGATCCTTGTGCCTACCTTCGTCAAGATATTCATCGATCATGTTCTGATCATGCACGTGGAAGGGTGGTTCAGGCCGCTCCTGATCGGTCTCGCACTGACGGCCCTCGGGCGCGCCCTGATCACGGCTTTCCAGCAGTCGCTGCTGCTGAGGCTCCAGACCAAGCTGACCGTGACCATGGTCGGAAAGCTGCTGTGGCATCTCATGGCAGTGCCCATGGACTTCTTCACCCAGCGTCATGCCGGCGAGATTGCCAGCCGCGTCAGCGCCAGCGAGGAGATCGCGGAATTGGTATCGAGCGGGCTTGCGACCAGCGCGCTCAATTTGGTTTCGATGATCTTCATCGCAGCGGCCATGGCGCTGTACGACCCCCTGCTGGCCGCGATCAGCATTGCGGTTGCGCTGGTGAATGTGCTGTTGCTTGCGTTCATCGCTCGTGAGCGTGAAGGGCTCAATCGCAAGCTTGCGATAGACAAGGCGAAGTTGACCGCGAACACGATCGAGATCGTCCGGTCTATCGAAACGATCAAGGCTGGCGGGCTCGAGAACGACGCGTTCGCCCGCTGGAGCGGCTTCCAAGCCAAGGTTCTGAATGCGGAACGAGATCTTGGACTGTATTCCACCATTCTCGAGATCTGTCCCGTAGTTCTGACCGGCTTGTCCTGTGCCATCGTGCTCGGGCTCGGCAGCCTTCGCATCATGGAGGGCGCCTTGACGATCGGGGGCCTGGTCGCGTTGCAGGCCTTGCTGCTGAGCCTGGTCGAGCCGGTCAATGCGTTGGTGCAGCAGACCTCCGCACTCCCTGCAATCAAGGCCAACTTGCTCCGGGTCGAAGACGTCTTCAATTATGCGAATGATGCGGCGCGGCCAACCATCGCGACGGAGCGTAAGCCGCCGGAAATGCCTGCCAAGCTCTCCGGGCACATCAGGTTGGTCGATGTGTCGTTTGGTTATTCCGCCCTTGAGCCACCGCTCATCGCGGGCCTGTCGCTCGAGATCGAACCCGGCCGCCGGATTGCGTTTGTCGGCGCGTCGGGCAGCGGCAAATCCACGATTGGTCGCCTGATGAGCGGGCTTTATCGTCCTTGGTCGGGCGAGATCCTCATTGACGGTTGGTCGATCGATCACATCCCCCGGCAGGTGTTTTCAGGCTCGGTTGCGTATGTCGATCAGGACATCCTGCTATTCGAGGGAACGGCCCGCAGCAATGTGACGCTCTGGGACGACACCATTGCGCAGGCTGGCCTGTCGCGCGCTGTCAGGGACGCGTCCATTCACGAGGATCTCTCGGTCCGCGCCGGCAATTACGACTGTCATGTTGCAGAGGACGGCCGCAATTTCAGCGGCGGCCAGCGCCAGCGGCTCGAAATCGCGCGGGCGCTCGCCGGAAATCCTTCCATTCTCATTCTTGATGAAGCCACTTCGGCACTCGATCCCGGCGTCGAGAAGATGATCGACGACAATCTGCTCCGACGGGCGTGCACTTGTATCATCGTTGCGCACCGGCTCAGCACCATCCGCGACTGCGACGAGATCCTGGTCATGAGCCAGGGGCGCGTGGTGCAGCGGGGCACTCATCGGGATCTGCTCGCCGAAGGTGGCGAATATCTTCGCCTGCTGACCGCCGAATGACCCGCGCCTTCCCACCATCGAATCTGGAGACACCGTGGACCGGAGCTGGGCAGGACCGGTTCGCGCTTGAGAGCCATCGGCCGTTGACGATTGGTCAGACTGATCGGACCTATCTGGTCGCTCGCGGCCATGTCGACCTGTTTGCCGTCATGCCCCCGGGCGATGACTCGCCGCCGCGCCGCTGGCATTTGTTTCGCGTCGCAAGTGGGGGATTGATCATTGGCCTGCCTGCATCGGCTCGTGGCGGGCGCGGCCTCGAAGTGATTGCGGTCGGTGGCCTCGATGCGGAGGTGATCTCTTGTTCTCGCCGCGAGGTGACCGACCGAGCGATGCTCGAAAAATGGTCCACGCTGCTGCTGGCGACGGTCGCGACGCTTCCGGGCGATATCTCTGCCTCTCACATCGATCTCGATGTCGAAGGCGAACTGGCACCCGGCGAGCTGCTGCGCATGTCGGGCGGGCAGGTCAGTTGGCTCAGCGTCGAGGAGGGGGCAATCGGGATCGTCGGCGTGGATCAGGCGATCACCGCGATCGATCCGCCCTGCCCGCTGTCACCGGGTACGTGCTTGGTGGCTGAGCGTCAAACGAAACTGCGCGTCAGGGACGGCGCAATGCTCACCGTCGCCGAGATCCACGCTGGCCTTGACGTCTTGCACACCTTGGTCGTGAACGCGCTCGCTGACAAATTCGACATGGAATGGACGGCCGACGTGGCGCGCCTGCAACGGCGCGCCACGCAGGAGGACTCGCGGGCTGAAGCCACGATTGGCCGCCTCGCGGGGATCATCGATCCGGGGGCTCTCGCGCCGGAGGACCTCGCCGAGGGGACCGACCGGGTATTGTTGGCCTGCCGGGCCGTGGCGGAAGCGATGGGAGTAGAGCTTGCACCGGCCGGCAAGCGCCTGCCTGATACCGACGATCTCACTGCGGTGCTCAAACTCGCGGAGGCATCGGGGCTTCGCAGCCGTCGCCTGCTGCTTCGAGCCGGCTGGTGGGCCAACAGCGCAAGCCCGTTTCTCGTGTTTCTCGGCCAGGAGCGCCGCGCGGCGGCGATCCTTCCCGGTCCCCGCGGCGGACATCTCCTGCTCGATCCCGCGACCGGGACGCGCAAGCCACTGACGCCAGATATCATTGCCGAGCTCGCGCCGGAGGCCGTGATGTTCTACCATTCACTGCCGGCGCGCTCCCTGGCCTTTCGCGATCTTGCGTCCTTCGTTGCGCCGATGCTTCGCGTCGATCTGTCGCGAATTATCGTCGCGTCACTCGGCCTTGGCGTGCTCGCGATGGCGACGCCGCTGGTGACCAAGGTCCTGATCGATTCGGTGCTGCCGCGCGCGGAGGCCGACCAATTGCTGATCTGTACGGCGGCTCTCGTCGTGGTGACGCTGATGGCGGGGGGCGTCCAGTTCATGCAGGGCGTCGCAGTGCTGCGGCTCGAGAGCAGGTTAGACTGGATGGTGCAGGCCGCCGTCGCCGATCGGCTGCTGCGCATGCCGATCGAGTTCTTCCGGAGCTACTCGGCTGGCGACCTTGCAGATCGTGCGCTGGGCATCGAAGCGATCAGGGTGATGATAACCACCCGGGCGATACGCGGAATGTTGGCGCTTGCCTCGTTCGTGTTCGCCTTCGCGGTGATGCTCTATCTCGACGCCCCACTGGGCCTATTCGCAGCCGTGCTTGCCCTCATTCGCTTCGTGATCGTCGGCGGCCTCAGCTTCGCCCGGGTGAAGCACGAGAGAGCGAACTTCGGCCTCAGAGGCTGGCTTCAGGGCGCAATCGTGCAGTTCGTGACGGGCATCGGTAAGCTGCGGGCCGCCAATGCAACGATCAATGCCCTCAATGTCTGGGTCGAGCGCTTCAGTCGCCAAAAGCGGCACTTCATCGCCTCCCAGCATGCGGCCAACGCGATGAAGAGCTTCGAAGCGGGCTTTCCCGCGATCGCGACGCTCCTGATCTTCGCGGGCTCCGAAGGGCTGGCGGCGACCAGCCCGATACATGATCTCGGCAGTTTCCTGGCGTTCTATGCCGCATTCGGGATTGCGTTGGGTGCCGCCGGGGAATGGGCGCAGGCTGCGGCCCAACTCGTTACTGTCATTCCCCGCATCGAGCGGCTGGGTCCGATTATTGCGACACCGATCGAAACCCCCGACGATGCGAAAGCGGTGGGCGAGATCGAAGGCACCATCGAATTCGCCGAAGTGTCGTTTCGCTACGGCACAGCCGGGCCGGCCATCGTGGATGGCGTCAGCCTGAGCGTCGCGCGTGGCGAATATCTTGCCATCGTGGGCCCCTCGGGCAGCGGCAAGTCGACGCTGTTCCGTCTTCTGCTCGGGTTCGAGAAGCCGCAGTCGGGCGTGATCTTCGTGGATGGTAAATCGCTCGAGACCATCGACCTCAGCTCCCTGCGGCGCCAAGTGGGCGTCGTGCTGCAAAATTCCAAGCTTTCTTCGGGCAATCTGTATGAGAACATCTGCGGTGGTGTCCATCTGCCGATCGACCGGGTTTGGGATATCGCGGGGGCCGCGGGGCTCGATCGCGACATCGAGGCGATGCCGATGGGAATGCACACTTTCGTCGCCGAAGGTATCAATACCTTGTCCGGCGGTCAGCGTCAGCGGCTGATGATCGCGCGGGCACTCGCACACAATCCGCGCCTGCTATTGATGGATGAGGCCACCAGTGCGCTCGACAACCGCAGTCAGGCCATCGTTACCGCCTCCATCAGGCGCCTCAACGTGACCAGGATCGTCATCGCGCATCGGCTCAGCACGGTGCAGTCTGCGGACCGGATCATCGTGCTCGACAAGGGACGGATCGTGCAGTCGGGCCGCTTCGATGAGCTCATCGCAGCCCCTGGCTTGTTTGCCGAATTCGCCCGCCGCCAGCTGCTGCAGGAGAACTAACCATGCGCAAGGTCCTTTTCATGTTCGGGGTGCTGAACGATTCCGACATCGAATGGATGGTCCGGTCCGGTCAGCGGCGCACGATCCGTGGCGGAGAGACCGTCATTCAGGAGGGCGTGCCGATCGAATCCATCATCCTGGTGCTGCAGGGGCGCATGGGGGTCGAGATCGACCGAGCCGGCGAGATCGCCCAGATCGAGGAGGGGGATGTCATCGGCGAGATGTCAATGGTCGATTCCGCGCCACCTTCCGCGACTGTTGTGGCGAAGATCGACGCGGTCGCACTGTTCCTCGATAAGACGATCTTGCAGCAGAAGTTGGCTGGCGATGCTCATTTTGCAAGCCGCTTCTATCGGGCACTTGCGATCCTGCTCTCGGATCGGCTGCGTGCAACCGAACGCCGGATGGCCTATGGCCAGGGCGCGGATCTTGCGGACGAGAACGCCCGCCTCAAAGACGAGCTGGACCCTGACGTGTTGGACCACCTTGCGATTGCGGGCGAACGATTCGACCGCCTGCGTAAGCAGGTCGAGGCCGCGGAGATAAGGAAGCATCACCGCTAAGAGCTGTAGACGCAAAGATCGCGACCTCGGCAAGTGCCGCTTTGTCGGAAATTCCGCGTCATCGGATTCCTGATGATTTACACGATGTAGTCTGTTTCGGGTCGCGAGCGGAAAGTCTCAACTTGAGTGGATGATTCCCGCTTCTCATCTGACAGCGGATGCGCAGCTCGGGCTCGCGAACCGGCGGAAGCTTGGACCGCACCAGTTTCACACCAGAAACAACCTGAATGAACCACAACAAACGCGAACGAGACCAAACAAAAACAAAGCGAAATCAACGAAATTGACCGTTATCCCGTCGCTCATAACGGTCTGGTTGCAGGTTCGAGTCCTGCCGGGCCCACCACATTGTTAGTCCGTCAGCATTCGCAACGATGCGTCCTCATCCGCTGAAGCGACATTTCCGCTGTTTTTGTAATGACTTTCAACGTGCAAACGTTCGCCGATGTTCGTAGGGTGTTTGCTAACATCCCGCCGTTTTGTTGGCATATTTGTTGGTATCTTATCGAAGCCGAAGCGAGATACCAACATGCCGCTCACGGATACGAAGTGTCGGAATGCCAAGAGGCAAGTCAAGCCACGCAAGCTCTCCGACGGCGGCGGCTTGCACCTCTTAATCAATCCTGACGGAGCTAAATACTGGCGCTTGGCCTATCGGTGGCATGGCAAGCAACGCACCCTTGCAATCGGCGTTTATCCGGCCATTGGGTTGATGGAGGCGCGCGCTGCGCGGGATGAAGCCAAACGTAACCTTGCTGCTGACATCGATCCTTCAGTAGTGAAACGGGAGCGTAAGCGGGCCGCAAAGATTGCAATTGACAATACCTTCGAAGCCGTCGCGCGCGAGTGGCACGAAAACTGGAAAGGTGCACGTAGCCCCTACTACGCTGCCCAGATCCTCCGACGTCTGGAGGCGAATGCTTTCCCGGCCATCGGTCGCCGTCCGGTTGCGGCGATTGAGCCGCCGGAACTTCTGGACATGCTGCGCAAGGTCGAGAAGCGCGGGGTGAACGAAACGGCGCGACGGCTAAAGCAACTCGTCGGACAAATATTCCGTTTCGCTATCGTGACCGGCCGAGCGAAGCGGGACCCCTCCGTTGATCTCAAGGACGCTTTACGAGCTACGGGAGAACCGCAACGTCACAGAGCGATGCCGCTTTCGGAGCTGCCAACCTTCTTGCAGAAGTTGGAATGTTACAGCGGCGAGCAGCAGACCAAACTTGCATTGAAGCTGGTAACCCTGACGTTTCTTCGAACGACTGAGCTGCGCGCCGGCAAGTGGGGCGAACTGGAGAACCTGGATGAGAATTCCGCTGTGTGGCGCATTCCGGCCGAACGTATGAAAATGCGCCTGGAGCATCTGGTGCCTCTGTCACGCCAAGCAGTCGCGGTATTGCGCGAGCTGCGCGCGCTTTGTGGCGGTAGTCCCTACATCTTTCCTTCGCCCGGAAAAGGCGACTGCATGTCCAGCAACACCATGCTCTATGCCATCTACCGGATGGGATATCACGGTCGCGCCACGACCCACGGTTTCCGCACCGTCGCTTCCACGATCTTAAACGAAACCAACTTGTTCAACCGAGATTGGATCGAACGCCAGCTTTCGCACGTAGAACGAAACGAAGTGCGACGCGCGTACAACGCCGCGGAGTGGATGCCTGATCGTCGAAGAATGATGCAGTGGTGGGCAGACCATATTACAGCGTTGGCTCTCGAAGGCGACAAAATCATTCCGTTGTCGCGCGCGGGCTAACTAAATGCCTTATTCTCCGAAGGGGGAGGCCACACGTTCGAATCGTGTCGGGTGCGCCATCGTTCCCGATGGCAGTCAGGCAACACGCATCTAGGCCTTGCGCAGTGGCGGTCGCGGACCACTGACAAATACATCCAGCTCCCGCACGCTTATGGGTCAGCGTGATGCCCATGATGTTGATGCGCCGCCTTGGGTTGCGCTCCATCGGGAGACGCATTCGCCGATGTGCCAGCGCATTTACTATTACAAGGGGCAGAGCGCCTTCACTCGTTGGCATGCGGTGCTCGCGCTCGAAGGTGGCAGACCGTCCAAATACGGCCGTTCATTCGGCGTAATACCAATCCTCATAATGATCGACCGATGTAAGCCCAATCGCGGAGCCCGATCGACATGATCTTCCACGGCTGCGCGATGAGGGTGTTCCAGGCGTAACAGCAGTGGTCGACGATGTCGTCGTAGGATTTGAAGACGCGGTTTGACAGCCAATTTTGGCGCATGAACTGCCAGATGTTCTCCTGGCTGTTCAGCTCGGGCGAACGCGGCGGCAATGGCAGCAGCGAGATGTTGTGCGGAACGCTCAGCTGCTTCGCTCCGTGCCATCCAGCCTGATCGAGGATGATGATGGCGTGGGCACCATGGCTGACCTTGGTGGATATCTCATCGAGATGAAGCTGCATTGCTTCGGTGTTGCAGAAAGGTAGTACCAGAGCGGCGCCAGTTCCGAGTTCAGGACATACGGCACCGAACAGGTACGTCGATTGCGTACGCTGGTCATGGGCTGCCCGCGGCCGCGATCCCTTTCTGGCCCAGCGATAGGTGAGCTTATTCTTCTGGCCCACCCGCATCTCATCCTGGAACCACACCTCTACCGGCGTGTCCGGCGCAAGGCTGCTGCGGATGTCCTCCACGCTGGAGTGGAAGTTTTTTTATATGCCTCGATCGCATCGGGATCCTGCTTGTAAGCTCTCGGCCGGGCGCTGACGTGTGAGAAGCCGAGGTCCTTGAGGGCGCGATAGACCGTGTCGTCTGATACCGAGATGCCAAACTCCTCGTGCAGCCGCATGATCAGGTCACACGCCCGCCAGCGCACCACGCCATGGATGGCCGGGATCGGCCCTTCGTCCACGATCTGCGCCAGAAACGCCCGATGCTCCTCGTTGAGCTTCGCCGGCGCACCTGGCGCGGGGACATTGATCAAACCATCCGGCCCTTGCTCGTTGAACCGGATCACCCAGTCGCGTAGCGTCTGCCGGTCCATCCCGCCGACCTTGGCGGCCTCCGTGCGCGAGGCGCCATCGAGCACCGCAGCAATCGCCAGAAGCCGCCGAACCTGATCGCTGTCCTTCGCCCGCCGCGCTAACCGGCGCACCTCAACCGCCGTCAAATCCGTCCGAACCGCAATCGGCTGGCCCATGGCAACTCCCTCCAATTGCCATGTTGAATCATCGACCCGCTGATTTGGAAAGCCCCACCGTGAGTCACCACCTCAGCGGATTAGTATAAGACTATTGGTAACGGGCTAGGCCGAGATCCTCTGTTTCGATGTCGGGCTTCCGCCCCGACACAAGGTCCGCTATGACCCGAGAGGACCCGCAACTCATTGTCCAACCGAGAGTGCCATGCCCGGTATTCACGAAAAGATTTCTAATTCTGGTCCGGCCGATAATTGGAGTCCCATCCGGCGTCATCGGTCGTAGCCCTGACCAGAAGGACGCGTTCTTGGGGTCTCCACCGGGAAACAGATCCATCACGGAATACTCCAGCGTTCGCCGGCGTGCCTCGACGAGATCATTGGTGTAACCTGAGATTTCAGCCATTCCACCGACACGAATGCGGTCCCCGAGGCGGGTAATCGCAATCTTGTATGTCTCGTCCATGACCGTCGATTCGGGGGCGCGCGAAGTGTCGGTAATGGGAATCGTCAGCGAGTATCCCTTGACAGGATAAACTGGCAGCTTGATTCCTATCTTCTTGAGGAGAAGCGGTGAATAACTTCCCAGTGCGACAACGACCGCGTCCGAACGAATAGCCCCGCGATCGGTGATCACACCACGCACTTGGCCGGCTTCGATGTCCAGTCCATTGATGCAATGTCCGTAACGGAAATCGACACCCAATGCCGCGGCTTTCTGCTCCAGCGCATTGGTGAACTTGAAGCAATCGCCGGTCTCGTCCTTCGGAGTTAAAAGCCCTCCGACTATTCGGTCGCGAACGTGGCGCAATGCGGGTTCGACCCGAACACAACCGTCTCGATCGAGCACCTCAAATGGAACGCCATCCGCTGCAAGAGCCTTCATGTCCTTTGCCGATGCATCGAGCTGCTGTTGTGTTCGAAACAACTGCAGGGTCCCCTGCATACGCTCGTCATAGTGCAACGAGGTCTCTTCCCTCACCTCGGCAAGTGCCTTGCGACTGTAGTCCGCCAGGCGGAGCATCCGTCCCTTGTTAAGGGCATACCGGCTGGCTGTGCAGTTGGACAACATGCGGACAAGCCAAGAGAGCATGGCGGCATCAAGCTTCGGACGAAGGATCAATGGCGCATGCCGCATAAGCATCCACTTGACGGCCTTCATAGGGATTCCGGGGGCAGCCCACGGCGAACAGTAGCCAAAGGAGACCTCCCCGGCGTTCGCATAACTGGTCTCCAGTGCTGGACCCGGTTGCCTATCGACAACGACGACTTCGTGCCCGAGCTTTGCAAGTTGATATGCGGTTGTGACGCCGATAATGCCCGCGCCTAAAATGGTGACTTTCATTCCTTTGGTCCAACGTTCTGCTTGACGATATTGATGCGGGGTGTTTGCCGGGAACGCATTAGCGATACTCTCTGCGGAAGCGATGACCGAGGCCCGTGAGAATTTCGTAGGCGATCGTGCCCGCGTCCGCTGCCAGCGCCTCGATTGTCTGATGAAGACCGATCACTTCGACGAGGCTTCCACAAAGAGCTGAGCGTTGTTCGGAAGTTGAGGCCGCAGCGCAATGGCTTCCTCCGCTTGCGCCACAAAAAAGTGTCTGCAGCCAGCATCAAGCAATGACCCCGCCACCTGGATGGCACCCAGACCATAGGCGAGGGCCTTGACGACTGCCGCAACGCTGGCCGGGTTCGCCAAGGCTGCGATACGCTCAAAATTCCGGCGCAGTGCGGTCAAATCGACGGTCATGTATCCGGGGAAGCCCTGTGCTTCCCCATCTACGAGCGCCTGCGGAGCAGTTCGGTCGAATTTCTTTTCGCTTTTCATGACGAAAGGCGTAGCGCAATAATCGAGCAAATGCTGCGCATTCGTTGCTTGATTATTCTGCGGAACCAGCAAAATTGGAATGATCAGCGATATTTTCGCACAAACTGGATTTCAGCGATGGACAGCATAGATCGCAATATCTTGCGCGCGCTGCGTGTGAATGCCCGGGTCAGCAATGTCAATCTGGCGGAGGAAGTTGGGCTTTCTCCTTCGGCTTGTCTGCGGCGCATCAAGCTTCTCGAGAAGGCCGGCGTCATTCGCGGATACACGGCGCTCGTCGAGACCGGCGCCGATTCGCAGGGGCTTGCCGTGCTGATCAACATCACGCTGGAACGGCAGACCGTGGAGTATCTCAATAAATTCGAGGCTGCGGTCCGCAAGTATCCGGAGATCCAGGAGTGCTACCTCATGACGGGTGGCGCGGATTACTTCCTGCGCGTGGAAGCAGCCAATGCTGTTGAGTTCGAGCGGATCCACAAGGAAATCCTCTCGACCCTTCCAGGCGTCTCACGCATCCATTCCAGCTTTTCGATTAGAAATGTGCTTGCAAACCGGCCAAAGGGCCGGCGCTGATATGCATCTTTTGCGGTCGAGCAGGCCGCGTATCGATGAATCTCCGCCGCCTTCCTCGGTCCGCAGTTAGCAACTAGATTGGTCGACAACTCGGCATATTCGAAGCCGGCCAGTGGGGCGCCGAGACTTAACCACCGATCCCGTCCCCTGCGCCGCAAATTCGGTGAACATCTTCCCAGATATTGATTTTTCTTGGTATGGCGGGCGCTTCCGCCCGTTTCATGGTCGCCGTCGCCACCGCTAAGCTAAGGCGTCACTGGCAAAACCGCTGGATAGCGCAAAATAGGCTGTGCAATCTCACGCTTCCTCACCGAGCGCACGGGGGGCGGGTCTGGATGCCTAAACAAGATTGGACCTGGCCAACGCGTCCAGCAACCGCTGCAATAGCTTTCACCAAACTAATCCGCTGAGAACCCTCAGTAATTGGAATGGGCGCCTCAGGGCGCGCATATGGGCTTGCGAGCACATGTTGCATATGCTACTGATATTTTTACCACTGTAGCATTTACAACATACCGAGTCTTGAGGGCCTTTCAAGACTAAGTCATCGGGATCGGCCATCCGCGCCAACAGAATTGAGCCATTGTAAATGGTTTCCCCATCGCCAGGCCCAAGGCAGACCAGCCCGACGCTGGCCGACGGGTTCGCTGAAATCGAGCGCACGGCCGAACATGCGGTCGACGATCTCGCGCGGATGGTGGCGGTCGACACGACCTTCCCACCCGGCGCAGGATATGAAGCGTTTGCCGAATTGATGGACAGCACTGTTGCGGCCCTTGGGCTGGAGTGTCAGCCCGTCGATGTGCCCGAGCACTTGTGGCGTGTGACGGGCGGCCCGGCCTATGGCCGCAGAGCCAATCTCACCGCGCGACGCCGATCCGGCAAGCCGGTGCTCGGACTTTACTTCCATGTCGACACCGTGCCGGCAGCGCCGGGCTGGACAACCAATCCGTTCCAATTGACGCGCGACGGCGATCGTCTGATCGGCCTTGGCGCCGCCGACATGAAGGGCACCATCGCAGCCGTTCTGCTGGCCCTGCGCGCCGCCGACGCAATCGGCCTTCCGCTCGGTTACGACCCGATGCTGCTGCTCTGCACCGACGAGGAAGGCGGGCTCTATCCCGGCGTGCGATATGTCGCCGAGCAGGGTTTACTCGAAGGCCACATTCTCAACTTCAACGGCACCGCGGCGCCGCGGATCTGGGCCGGCTGCTTCGGCCTCTTCACGCTTCTGCTGCGCGTGCACGGCAAGACCGTTCACGCAAGCGCGGCCGGGACCGCGGGTTCGGGTGCCAATGCCATCGAGGCCGCACTTCCGATCCTCAATGCACTTACGGCGTTGAAGCCGAAAATCGCCGCGCGGACGTCAGCCCTGCCTGCGCCACCGGGCGCAACGAGTCCGCTCGCGGCCCAACTCGATATTTCCGCCGCCCATGGCGGCCAATGCGGCGGCCAGATTCCGTCGCTCTTCGAAGTCCTCGTCTGTCGGCGTTATGCGCCGGAGGAAGATTTTCTGGCCGCGCGAGCCGAAATCGAGGATGCCATCGCCGCGGCCGCGCCTGGAGCCGACGTCGACGTGGTCCTCACCGGCCACCTGATGCCGACGTCAGATCCTACGGGTCCGCACTGGCCTCGCTGGCAGGAGGCACTGTCGGCCGGGTTCGGCTACGCGCCGGACGATTTCGCCAAATGGGGCGCGACGAGTTGTTCCGATTTCGGCTGGGTGCAACAGACCGGCATGCAGGAGATCCTGCTCACCGGCGTCGGCCGGCCGGACAACCGAGTTCACGCCCCCGGCGAATTCACCACGCGCGCCGACATCGTCGCGCTGGCGAAATCGGTGCTCGCCTATCTGTCCGCTGAATTCCGTTCGGACCTATCTCCCGAAACACCCGCTGCCCGCTAACCGAAGGAACCCGCTCCATGCTGTCTGTCACTCGCCGTCTTTTCCTTGCCGGAACCGCGATCAGCCTCGTCAACGCGCCGAAGATCACCTTCGCCGAAGCACCGAAGCGCGGCGGCGTCCTGCGCATGTCGGTGGATCAGGCGATGTCGGTGATTCATCCGATGCTGGCGCGCGTGAACCCCGAATACCTCCTGACCGAACTGCTGTACTCCAACCTCACGAGGCTGAAGCCGGACATGACCGTCGAGCCGGACCTCGCCCTTTCATGGGAGTCAAATGCCGCGCTGACCGAATGGACCTTCAAGCTGCGCCCGGGCGTGACGTTTCATGACGGCTCGCCACTGACCGCCGACGATGTCGTCGCCACGATCAATGCCATCCTCAATCCGAAGACCGCCTCCCCCGGCCGCACCAATGTCGGCCCGATCAAGGAGGTCGCGGCGCTCGATCCGTTGACTGTCAAATTCACGCTCTCCGGCGCTTATGCCGACCTTCCGGTGGCACTCACCTATCTCAATGCGCGCATCGTTCCGGCCAAGATCGTCGCCGGCGACCTCGCCAGCCTTTCGATCACCGCCAACGGCACCGGCCCCTTCAAGCTCACGTCCTACGAGCCTGATCGCCGGATCATCGTCGAACGCAATCCTGTCTATTATGATCCGATGCGGCCTTACCTCGACCGGATAGAACTGCTGGTCTATCCGGACCGCACCGCCGAGGCCTCGGCGATGATCTCCGGCGAGATCGATCTACTGCTTACGACCACGCCCGGCGAATATGAGCGCCTGGTCAAGGCCGACGGCGTCAAAGCGCTGCGCACGCCCTCAGGCCAATTCCTGAACATCAACCTCGGCTGCGACCAGAAGCCGTTCAACGACGTGCGCGTGCGCCAGGCGCTGGCCCTAGCGGTTGATCGCGAGGCGACCGTCGGCTTCGTCGCGGGCGGCTACGGCACGCCAGGCAACGATACGCCGCTGAGCTCCGCCTATCACTTCTACAAGAACATTCCATTGAAGAAGCCCGATATCGCCAAGGCGAAGCAGCTTCTGGCCGACGCGGGCTATCCCAACGGCATCGACCTGACACTGATCGCTTCCGACAAGCCGGCGACCCGAACGCAGCTCGGCGTCGCCGTGCGCGAGATGGCGGCGACCGCCGGATTCCGCATCAACGTGCAGACCATGCCGCACGCGACCTATCTCGACCAGGTCTGGAAGAAGGGCAATTTCTACGTCGGCTTCTACAACATGCAGCCGACCGCGGACGCGATCTTCAACCTGCTATACACCTCGAACGCGGCCTGGAACGAAACCCGCTGGAACAACAGCGAGTTTGACGCCGTCATCAATGCCGCGCGCGTCGAGAACGATGAAGCCAAGCGTACCGCGCTCTATGCAAAGGCCCAGAACATGATGAATGCTGAAGTCCCGACGGTGATTTCGGCGTTCTTTGACCTGCTCGCAGCGCAACGGTCCTACGTCGACGGCTACATCCTGCATCCGCGCGGCTCGGTGTTCCGTCTCGACATGGTCTCGCTCGGCGCCGGCGCGCCGAAGCGCGCCTGAGGCTGGAGAGGTTCGGTGTCACTCGCCTGGTTCATGCGCCGCCTGATGCTGATGGCCTACACCATCATCGTGGTCGCGATGCTGGTGTTCGTCATCACGCAGATCCTTCCGGCGGATGCGGCCCAGTCGCTGCTCGGGGAAAATGCGACGCCGGAGGTGCTCGCTGCGCTCCGGGCGAAGCTCGGGCTCGGCGATCCGGCCTGGCTGCAATATGCGCGCTGGGCCGGCCATGTCTTCACCGGCGATTTCGGCATCTCGATGCGTACCAGCCAGCCGGTCGGCCCGGAAATGCTGGCCGCGCTGTCACGCTCGCTGCTGCTCGCGGTCTCGTCCATCCTTGTTACGCTGGCCGTGGCGGTACCGTTCGGCATGGTGGCCGCGCTGCGGCAAGGCCGGCTTGCCGACACCGGCGTCAGCCTCATTGCCTATCTCGGCGTCTCGTTGCCGGAGTTCGTCACCGCAACGCTGCTGGCCCTCCTGCTCGCCGATACCCTGCACTTGCTGCCGGCGACCGGCTACGTCTCCCCGCTCGAGGATTTCGGCGGCGGCATCCGTCATCTGGCACTACCGGTGCTTACCGTCTCGGTGATCCTGATCGCCCACGTCATGCGCATGATGCGCTCCGAGACGCTCGACGTGCTGAAATCCGACTATATCCGCGCTGCGCGTCTGAAGGGGCTCCCTGAACGGCGCGTGCTGTTTCGCCATGCCTTGCGCAACGCGCTGCTGCCGGTCATCACCATCATCGCGCTCGATGTCGGCTATCTGCTCGGCGGCATCATCGTGATCGAGGAGATCTTTGCCATTCCCGGCATCGGCCGTGCACTGATGGTTGCCATCACGACGCGCGACCTTCCGTCGATCCAGGCGGGTGCGTTGATCATGGCCACGACCTATGCCGCCACCAACACGTTGGCCGACATGGCCTATGCGCTTCTCGATCCGCGGATCCGCTATGACTGAGCCGTTCATCCGCCTGCTGCGGAAGCCGCAGGGCTTTGTCGGCATCGTGTTGCTCGCGCTCGTCGCGATCGCCTGCCTGTTCGGGCCGGCATTGGCGCCCTATGCGCCGGAAAAGATCGATTTTCTCGGCAGGTTCCGCGCGCCTGGCTGGCAGAATTGGCTCGGCGCGGATCAATTCGGACGCGACATCCTGAGCCGTCTGATGGTCGGGGCGCGGTCGACCGTACCGATGGCCCTCCTCGCCACCCTCATCGGCAGCGCGGCCGGCGCGATCATCGGTGTCGGCTCCGCCTATCTCGGCGGACGCACTGACGAAGCGATCATGCGCACCAACGATGCCGTGATGGCGATCCCCGGTCTGCTGATGGCCCTGCTCCTGGTCTCGACGCTCGGCAATGGTGCCAGCAACGCCGTCATTGCCATCGCGATCGCCTTTGCACCCGGCATGGCACGGGTAACGCGCTCGGTGGCGCTCAACGTGCGCAATCAGGACTACGTGAAAGCCGCAATCGCGCGCGGCGATGGCGCGCTGTGGGTCGTCTTCCGCGAGATGCTGCCCAATGTCATGGCGCCGATCGTGATCGAATCCACCATCCGCGTGTCCTTCGCCGTCATGCTGTTCGCAACGCTGAGCTTCCTTGGCGTCGGCGCCCAGCCGCCCGCATCCGAATGGGGGCTGATGGTGGCGGATGCGCGCCAATACATGCATCAGGCGCCGTGGGGGCTGATCGCGCCATCGGTCGCAATCGCCCTCACTGCCATTGCCTTCAATCTAGTCGGCGATGGCCTGCGCGACGCGCTCAATCCAAAGGACGAGCGGTGACCCCTGCACTTTCGATTCAGAACTATACGCTTGACTATATCACGTCCGCCGGACCGGTCCGCGTGCTGCAGGACATCTCGCTTGAGATCGCACGGGGCGAGGTGCTCGGGCTCGTCGGAGAATCCGGATCCGGCAAGAGCTCGCTGGCCTGGGCCCTGATGCGCCATTTGCCCGCCAATGCAAGGGAAGTCGCAGGCTCCTTGCGGCTCGGTGATGTCGACCTCCAACGCCTCGGTCCGCGCGAGCTCACCGGGATCCGGGGACGCCGCATCGGGATGGTGTTTCAGGACCCGTCGACCGCGCTCAACCCAACACTCACCATCGGCGGCCAGATCACCGAAGCGCTCATCCGGCATCGCGACCTCAAGCCGCGCAAGGCCACTGCGCTCGCCATCGAGCTGCTCGACCACGTCGATCTCAACAATCCGGCCGCGGTGATGCGGCGCTATCCGCACGAAATCTCCGGCGGCGAGAAGCAGCGCGTCGTCATTGCCACTGCCTTCGGCTGCCGGCCCAACGTGATCCTGTTCGACGAGCCGACGACTGCGCTCGACGTCATCACCGGCGCGCGCATCCTCGAATTGTTCGCAAGGTTGCGACAAGAGACCGGCGTTGCCGCTCTCTATATCTCCCACGACCTCGCGCTCGTGACGCGGGTCGCCGATCGCGTCGCCGTCCTGAAGCGCGGCCGCCTGGTCGAACAGGCCCCGGCCGCGGAGATTTTTGGCGCACCGCGCCATGCCGAGACGCGCGCCCTCGTCGACGCCGTTCCGCGGCCCGAACGCCGCCTCGTCGATGACAGGCCGCGTGACGAAATTCTGCTCGCAGCCTCCGACATCGAGGTTCACTATGGCAGCACGGGACTGTTGCGTGCTGCTCCTGCCCCGGCAACGAACAAGATCACTCTGGATGTTCGCGCCGGTGAGATCCTCGGCCTCGTCGGCGAGTCCGGCTCGGGCAAATCGTCGATGGCACGCGCACTCACCGGACTTGCCCGTTTCTCGGGCAGGATCTCCTTCGACAATCAGCTGATCCATTCTGCGCGCGAGATGAACGCCGCCTATCGCCGCGACGTCCAGATCGTGTTCCAGCACCCGGATTCCTCGCTCAATCCGCGTCACAGGATCGCCGAGATCCTGTCGCGTCCCCTCAAGCTCTATGGCCGCAGTCTTGCCGACATTCCGCGCCTGCTCGATCAGGTCCGCCTGCCGGCACCTTACGCCGATCGTTGGCCGCACCAGCTTTCAGGCGGCGAGAAGCAGCGCATCGCCATCGCGCGGGCCTTCGCGGCGCGGCCGAAGCTGGTGATCTGCGACGAGATCACTGCGCCGCTGGATGTTTCCGTTCAGGCCCAGATCATCGAGTTGCTGCTCGCACTGCGCGCGGAGACCGGCACAGCCTTCCTGTTCATCACCCATGATCTCAACCTCATCCGCCAGATCGCGCACCGTATCGCGGTGATGCGCCGGGGCGAGTTGGTCGACCTGCTTCCGATCGAAGATTTCGATGCGAACCACATTCATCCCTACACCCGCGAACTGATGGCAGCCTCCCCCGTACCGGTCGGCTGACGACAAGGATTGCTTCGATGGATCACAACGCACTTCTCGCCCGGATCGACGTTCCAGCGGCCCTCGACCTCCTATCCCGCATTGTGCAGCACAAGAGCTACTCGAAGTCCGATGGTGAGAAGCAGCTCGCCGCCTTCATGGCTGGCCGCATGCACGAGATCGGCCTCGAGACCGAGCTCGCCTCTTTCGGCGATGAGGGCCGGGTCAATGCCGTCGGGCGCTGGAAAGGCGTGGGCGGCGGCAAGAGCCTGCTGTTCAACGGCCACCTCGACACCAACCCAGTGACCGAGGGCTGGACTGTCGATCCCTGGGCCGGCAAGGTCGACGACGCCTTCATCTTCGGCATCGGCGTCTCCAACATGAAGGCCGGCGATGCCGCCTATTTCTGCGCCGTCAAGACGCTGGTCGATGCCGGCATCAAGCTCAAAGGCGACGTCATCCTGACCTACGTCGTCGGCGAGCTGCAAGGCGGCGTCGGTACCTACTCGCTGGTCGAGCAAGGGCTGCGCGCGGACTACTTCATCAACTCCGAGCCGACCGACCTGAAGGCGATGACCATGCACGCTGCCGCGTTCATGTTCATCATCGAACTGACCGGCAACACCCGCCACCTCTCCAAGCGCGAAGAGGCGGTCGACGCGATCGCCGCCGCGTGCGACCTCATTCCGCGTCTCAACGCGATGAAGTTCACCGGTGCGCTTTCGCCGGAGCATGAAGGCATCAACCGCGTCCATGTCGGCGTCGTCCATGGCGCGCTCGGCCGCGAGCTGCACGAATGGCGCGCGCCCCAGGTCGCGGACTACGTGCGGATCAAGGGCTCGGGCCGCTATGCGCCGGGCCAGACCGAAGCGGGAGCGCTGGCCGACCTGCGCGGCGAGCTCGACGCGCTTGAGGCGCGCTTTCCGGGCCTCAAGGCCGAGATCATGTCAGAAGACCGCGCCGGCATACCCACAATGCCGCCGTTCGAGGTGGCGCACACCAGCCCGATCGTAGCTGCGGTCAACCGCGCCTATCGCACGGTGCGCGGCGAAGACCAGGCGACCGGGCCGGTCGCGCCAAGCTGCTTCTACGGCACCGACGCCGGTCATCTGCACTATTTCGGCGGCATGGAAGGCATCGTCTGCGGCCCCGGCGGCCGCTACAACACGATGCCCGACGAGCGCGTCGACATCGTCGATTTCGTCGACATGATCCGCATCTACATGCTCGCCATTCTGGAAATTTGCGCCTGATGCGATGCATCATCAGACATCCTTTTCTTGCGTTGAGGACACTTCATGCCGCGCATTACGATCATAGAAACCGGACTCGTCCTGCCTCAGTTGCGGGGACGCCATGGATCCTATCCAGAGATGTTCCAGCGCATGATCGGCGCGGTCGATGATTCGATCGACTTTGATGTCGTGGAAATTGCCAATGGTGAGCAAGTTCCCAACGCCACGGGCCTGGAGGCGATCCTTATCACCGGGTCGTCGGCCGGCGTTTACGAGAAACTCGGCTGGATCCCACCGCTCGAAGATTTCGTAAGGGCCGCCCATGCACGCCAAGTTCCGATGGTCGGAGTCTGTTTCGGCCATCAACTGATCGCGCAGGCGCTAGGCGGCACGGTGCGTAAATCGGAGAACGGCTGGGGAATCGGACGACATGTCTACGAGGTGGTTCCAGACAACGGCATCATCGAGGGGCGGCATTTGGCCATTGCTTGCTCGCATCAAGACCAGGTCGTAGAGGCGCCACGTGAGGCGCGCTCCATTCTTTTCTCGGACTTCACACCGTATGCCGGACTGCTCTACGCGAACGGCACAACATTGACCGTGCAACCGCATCCGGAGTTCGATGTGAACTACGCCACTGCGCTGTGTGACGCACGCAAGGGGATCGCGCCGGATGCGGTCGTCGCCGCAGCTAAGGCGTCGCTGGCGAAACCCCTGGATAGCGCAAAACTGGGCGGAGTGATCTCACGCTTCCTCACCGGGCGCATGGCGCCTTGATGCCGGCCGGGTCTGGATCGGATCCCGGGCGACACGTCCAGGAACCCTTGGAATAGCTTTCACTAGCTAACCAGCCCCAGAACCTCAGGTAATCGCAATGGGCGCCTCACTGCGCGCATTTGGGCTTGCGGGCTAATGTTGTATATGCTACTAACTCAGAAATAATTGTAGCGTTTGCAACAGGACGAATCTTGGTGGCCTTTCAAGATCAAGTCTCAGCAAATTTCGACCAGCTCACGGTGGCGCAACAGGATCTGGCGCGTCGCGCCCTGGAGCTCGGCGAGCGCATGGCGTTCATGACAAGCCGTCAGCTCGCTGAGGCCGTCGGCCAGAGCGACGCTGCGATCATCCGTTTTGCAAAGGCTTTGGGCTACGACGGCTTTCCGGAAATGCGGGATGCGGTGCGTGCGCGCCTGCTGGACGAGGTCGGTTCCAGCGGAATGCGACAATCAGAAACCAGCGATATTAGCGCATTCCAGCAAGCACTGGTCACCAGCGGGACGTCTCTGATCGAGGAGACTGAACGTCTTAACGCTCACGGCAAGATCAGCGCGGTGGTCGATCTCCTCATTTCTGCCCGGCAGATCTTCGTCACTGGCCACGGTACGACTTATCCGATGGCCGTCTACCTCGCCATGCATCTCCGTCAGTCGCTCGACAAGGCGCAGGTCTTCAACATCGAACACGGCGACCTCGCCGATCGGTTTCGTTCCGTTGGTCCCCAGGACGTGTTCATCGGCATCGGCTATCCGCGCTACCTACCCTATACGACCGATATCTTGAAACTCGCCCGCGAGGCAGGTGCCACTGTTGTGGCGATTACGGATCGAGGCTCCTCGCCGCTGGCTCGGATCGCACAGCATACCCTTTACGTAGCGCGCGCCAGCAGCGCTTCCGCGTGGTGGTCCCAGCTCGGCACCATGTTCATTGCCGACTGGCTCAACGCGCTGGTGCTAGCTCGCGACGAAACCACAATCACGCATTTGCGGCGCTCGGATGAGGAATGGAAGCGCCTCGGTCACTGGAAGAACGACAGCAACAATGCGCGCGAACCATCACTTGAACAGCATCGCCTGAGGGGCCTTCGCAACGGCAACGGGAAAGGTCCCAATAGCTCTAGCGCCACCGCCCCCCGCCATCCACGCAAGTAGCCAAGTGAAGGGAGTCCGCAAAATGTCAGAAAAGATGCGTTTGTCCCGTCGCTGCTTCCTCAAGTCCTTGGCCGCAGCCGGCCCCGGGGCCGCTGGAGGCCAGGTGGTCGTGCGAGGCCTGGGCGGCGCTTACCAGGACGCGATGACCGCCGCCATCTACGGGCCACCTACTGCAACGACCGGCATCGAAATCGTTGTCCAGCCCGCAACAGCGGCATAGGTGTCGGCCATGGTCGAAGCCGCACCCTACACGCGACCCGAATTGTTCTGAATAGATCGAACCGAAGAGAGTATGTAGATGTCGAACGCGTGCGATGCCACTCTCAGCCGCCGTCAGCTAATGCGGACTGCCGCTGGAGGACTCGCGCTCACGCTTGCAGCGCCGACCATTGCTCGCGCACAGACCAATGCCACGATCGTCATTGCGGCCGGTGGCGGAGCCTACGAGCAGGCCATGAAAGAAACGGTCATCCAACCCTTTATGGAGGCCACGGGCATTGAGGTCCTCTATAAGACGCAACTAGCCGAGTCTCACATCAAGGCACAGGTAAATGGCGGCAATGTCGAAGTCGACGCCGCTGAGCTAACCGGTACTCCGTTTAGGCCTCACCCGGAAGAACTTCTCGAGGAAATTGACTACGCTTTCTTCGAAAAGGAGACGATGAGTGGCCTGCTGCCCGAAGCCAAAGCGAAGTACGGTGTCGGATCTTACATTTATTCCTCGGTAATGGCTTATTCACTAGCCGATTGGCCCAGCGGAAAACCAAGACCTCAAACGTGGATGGAGTTCTGGGACCTGAAACGGTACCCTGGCCTCCGCACTCTGCAGGAGGCTGGCGCTGGGCATCCGGCCACTTTGGCATTTGCACTTATCGCCGCAGGCGCCGATCCGAACAATCTTTATCCCCTCGACCTTGATCGAGCTTTCAAAAGCTTAGACGCGATAAAATCTCATATACCTAAGTTTTGGACCGCCGGAGCTGAGCCGGCGCAACTCCTTTCTGATCGTCAAGTCGTTATCGGCTCTGCCTGGAATGGCCGCATCCAGACGCTCAAGGACCAGGGTGCGTCGGTTGACCTGACATGGAACCAGGGCGAACTCTCTGCCACTTACTGGGTCGTGCCTCGTGGTACTCGACGCAAAGAGGCCGTCATGCGCTTCTTGGCTTACGCAAGCGCGGCCTCGACCCAAGCACGGCTTCAGAGCCGAATGGCTTACGGTCCTACGAACGTCAACGCGCTTCATCTGATGGACCAGAAGGTGGCCACTCAACTTCCGACCGCCCCTGGCAATATTGACAAGCAGTTCTGGCGCAACGACCAGTGGTTGAACGCAATCGGATCGAGCGGAAAATCCAACCGCGACACTCTTATCGATCGCTGGACAAAGTGGGTTGCCAGCTAATGGAGGAAAGCAACTGCCGCCAAGTTGATTGAGGCCGGAGCGCGCAACACTTTCCGATCGTCCCTACCGAGATTGTCGTGGTGGGCAGCCCAGGTCACCGGCAGGGCGACCATGAAAGCGAGAACAGATTCATTTTTGGTCGATCCGCTGAATTCGAAATATCGAAAACGCTACGTCGCCGAGCTAGCAGGAAGTGTTCGCTAAACAGTCGAAAGACACGGACAACTTCCAACACCGATCACAGTAAGGGAGTGCAAACATGAACCGCAGAGACTTTTTGAAGCTTTCAGCAGCCGCGACCATCATCAGCTGTCCTTCAGTCCTTAGAGCGCAAGACAAGAAATTTGCTGGCGTCACGCTTAGTATCAATGGATACGGCGGTGACTGGGACCGCATCATACAAGAACGCATCGTCGCGCCGCTGGAGCGCAAAACCGGTTTGCAGGTTGTCTTCACGCCCGGAACCTCGCCTGCAGCGCTCGCGAAGGTTCTTGCCGCGCCAGAGAACCCGGCGTTCGACATTCTGATGGTTGACAGCCCCGTAATGCCGGAGATTCTCAGGACGCAGGCGGCTGCGCCCGTCACAAGCTCCGACGTCAAGAGCATCACTAAGGCGTTGCCTGGTACACGTGAATTTGGCGACTACGGCGTGCCGCTCGGCATGCCGTCAATTGTACTCGCGCGCAACACGAAAAGTGTCAAAGCGACCATAAAGTCGTTCGCTGATCTCGCTCGTCCGGATCTGAAGGACCGGGTCGGACTCTTCAACATCGAGAACACGGTCGGGCTCATGCAATTGATCGCTATGGCCGAGGCGAATGGCGGTAGCGTTGACAACATCGATCCAGGTTTCGTGGCGCTTGCAAAGCTGAAGCCAAATGTGGCGACTATCACGAGCTCTACCGTGAACATGCTCCAACTCTTGGAACAAGACGAGGTCTGGGCGGCACCATTTTTCGATGGTCGCGTAATCTCACTGCAAAAGGCAGGCAAGCCGTTCGAAATGGTGGAGCCAGCCGAGGGGACGTACTCGGTGGTGTCATACCTAAACCCCGTGAAGACATCCAAAAAACCGGAAGCGATTTATGCGTTTATGGAGGAAGCGCTCTCGGGCGAGTACCCAGCGGCCCTCGCGAGCTTCTTCGGCTATCGCCCGGCGGTAGATGTCAACATGCCAACTGAGGTCGCGGACAGGATGCTCAAACCCAAAAACCAAAAGTCAGTTGATTGGACCAAGGTTGCAGCGAACCGTGGAGCCTGGCTCAACCGCTTCAACAAAGAATTTCGCTGACCGAGCTGGCTGTTCCTCATGGGTATGAGGATGTCATCTAGGCTAGATGCCTCCAATGAACTTCTATGACAGAGGGTAATTGCGTTGGGTCACTCGAAGCTCACAAGAATTGCGACGCATTCGCCACTGATCCCGCCGACGCGGCAATGGGTCTGGTTCGCTATTCTAATGGCACCATCTTTCATATTCCTTCTGACCTTTCTCATAGTTCCATTCTGCGGATTGGTCAGGGTAAGTCTGTATCCTGGATCCACCGCCGTTGGCGCTACCGGCTACAGCCTGCAACAGTACGCGTTGATATTGTCAGACGGTTACTTCGCATCGGTGCTGGTTCAAACTTTCATAATCAGTGCCGAGGTCGCGTTGATATGCCTCGTGATCGGCTTCCCAGTTGGCTATTCACTTGCGCGACTGCCGCCACATCGCCGCAAGTGGCGGCTGATCGCCGTGGTCCTGCCGCTGACGCTTAGCCTCGTGGTCATCGTGTTTGGGTGGATGGTTGTGCTCGGCCGTAACGGCCTGCTGAATCAAGCGCTTGAGTTCCTAGGGATCGTGGATTCGCCGTTGCGACTCCTGTTCAACAGGGGAGCGGTAATCTTTGTGCTGGTACAGCAGTTCATTCCATTCATGATTCTATCAATCATGGGCGTTGTGTCGCAGATTTCACCAGCTCTCGAGGAAGCGGCGGCAAATTTAGGGGCAAATCGGTTGATAACGTTTGGCCGCGTCCTCATTCCACTCGCAGCTCCAGGCATTGCTACCGGTCTACTGCTCGTTTTCATCTTGTCGATGTCAGCCTTTATTACTCCCCGCTTGATTGGCGGCAATAAGGTGCAAATGATCGGCAGTCTGATCTATGAGCAAATTCTCGTCGTGCTGAACTGGCCACTAGGTGCTGCGCTCTCAGTTTGCTTGCTAATCGTGACATTCGTTTTGCTGACGGCAATCCGGGCTCTAAGTTTGTTGCTCGGAGAAACGAGGCAATGATGAAGCGTGATCTTTCCGACCATGCGCTTTCGGTCGCCGGAATTATCGTCCGGACCTGTGTGTACGCAATGATGCTCGCGCCCGCGATCATTGTTATAGGCGCATCGTTCACCCGCGGATCAATACTGCAGTTCCCGCCCGATGGCATATCGCTAGCGTGGTATCTCCGTGCTTGGCACAGTCAAGAATTTATGTCTGCCATGTGGGCCAGCGCCTATATCGCGCTCTTGGCGTCTGCAGTCTCGCTTGCCCTCGGGTTTTCAGCTGCTTTTGTGATCGACCGGTTTGCGTTTCCAGGACGGGCGGCATTCCAGTCACTGTTACTCTCGCCGATCGTGATACCCATCGTTGTTCTTGGTCTCGCACTGCTTTACCTCATGTCTGCTCTACGAATAGGCCCATCTCTTGAGGCTCTGTTGGTCGGGCACATTTTGGTTTCGCTGCCCTATGTCGTGCGAGCGTTGCTGAACGGATTGTCCCTTTTAAATACTGCCCTCGAAGAGGCCGCGCTCAATCTCGGTGCTTCGCCATTGCGAGTGGTGATGCGAGTGACTGTTCCCATGCTCGTGCCAAATCTCGTAGCGGGCGCAATCTTTGCTTTCGTAACTTCGTTTGGGAACATCACGCTATCGATCTTTCTCTCGGGCGCTTCTACCGTGACGCTACCCGTCCGGATCTTCTCGTTTGTGGAAAGCAGCTACGACCCAACGGTTGCAGCAATTTCCAGCTTGGTAATTTTCATTACGCTGGCGGTCATTCTGATTTCGGAGCGCCTCGTCGGGATGAGCAAGATCATCGGAAAATGAAGGGTTGGAGCTATCCGGCATGTCAAAAATAGACGTCTCGCTGAAAAGCATTCGAAAAGAATACGGCAGCCATGTTGTCGTTGAAGATTTTTCCATCGACATGTCGCATGGAGAGATCGTTTGTCTGCTCGGACCATCCGGTTGCGGAAAGACAACCACTTTGCGAATGGTCGCCGGGTTTATTCAGCCGACCGCCGGCCGTATTTGCATCGGCGGCGCAGACGTCACCGAAGCCCCTCCCTACAGGCGCAACACGGGCATGGTGTTTCAAGCTTACGCGCTCTTCCCGCACCGAACTGTGGAGCAGAATATCGCGTTCGGCCTTGAGTGCAGGAAGCTGCCGACTGATGTAAGGCGGCAGCGAGTCGGAGAAATGCTCGAACTGATCGAGATGCCGCACCTTCGCCATCGGCTACCTAAAGAGTTGTCGGGAGGCCAGCAGCAGCGAGTTGCCCTTGCGCGCGCTCTAGCGATTCAGCCGAATGTCTTGCTCCTCGACGAACCATTCTCGAATCTGGACGCGCAGTTGCGCGTGCGTCTTCGAGAGGAACTCCGCGAACTAATTAAGCGGGTGAACATAACGACATTGTTCGTGACGCACGATCAGGAGGAAGCGTTGTCTATCGCAGATCGCGTGGTCGTTATGAACAAGGGTATCGTGGAGCAGGTCGGGCGCCCAAGTGAGATATACGAGTACCCCCAGACAGAATTTGTTGCGAGTTTTATAGGAACGTGTTCGTCCCTAAAAGGGCGCTTGGACGGCAGCGGCCGCTTGCAGCTGAATGGAGACATCTGGCTACCGTGCGATGGTCCTGCGGGCGAAGTGACAGCGATTATTCGGCCCGAGTTCGTTCGGCCCGCCGCCAATGGGGAAACAGGATTCGTGCTCGCGGGACGAGTCGTTGGATCGAGCTATCTGGGACACATGAGCAGAGTAATCGTCGACGTAGCAGGCGAGAAGCTCGTAATGGATGCTCGGTTTCCGAATGATTCTACACCGGCGTGCGGCCAGCCACTAAATGTTGCCATCGATCCAAGCGGATTGCGGGTAATTGGCGGGTATAAAAGCCCTCAAATGGCGGAGCTCCGAAAGTGAGATGTTTCGCCAAGCGCTTTTGAACGCTCGAAATCCTGAATGACTGAAGATCTTCTGGAGCACCTGAAATGACTGAAAAAGCCTTGGGCATCCTGATGCTCGAAAACTCAGCCGAGCTTCCCGGCTATATGGCAGATCCCCGAACGTTCCCCTTTCCGACTAAGCGGATTACGGTCCCGGGCGCAACGACGGAGAAGGTTGTTGCAGGTGACCCGTCGCTGAGAGACGCTTACGCCCAATGCGCTCGCCAGCTTGAGAGCGAAGGCGTCTCGGCCATCACCGCGAACTGCGGGTTCACCGCGCTATTCCAGGACGCGGTATCCGGGGCAGTTTCCGTACCTGTAGGTCTATCAAACCTCATGCTCGTCCCTCATGTCGCGAAGATGCTGCCGTCTGGGAAAAGGATCGGTCTCGTCACCTTCGACTCGGGCAACCTGAAGGAGGATCATTTCAAGGCCGCAGGGTGGTCGTCAAAGGAAATTCCTGTTGCGATTGCCGGCATCGACGGCTCCGAATCGTGGCGCGAAATGATGGCGCCTATTCCCCTTCCAAAGATCCCCACCATGATCAGCGACGTGATGGCCGCTGTTAAATCGATCTTGGATTCACATCGTGATATTGGAGCATTGGTATTCGAATGCACCGGCTTTCCGGTTACTTCAGATGCCGTGCGCCGACAAACGGGATTGCCCGTGGCTGACATCCTCACACTTGCAGACATCCTGTTCGCGTTGGGTCCTCCTCGCAAATACAAGGATTAGTTTCAGCTGTGCTTGGACAGCACCGGGCAAGGAGAGCAAACGAACCTCATCTCCAAAATATCGCGCTCTTGAGGCGCTCTTCAATTAGCGGATAAATCCATGCGCTGCCTGCGTTTGTGTGTCAGAGGTTCTGCACGCCTTGTGCTGGCCCGGAGAGCGGCCCACGCTTAGAGCAACACACATCGAGACCAACTAAATCTGTGCTTAGCGCGCTCCAAAGCTCGCAAGTGACCTCACGAAAGGTGAATTCCAATGTTGTTTCCGAGGGACGAATATGAAGCGCGAGTGGCGCGGGTACGCCAGCACATGGCTGCGCGTAACATCGATGTTCTGATTATTGATCAGAGCGAATTCCTCGTCTATCTGACCGGCTTTCCGATCTCGGAAAACATGTACCGAGCCTGCCTTCTGCCCTGCGCGGGCGCTCCGACTATGATCCTGCGCGCCGTTGACCTTGGGCCGTTCAATGAAAGCTCGTGGGTGACGGAGTCCGTCGCCTTTGCCGATTGGGAAGACCCGATCCAGGTCCTTGCCGATACAATCGGTCGCCTTGGCTATGCTAGCGCGCGCGTGGGGATCGATGAGGAGTCCTATTGCATGCCACTGCGTCGCTTTAAGCAGCTCGCGGCTCGATTGACGGACGCAACTTTCGTGGATTTCTCCGGCGTCATGGCAACGCTCCGCGCGCGGAAAAGTGAAAGGGAAATCGCGGTGCTCAGGCGTGCCGCCAAAATCGGTGATCTCGGCATCGTAGCCGCGCTCAAGGTCGCTGGAGCCGGCAAGTCGGCGCGCGATGCGGCAGCCGCAGTCTACCAGGTCTTTATGCAGGAGGGTGCGGATGCCGCGCGTGCCGGCATTATCACAGCGGGAGTCGGAAACGCGTTTCTTCATGGCGGACTGACTGACGGACCGTTCGCTAAGGGTGATATTCTGCATATGGAGCTATTGCCGTACATCGACGGCTATAGTGCCCGCCTGATGCGCTCCGCTGTGATTGGCGAGATTGAGCCTCGTCGGTTGGAGCTTGGCCAGCGCTTGATCGAAATACAGGACCGTCAGTTCGAGGCAATGAAGCCGGGAGCCAGCGCCGCTGACGTCGACGCCGTGGCGCGAAAGGCTATGCTCGCCGGCGGACTACGAGCCGATTATTCAAATATCACGGGCTATTCGCTCGGCTGCTATCCACTGCATACCCCGCGTACTAGTGACTTCTCGCGCATTTTTCTGCCTACGGCCGATTGGGCGCTGGAGCAGGGCATGGTGTTCCACATGTATGTATCCGCCGACGGCATAGCATTCAGCGAGACGGTGCTCGTCACGGAGACCGGGTATGAGCGTCTAACGCGTTCGCCGCGACAAGTGTTTCAAGTCTAAGCACTGCAAAGGCCCCCAAACGTGGCGAGAGGCAAGATGCTTCGGCAATCACGTGGTCACCCGATTTCATCGTGAGTGCACAGAGCTCGAACCTTGATCCACGGATCAAGAAGCGCGTGGTTCAGGTGGCAAATCATTCCGCCACATGGGCCATGCAACCTAGTTGAATCCCGCAATGGGTTCCCTTTTTACCGGAGTGATAGATCCCGTTTGGCAACGGGCGATGAGCCAACGTTGTCCTTATGCAAGCGGTTTGTGGATCGTCGGGGGTTCAAGGAACGCGACCGAATGACCTAGCCCACGGGACGTCGTCAGTTGCCTCGTCCCGCAACTTCGACCGAGTGGAGTTCGACCAAATGGCGACTTTTAGCCAACTATCCGGTACGCAGCAGCAAGGCGAATTGATCGTCTCCGTCGGCGCCGTCGGCAATAGTGACTGGCGAACGAGTCTCATGCTCGAGAGTGAAGTCAATGGTCGCTTCAGAGCTGAAGCGAAGGAGGCGCTGAAGCCGCGCAAGCAAATAAAATGACCCGTTCTAGAAGAAACACGGTCACAGACAACTCGCCATAGAGTTTCAATCGTGCCTGTGGAATTTCGCGAGCTGCGCTGGGCGATCGCCGCGTCCCAGCACCGAAGCCTCCGCCAAGCGGCAGAGACGCTCAGGGTCAAGCAGTCGACGCTGAGTCGTTGCCTGCGCAATCTCGAACACAAGGTCGGCAGCACGCTGTTCGAGCGTACCAATGGCGGCACGCGACCAACCATCCAAGGTCTGGAATTCCTCGATGCCGCCGGGCGCATCGTGGGTGAGACGGAAGCCATAACGGCGCGCCTTAAGACCCACGCGAGTGGCGAGAGCGGCCGATTGATCATCGGCATCCATGCTTCCCTCTCGGCCGGCAATCTCCGGGCCACCCTCCTGGAGCACCGGCATCGCTTCCCCGATGTTGATCCACATCTGGTCGACGGAACGAGAGACCAACTGATCTCCGATCTCGTCAATTCCGCCATTGATATCGCGTTCGTGGCCGAGCCCAATCCGAGATGGAGCGACAAGACATTATTGGTTTGGAGCGAACGTGTCGTCGTCGCTCTTCCCGAACAGCACCCGCTGACAGCCCGCAACCTGGTTCATTGGGGCGAACTGCGGCAGGAAACGCTATTGTTGTCACAGCACGGCCCTGGCCCAGAATTCCACAAACTGCTCATCAACAAGTTGGGGGCTTCCGATCCGTGCCCTGTGCTTCGTCATGATGTGTCGCTCGATCGGCTCCTCACCCTGGTCGGCGCCGGCTGGGGGATGCTGCTGGCCTTGGAAGGTGCGACCGGCGCGACCTATCCGGGTGTCACCTTCCGCGAGGTGCACGACACCGAGGGACCGACGCGGCTGAGCTTCCGCGCTTACTGGCGTCAAGCCAACGGCAATCCATCGCTGCGTCCGTTCCTCGACCTGCTTCGCGAGCGTTATCCGGATCTTTCCGCTGACCCAGGTAGGGGCTGAGCCGCATTGCGCCGTACCTTTGCAAACGCTCGGTCGGATGCCATAAAATGCTCGATCATCGGCGCGATCAATTTTGCGGGCTCGGTCGGCGTCGTCGTGCCTGAGCTGCGCGTCAAAATCTCGGTATTGCGCGAGTTTCTCAGTGTGGCGGCTAGGCTGAAACGGCGAACGAAGACGTTGCCTCCATCATTATCGGTTGACGGACCGACATAGCCGCGGTGTCGCATAGAATGGCGCCGCAGCTTGCTGTCATACCTCGCAGTCTCGGCAGGCTGAACCTTGGCTGTCGCCGAAGCTGGCAACGGCTCGATCGTGCGTTGGGTCGGCATTCTCGGGCCTATTCTAGGAAATCCGGATGAGGGATTCACGTGGTCACGGATCGCGCGTTCCCTCTACTGCGGGCTTCCAGCGCCATCGCATGATCAGCGTCGGCCCGGGGGCACTTAGTTGCTCGGCTGGCATGCGATTGTTGAGCATCAACGACCTGCTGGAACAGTTCGATCTGTTCTCTTGGGTGTCGCCGGGTCCGCCTCGAACGCCTGCTTCCCCTTTGCCGCCCATAGCTCGCGCGCCCGTTCGCCCCGATCGCTTTGGAGTTTGTCGGCCATCCAGATGAGCGCGCCATAGATCATGGCGCGATCGTCGCCGGTCAGGTCCACAATACCGGCTTTGACGACGAGACCACCCAGCTCGATCAAGTGTCGCGTACGCTTGCGGCGCTCGACCTGCCAGGTGCGCATATCATGCCGTGCCCGTGCCGCCTGAAGCCGGTTGTGCGCCGCGCAGTTGCGTTGGAGCGCCGCCAGTGCCGTGGTCAGGCGCAGATGCAGTTCGCCGCGACCGGCCCTGAAAGAACGCGGCCCCACGCTTCGCCCATGCCTCCCGTTTTGCGGCGTCCTTCGTCTCGGCCAATACTATCAGCGCGCCGGCCAGTTCATCGGCGCCGAGGCCATCTGCCCCGGTGGCGATGACCAGTTCGCCGAGCTGTTGCACCTTGCGGCCCTTGAGGTCGCGCGCCTTATCTTCGAGCGCCTTCAGTTCGGCATCAAAGTCACGTGGCTTACGCATGGTCGTCTCCGTCAGTGGTGATGGAGAAATGATAGTCTAGCGCTGCGTCGAACGCCGCAATGTTGTCGAGACTGCCTGAGACGGGGTAGTCCCGCCCGAGAATTTTTCGAGGGAGGGCGCGCTTATACGTCGTTCCGACGTGCGCTTCGCTGTGCCACTGATCCGATCGCGATGGCGATCTATCATCTTCACGTCAAGGTCATTGGACGCAAGTCTGGCTCCAGCGCGGTGGCGTCGGCCGCCTACCGCTCGGGCTCGCGGCTGCGCGATGAGCGGCTTGATCGCAGCCACGATTTCTCCGGCAAGCGCGGCGTCGTCCATTCCGAAGTGATGTTGCCAGAGAATGCGCCGGAGGCATGGAGCGACCGCGAACGACTTTGGAACGATGTTGAGACGTTCGAGGTCCGCAAGGATGCCCAGCTTGCTCGCGAGGTCGAATTTGCCCTTCCCCGCGAGATGACACAGGCACAGGCCATCGAACTGGCCCGCGACTTCGTTCGGGGTGAATTCGTCGATCGGGGCATGATCGCCGATCTCAATGTGCATTGGGATATGGCCGAGGACGGCATGCCCAAACCTCACGCCCATGTCATGCTGACCATGCGCGCGGTGGACGAGAACGGTTTTGGCCAGAAGGTACGGGAGTGGAACCGCACCGAGGTGGTCGAGCGCTGGCGCGAACGCTGGGCGGAGATCGCCAATGAGCGGCTGGCCGAACTCGACATCGACGCGCGGATCGACCATCGCAGCCTCGAAGCACAGGGGCTCGCGCTTGAACCGCAAAGCCAGATCGGTGCGCCCGCCAAGCGTATTGAGAATCGGGGCATCGGGGGCGAAGCGACCGAGGCCGACCGCGCTGAGATGCACCGCGAGATCGCGCGCGGCAACGGCGAGCGGATTATCGCTGATCCTTCGGTCGCATTGGACGCCATCACGCATCAGCAATCGACCTTCACGCGGCGCGACATGGCGATGTTCGTGCACCGGCACAGCGACGGGATCGACCAGTTCAACGAGGTCATGGGCGCGATGCGTAGCGCGCCAAATCTGGTCGAACTCGGCAGGGACGCTCGGGGCGAGGATCGCTTCACCACCCGCGAGATGATTGAGGTTGAACAGCGCCTGCACCGTGCCGCTAAACTGATGGTGGAACGGGAACGCCATGAGGTGCGTAACGCGGACCGGGAAGCGGCGCTGGCGGTTGCGGAACGGCGCGGTCTTCTCCTGTCGGGCGAGCAGGTCGACGCGCTCGCGCATGTCACGGACGGGCACGATTTAGGTGTCGTAGTCGGCCATGCAGGGACCGGCAAGAGCGCGATGCTGGGCGTGGCGCGGGAGGCCTGGGAAGCGGCAGGCTATGAGGTCCGGGGCGTGGCGCTGTCCGGCATCGCGGCGGAAAATCTGGAAAGCGGATCGGGCATCGCGTCACGCACCATTGCCAGCATGGAGCATGGCTGGCAACAGGGCCGCGACCTACTCACGACCCGCGATGTGCTGGTGATCGACGAGGCGGGCATGGTGGGCACGCGCCAGTTGGAACGCGTGCTATCCCATGCTGCCGAATCCGGCGCAAAGGTCGTGCTGGTTGGCGATCCCCAGCAGTTGCAAGCAATAGAAGCAGGCGCGGCGTTCCGGTCGATCCATGAGCGTCACGGCGGGGTAGAAATCGGCGAGGTGCGCCGTCAGCGGGAGGACTGGCAGCGCGACGCCACGCGCGATCTGGCGACCGGCAGAACCGGCGATGCGCTTGAGGCCTACCGCTCCCGCGGCATGGTGCATGAAGCCCAAACCCGTGAGCAGGCGCGCGGCGATCTGATCGAACACTGGGATCGCGATCGGCAGGCAGCACCGGAGCGCAGCCGGATCATTCTCACCCACACCAACGACGAGGTCCGCGCTCTTAACGAGGGGGCGCGCGAGCGGATGCGGGCTGCTGGCGACCTGGGTGATGACGTGCGCCTGACGGTCGAACGCGGCGCGCGCCAGTTCGCCGACGGCGACCGCATCATGTTCCTGCAGAACGAGCGCGGGCTCGGCGTGAAGAACGGTACGCTCGGGACCGTCGAGCGGGTTAGCGCGCAATCCATGACCGTACAGACCGACGATGGCCGATCCGTGCAGTTCGACTTCAAGGACTACAACAAGATTGACCACGGCTATGCCGCGACCATCCACAAGGCGCAGGGCATGACGGTGGACCGCACCCATGTGCTGGCGACGCCGGGCATGGACGCCCATGGCAGCTATGTCGCTCTGTCGCGGCACCGCGACGGCATGGACCTGCATTATGGCCGCGACGATTTTGCCGGTCTGGACCGGCTCACCCGCACCCTGTCGCGCGATCGCGCGAAGGATATGGCCTCGGACTATGAGCGTGCCGATCCGGCCCAGTGCTACGCCGAGCGGCGTGGCATCACGTTCCGCGAGCGCGTTGCCGAAATCGTGCGCAAGGTCGTGCCGGAGAAGGTGCGCAACATGTTCGATGGCCTGCGCCCGTCTGCTGATGCCGTGCCTGGTTTGGACGACGCGCGGAGACCGGAACGGGAAGCGCCGGAAAGGGAAAGGAGCGATGCGGGGGCCGAGCGGCGCGAAACCGAAGCGCCGGAAAGGAAGGTGGCGGAAGATCCGGAAAAGGAATTGCGTCGGGTGCGCACACGGGCGCTGGTGCGCCATGCCCGCGCCGTGGATGCGATCTTCGAGGCGCAGGAAATGGGCGGCAAGGCAAGTCCCGAGCAGGTGAAAGAACTACAGGAGGCCCGCAAGGTCTTCGAGGACGTGCGGCCCCACGGCTCGCACGATGCCGAAGCCGCCTACAAGAAGAACCCGGAGCTCGCCAGCGAGGCAGCATCGGGCCGGATCAACCGCGCCATCCGCGCGCTCCAGCTCGAGACCGAACTGCGCATCAATCCGAGCCGCCGCGCCGACCGTTTCGTCGAACGCTGGCAGGAGCTCGGCCACACCAGCCAGCACCAGTATCAGGTTGGCGACATGTCCGGCTACAAATCCACGCGGGCCGCGATGGGCGATATGGCGAAAAGCCTCGAACGCGATCCGCAACTGGAATCCATCCTCGCAAACCGCAAGCGCGAACTTGGCATCAGCATCGATTTCGACTCAGGCCGCAGCCTCGGTCGAGAATTGGCCTTCATCCACGGCATCGACCTTGGCAGAGGGCGAGGCATCGGAATTTGACTATCCTATTTTTTTCCGCCGTCTGTGCGCCACGCTACGACGACGCGAAAAAGGATCTTGCGCGCGCGTCACGGTTTGCTCTTTCTGGATCAGGAGCGGTCAGAAACAGCCAGCAGGAGGCAGCGCGGCCATGCGAGAACCGGACCGTATCGTTCGCCTGAAGACCGTCCTTTCCCGGACCGGATTGTCCCGGTCCACCATCTACCGCAAGATCGCCGAGGGCACGTTCCCGGCTCAGCTCAAAATCAGCACCAACGGGACCGGCTGGCATGAATCCGACATCAACCGCTGGATCGCCGATCCCGTCTCGTGGCGTCCGAAACGCGAGTTCGATGAGGTCCGGTGAGGTCGGCGGTTGCCTCCCTTCGGCCATACCGTCCGGCGGCATGTCCTTTTGCTGCTGACGGCAGTGAACCGGACCGGCCTCAGGCCGTAAAGGCTGGCGCTGTCGCGCCCCCGCTTCGCGGCTTCGGCCTTGACGGCCTGACGCCGCCCCGGTTTGGGGCTCTCCAAGCAGTCAGCGCAGATTGGGGGCGCACAGCGCTCCCAATCCGGACCGATATGCCTATACCAACCGTGTGCTTGGCAACGGCTGCGACACCCGCGCCGTGGACCGCAAGGCTCGGGAAAGCCGCGTGCAGACCGGGCTGCGTGGGCGCATGATGCGCCGCCGACGCCATGCGCGCCTGTACGCAGGAAACCAATCGGCTCAACCGCCAGCGCCGAAGCTCGTCGGAATCCACCCCGCCGCGAGCTTGCCGAAGCCGCGAGAGCCAGCGCGGAGATCGTGCGCGTCCTCGAGCAAGGCGGTTGGCATCGCCCTGTCCGACCGGCTGACCGATCTCGAGGCCAAACAGGACAGTCTCACCGCCCGCTGAGGGGACGCCATGGCGTAGCACAGCGCAAACTTGGGCTGTTCATTTACGCCATGACGCGTGGCACAATGCGTACCATGCCTCACCCTCGCAAAGCCCATGACCAGGTTTCGACGAACAAGGCCGTGTCGAGTGTGGACAACGATAAGAGCACCGGAGTTGATCCGATAGATCCTTCGGCCCTCGGTTTTACGAAAGTAGCGTACGCGGTCGACGAGACACTTGAGTTGCTCAGTATCGGTCGCACTGCGCTGTACGCAGCGATCAAACGAGGTGACCTCAAACGCGTCAAATTCGGCAAGAAGACGTTGTTTTATGCTGCCGACCTTGCCGCGTTTCTGGCACGGCTCCGTCACCTGAGCGAATCGGATGAGAGCCGGCTTTATCGCGGGCCTCGCTAGAGCCCGCCGCGCCAGCGACAATCGACCGGCTCGTGCCGGAGTAACCTCAAAAACACTTTCCCGACCGATAGCGATCGAGCTACCTTCGTAGTTCGATCGGACGCGATGGGACGACCAGAGCGCGGCTGGCGAGTGCGTGTAGGGGGGCGGCGGCCCGATCTTCTTCCCCTTGGCAACTTCGTTGGTATCTTTGTTGGTACTCGCTGAATCAACATCTTGATAAGATCAAGAAATCCCTCAAGAAAAGCAGCTTCATATGACGGCTGCCGGGCCCACCAGCAAATCAATGCGTTTGGTCGCGCGGTCCAAACAAACCAAGACACGACTGCAGAAAATGCGAGGCGCGCTCGACTACTGAGCGCGCCAAGACGTCACTACTTTGGCGCGTCTGCCGTAGCTGCGAGGATCACTTTTGCAACTTCGGCTGGCTGTGAAATCTGTGGCGTGTGCCCGGCCGGCAAGCTCACAACATGAGCCGAGATCTTCTTGGCCATCGCCTTCTGCAGAGCCGGCTGAATCATGTGGTCCTGCTCGCTCACCACATACCACGAAGGTTTCGCCTTCCAGGCAGCTGCGGTAACCTTCTCCTCGAAGTTCTTTCCGCGCACCGGGCCTTGTGTGGCGGCCATCAGCCGGGTTTGATCAGCCGGAACGTCTTGGGCGAGGTGTTTCGCCACTCCCTCAAGGCTGAGCGTCAGGAACCCCTCCTTGTCCGCGAGAATGTGCTCGAAGCCGGACGGTGTCGGGTAGTCTTTCGACACGTCCGCTACTGACTGCCCTTCGGACGGAGCGAACGCAGCGACGTAGACAAGCGATTTGACGCGCTCGTGCTGACCAGCCTCCGTGATGACGACGCCACCCCACGAGTGTCCCACCAGAACGACGGGTCCGGTCTGCTTGTCGAGCATGCGCCGCGTGGTCGCAACATCGTCGGCCAGGGAGGTCAGCGGGTTCTGCACGGACACGACCGTCAGCCCTTTTTCTTGAAGCAAGGGAATGACCTTGTTCCACGCCGAACCGTCGGCAAACGCGCCGTGGACAAGCACCACCGTGGGCTTCTGCGCATCGGGGATTTCAGAGGAAGCTCCCGTAGAAGCTAGAGCCGCGCCGCCCATAGCGGCAGCAAAGACGGCTCTCTGTGTAAATGATCGCATTGGACTTTCTTCCGGGTGTGAGCTGGCCGAGGCCAGCGGAGGGCATAGTGCCGGTTGCAACGTCATCACCGTAGGATATAAAACAAAGCGAGATAAATTGGCGAAACTATAGATACAACAAACGGTTTGTTTCAAATGGATCGATTGGCATGCATGCGAGCTTTTGTAAGCGCGGTCGAACTCGGCTCCATTTCTGCTGCCGCTGCGGAACTTGACTTGTCCTCGCAGCTGGCGGGCAAGCAAATACGGGTCCTAGAGCACGGCCTGGGAATCAAGCTGCTGAACCGCACGACCCGTCGGCAGAGTCTGACCGATGGCGGTCGCGTGTTCTACGAGCGGGCGAAGAACATCTTGGCGGAAATGGAGGCGGCCGAAGCGCTGATCGCCGAAACCCGCTCGACACCACGCGGACGACTTCGAATCAGCGCGCCCATTACTTTCGGAAGTCACGCGCTGGCACCTGAAATCCCGGCATACCTGAAGCAACATCCGGAGGTGTCCGTGGACGTCAGTCTTACCAATCGGACCGTCGATCTGGTGGACGAGGGCTTCGATGTCGTTTTCCGCACCGGACCACTTTCAGACAGCACATTGCTGGCGCGACATCTGGCCTCGCTTCGAATGGTTCTTTGCGCGGCACCAGACTATCTCAAATCAGCGAAAAAACTGCGCAAACCAGAGGATCTGCAACACCACGAATGCCTCGTATTTTCGCACACGTCGCTTCGCACGCAGTGGTCGTTCGAGGGACCGCACGGTCGGGAGACCGTCCCGATCACGGGCAGATTCTCCACCGATAGCGGCGAAGCGCTTCGTGCAGCTGCCGTGGCAGGTATGGGTGTGCTTCTGCAGCCGCACGAACTCGTGGCCGAAGAGATCAAGGCGGGGCGCCTCGTAAGGCTCTTGCCAAAATACGAGCCCCCTGCCCGTCCGTTGCACGCGATGTATGCCCCCGATAGACGAATGACACCGAAGCTGCGTAGCTTCCTGGACTATGCAGTTCAGAGGTTCGGCGTGAAGCAGCAGAGTGCTGATGCGTAAGCATCGCGATTACGATGACAGCGGACTCAACGACTCCGCCGCTTTCGCAGGCTCGAAGGCTCACGAATGAAGCGCACCCTACTTTCCAGCCCCTCGCGCAGGCCCCTCAATCCTCGACCCGGTACAGCCGCCATCGCTCCGGCACGCCTTTGAGCTGGTGAACGCCGTGATCCCTGAAGCGAATTTGGGACTGCGACACGAGCAGGTCCTTGACCGCGCTCGAGACCAGGACTTCGCCGGCGCGCGCTTTCGCGGCGACGCGCGTGCCGATGTGAAAGGCGAGACCGACCATCTCGCCCCCGCTCACCGTGTACTCGCCCACATGCAGCCCTACCCTGATCTCGAGCCCGAGCGTGCGCACGGCCTTTTGGATCGCGGTCGCGCAACTGATACCGGCAGCCGGCGCCTTGAACGTCGCCAGCACGCCGTCCCCCGTCGTCACGACTTCCTTTCCGCGCGAGGTCTTCAGCTCCTTGCGCACGGCTGCGTAATAGTGGCCCATCACCTTCGTCCAACGCGCATCGCCGAGCTTCGCGGCCTTTTCGGTGGAGCGGACGATATCGACGATCAGGATCGTGGCGAGTGCCTGCTTGAGCGCGGTAGTGCGCTCGGCAGATCGGCGCCGGAGCGCAATAGGTCCGGTCAGCGGCTGATAGCGATGGTTGCGGCGCCGCGCGATTGCGGCTTTTGCATAGTCCTGGGCACGCTGCGCCGTACCGCAACGAACTGTTTTCTCCCGCGGCGGAAGCGCCCAGTAAACCTTCCGCCCATCTCCGGCGCCATGGACCTCCACGGCGCCCCACTTCAGGAAGACCGCCGAGCCAACGCGCCGAACACACCACGCCTTCGACGTGTATCCGGAAACGTTCGACTGATGGAGACCGATGCGAAGGAATTTTGGCATGAACGTGCGGCCGATTGAATGACCGTATGGGCCTACCTGGGGCAAAGCGTAGTCATACATTCCCGCGTTGGCAACAGCACTCCTGATCAACGATTTGGCCAACGGCTCTCGCGTCATCCAATTGACACGGGCCTCGCTTGTCGGCACGGTTTGTGTCCACGAACATGCGGGAACCGATTTGCAGCCCCGAGGGGCGTCCTGCGACGCTGCGGTTTGCGCATCGGCGCAACTGCTGAAGTTGACAGATGGCTCCATCGAGAACGGATATCGGCCGGCTTGATCTGCGAATGGAGCGTGATCCGTTGCACGCCGCCGCTCATCCGCCGGCGGAGGATCACGTTCACCCGGCCCGCGAGGCCTCCGCCGCGTCATCCACCCACTTCGGTTCCGGGGGAGACGAGCCGGACGACATGACCGCCTTTGCCAAATGGGTGGCGCGAGGACGCAGCATCTGGCGCAGGCATCTCCAGCGCGATCAGGCCCCGGAGGCAACCGGGCGGCCGAGAGGAAACGTCGAGCGCTGGTTGCTCGCATTGCTGAGCGTCGTCGTCATCGTGAGCTGCGCTTGCGTGACCATCGTCTTCACCCAGGTCAGGTCGCTCAAGGCGGAGATCACAACGCTGCAACGCGAGATCATCGCGCTCAAGCTGCACGTCGCCAGGCTCGATCAGATCGCAAGCGTCAACGAGGCACGCGACAGGCCAAGCAGCGAAACGCCCAAGCCGCCGGCGGAGCCTCGTCCTGACCAGGGCCCGCTCATCCTGTCGCGCGAAGAGATTCAGCTGATCAGAGACTTCATCAAGCCTGCCCCAATTACGGGTTCCACGACCGAGCCGATCAAGGTCGGCGATCCCGTCGCGGGAGACACCATTCCCTTCCCTTCTCCAATCACGGAGAAGGTGCGGAGACTGCTTGGCGCGAGATTTACCATCCGCAACGGCATCATCGTGATTACCCGGAACGGTAGCCGCCAGGCTGACGCCGTCATCGGGCCCAATTGACGAGATGCGGCCAACACCGCTCCGCCAACATCAACCGGCCTATTTTACGGGTATCCTGATTTCGCCCAGCCCCTCGATTCCTCCCGTCATCACCTGGCCCCGCTGCACGGGACCGACGCCTTCCGGCGTGCCCGTCATGATGATGTCGCCGGGCTTGAGCGTCATCGACTGCGAGCAGATCGAGATGATGTCCGGCACGGGCCAGATCAGCTTTGAGATGTCGGAGTCCTGCTTGAGCGCGCCGTCGACGGCGAGCCAGATGCGCCCGGCGTTTGGATGGCCGACCTCCGAGATTGGTCGCAGCGGGGCAATCGGCGCCGAGAGGTCGAAACCCTTGCCCCAGTCCCAGGGACGGCCCTGCTCGCGGGCCTGAAGCTGCAGATCGCGGCGCGTCAGATCGATGCCGACGCCGTAGCCCCAGACATGATCGAGCGCGCGCGCGACGGGAATGTCCGTCCCGCCCTGCCCGATCGCGACGATCAGTTCGATTTCGTAATGGAAGTTGGTGGTCTGCGGCGGATAGGGAACCGTCGTCCCGTCATCCACGACCGTGTCCGCGGGCTTCATGAAGAAGAACGGCGGCTCGCGATCGGGATCGCGCCCCATCTCGCGCGCATGCGCCGCGTAGTTGCGGCCGACGCAGATGATCCGGCGCAGCGGAAAGCGCGCCGCCACATTGTGAACCGCGACCGAGGCGTGCGGCGGCGGCGGCAGAACGAAATCGGAGTGAGTGTTGGCGTTAGGCATTGCCGCGGTCCTCTCGGAAAAGATGCAGGGCTTCCTGAATGGGTCGATCGGAATAGGAGAAGATCACGGCGTCGCCGTCGATCGCCTCGTGACGCACACGATGCCAGGAGGGGACGACGAAGATGTCGCGCTTGCCCCACGCGACGACGATGTCCTCGCCGGATCGCGACGAGATGACACTGCGGCCCCTGCCCTCGATCGGCACGAACACGGTCGCGTCGGTCGAGCGGTAAGCCGCCGTTGCAAATCCCTTCGGCAGGAGCTGGATGAAGGTCGCCATGGTGGCCATGGCGTGATTGCCCGTGATCGGGTTGGTGTAGCGCATCTTGAGACCGTGACACGCGTCCCAGGCGGCCGCGCGTCGCAGGCTTTCGAGCGCCTCGCGCGTTCGTGCATAGGGATAGTTGAACACCGGCGAGGTGCCGCCGCCGCCCCTGTGATCGACGGGAAGCAGGTTGTGGCCATAGCGGGCGTCGCTGTCGCCGACGGGACGGGTGATCGGCTGCTCGTCGACGTCGAGATGCTCGGCGAAGGATGCATCCAGCATCTGAATGACGGGAATATCGAGACCGTCCAGCCAGAACACCGGATCGGGGCTGGGGTTGCCGTGATCGTGCCAGGCCCAGGGCGGCGTGATGATGAAATCGCCCTCGTGCATGATGGTACGTTCGCCGTTCACCGCCGTGTAGGCGCCCTCGCCTTCGAGGATGAACCGCAGCGCGGATTGAGTATGGCGGTGGGCCGGCGCAACCTCACCCGGCATGACAAGCTGCACGCCGGCATAGAGATCCGTCGTGATTTTCGACTGGCCGCGAAGACCGGGATTTTCGAGGACCAGGACCCTCCGCTCCGCCTCCTTGGCGGTGATGAGACTTCCGGCTTCGAGCATGTACGCGCGGATCTCATCAAAGCGCCAGGATGCGGGGCGACACGCGCTTCTCGGTTCGGGCGTCACGAGATCGGCCAGCGACAGCCACAGGGCGGTCAGGTTCTGCTTGTCGATCTTGTCATAGAATGCCCGACGTTCCGGCGTATCGGCGGTCGGGGCCATGATCGTATCGTGGGACATCGTTCGTCTCGCTGTGATTAGTGATGAAGCGCTGCGGCCGGCACGATCGCAACCGCCGGCTCCCGTCGGCGAAGCGCGATCACCGCCAATCCCGCCAGCACGGCCGGCACTGCGGCCGCCAGAACGACGGACTGCGCATTCCATCCGAAGCCGAGCAGAACACCGCCTGCGACCGGGCCGATGATCGAGCCGATGCGGCCCACGCCCAGTGCCCAGCCGACACCGGTGGATCGGATCTCAGTCGGATAGAGGCCGGCCGCAAGCGCGTTCATGCCGATCTGCGCCCCCACCACGCCGAACCCGGCGAGGAATGTCGAGGTCATCAGCGTCCAGACGTTGGCCGATCCAAATGCGATCCCCGCGATGAAGAGGGCCGAAGCGGAATAGGCACCGCCGAGCACCAGATACGGATCGAGCCGGTCGACGAAGCGGCCGAGAACGATTGCGCCGACGACCCCTCCGGCGTTCAACACCGCCGTCGAGAGGATCGCGATGTTGAGCGGCAGGCCGCTCGCCTTGAGCAGCGAGGGCATCCAGTTCACCAGGAAGTACATGACGAGCAGGTTCATGAAGAACGCGATCCAGAGCAGCACCGTCATGGATGCGCGGCCTTCGCCGAGAAGCTTCGTCACCGGAAAGCCGGATGCTTTCGAACCATGCATGACATAGCGGCTCGCCGCCGAAGGCGAGATGGCCGGATCGAGCCTGACGAGCAAGCTTGCGATCTGCTCGTCTGCAACGTCGCGCGTCATCAGATAGCGGATCGATTCGGGCAACCAGACGAGCAGCACGATCAGGGTGACAAGAGGAAGCACGCCGCCCACGACAAAGACCGCTTGCCAGCCGAGCGCACCGATCAGAGGCGCGCTGATCACGCCGCCGATCGTCGATCCCAGCGGAAAGCCGCAGAACATGATGGCGATGAGCAGCGCGCGCATCCGCTTCGGCGCGTATTCGCTGGTCAGCGCGATGATGTTGGGCATCGCACCGCCGAGGCCAAGGCCCGTCAGGAAGCGGTAGACCAGCAGCTCGTTCAGCGTGGTCGCGCGCGCCGTGCCGAGCGCGAAGATGCCGAACAGCAGCACCGAGAGCAGGATCACGGATTTCCGACCGAAACGATCCGCCGCCGGGCTCAGCACGAAAGCACCGACCGTGAGGCCGGCCAGGCCCGCACCGAAGATCGGACCGAAGCCGGCCATGGCGATCCCCCATTGCTCGGCGATGACGGGCGCGACATAGGCGATCGCCTGCGTATCGAAACCGTCGAGCAGCGCGATCCACGCGCAGAGAACGAGGATCAGAAGCTGGAGGCGTCCGAACCGCGCCTCTTCGATGACCTCGGTAACGTCTATGATATTCGCAGCAGACATCACGAACTCCAGTGAGCTTGTGTTTCTAAGCCAGTGACAGTTCAGTAAGCTTTTAGAGACGGCGGGGCTGCTCGTTCAGGCCACCAACGGGGCGCTGCGCAGCTTCTGCCGATCGATCTTGCCCGTTCCCGTCTTCGGCAGATCGGACCAGTATTCGATCAGGCGTGGATATTTGTAGGGGAGCAGCTTCGACTTGACGTGATCCTGCAGCTCACGCGTCAACGACTCGCTCGCCGCATGACCGTCGCGAAGGATCACGAATGCTTTCGTGGTCATGCGGCGATCGGGAAGCTCGAGGCCAAGGACCGCGCATTCGCGGACGGCGGGATGATCCGACAGGCAGAGCTCGATCTCGACCGGGTAGATCCACTGGCCGCTCACCTTGATGAGATCGTCCACGCGACCGACGAAGGTGAAGAAGCCATCGGCATCCTCGACGAGCCTGTCGCCGGTCCAGATCCACCCCTCCTCGCGCATGGTCTGCTCGGTCTTGTCGGGCCTGTTCCAGTAGCAAGGCGCGTTGGAGTGACCGCGGACCCACATCACGCCTTCTTCGCCCTGCGCGACGGCCTCCCCTTCGGGCGTGGTCAGTCGGATCTCGTATCCCGGAACGCGCTTGCCGGCCGTCCCGGTCTTCTTCTGCTCGTGCGTGTTCGAGAGATAGATGTGCAGAACCTCGGTCGATCCGAGCCCTTCGACGATCTCGAGCCCGAAGCGTCGCCTCCAATCGTTGAAGATATCCTGCGACAGCACTTCGGCGGCCGACAGGCAGAGGCGCACGCTCGACAGGTCGGCCGTGTCGATGCGAGGATGATTCAGCAACGCGTTGTAGAGCGTCGGCAGGCCGAAGAAGAGGGTCGGCTTGAACCGGTCGATCATGTCCAGAACAGCAGCCGGCTCGGGCCGCCCGGCGAGCAGGACCGTGCTGGCGCCGACCGAGAACGGGAACGTGATCGAATTGCCGAAGCCGTAGGCGAAGAAGATCTTCGGCACGGAGAAACAGATGTCGGTCTCTTCGATTCCCAGGATGTGACGGCCGAAGCTGTCGGCCGTGTAGGCCATGTCGTGCTGGAGATGCACGATGCCCTTCGGCCGGCCGGTGCTGCCCGAGCTGTACATCCAGAACGCCATGTCGTCGCGGCGCGTGGGTGCAGCTTCCAGCTCTTCAGGAAACTGGGCGAACCATTGGTCGCCATTCAGAACCTTGATCGAGGACGCTTCGCACGCGGCATCGCCGTTGACGACGATCAGCGCGCGCAGCGACGTTCCCGCGATCGTCTCCTGGTCGAACAGGGGAGCATACTCGGCGTCGACGACCGCGACCGGCGCGGCCGAATCCTGAAGGTAGAAGCCGATGAGGTCCTTGGGCGACAACGTGTTGATCAGCATCGGCACGAAGCCGGCGCGGATCGCACCAAAGAACACCGCGGGATAGGACGCCGTGTCGTTCAGCAGGAGGAGCACGCGGTCACCGGCGACAAGCCCGAGCGATTTGAGCGCGTTTCCGCATTTGGCGGCCTTGGCGCACAGCTCGCCATAGCTGGTGTTGCCGGTCGCGGCGTAGATCGCGATCTTGTCAGAACGCCCCGCCCTGAGATTGTCGAACAGGATTTCGCTGGCGTTGTAGCGCTCGGCGATTTCGAAGCCGATCTCCTGCGCGCAGGGCGCATCGTCGGGCACATGGTCCACGATCGTGTGGCCGGTTCCGTCCGTCATGGGAACGCTCCTCATCATCACGATGCGTTGGCGATCAATGAACTGGCGTCGTAGCGCGCCATGAAGCCCGGCGACATCGAGCGGAGCTGATTGTCGTCGATCCGCCCCGAACGCGTGATGTAGCTGTAGCCGAAGTCCAGCGGAGCCAGCTTCATGTGCTCGGCAAAACGCTCGTACCAGGCCGCGCTCGTCCTTGCGGCTTTGACCAGTTTCTCCACCACCGGGCGGCGCGCGGCCTCGTAGTCTTCCAGCGCACGACGGAGACTGTGCGGCTCACTGTCCAGCGAATTGACAAGGGCGATGACGTCCTCGAGCGCGAGGCGCGTGCCGGATCCGATCGAGAAATGCGCGGTGTGGAGCGCGTCACCGACGAGAACCATGTTGCGGTGCGACCAGCGATCGTTCCACAGCCAGGGAAAATTCCGCCAGACCGATTTGTTGTTGACGAGAGGATGCCCTTCGAGCGTGTCGGCGAACACCTTCTCGCAAAGGGCCCTGCTCTCTTCCTCGGTCTTCTCCGCAAAGCCGGCGCGCAGCCAGGTTGCACGGTCGCACTCCACGATGAACGTGCTCATCGTCGGCGAGTAGCGGTAGTGATGGGCGTTGAAGCTGCCGAATTCCGTTTCGACGAAGGTCTGGGTCAGCGTCTCGAAGCGCTTGGTGGTGCCGTACCAGGCGAACTTATTGTCGTCATAAGAAAGAGACGTCTTGAAGTCGCCCTCAAAGCTCCTTCGCACCAGCGAGTTCACGCCGTCGGCGGCAACGATCAGATCGTATCCCGCGAGCTCATCGATCGAGCGCACAAGGTGGCCGAAGTGCAGATTTGCGCCGGCGGATCGTGCGCGCTCGGTCAATTGCGTGATGAAATCGAGCCGTCCGACCGCGGAGAAGCCGACGCCGTCGAGCGCGACGTGCTCGCCGCGGTGAACGAGCGTGATGTCGCGCCACGTCTCCATGCGCGCCGAAACGGCCTCGGCCGTTTCCGGATCATCGGCGCGAAGGAAGTCGAGCGCCTTGTCGGAGAAGACGACGCCAAATCCCCAGGTCGCGCCTTCCGGATTCTGCTCGAAGACGTCGACTTGGTCGTCGGGATGCCGACGTTTCCACAAATAGGCGAAGTAAAGCCCCGCAGGACCGCCCCCCATCACAGCAATGCGACTGAGCCGCATGACTTTCCCTTCCCTGTTGCTTTGCTTGCCGCTTTCTTATTGCGTATTATGCAATCGATTTCTCAATATGCAATATATTTTTGCGTAGTGAGGAAACACTTTTCTTATAGGGAATGCGCCTGACGAAGCTAAGCTTCGGCCCGGCGTCGTGCGGCAGGAGGGTTTTCGGATGTTTGAGACCGCTTTCACGATCGAATGGGGCGATTGCGACGAAGCCGGAATCGTCTTTTATCCCAACTACTTCTATTGGTTTGACTGCAGCTATCAGCGCTGGCTGCGGAGATGCGGATTGAGCCAGCGGGAACTCAGGCGCCGCTTCAAGAGCGTCACGCCGCTGGTCAATGTCGGCGCCCAGTTTGTGGGGCCTGCCCGCTACGACGACGAGCTGGTGATCCGCGCAGAAGTGGCCGAGTGGCACGAGCGGCGGTTTCGAATCGACTACAAGCTGTTGGTCGGTAACGTGCAGATTGCGAGCGGCTTCGAACAGCGCGCATGGGCCTCCGTCACGGACACAGGCGAGCTCCGCGGCGCCAGCGTGCCGCAGGAGTTCAAGGACATGTTGAAATGAAACGGACACGCCCGAAAGATACTGACGAAGAGAGCGGCGGGACGGCCCCCGGTGGCATCCAGGCTCTCGACGCTGCGCTTTCGGTCCTGCGAGTCCTGCGATCCTTTGACGGGCCGGCGACGCTGTCGGATATCGCGCGCGAAGCCGGCATGCCACCGAGCAAGGTGCATCGCTACCTGGCGAGCTTCATTCATGCGGGCCTTGCCGTACAGAAGGAGCGCTCCGGCCGGTACGACCTCGGCCGCGAAGCTGCAGAATTGGGTGTTGCGGCCATCAGCCGGAACAACTTCGTCGTCCGCGCCTCCGACGAGCTCGAGGAATTGGCCGCGACGACGGGCCAAGCCGCACTGCTGGCCGTCTGGAGCCACAATGGCCCGACCGTGGTCCGAATGGAGAGAGGTCCCCATCTGACGACCACGTCGATCGGTCTTGGCAGCACGTTTCCCTTGCTGGACTCCGCGACCGGACGCGTCTTCCTGTCCTATCTGCCGTCCCCACAACTGACCGCACGGCTGCAAAGCGAACTCGAGCGCGCCGCTTCTGCCGGCGTGAGCTGGCCGGATCTCAATCCCAACCCGGCAAGCGTCGAGGCATTGACGACGAAAATCCGGCGCGAGCGCATCGCCTATGTCGACGGACGCTTCATTCCGGGCTTGAGCGCGATCTCGTCCGCGATCACGAACTGGCAGGGCGAGATCGAAGTCGCTGTGACCTTGTTCGGCACGCACAAAGACTTGCTGCAGCCGGATAGTCCCGCGCGAGGCGCCTTGATCGATTTTGCCGCCCGTCATTCGATCGTCCCGCCAGCCCAACTCGCCGCTCCGTCACCCTAGATCATCAAACACGCGACGAAGATTGCCCTTGTGGCTGGCGAGAAGGTTCGCCGCTTCCGTCTTGTCGTATCCGAGCACGACGAGGGCGGCCAACTTGATGTCGCCGCCGGTCGCTTCCAAGGCAGAGGCAGCTTGCGCTTCGCTGCAACCGGCAATGCGGGCAACCATCGCCTCGGCGCGACGCTTCAGCTTCGCGTTCGTGGGCTGCATGTTGACCATCATGCCGCGGTAGACGCGGCCAAGGCGCAGCATGATGCCGGTCGAGATCAGGTTGAGGACGATCTTCTGGGCGGTGCCGGCCTTCATCCGCGTCGAGCCGGCGATGAGCTCCGGCCCGGTCTCGACGAGGACCGGATATTTCGCTGCAGCCAGCAGTGGGGCCTGGCGGTTATTGGCAATGCCGACGGTCACGGCCTGGTACCGGCCGGCCTGGCGCAATGCAGCCACGGTGAATGGGGTCGTACCGCTCGCGGCAATCGCGATGACCACGTCGTGCGATGACAGCCTTGCGGCTTCGATCTGGGCGATCGCGTCGTCGACGTCGTCTTCCGCGCCTTCCACGCTGGTGACGAACGCGCTCTCTCCGCCGGCGATGATGAAGTGGACCCGCTGTTGGGGCCATGCGAAGGTGGGCGTCAGCTCGGCGCCGTCCTGGATGGCCACCCTGCCCGAGGTTCCTGCGCCGACATAGACCAGCCGCCCGTCATCTCCGAGCGCATCCGCCGCCGCATCCGTCGCCGCGGCGAGCGCAGGAAGACACTGGCCGACGGCTGCGACCGCTGCGAGCTGACCTTCCCACATCGCCTCCAAGGCCGCGATCCCTGACCACGCGTCCAAATCCGTGAAGCGGGGATCGACGGCTTCAGTTGCGTTGGCGCGATCCATACGTTTCATGAGCTTATACCACCGTAGCGCGACGACTCTGAGTTGCCAGCGGCCGGCTTGGCGCGGGCCAAAGGCATGTCGCCGTTCGTCGCATCCTTGGGAATGCCAGCGCGACCGGTGGACTAACTTGGATCCCGGCACATCGGTTCCCCTCCGGTGGGAGCCAATGGTGGCGCTGGCGGTCCGGTCCCGCTCCCAACCAATATCTCAAAAACGCGGAAAATTGAGTCGCGAACGCATCAAAAAAATGCCGTGCCTGACGGCACGGCCAGTTTCAGGGAGCAAACCGGCGCGATGGATAGCCCGCTAGCGGGGCCGGCATTCCATCGCGGCGGAGTTCGGGATCGCTCAGTGGTCCATCTCAGGCGGGGCTCACCATTTGAGGGCTGCGGTGCGGACCGGATGGTCCCACAGCGCCGTCGTCTCGGCATCGAGCAGGCTCAACGTGAGCGAGCAGCCAGCCATGTCGAGCGAGGTGACGTAGCTGCCGACCAGCGAGCGGGTGATGCGCAGGCCGCGCTTCTCGAGCAGCTTTCGCGCGGCGTGGTACATCAGATAGAGCTCGATCGTAGGCGTACCGCCGAAGCCGTTGACGAGCAGGAGCGCTTCTGTGCCCGCGCGCGCGTCGAGATCCTCCGCGATGGCCGTCGCCATCTCGAAGGCGATGGCATCGGCCCGCTCCAGCTTGACGCGGCGGCGCCCGGGTTCGCCGTGAATGCCGACGCCCATCTCCATCTCGTCCTCGGCGAGTGCGAAGGTCGGCCCGCCCGCGGCCGGGACCGTGCAGCTCGTCAGCGCCACGCCCATCGAGCGCGTCTGCGCATTGACACGCTCGCCGAGCGCAACGCAACCGGCCAGATCAAGGCCCTTCTCGGCCGCCGCGCCGACGATCTTCTCGACGATCAGTGTCCCGGCGACGCCACGGCGACCGATGCTGTGGGTGGAGTTCTCGACGGCGACATCGTCATCCGTCACGATGGTCGCAATGCGGCCTTCGGCGATCTCCGCCGCCATCTCGAAATTCATGCGGTCGCCAGCATAGTTCTTCACGATGAACAGCACGCCGGCCTCGCTGGCGACGGCTTGGGCGGCCTCGACGATCTGGTCCGGCGTCGGCGACGTGAAGACCTGCCCCGGACAGGCGGCGTCGAGCATGCCGTAACCGACGAAGCCGGCATGCAGCGGCTCGTGCCCGCTGCCGCCGCCCGAGACCAGCGCAACTTTTTTCGGGTTGAGCTCGCGGCGGCGCACGAATTTGCGTTCCGATCCCAGCGTGACGAGATCGGCATGCGCGGCGGCAAACCCGTCCAGGCTCTCGGCCAGGACGTCGTCGACGGAATTGATGAACTTCTTCATACGACCCTCCCCATCACTGATGCCTCATTCTTTTTCCTGCATGATGGCAATCAGCCGGCGCGCGAACTCCTGCAACAGCGCGTCGAGCTGAGCATTCCGCTTGCCGCTGCCGAGATCGGGCAGATGCAGCGTCAAGGTCCGCTCGTGCGGTCCCTCGGTCAGCCGACTGATCCTGCGCGGGTGCGCGCGCGCATAGGCGCGCAGAAAGGCTGCCTTCGCCTGCGGTGGGAAGTGGCAGACGTCGAAGATCGTGTTGAGATGCTGCACCGGGATCGGCACCGGATAGGCCGGATTGGAGATCTGGCTGACGAAGCTCCGGTTCTTTCCCATGGCATGGGCGAGCCGCAGCCGCATTCCCGAGGGGCGCTTGTCCAGGACCTCCTTGAAAATGCGCTTGTAGACGGCAACGGCGCCGGCTTCCGCCGGCTCATCGGCAACGGCATCAGTCAAGTTTTCCACCTCCGCTGCCCAGACGATCGATCGTTTGCTTGATCTGCGCAAGCGCCGAGACATTCACGGACAGCTCCCGAAGCCCGCAATCGAGCAGCGCTGGAATGCAGCGCGGGTCGCTCGCCATGTCGCCGCACAAGCTCACCGGGCTTCCGGCGCGCCGGCCGTGCTCGGCAGTCCGCGTGATCAGCTCGAGAACAGCGGGATGCAAGGGATCCATCAGGGACGCGAGAGCTCCGTTCGAGCGGTCGCAGGCAAGGACGTATTGCGCGAGATCGTTCGAGCCGATCGAGAAGAACGCACTCTTGAAGCTGGCGATCGAAAGCGCCGCCGCGGGCACCTCGACCATGATTCCGAGTTCGGGAAGCATCGCGGCCGCGCCCTTCGCCTGCAAGCCCTGCACGATGTCGGCAAACAGTTTTCGTGCCGCCTCGACCTCGTCGGCCGAGGTGACCATCGGAAACATGACCTTGAGATTTCCGCGCACTGCCGCACGCGCAAGCGCGCGAAGCTGAACCGCAAAGATCTCGGGCCGCGCGAGACAAAGACGAAGGCCGCGAACGCCGAGGAAGGGGTTTGGCTCGGCGTCTGGCGTGAAGCCCGGCACCGGCTTGTCGCCGCCCGCATCAAAGGTGCGGATCGTCACCGGACGCCGCTCGGCCCAGCGCAAGACCTGGTCGTAAACCTGAAACTGCGTCTCCTCGTCAGGCAGGCCGCGCTCCGACAGCAGAAACTCGGTACGCATCAGGCCGACGCCGTCGGCATATTGCGCGTCCGGATAATCGAGATCCTCGACGCGCTGGATGTTGACGAGGAGCTTGATCCGTTCGCCGCGCCAGGACGCCGCCGGCCGCCGCAGGATCGCCCGGGCGGAGGCCCTGCTCTTGCGGTGGATCTCCCGCCGCTTCTCGAACAGGCCGATCTGCTCGATGCTGGGATCGAGCTCGAGGGTTGCGCCCTCGCCATCGAGCAGCGCCGTGGCCCCTGCCGCCGGCACCGTGCCGAGCTGCACCACCATCGGGATGCCGCGGGCGCGCGCCAGCATCGCAACATGGCTCGTCGGACTTCCGCGCAGCAGTGCCAGGCCGCCGCCGTCGGACCAGTCGATTTCCAGGAAGCGCGAGGGCGGCAGATCGTCCGCGCAGACGACCGCACCGCTCGGAATTCTCAGCGCATGGCCTTCGCCGCCGCGCAAGATGTTCAACACGCGATCGCGAAGGTCCGCGAGATCCGAGCTGCGCGCCTTCAAATATTCGTCCGGGGCCGAATTATAATCCGCGATCTGCTCGTCGAGCGCCGCGCACCAGGCGGCGTCCGCGGGCTCGCCCTCGCCAATCGCTGCCAGGATCCCGCTGACCAGATCCTCGTCCTCCAGCAGCGCAACCTGGAATTCCAGGATTTGCGCCGCTTCGCCGCCGGCGATCGCAGCCAGCTCGGCGATCTGCCGGCTCGCGGTGTCGATCGCACTGCGCAGCGCAAGCGCTTCATCGACCAGGGTGCCGGCGACCCGTTCGCCGTTCGCTCCCGCATCGACCCGGACGAACGGCCCCTGGGCAAATCCGATCGAGGCGGTTCTGCCGCGGTAGGCCAGTCCTGAAGCGCTGTCTCGCATGCTAGGCGGTCCCATCCGGAAAATCGGTTGCGATCAGATCGACCAGTGCAGCGACGGCGGCTTCCGCATCACTGCCCAACGCCTTGATCTCGATGATGCTGCCATGGGCCGCACGCATGGCCATGATCTTGGCCACGCTCTTGGCATTGATCCACTCGGCCGCACCGGCAACGCGGACGGAAATCTGCGCCTCGAACTTCTTGGCGAGCTTGGTCAGCTTGACCGCCGGGCGCGCGTGCATGCCGACTGCGTGCACCAGTTGCACGTTGCCCGTGAAGATCTGTCCGTTCACATTTGAAGTTTCCAGCATAGCCATATTCCATCATCGCTTCGCAGACATCAGTCGGCAGAGAGTTCCTCGGCCACCGCCCGCACCTCGGCCAGCGAGCTGCCGCCAGCCGCTTCAGTTGCCGCCATCACCGCGCCTTCGACGATCGGTGCGTTGCAGACGACAACCAGATCCCGCCGCTCAGGGTCCAGCATTTCGACCGCCATTTCGCTGTTGGTTTCGGCGCCGCCGAGATCAACGAGAATCGCAACACCCTTCGCCGACCAGGCGTCATTGATGGCATCGACGATCAGGGCGACGCTGGTCCCCAGTCCGCCATCGGGATTGCCGCCGCAGAAGGCGACCTTGACCTCGCTGCCGACCATCTGCCGCACCATATCGGCGGTGCCTTTGGCGATGTCCTTGGAATGCGAGACGATCACGATCCCCACGGTGTCGTTCATGGCTGCCCCTCCAGGCTCGCGCATACCGCTTGCAGGAGAAGGCAGCTCGACCGTGCGCCGGGATCGACATGACCGACGCTGCGAGGTCCGAGGAATGACGCGCGTCCCTTGGTCGCCTGCATCGGCGCAGTCCGCGCCGCGGCCTCGGCGGCCGTGGCGCGAATTCGCTCGACGATGTCGGGCCGGCCGGCATCCGTCTTCAGCGTCTCCAGCACGGGAACGAGCACGTCGAGCATGGTCTTCTCGCCGGCGTGAGAGCGGCCGCGTTTGCTCACCGCGTCGACCCCGCTCGCAAAGACTTCGGCGAGATCGTCGGGCAAATGCTTGTCATGCGAGAGCGCTTCACCCGCGGCAAGAAAGAAGCTGCCGTAAAGGGGCCCCGACGCGCCGCCGACGGTCATCACCAGCGTCTTGCCGATCGTCTTCAGCGCCTCGTCGAATGGCTGCGCGGAGATCGCGTCGAGCTTGCCGAGCACGGCCTCGAAGCCGCGCTTCATGTTCGTTCCGTGATCGCCATCGCCGATCGCCTGATCCAGCGACGTGAGCTCCGGCGCACTGGCGATGACCTGCTCAGCGGCCACCTTGACCAGCGATTTGAATGTCTCGGGTTGCAGCGACATTGAATGATCCTCAGTGAACCATGGCGTTGATGCGTTGCCCAACGCCGTCGAAATAGAGCGGATGCTTCAGGTGCAATTCAACCTCCTGACCGACCTGGAGCGGCTGGCCCGGATCCGCGAGCGTCACCAGCGTCTGGCCCTTATAGTCCAGGTGAACGTGATTCTGCTCACCCAGATGCTCGACCCGATGCACGCGGCCGATCAACCGCCCGCCATTGCGCGCGGCGATCTGCAGATGCTCCGTGCGGATGCCAATGGTCTCGGTACCGGGCGGAAGGACTATCTCCGAAGCAAGGCGTGCCGGAAGAAGGTTGATCTGCGGCGTGCCGAGCCGCGATGCGACGTACGTGCTGGACGGGCTCTCGTAGATCTCCCGCGGCGTGCCGAGCTGGAGAAGCTGGCCGTCCTTGATCACGCCGATGCGCGTGGCCATGGTCATGGCCTCCACCTGATCGTGCGTCACATAGAGTATGGTTGCACCGAGCTCGACCTGGATCCGCTTGAGCTCGAGGCGAAGCTCGGCCCGCAGCTTCGCATCCAGCGAGGACAGCGGCTCGTCCATCAGGTAGATCGACGGATCCCGCACCAGGGCGCGGCCGATGGCGACCCGCTGCATCTCACCACCGGACAGGCGGGTGGCGCGGTTGTTCAGCTTGCTGGCGATGTGCAGAAGCTCGGCGGTCTGTTCGACGCGCTTGCGGATGACCGGCTCCGGAACGCGGTGCGCCGGCGAGCGCAGCGGAAACGCCAGATTGTCGTAAACCGACAGATGCGGATAGAGCGAGTATTGCTGGAAGACGAACGCGATGTCGCGCGACCCCGGAGGATCGAGCGTGACGTCGCGGCCGTTGATCATGACCGAGCCCGAATCGGGTTGCTCGAGCCCGGTGATGAGCCGCAAGGTCGTGGTCTTGCCGGCGCCGCTCGGGCCGAGCAGGACGAGAAACTCGCCGTCGTTGACCGCAAGCGATAGCTCGCGCACCGCCTCGATCGCGCCAAAACGTTTGTTGATGTTGCGCAGAATGACGTCAGCCATGGCGAGCGCCTCCCCCGTTCGCGGTGCGGATCGCAAGGCCGCTGCCGGCATCGAACAGCGCCAGCCGTTCGGAGTGAAATTCGAGACCGACCGTCTCGCCGATCCGCACCGGCGTGGCTGACGGCAGCCGGGCCGCAACGCGTCCATGCGCGGTGTCGACGGTGACGATCTGATTCGTGCCGAGATATTCCGCGCCGAACACCTCGCCGCGCACCGGCGCCGCATCGGTGAAGCGGATATGCTCCGGACGCACGCCGAGTACCAGCGGCGCGCTGGCACGGTCCTCGCGGATCTCGGGTACGGCGATGTCGGTGTCATGGAAGCTGACCGCGCGATCGCCACAATGCAGGCCGCCCTCAAAGCGCAGGAAGTTCATCGACGGCGAGCCGATGAAGTCGGCGACGAACATGCTCGCGGGCCGGTCATAGATCTCCTGCGGCGAGCTGATCTGCTCGACGCGTCCCTTGTTCATGACCGCGATCTGGTCCGCCATCGACATCGCCTCGAGCTGGTCGTGCGTCACGTAGATCGTGGTCGCGCCGATGCGATCGTGGAGATCGCGGAGCTCGCCGCACATCAGATGGCGGAACTCGGCATCGAGGGCCCCAAGCGGCTCATCCATCAGGAAGGCCTTTGGCCGCCGCACCATCGCCCGGCCAAGCGCCACGCGCTGGCGATCGCCGCCCGACAGCTTTGACGTCTTGCTCGACAAGAGATGCTCGATCCGCAGCAGCCGCGCGGTCTCCTCGACCCGCTGGCGGATTTCGCGGCGGCCCATGCCCTGGCACTTCAGGGGAAAGCCGATATTGCCTGCGACGTTCATGTGCGGATAGAGCGCGAAGAGCTGGAACACGAAGGCGATGTCGCGGGCGGATGCGCGCTCGAAGGTCACGTCCTCGCCATCGAGCAGGATCTTGCCCTCGGTCGGCAGCTCCAGGCCGGCGATCATACGCAGCGTCGTCGTCTTGCCGCAGCCGGAGGGACCGAGCATCGCAAAGAAGGTGCCGTCGTCGATCGTGAAGTTCGAGCCTTCGACGGCGGTGAACTGATCGAACGATTTTCGCAGGTTTTCAACGCGGATCTGTGCCATCTCTGCCGCCCTATTCCGGAAAATGGCTCACGATGACGTAGCCGAGCGTGCCCGCCAGGATCGTCACGAACGAGTAGCTGTAGAGATCGAGCGAGAAGGGCTGCACCAGCATCACGATGCCGCCGCCGATCAGGATCGTCGCTCCCGTCTCCCAGGGACCGCGCCGGAACCAGCGCATCAAGCTACCATTGGCAATCGCAGAACCGCTCATTTGCGTACAGCTCCGAAGGTGATGCCGCGCAACAGATGCTTGCGCAACAGAACGGTGAACAGGACGATCGGGACGACGAACAGCGTGGTCGCGGCAGCAACCGCCGGCCAGTCCTGTCCGCCTTCGCCGATGATGAAGGGGATGAAGGGCGGCATGGTCTGGGCTTCGCCGCTGGTGAGGAGAACCGCGAAGGCATATTCGTTCCATGAGAAGATCAGGCAGAAGATTGCGGTTGCCGCGATACCTGTCACCGCCTGCGGCAGCACCACCTTGCGCAGCGCCTGCAATCGCGTGTAGCCGTCGACCAGCGCCGCCTCCTCGTATTCGCGCGGAATCTCGTCGATGAACCCCTTCAGCAGCCAGACCGCGAGCGAGACGTTGACCGCCGTGTAGAGCAGGATCATCCCGAGCCTGGTGTCAGTCAGGTTGAGCTGCCGGTACATCAGATAGATCGGGATCGCGACCGCAACCGGCGGCATCATCCGCGTCGACAGGATGAAGAACAGGAGGTCGTCGGCAAGCGGAATGCGGAAGCGCGAGAATGCATAGGCCGCAAGCGTGCCGAGGAAGACGGCGAGAAAGGTCGAGCCGAAGCCGATGATGAGCGAATTGACGAAACGCGGCACGACCTTCGAGGGACCGGCGATCACCATGTCGTGCTGGCGCACGAGCTTGTCGTACCAGGTCTCCGGCGGCGGCAGCTTTGCGATGAAGTCTGGCGTCTGCCGCGTGCGCACCGTAAACAGGTTCACATAACCCTCGAGCGTCGGCTGGAACAGCACCTTGGGCGGATAGGCGATGGCGTCGCTCTGCGACTTGAACGCGGTGGCGACGATCCAGACCAGCGGCAGGATCGTGATCAGCGCATAGAGGATGACCAGGCTGCCCGCTACCGCCTTTGCGCGCGGCGTAGACTCGACGATGGAGTGAGCGGTGGATTTGGCAACAGTGGCGGTCATCGCTGCTTCACCTTGTTGAGCACCTTGACGTAGATGTTGGCTGCACCGAACACGGTCACGAACAGAATGATGGCGAGCGCGGAGGAATAGCCGGTGCGCCATTTCTCGAACGCCGCGCGCTTCAGCGTGATCGAGACCAGTTCGGTGGTCGATCCCGGTCCGCCCGAGGTCAGGAGGTTGACCATGTCGAACATCTTGAAATTCTCGATCGCGCGGAACAGCACGGCGAGCATCAGGAACGGCACCGTCATCGGCAGCGTGATCGACCAGAACTGACGCCAGGCCGAGGCGCGATCGACTTCCGCGGCCTCATAGATGTAGTCGGGAATGGAGCGCAGCCCGGCGAGGCAGATCAGCATGACGTAAGGCGCCCACATCCAGGTGTCGACGAGAACGATCGTCCACGGCGCCAGCGCGACCTCGCCGGTCATGCTGAACGAGCTCGGCGGCACGCCGGTGAACAGGCTGATCAGGTAATTGAACGGTCCGATCTGCGGCTGGAACAGCAGGGTCCAGAAGTTGCCGACAACCGCCGGCGACAGCATCATCGGCAGCAGGATCATCGTGGTCCAGAAGCTGTGACCGCGAAACTGACGGTTGATGAGGAGCGCGAGCCCAAACCCGATCACCACCTGCAACGCCACCGACGAGATCACGAATTGCGCGGTGGTCTGGAGCCTGATCCAGACGTCCTCGTCGGAGAGAATGTCGGTGAAATTGTCCAGCCCGACGAACCGCAGCGGCAAGTAGGACATGCTGAGGTTGAGGCTCGTGAAGGAGAGCCTGATCATCCAGACCAGCGGAAAGATGTTGATCGCGAGCAGAAGCGCAATCGTCGGCGCGACGAACAGCCAGGCGATGGCCCGGTCCGACAGGCCGCGGACGCGTCGCGTGGTACGAGATTTGGCGGGCTCGCTCACGCCGGGGATCGTAACATGATCGGGTTGCAGGATCGTGGTCATCTTGTCCATCGGCTGGGGTTCGGCTTCCCCGGGGACACTTTCCCCGGGGAAACCAGTTAGGTCGATGTGGCTACCGGCGTTTATTGCGAGGCAACCAGCTTGCCCTGCTCCTTGAAGACCTTGGACCAGTCCTTGACCAGGAGATCGAGCGCCTGCTGCGACGTTCCCTTGTCGGCAACGACGTAGTCATGCGCGCGCTTCTGCATGTCGAGCAGCAGCTGGGCGTAGGACGGCTCGGCCCAGAAGTCCTTCACGATCGCCATCGACTCCAGGAACTGCGGAGCGAACGGCGCGCTCGCGGGGAAGTCAGGCGCGTTGACGACGGCCTTCAGCGCCGAGTAGCCACCGAGCTGCCACCACTTCTGCTGCACGGTCGGCTGCGCGAACCACTTGATATAGGCGAGCGCATCATCCTTGTGGTCAGACGTCGCGACGACCGAGATGCCTTGCCCGCCGAGCTGGGTGAAGTGACCGTTCGGGCCGGCCGGATTGACGAAGAAGCCGATCTTGTCGCCGCCGACGTTCGGGTCCTTGTAGAGACCGGGGAAGAAGGCGAACCAGTTCATCTGCATCGCCACCTGGCCGGACTTGAAGGCGTCGAGACCTTCCTGCATGTAGGCGTTGGTCAGGCCCGGCGCGGTGCAGCACTTGTAGAGTTCCTTGTAGAACTCCAGCCCCTTGGCGGCATCCGCCGAGTTGACGAAGCCCTGCATCTGGTACGGCTTCTTCGGGTTCTCGTAGTTGAAGCCGTAATTGTAGAGCACGTTGGTCACGCCCATCGTGATGCCTTCGGAGCCGCGCTCGGTGAAGATGTAGGCGCCATAGACCTTCTTGCCGTCGATCTCGCGGCCCTGGAAGAACGCGGCGATCTCCTTCAGCTCGTCAAAGGTCTTGGGCGGAGCGAGATCGCGGCCATACTTGGCCTTGAACGCCGACTGAATGTCGGGCCGCGAGAACCAGTCCTTGCGATAGGTCCAGCCCACCGCATCGGCCATCGCCGGCAGCGCCCAGTAGTTCGGCGAGTTCTTCGGCCACTGCGAATAGCCGACGACGGTCGCCTGGACGAAATCGTCCATCGAGATCTTCTCCTTGTCGAAGAAGTCGTTGAGCTTGACGTACCACTTGTTCTCGGCGGCGCCGCCGATCCACTGGCTGTCGCCGATGATCAGGTCGCAGAGCTTGCCGTGCGAGTTGAGCTCGTTGAGAAAGCGATCGGCATAGCTCGTCCAGGGGACGAACTCGTATTTCATCTCGATGCCGGATTGCTTGGTGAAGTCCTTGCCGAGCTCGACCAGGGCATTGGCCGGATCCCATGCCGCCCAGCACAGCGTGAGCTGCTTTCCCTGCGCCGCGGCTTCGCCGCCGCCCGTTATCACCAGTGCGGCGGCCCCAAGGACCGCAGACGTCACTGCACCACCTAGCCATTTGAGTCTTCGCATGTCCGTTTCCTCTCTATCGTTGAACCACCGAACCCGCTCGGCGCGCGCCCTTTTCGGAACGACGCCAAGACCCTGAAACCGAGTTGATGAGCGATGAGATGATGGAGAACGAGACTGACCGCGCCCGGAAACGGGTCCGGACGGGTTGGGCTCCTCCCACACATCAGCTCGATGCGCGATGTTTATTTTTTTGTAGTACTAAACCTATTACTAAATTATCGAGGCCGTCAAGCCGGTTTTGGCGCGCTCGACCAAAAGCTCACCGCGACCGCTTTCACCCGCGAATTTGCTGCGATGCAGCGGAATAGCAGTGATTTAGGGAGATTCGCTTCGCGCGCTTGAGCCCGGGCCGCGCCAACGCAGCCTCGCTTCGCGCGGTCGGAGCGCAAGCATCGTGTTTAGCAAATTGTTTTACTGAACGTTCAATGCGTCGCTGTTCCCACGCTGTGTCGTCGACTGCCTTCGCTTCGGCAACTGCGCTACAGTCAAAGGGGGCTGGCCTGATCGTCGTTCACTTCAGGAGCCCGCATGACCACGGCAATCTCGGTACTCGGCGGCGTAGGCCTTTTCCTGCTCGGCATGACCGTAATGACGGAAGGCCTGAAGGCACTGGCCGGCTCCGCCCTGCGCACCGTGCTCAGCAAGGCCGCGGCGACGCCGCTGCACGGCTCCTTCTGGGGCGCTGTCGTTACGCTCCTGGTGCAGTCATCGAGTGCAACGACCATGACGACGATCGGTCTCGTCAGTGCGGGCCTGTTGACGTTCCAGCAGGGGTTGGGGCTTGTGTTCGGCGCCAATATCGGCACCACGGGAACCGGCTGGCTGGTCGCACTCATCGGCGTCCGTGTCTCGCTCACCGCCGCGGCACTACCGATGATCTTCACCGGTGCGTTGACCAAGCTTCTGGCGCGCGGGCGAATATCCGGCGCAGGCGCCGCGCTCGCCGGATTCGGGCTCGTGCTTTTCGGGCTGACGACCTTGCAGCAGGGCATGGGCGGGCTCGCCGAACGATTGCACCCGGCGGACCTGCCTGCCGTTCTCACCGGCCCCGACGGGCGGTGGTGGTCGGGACTGTTCGGCGTGCTGGTGCTCGTCGTGATCGGCCTCGTGATGACTGCGCTGATGCAGTCGTCGACGGCCGCCGTCGCGGTGACCTTGTCCGGTCACTTCGCCGGTGCAATCGGGCTGGATCAGGCCTGCGCGCTGATCATCGGCCAGAATATCGGAACGGCAACGAGCTCCGCCCTCGCCGCGATCGGCGCGAGCACCACAGCCAAGCGGCTGGCCATCGCCTACGTTCTTTTCAAGCTCGTCGCAGCCCTGATCGCGCTCGTGCTTTTTCCCGTCACCATCCCCCTGCTCGTGCGTGCCTCGGACAGCATCGATGGCGTCACGCTACTGGCCGGATATCACACCGCCTACAACGTGGTCGGCGTGGTGGTCCTGCTGCCGCTGATCAACCAGTTCACGCGCCTGGTCGAGCGTATCCTGCCCGAGCGCGGCTCGCCGCTCACGCGGTGCCTCGATCCCTCGGCACTCGTGAACCCAATCGTGGCCGTCGAAGCGGTGCGCCGAACGATCGCGCGCGTGCTCGTAACGGTATGCGCCTGGGTCGAGGCGGCACTGGCCGGCCGAGCTGCACCGATTCGTCTCGGGAGGGACGCCGTATCGCTGCAGGACGCCGCCGACGCCCTGCGTCAGGCACAAATATTTTTGTCGGAGGTGGCCGGACCGCCTGACACCGAGGACGAGCAACGGCGTCTGACCAGCACATTGCACGCGCTCGACCACGCGTCTCGGCTGACGGACCTGGCGAATGGTGGAATCAATTTCGCTTCGGTGAGGGATGGACCGGAGGACATTCGCGCAGGAGAGCTCTGCGCAGAAGCGATGCGAAGCGCCGCTGCGCTCGCACGCGGCGTGGCAGCGCCAGCGCAGCCGGTCGCGCCAGTCCCGCATGGCGCCGACGCCATGGCCGGTCCGCGCGCGATCCAGACTGACGAGGCCATCGCCGAGCTCGAGCGTTGCACGACAGAACTTGGCGAAGTGCTGCGCCGCCACCGCAGCGCGACGCTCGGCGCCGTCGCCAATGCAACCCTCACTACCGATACCGCACTCGATCGCGTCGAAACGGTCCGCAGCCTCCAGGCGATGTCGCATCATGCCTGGCGCTCCGCGGCGCATCTCGTCGGTCGCGGTTAGACGTATTGTTTGAGCATGATCTTCTCGGAAAACCGCTTCACACTTTTCCGGATCATGCTCTAGGCCCCGAGGGCTTTCCGGTTGAAGTTTCGCAACAGGCGCAGCGTCAGCGTTCTGGCGTTCGCGACATTGAGTAGCCAGGCTGCGCCGGCATAAGCAACGCCGCCGGCCAAGCTCACGGCAATCAGTGACACCAGGCCGGTGCCGTTGACCTCCGAGCGGACCACGAAAATCGCCGCCGCCATGACCGCCGAAGCAACGCCCACGCCCGCGAGCCGGCCCGGATCGAACGGCAGCACGTAGGCGCGACGCATCAGGACGACCGCAGCCACGAAGCCGATGGCTTCGGTCGCGAACGTTGCCAGCGCTGCGCCATACAGCCCAAGGCCCGAAATCAGGCCGAACATCAGCGCGATGCTCAGCACCAGCGTGAGGAACGACTGCGCGGCCAGGATGAAGGGCCGCTCGGCGAGCTGGAAGCTGATCTGGACATAGAACTGATTGGCGATGCCGAGCATCCGCGCGACGACCAGCATCGGCAGCAGCGCCGACACGCCAGCGCGGAAGTCGACGCCGACGAGCGTTCCGGCGACCTGGTCAGCCGCGAGCGCGAGCCAGACTGCGACCGGCATGATGACGACGAGCAGGAGCTCGAGGCTTTCGTTGAGCCGTTCACGGGTCTCGGCGTGGCCCTCCTGGCTCAACGTCCGGAACACGATAGGCACGGTGGCCGCAGCGACGCTCGAGGCCAGCATCACGAGGAACTGCCGCGGCAGATCGGCTGCGACGCCGAAAATGCCGGCGGCATCCTTGCCGAGAAGGTACGCGACGATCAGCCGGTCGCTGGTCGAGTAGAGCGCGACCGACAGGCCGCCGATGGTCAGCGGCAAGCCGTAGCGCGCGAGCTGGGTGAGCTGGCTCTTCTGCCAGCGCGCGATCCTGGTCTGGTCGCCCGCGAGATTGAGAATGATGCCGGTCAGCGAGCCAAGCCCGAACGCCGCGAGCAGGCCCAGCCCGCCCCAGCCCAAGTAGATCGCGAGCAGCCCGAAGCCGACGCTCGACAGGCTGCGCACGATCGCAATGGCCGCGAACCTGTAGGGGCGCAATTTGGCGCGCTCGAACTCCTGACCGACATCGACCGCATTCGCGGTGATGGCGACGAACACGCTGGCGAGCAGCAGCTCGTAGCTGACGTCGCGATGGAACAGGAAGGTCAGCGGCGCCGTAGCACAGAGCGCGGAGACGGTCAGCGCGAAGGCAACCATCGCCGTGCCGCGAAAATCCACCTCGGGCGACATGGCCTGGTAGCGCGAGACCGACAGCTTGATCCAGGCAAAGAAGATTGCGCCAAGGATGCTGGCGATGCTGAGGCCCACGACGTAGACGCCATATTCCGCCGGGCTCAAGAGCCGCGTGTAGGTCGTGATCGCGAAAAAGCCGACGGCAGCCGGCAGGATGTAGGCCGCGAGATAGATCGAGAAATGGCGGTTCAGCATGCGAGCACGAGACGGGGTTCATCCCAGCCAATTAACGCTTCGTTAATCAGTTGGACCTTGGTTTGGCTGTTTTGACGACGGCGCTGCAGCATGCCGGAGAATACGCGCATAAAGCGACAATCCGGTCCGGCGAATGCGCCGTTAGGCTCTATTTCGTACGTTAGCGTTAAATTTGCGGTTGTCTTGAACTCGCAGGTGCGATCACCCATTAGAAATAGTGGTTTCGAGCACCGCCGACCGTCTTCAACGTGGACCGATTGACATGGAAGTTGCCGAACATGCTCGGACGGAGTTGCGCCTGCCCGATGCGGGGCGCAGCGACGCCGACAAGGGCATGAGCGCGACCTTGCATCCGTCACGGCCGGAGACCGCGCGCGGCGAGCGGACGGTGCTCAATCTCTTCTTCGAGGAGAAGGACAACCGCTGGTTCCGCGGCGACCGGCATCTGCGCACCTGGGCTCGGCGCCTGCTGCTCGGCAAGCCGTGGATCAACGGCCAGCAGCGCGTGTTCCTCAACCTGTGCGCCGGCCTCGACAGGCTCGGGATCCGCTACCGCGTCAACGACTACGGCTACATCCGCAAGCACCCTGACGAACTCGCCTGCATCATCGGCCGCCCCTTCGTGCTCGACTGGATCGACTGGAAGAATCCGATCCTGCTCGGCGTCGCCTCGTACAATCATCCGATCGACGATCCGGATCTGCTGACGCGGTATCCGATAAAACACATCGTGGTCCCCTGCCAATGGTACGCCGATATGTGCCGGCCCGGCTGGCCCAACATCGACGCCTGGCCGGTCGGCATCGATACCGACGCGTGGACGCCGCCCGTCGCGGAGCGCAAGAGCGTCGACGTCCTGCTCTATGACAAGATCCTGTGGGACCGCGACCGCCTCGAACCGGATCTGATCGAGCCGATCCGCGCCCGGCTCCGCGCCGAGGGCCGGACGTTCGAGGAAATCCGGTACGGCAGCTACAATGAGCAGGACTACCGCGCGGCGCTGGCGCGCTGCCGCACCATGATCTTCCTGAGCCAGAACGAGAGTCAGGGGATTGCGTGTCTGCAGGCACTCGCGAGCGGCTTGCCCGTGTTCGCGTGGGATCGCGGCGGGCCGTGGCGGGATCCGAATTATTTTCCGCACCGGGTCAGGTTCGATGGTGTCTCCTCGGTACCCTACTGGGACGATCGCTGCGGCATGAAATTCGTCGATGCCGAGGGCTTCAGGTCCCGCTGGAGCGAATTCTGGTCGCAGACCGGTGCCGGCCAATTTCAGCCGCGCCAATATGTGCTCGACAACCTCACGCTCGAAAAAGGCGCGTTGCATTACTACGAGATCGCGCAGGCCGTGATGCAACGTCTGTCGGCGCGTTAGGGAGTGCGCAACATGGCGAGCCTCGACAGACGCGAATTTCTCCTCGGCTCGGCTGCGGCGCTCGCGGCTGGCTCGTCGGCCAGTGCCCAGACCTCAAAGCAGCTCAGCCGACGCCCCGGCTACGGCGCGGCGGCCACGTTGTGGGATTTGCAGGCCGACCCGCGGCTCGGCGAGGCCATCAGCACATATTGCACGCAGGTCGTCCCGGTTCTCGAACTGAAATGGCCGATGCTGCGGCCCGATCCGCACACCTTTGCGTTCGAGCGCGCCGATGCGATCCTGGATTTCGCCCGGCAAAATGACCTGACGATGCGCGGCCACGCGCTCGCCTGGTATCACGACATCCCGGATTGGACGAAGCAGATCAAGGAGACCAAGGCGGCCGAGCGTGCCTTCGTCGATCACATCTCGACCGTGGTGTCCTACTACAAGGACAAGCTGACCTCGTGGGACGTGGTCAACGAGCCGATCCCGGACAATCCGCGCAAGATCACCGACCGGCGCGATTGCTACTGGTCGGGCATGCTGGGCGAGCGCTGGATTCCGCTGGCCTTCCGCACGGCGGCGGCGGCCGATCCCTTCGTCAAGCTCGCGATCAACGAGTACGACATCGAGTCCGCCAAGGACAGTTTCATCGCCAAGCGCGCGGCTTACCGCAACCTGATCCAGGACCTGCTCGATCAGGGCGTTCCGCTACAGGCGGTCGGATTGCAGTCGCATCTGCATGCCGAGCTCGAGATCGACAAGGACGGGCTTGCCGCTTTCGTCGCCGAGATGCGCTCGTGGGGGCTCGAGATCCTCGTCACCGAGCTCGACGTCGACGACCAGAAACTGCCAGGCGACCCAGCGCAGCGTGATGCCATCGTGGCGAAGCGCGTGGACGACCTCTTGACGGCGATCACCGCGAGCGGCCCGCTCAATTCGATCCTGAGCTGGGGTATCTCGGATCGCTACAGCTGGATCAACGGGATGTTCAAGCGACCCGACAAGCAGCCGAACCGGCCGCTGCCGCTCGACGGCAACTTTCAGCCGAAGCCGCTGATGGACGTGATCGCCAAATTCATGAAGGCCGCCTGAGCGGCGCGCCTCGCTATCGCACCGTTTTCGGCGCTTCGATCCCGGCGCCATCACCGTGATCGCCGGGTGCAAGGCTCGGCGCGCGTGAGCGCAGGCGGAACACCTCGCGGATGTCGTCGATCGAGGTCGACGAGTAGGACTGGATGCAGAGCGCGACCTGCCGGGGCGAAGCGGCGCGCATCATCGCTTCAATCGCAGCACGGTCGAGCCGGGTGTCGTCCCAGTGCGACACCGCAATGCTGTCCTCGGTAATCTCATGCGCCGCCAGATGCTCCGGCGAATTGGCGACGAAGTGGCCGTAGAGCAGGTATTCGGAGAATTTCTTGCGGCGGCACAGCGCCAAGATCCAGTTCGTTCCCGTCGCCGACTTGATCGCGTCGGTCATCGCCCGAACCGAATCCTTGTCCCAGACCAGCGCGTTGCCGACATAGTCGTCCGCTGGGAACGGCGTGTCGGGCACGCCGAGCAATTGATCGACGGTGCGCAGCCACAGGCAGTGCAACGGCGTCTCAGCACCGATCGCACCGCGCGCGACGAACAGCGGCGCCTTCGCGGAGCCTGCATACTGGCCGACGTCGAACTCGCGGAAGAACAGATTGTCTGAGTCCAGGATGCAGACGCGCTGCTCGGACGCGCCAAGCACGCCCGCAATCTTGACGATCTGCTGGATGTGCCAGCCATGCACCGGAGAGGACAACAGCGAGAGCCAGACCTTCCGGTTGCCCCGCCGCAGGAACGAGGGCGCGGCAAACAACCATCGCGGCAGATAGCGCGACACCGGCACGATCACACGCTTGTCGGAGGCGAACCGCGCGAACAGCGGAACGTCCTCGTCGTTAACGACGACGTAGTGCCGGGTGTATCCCGTTAACCACGTGTCGATGCTCTCGGCGAGCAGCGAGAAGCGCTCGAGATCCTTGGCGTAGCTGGCTGTCAGCAGTGCAACGGAATGCATGAACGCGCTCAGGCCGGGTTGTCAGGGGGCATTGCGGGCCAATTTATCGGGGCTGGGTACAGCGGGGAACTCACTTTCCAAATCAAGGTAAAGCCCCGCTGTATGTGTGCTTGGCTCGTTCTTGCGGAACGCAAGAGCCTTGCGACTCACTCCCCCTTCCCGCCCTTCAGCTTCGGCAGGGTCTCGACGATCTTCTGCTTGCCGTCGACGATCTCGGCCAGGAAACTCGCACGGTCGATGTCGCCGTTCTGGTCCCAGCTTGCTTCCATCAGCATGCCCGGGGCCTTGTCCGGCGTCAGCGTCAGGCCCTTCATCGCCGCACCGAAAGCCTTGCTGTCGAACTTGCCGATCTTCTCGGTGACGTATTTGACGAGATAGACCGCGGTGTAGCCCTTGATGCCGTTGTGGTCGGGCAAGTATTTGTAGCGCGCGCTGAACTTCTTCGCGAAGTCCTGGATCGCCGGAACCGGCGCATCGGCGCTGAGGCCGACATGGCCGCGCACGCCGTTGGCCGCGGGGCCGGCGAGCTCGACGACCTTCTGGCTGAGCAGCGTGGTCTCGCCGAACAGCGGCGTCGACAGGCCCTGGCGCCGCGCCTCGATCAGGAAGCGGGCGCTCTCCTCCTCGTTGGTGTAGACGAAGACGGCGTCGGCCTTGGCGCTCTTCAGCTTGATGACGTCGGAGCCGAAATCGACCTGGCCCTGCTCGGTCGAGATATCGGCCGCGATGTCGATATTGCGCGCCTTCATCTCCTTTAGAAAATTGTCGTGGCCGCCCTTGCCGAAATCATTATTGACCCAGACGAGAGCCACCGTCTTCACCTTGAGCTTGTCGTGCAGATAGTTGGCGATCTTCGGCATCGAGAACTGCTGACCGAAGGCCGTGCGGAAGACGAAAGGATTGCTCTGCGTGGTGATGTCGGCGGCTTCCGCCCCGACGATCTGCGGAATCTCCGCCGCTTGAGTCAGCGCCATGTTGACCTTGACCGAGCCGGAGTAGATCGGGCCGAGCACCACATACGGGTCCTTGTCCAGAACCTTCTGCACCTGGGCGCGCGAGACGCCGGGATTGCTCTGAGTGTCGAGATGCTCGGTCTCGATCTTGCGGCCGAGGATGCCGCCGGAGGCGTTGATCTCGTCGATCGCCAGCGCAACGCCGTCGCGCCAGTTGGTGCCGGAGACCGCGCCGGGGCCGGATAGCTCGACGACATCGGGGATGTAGACCGTCGTCTGCGCCTGCGCGATGCCTGCCCACAGCGACGCGGCGGCGACAATGCCGCTCCATTGTCCAAGAGCTTTCATAATATCCTCCCTCTATTTGTTTGTTATGTCGATTGATCCGCGGCGCCGTCGATGCCGAGCAGCCGTGCCGGCGTTCGCCACAACAGGCGGTGCTGGGCGGCCGGATCGGGAAAGAGCCGGCTCAGCACCGCGAGCAGCGGCCCATAATCCAGCCGCTCCGGAGCACGCAGGAACGGATAGTCGGAGCCCCAGACGCAACGATCGAGCGTGAACGCGTCGACCAGCGCCGCGATGAACGGCCAGGAGTCTTCGTAAGGATGCGGCAGCTTCGAGAATTTGTAGTAGCCCGACAGCTTGATGTGCGCTTCGCGCGTGCGGCCGATCGCCAGAAGCGCCTGGAAGGCCTTGCCGTTCAGGCCCTGCTCAACCGACGGCCGCCCGCAATGATCGATCACCAGCCTGACGTTCGACCTTTCGATCAGCGGCAGCAAAGCGAGCAGTTGATCCTGCTCGACCTGGATCTGCAGGAACAGGCCGAGATCGGTCAGCTTGGCCAGCAGCGGCGCGGTGTTGCGATAGTAATCGGTGCCGTGGAACGGCACGTTGAAGGCGACGCCGATCACACCAGCCGCTTTGAGCCGCTCCAGCTCCCTCACATCGACGTCGTTCTCGACGACCGCGACGCCCCTGAAGCGGCCCTTCCCTTGCGCGAGCGTGTCGAGCAGGATGCGGCTGTCGCTGCCATAGCCGGTGTTGGTGGCGACGACGAGCGCGTGCCTGACGTCGAAGACGTCGAGCACACGAAGAAGCTGCGCGGCCGGCGCGATCTCCTGCCCGCTCGGCCGATAGGGCGTTACGGGCGAGTATGGAAACCGCGCGGGATCGATGGCATGGATGTGGCAGTCGATCTTGGGACACGCCGGGATGGTCATGGCGAAGTGCTTCTAGAAGGTCGCTTCGATGGCCTTGATGAGATCGGGCGTCACGTCGGGCATGACGCCGAACCAGGCCTTGAAGGCGAGCCGCGCCTGGTTGAGTAGCAGGCCGAGCCCGTTCACGGTCTTGCAGCCGCGCGCGCCGGCCTCCGCCAGGAACGGCGTCTCGAGCGGCGTGTAGATGAGATCGGCAACCAGCGTCGACGGCTTCAGCCGCGACAGGTCGATCTCGAGCGCGTCCTTGCCGACCATGCCGCGATCGGTGCAGTTGACGACCAGGGCCTTGTCGGCGACCGCGGCGCTGCGCTCCGCCCAGGCGACCGTGCGGAGGTATGCGCCGAACTCCTTGGCCAAAGCCTCCGCCTTGTCCGCCGTACGGTTGGCGATCAGGATCTCGCGCGCGCCGTTTTCGAGCAGCGCCACGACCACCGCGCGTGAGGCGCCGCCGGCGCCGAGCAGCAAGATCGGTCCCTCGTCGGCACGCCAATCCGTACGTGCATCGCGCAGGCTCTGCACAAAACCGTTGCCGTCATTGTTGAATCCGGACAGCGTGCCGTCCTCTTCGACGACGATGGTGTTGACGGCGCCGATGCGGCGCGCGGTATCGTTGACGCGCGAGAGCAGCGCCATCGCCGTCTGCTTGTGCGGCATGGTGACGTTGCAGCCGCGGAAGCCGAGGGCGACGAGGCCCGGCAGCGCGTCCTTCAGCCGCTCGGGCTGAACCGCGAGCGGCACATAGACACCGCGGATGCCGTGGGCATTCAGCCAATAATTGTGAATCACCGGCGAGCGCGAATGCGCGACCGGCATTCCGATGACGCCGGCGAGTCCAAAGCCGTTTGCGGACATGCTTTCGATCCATCCTCCGTTGGCACGACGCTATGCCACGCGTCGGCCGGCCCTTGCCGGCGCCAGGGCGGCCGACGGGCGTCTTTTGGTCAATTGTACAAGATTATTAGGCGGAACGCCAATCGCAGGCAATCGGAATCTCGGGCCAAAGGCCCGGCCGCGCATCGCGCAAATTGTGAAATGGGGGCAAGCGCCGGCTGTAGCCGTCCGTCGCCAGGCCCGGAGCAATGCCGTGGAAGCGCCAGAGGCGCGTTCTCACCCCGACGGCGACGCTTACCGCTCCACGCCGACCTGTTGCGTGCCGAGCTGCTTGAGCAGTTGCACCGCCTGCGTCAGATCCGGCGTCAGGAAACCTTCGCTGAACTTGCCGACGACGGGGCCGAGCAGCCGTTCGGCCTGCCCGGCCTTGCCCGCGTCCTGCCAGAGCCGCGCCAGGCTGATTGCGGTCGTGAGCTCCCAGGACAGTGCACCCTGCTTGCGGGCGACGTCGAGCGAGAGCTGATAGAGATCTTCGGCATCATGGGCCGAGGTCGGCCCGCCTTCGGTGAGCGTGATCTCGCCCTGCAACCGATAGACTTCGGCAAGGTAGGAGTGATCACCGGTGCGCCGTGCGGTCGCGAGCGCGCCGTCGAGCGCGCGCAAGGCCGCCTCGCGGAAGCCGGCCTTCGCATAGGCCTCGGCCAACAGGCATCTGAACCAGCAGCCGGCGAGCCAGGAATCCATTGCCTCGTATTCGTCGAGGCCGACGCGCATCTGACTCAACCCGTCGTCGACATCGCCGAGCTGCGTCAGCGCCCAGCCGCGCAGGATCGCAGCCTGTTGCTTCCAGTGCAGGAAATTGTGCTCGCTGGCGATGACCATGGCGCGGTTGGCATGATCGCGGGTGCCTTCGACGTCGCGCAGGTGCTGGCAGAGATAGGCGCCGAACACCAGAGCGAAAGCGAGCGTGAAGGGATGGCGGATCTTCTCGGCGTTGGCGATCGCCTGCCCGCTGTGCTGGCGTGCCGCATCGGAGCGGCCAAGGAACCACAAGAGATAGCCGAGATAGGACAGCGACACGACGCCGGGATCGGTGCCGTGCCGCACCATCAGGTCGGCGTGCAGATCGGGGCTGTAGAGATCGACGCAGCGGTGCAGATGATGCTGGGCAGCCGCAAAACGCCCGCGATAGAGCATGGTCATCGCGATGGCACGATGCGCCTCCATGAGATAGCCGGTCCGCTGCGCGGGCAGCGCCCGCTCGTTCAGCCGCACGCGCTTGGCGAACTTCAACAGCTCGACGCTGAGATCATGCGCGCGCGTCAGATCCGCGCGGATGAAATGGCAGACCCAGAGCCCGCGCGTCGCCGCAAACGTCTTCTCCTCGTCGTCGAGCTGCCGGCCGAGCTCGAGGGCGCGGATGTAGTTCTCCTCGACCTCCTGCACCGCGTAGCCCTTGGCTGCGATCAGCGCGTTGCCCAGCGCGATACGCAGCTCGAGCTCGATCTGGTCGGCGCCCTGCATGCGCGCATTGGCCTGGACGACACTCAAGCCGCGGCGCAAGTGCCCGATCGCCTCCAGATTGCCGCCGGTCTTCGCGGCCTGCTTGCCGGCCTTGAGCCAGAAGCTCGCGGCGCCTTCGCTCTGGCCGGATTCGGTCAGATGATGGGCGAGAAGCTCGGGCTCGCGCGCGGTCTTTTCCGGGTACATCTCGGCGAGCACCTGGGCGATCCGCGAATGCAGCTTGCGCCGCTCGCTGTGCAACAGGCTGGCATGCGCCGCGTTCTGGATCATCACGTGCCTGAACGCGTAGAGCGCTTCCGGCGGGTGGCCGTGGCGCACGATCAGGCCGGCCTCCTCCAGATGATCGAGCGCCGCCTCGATCTGGTCGGCGGGCGTGTTGGCGACCGCGTGAAGCGTCTCGTAGGAGAACTCGCGGCCGATGGTGGCGCCGATCTGCGCGATCTTCTTGAACGGGCCCATGCGGTCGAGGCGCGCCATCAGCGAGTCCGTCAGCGTCGCCGGGATCGCGAGCTGCCGCCACTCGCCGGACAGCACGTAGCGGCCGTGCCGTTCGGTCAGCAGGTTGGATTCGAGGACGGTCTTGGTCAATTCCTCCAGGAACAGCGGCACGCCGTCGGTCTTGACGATGATCTCCTCGACGATCTCCTTGGGCAGCTCCCGCCCCGCGACGCGCTCGACGAGGGTCGTGCGCAATTGCCGGCTCAGCCGGTTCAAGACCAGCGTGGTGACGTGCGAATGCGCATTCCAGCTCGGCTGAAACTCCGACCGCGCGGTGATGACGATGAGGATCGGCTGGCCATGCACCTTGTCGACCAGAAGATCGATGACCTCGCGCGAGGTCGGATCGATCCAGTGCAGGTCCTCGAAGGCGATGACGAGCGGCTGCTCGCGCGCAAGCCCAAGCAGATGATTGACGATGGCGGACACCGTCGCGTCCTTCTGCTGCTGCGGCGACAGGTCGAGCGGCGGGTAGCGGTCGCCCGTCGGGATCGACAGCAGCGCGGCGAACAGCGGGGTCACCTGCGCAACGTCGCTTCGCGTGGCGGCCACGGCCGCCTCGAGATTCGCGAGCGACATTGCAGTCGCGTCCTCGCGGTCGAGCCCGAGCGCGAATTTGAGCTGCGCACTGAACGGGTAGAAGGCGGTCGAGGTATAGTACGGAGAGCACTGCAGCGAGATCTGCCCGTGCCGCTCGCCCGCGATGGCCCCGAATATCTCCTGGACAATGCGGGACTTGCCGATCCCGGGCTCGCCGAACAGCACCACGACCTGTCCGTCGCCCTGCCTCGCCTGCTGCCAGCGCCCCGTCAGCAGCGAGACCTCCTCCTCGCGGTTGACGCGCGGCGTCAGCCGCGCGCCCATAGACGCGGCGAAGCGCGTCTCCACACGCGAGGGCCGCACCACGTGCCAGGCCTGGACCTTCTCGGAAAGACCCTTGAGCGCCTGCACGCCGAGATTGCGGTAGTCGAACTTGCCCTTCAGCAGCGACTGTGTGGAGGCGGAGATGACCACGCCGTTCGGCGGCGCCAATCCCTGCAGCCGCGCGGCGAGGTTGACGGTTTCGCCGACTGCTGAATCGCGCTCCTCGGTGCCCTGGCCGACGAGATCGCCGACCACGACGAGACCGGTGGCGATGCCGATCCGCACCGCCGGCGCGTGGCCCAGCGCGCCGCGCGGCTCGATCTCGCGGGCTGTCGACAGCAGCCGCACGATCTCGAGCCCGGCACGCACCGCGCGCTCGGCGTCGTCCTCATGTGCGGTCGGATAGCCGAAATAGACCAGGATGCCGTCGCCGACGTAGCGGGCGGCAAAACCCTCATAATGCTTGACCACGCGGACGCAGGTCTCGCGGAAGCCCGCGATCATGTCGCGCACGTCTTCGGGGTCGAACTGGGCCGAGAGCGGCGTCGAATCCACCATGTCGCAAAACATGGTGGTGAGCTGCCGCCGCTCGGCGCCGACCTCGGCGCGGGCCGCTGTCAGCGGGACAGGCGGAGGCCCGGCCGGTTCGGGCGAAAGCAGCGTCGCCATCGCCCGGCGCAGCCGCTTGCGATCGCCGAGCGGCAGGCCGAGCTCCGCGAGATCGGCCTCGGTCAGGTCGGGCATGACATCGAGGCCGAGGCGATGCCGTGCAAAAAGTTCGGTGTATTGGCCGAGCCCCGCGCCCTCAAGCCAGCCTTTCAAATCCGTTTCCGTCGCCGCGCCCGGCTCCGTCTCCAGCATGCTGCTTCCGTTCGACTGAACACTCCGCCGCAGAGAATATGCCCTCAACCACAAACTTTGAGAGACAAAACTCCACCTCGGACGGGACGCGTTTCACAGTTTTTTGAAGAATAGCTCAATCGGATCGAAAACGCACGGCACCCGGCTCACCCGGGATTTGCCCTCGCAAGATCCGGCCTCGCCCCACACGTGAGGAGAGGCGAAGACGGGCTTCACCGCGCCTCTTCAAAACCCGCGAGCACCGACGTCAGGTTCGCGCCGAGGATATCGGAGAGATAGCCGCCTTCCTGCACGAACACGGTCGGCAGTCCCATGCGCGCGATCGCCTGGCCGATGCGGCGGAAGCCGGGCGTGGTGACGCTGAGGCCCTTGAGGGGATCGTGCTCGGAGGCATCCAGACCAAGCGCCACGACGAGCGCGCCGGGCGCGAATGCGTCGATCGCGGTCTCGGCACGCGCGAGCGCCTGCATGTAGCCGTCGTCGCCCGTGCCGATCGGCAGCGGGATGTTGAGATTGGTGCCAAGCCCCTCGCCCTCGCCGCGCTCATATGCATAGCCCCACACGAACGGGTAATACGCAACCGGATCGGCATGGATCGAGATGGTGTAGACGTCGGGCCGCGCATAGAAAATGCCTTGCGTGCCGTTGCCGTGATGCACGTCAACGTCGAGGACCACGACGCGCTCGTGCTTGAGCCGCAGATGCGCGGCCGCGACCGCGCTGTTGTTGAGGAAACAAAAGCCGCCGGCCATGTCGCGATAGGCGTGATGGCCGGGCGGACGGCAGAGCGCGTAGGCAGCATCCTCGCCGTCCATCACGAGCTGCGCCGCGGTGGCCGCAACATCCGTCGCCGCGCAGGCCGCAGCCCAGGTGCCGGGCCCGATCGGCGCGGCGGTATCGGCGGTGTGCCAGCCGAGCTTGCCGACGATATGCGTCGGATAGGTCGCGGCGTGACGTACCGGATGGATGTTGCCGATCATCTCCGGACCGGAATCGCCGAGCGCGCTCCAGGCGTCCCAGGCCTCGGAGAGGAAGGCGAGATATTCCGGGCTATGGACACGCGCGCGCGGCCCCTGCCCGAATGTGGTCGGCTCGACCAGTTGATGCTTGCCGTCCTTCAAACCCTTGAGCAGCCGGTCCGCGCGCTCGGGCTGCTCGGTCGTGCGCTTGACGACCCCGCGCACCAGGAAGAATTGCGGATCGTGGCTGCGATGCAGTTCGGTATGGACGGCTTTCACGTGGGCGGCTCCATTGCCTTGGGATCGGATGACGTCTTGATCCCGGCGGCGCCACGATGCAAGCAAGATCAGTGCCGCATCTTGCGTGCGTGCCCTGCGCGGAACGCGGATCGCCGCTCAGCAACGGCCGCGTTGCAGGCAATGCTCGCGGCCCTGCTGGTCGGTGCGGAAGGCCTCGATGAAGCCGCCCTGGCGCTGCGTGACGAAAACGGTCTTGCCGTCGTCGCCGCCGAAGGCGAGGTTGGTCGGCTCCTTGCCTTTCAACGCGACCTCGCGCTGAACCGCGCCGTTGGGCTTCATGATCGCGATCGTGCCCTTGAGAATGCGCGCGACATAGAGCCTGCCGCTGACGTCGGTGCGCAGGCCGTCGATGGTGTCGGGCTGGAACGCCTTGATCAGCTTCGCATCGATGAGCTCCGTACCGCGGATGCTGTAAGACCATATCTCGCCGCTGTTGGATTCGCCGACGTAGAGCGTCTTGCCGTCGGGACTGAGATCGATGCCGTTGGTGGTTCCCATCGCGCGCGGCGCCGTCATGAGCTGGCCCTGCACCGATCCGTCGCTCACCTTGACGATGCGCCAGACGTGGCCCTCGCGTCCCTTCCAGTTCGGATCGCTCGCATAGATCGTGCCGTCGCGCGCGATCGTCATGTCATTGGGCTGCTTCATCTCGTCGGAATGAAACCAGAGTCGCGCCTCCGCGCTGCCCTTGGGAAGCGCGAAGATGTTGTGCCCCTTGTAGTCGGCGACGAACATGGTGCCGTCGCGATCGAAGCGGACGGAGTTGCCGACGCTGCCTTGCGGAAGCTCCGCGAACGTCTCGGAGGCCGCACTTCCCGCCGGCAACCTGCCGATCGTGCCGGGCTTGCCGAGATTGACCACGAACAGATTGCCGTCGAGATCGACGGCCGGCCCTTCGATGCCGAAGGTGTATTCGCCCGCCGGCGTCACCTGCGCGCTTTCGAACAGCTTCATCTCGGCAAGGGCCGGCTGCGCGGCGATCGCCAGGAGCACGCTACTGCAGAGGCACCAGATCGTTCTGCTGGATGTAGTAGCCATCGTCGTCGGTGCATTCGCCGTTGAGATATTGATCGGCCGGCCGGTAGAACCGGCTGAAGCCGGCTTTGTCTACAGCGATCCTTTGTGTCACGACGACGACCTTGGCGGCCGGCATTTCGCCGCATTCCTTGCCGCTGCGCGCAACAAATTTGCGCGTCGGCGGGCCGGGCTTGATGCGCATACGCGTTCCCGGAACCATACTTGCAACCAGCGAGTCCGCATAGTCGAGCAGGCGGGCGTAGCCGGGCTCGATCTTCGCCAGCGCTTCGCCGCCCGGCGGCATCAGCTTGTCCGCGCCGAGCCCGCGCAGGCGGGTGCGCAGCTTTCCGGACCCGGGATCACCGGGATAGATCCAGCCGTCCTGCGACAACATGAAGCGCAGCACGGTCTGATCCTTCTCGGGGTCCGCCTGGCCCGGCTTGAGACCGAAATCCGAATGGCAGCCGACGCAGTGCTTCTCCACGAGTCCCTTGCGCAGTGCCGAGAGCCGATCCCTGTTCTGTGCGTCCTTGGCAACGAAGGCGGCGAGCTGGTTGACCTGCGCCGCGCTGCGCATGTCGCAGGGGAGCGGCTCCGGCGCATTGGCATCAGTGCGGTCGATCCGGATCACGGTCTGGTTCTTGTCCTCCACCAGCCAGATCGCGCCATCCTCCGCAACCGTGATGCCGACCGGCGCGCCCTGAGGCCGCGCGCCGTTGACGCGGTGCCAGCCGGAGATCAGCTCCTCGAAACGCGCCGCCGCGACCTCGCCCGCGTGGGTCTGGAAGCTGCGCGTCGGCTCGGCGGCGCAGCTCACATGGTAGCGGACCGGCGGCGGATTCCCCTTGGGGAAACCGTGATCGTCGACGTCATAGACCAGCAGACGGCTGCCGGTTGGGCGATAGCCATGAAGCGCGATCAGCAGCCTGCCTTCCAGCTCCGGAAACTTTTGGCCGTGATAGTAGAGCATGCCGAGCGGCGCGCCGTGCGGCGGCAGCAGCGAAAACGGCTGCTTGTAGAGGGCGCCGTTGGTGCAGAGGTTCTTGTAAGGACCCGATTGCAGCACCAGCCTGAATTCCGGGCTCACCGTCGAGAGGTCGTAGCAATAGGGCCAGCCGTAGTGCTTGCCCTGCTCGATCGCGTTGATCTCCTCGTTCGGCTTGAAGATATCAGGCAGGTCGCGGCCGTTCTCGCCTTGCAGGAAGGCGTAGCCGGGATCGGGAAATTGCGGATGCAGCGCCAGCGCCATCGAGTTGCGCAAGCCGCGTGCATAGACCTCGTGCGGCGGATTGGGATCGTTGGGCTTCAATGTCGGGAAGACGCCGCCTGAAGGCGGCGTGAACATCCAGATCGCGGCGAGTGCCGAGGCGCCTTCCGCCGGCGCGCAAGGCCGCGTGATTGGCGGGTGGGTAATGCAGTCGTCGCTATGCGAGCCGACATTGACGAACAGCCGCCCGGTCCGGTCGAACACGAACTGCTTGAGCGGATGCGCGCTCTCCTCGAGCTTGGTGCCGTCGGGTAGCGTCAGCCGGCGGCCCGGCAGACGGTGAAGGACAGTCTCGACCGTGCTGCGCGGATTGTCGGCAAGCGGATCGACGCGGAAAATCGTCTCGTCGGTGGAGGCATAGAGTTTCTTGTCGGGACCGATCGCCAGACCGAAGGGATATTCGATCCCCGTCAGCAGCTCCCTGATCCGCTTGCCCTCGGCTGCGCGGGGATCGAGCAGCAGCAGCCGGCCGTCGGTGTGGCCCCAGCCGCCCATGTCAGCGACCACGAACAGCTCATGACCGGGGATCTGGATGATCGATCGCGGGAATTTGAGATGATCCTCTTCGCTGGCGACGAGACCTGCGCAAAACCCTTGGCGGAGGTCGATCTTGAGTTTGGGGAAGGCGAGATCGCCGCTGCCGCAGGTATCCGCGCCGATCGCATAGCCGCTTTTCCGGATCTGGTCGGACGATGCCGGCGGCGCAAGGCCAAGCCCCGCAGCCAGCAGAACGCATGCAAGCGCGCGCGGCCAGCCAAAGGCTTTTCTCGTGGATTGCAAGGCCCCCTCCCCTCGACGCCGGCAAATCCAGAGTTCCACGCCTCGGTTGCGCCGTCCAGCCGAAGGTGAAGGTTAAGAATCGGTAACGCGCTCACCGTCCCGTGAATCGGAACATCCGTAAATTCCCTTACCGGGTTGAACCCGAATATTTCTGACAACGTCAGAGTGTTATGGGTTGAATTGCGTCCGAATCGCTTCGTGGAGGAGGCGGCTATGGTCCAAGTTTATTTTCACTGCTCGAATACTGACGGCCTGTTGATCGACCGGCGCGGCACCGCGGTGTCGAACCTGACCGAGGCCCGCGACCGCGCCGCGCAAATCATGCACTCGATGATCATGGTCCCCGGCGAGGAAGACTGGCGCGACTGGATCCTGCACGTCAGCGATGATGACGGCGAGGAGATCTTCGACCTGCCGTTCAGCTCCATGCTGGGCAAGCCGCACTGAGGACAATGCCATGCTGATCGCTTCGCTCACGCTGTTTCGCCACCACGTTTCCGCGATCGCCACGCGGTGGCAGACGCTGGTGAAGCTCGCGGGCAATCCCTACCGTCCCGAGTTGCACTACATGCGCGGTCCGGGGCCGAAATGGCACGCCAAGCACGGCAACCGTCGCAGGGATGGCCGGCTCTGAGCCCGGGCTCGCCGGACCGAAGCACGTCGTCTTTTCCAGTCCCGACCACGCCTCCCGCGACGGTTAGAGCTTCCAACAGGGAACAGCCTTGTCTACCTTGCCCGCCTTTTCAGGCTGCAGGGACCATTTCATGTCGAATGAATTCCACTTGGATCATTACCTGGCGCGCATCGGCCATCGCGGGGCGGTGAACCCGGATCTGGCCACGCTCACCGCACTTCACAGCGCTCACGTCGATGCGATCCCGTTCGAGGGGCTCAATCCGCTGTTGAGCCGGCCCGTCCTTCTCGATCTGCCGGCCGTGCAGGCCAAGCTCGTCGATTCCAGGCGCGGCGGCTATTGCTTCGAGCAGAATGCGCTGTTCAAGGCGGCGCTCGAACGCATCGGCTTCAGCGTCACGGGCCTTTGCGCCCGGGTGCGCTGGATGGCCGCACCTGACAGCCCGCTCGGGCCAAAGACACATATGCTGCTCAAGGTCGAGCTGCCCGAGGGGCCTCATATTGCCGATGTCGGCTTCGGCGCCTGCGTGCTCGACGCGCCCCTGCAGCTCGAGACGAACATCGAGCAGCGCACCGCGATGGGCAATTATCGCCTCGTCGAGACCGACGGCCTCTATACGATCAGCGCGCAACGGCCCCCGGGATGGCGCACGATGTATGTCTTCGACCTCGTGCCGCAGATCCAGTCCGACTACGAGCTCAGCAACTATTTCACGTCGACCAGCTCGGCCGCACCCTTCACCAGCACGCTGATCATGGAACGCGTCGCAGCGGATGTGCGCTACAAGCTCGCCAACCGCCGGCTGACCATCGAAGGGCGCGACGGCGAGGTGAAGAGCGAGCGCACGATCGACGGCGCCGACGAGCTCGGCCGGGTGCTGCATCAAACGTTCAACGTCGAGCCGCCCGTGCCGGTCGAAGAGGTGTTTGCGAAGATCGGGGGATAGACATTCGAGACACGCGTACTGGCTTACCCTCTCCCCTTGCGGGAGAGGGTGGCTTCGCGCAGCGAAGCCGGGTGAGGGGTCTCTCTCCGCCAGTGAACCTGTCGCAGCGAATTCGCGGAAAGCCCCCTCATCCGTCGCGCTGCGCGCGACACCTTCTCCCACAAGGGGAAAAGTTTGCACTTCCTTGCAGCGTCTTGCATTAGCCAGGCGGCTTCTAAACCCATGATATCCATAGTAAATTCTGCACAGTCCTGAAGTGGGGCGCAAGAGGTTGCACCCCGCACTTCCCGACACCGGGCCGGACACTAAAACAAACAGGAATGTGCAAGATCATGGCTAAGCCCCGCAATTATTCTCTTGAAAGTCCGACCGCGCGATTGAGGCTCGCTATCCGCAAGAAGCCCTACTGGCAACGGCTCGGCCCCGGCCTCTCCCTTGGCTATCGCCGCAACGAAGGCGCAGGCACTTGGTCGATCCGCGCCGCTGATGGCCAGGGCGGTGAGTGGCTGAAGAAGTTCGGCGTCGCCGACGACTTCGACAAGCCCGATGCAAAGACGATCTTCAACTACGGCCAAGCCGTCACCGAAGCCCGCAAGCTGGTGCGCGGCGGCGACCAGGATGAAGTTGAGGAGGAGCAAGGGAATAAGCCCGTCACCCTCGGCATCGCGATGGACCGCTACAAGGACGACCTGGTCTCGCGCGGCGCGAACGCCAGCAACGCTACGACCCCGAAGGGCCATCTGCCCGCCAGCCTCTTGAGCAAGCCAGTGCCGCTGCTCGATGCGCAGGAGCTGCGCAAGTGGCGCGATGGCCTGCTGGCGAAGATGGTCCCGGCCAGCGTCAACCGGTACTGCAAAGTGATCAGGGCCGCGCTCAACCTCGCCGCGGCGAGCGACCGGCGCATCAAGAACGAGCACGCCTGGACGACCGGGCTCGAAATGCTGCCGGATGCCAACGAGGTCAACAATGTCATCCTGGCCGATGGGCAGGTCGTCGGCTTTGTCGCGGGTGCCTATGCCCACGACGAAAAGCTGGGAGAGTTCGCCGAGGTGCTGGCCCAGAGCGGGGCGCGGCCCTCGCAAGCTGCTCGGCTCTGCGTGCGGGACCTGATCGCGCACAAGACCGAGCCGAGGCTGATGATGCCGAAGTCGGCCAAGGGCGGCGGCCGCAACCGCACCAGCAAAAAGGCCGAGCGCTACACCGTGCACATCACCCCGGCGCTGGCCGAACGGCTGGCGAAGGCGGCTAAGGGTCGCCCCGCGAGCGCGCCGCTCCTGGTACGGAGCAACGGCAAGACCTGGGGCGTCGATGGCAAGGGCGTCTCTGACGACTATCGCGACGACGTTGCCGAGGTCGTCAAGGCCATCGGGCTCGATCCGGACGAGGTCGGCATGTACGCCTTGCGCCATAGCAGCATCGTCCGCAACCTATTGCTCAACGTCCCCATCAGAGTCGTCGCTGCAAGCCACAACACCTCGGTAGCGGAAATCGAGCGGACCTATTCGAAGTTCATCACCGAGCATTCCGGCAACCTCTCGCGCCGCGCTCTGCTCGATCACGAGGTCGTACCGTCCGATAACGTCATCCCGCTAGCAGCGGCGTGATGAAGCCAATTAGCACTGCTTTGGCAGATTGTCGGTTTCGCCGCGCTTTATAGGATTCCCGAAAATTTTTCGATGATTCATGGGTGGGCTCTTGGAGGGCTGGCCATGGCCGGATGGGAAGACGGGGGGCTGGAGCCCAAGTTCCCAAGTTGCGGGACGAGCATAATGTTGCCGCCTAGCGGATTGTCTATGGTCGGCCCCCCACTCCCTGGTTCCAGGTGCGCTGTGTAAGTGTGACCGTGTATCCGCAAGTTTGCGCGCTCAAGCGGCGTCCTCGGCAGCTGGCCCCTTGTGCTCAGTACGCGGATTATGCAGGGCGGAGCCCGTTGGCAGCCGTGCTCCCAGCCTAGGACGAGATATCCGACATCCTCCTCTAAGGATCGATCCACGAAGCTCGGGCCAGCCTCGCCAGACGATGATGGCCTAGCGATGTCTGGCGGCGGTGTATTCAGATCCACAGGCGACGGGAGCTCCGTAGCTTCTTGCCGCAGCGTCGGTGGTTCCCCGCTGCTGCCTGCATTCGGCGGCCCCTCGACGAGTGGCGACTCGGGATCACCGGGGAACCTACCGGCACCATGGCCACGACTGGCGTTTTCGGCTTGCCAGGTCAGTTCGCGCAAATGCGTTCCCGCAGCAAGCCAGTGTCCACGCCTTGGCACAGAACCACATATTTCGCCGACAAGTTGCCGACCAACGGCACGTTGTGTCACCCGATCGAACGCATCAAAGACAGTGAGCCTTGACGGCCGATTTGCCTCGGCAGAAGTGCCCTCGGCTAGACGACCACGCCCAATTCTTACGGGCCTGTCGGGCTCGGCAAGACGAGCAGCTCCGGAGGTAAAGGCGACGTCGAAGGCCTCGGCCCCAGCTGAGATTGCCGGCCAGCGAAGATCGATGCGCCCCGTCTGGGACTGGTCGAACGCAGATCGAGCTAACAATTGTCCTACCAGATTGAGGGTGTATTCCGCGGTACTGGCCCCCCATCCTGGCGGGGTCAGTAGGGCATCGTTCGATACAAGCTGGGAGGCATAAGACACGAGGTTTAAGATCTCGCGGACGTAGCTGTAAGCAATGTTGGCGTTGGACCGAACCACTGCTTCGTAGGCGGAGGCCTTCTCCTCCGGTGAGCCGTGAAGGTTTGCACGGGCCATTGTGCCGCCGGTGTGCGCCGTGAGGACGAATGTTCCCACGGCCGCTCCCAGGCTGGCTACGAAACGCAAGAGCTGGTCTGCGGGCGCGTTGGGCGTTCCGGCGAGTGAGAGGGCCGCTGATGGCGCCGACCGCTCTCCGCGAAATCCTCTCCAATAAGCCTGCCAATTGCCTGTCGCCCGCCATGTGTGCACGCCCGCTCTTGCGCCAGCGATTGATCCCATCACTATGCTGACCGCAGCATGTACTGCCATCGCAGTATCGCTGCCCTTTTGTGGATTTTGCGAATCAACGGAGTATTTTTTCACCCCCGCCCCAGCGAGGCGACCAACAAAGGTCTCTAACGCCCCCAATACTGCGATCACCATTAACAGCACGGCCGTCCGATACCACCATCGGTCGCGGCCAGCAGAGCGCACCTCTTGACGCTCCGTTCGCGCGATCGCATCGGGTGACTGCGATTCGCTGTCCCGGAGCGGGGGTTCTGCGTGCCCTGCAACATCCTGTTCGTCGCGAGAATCTCCAGAGCACGGTGTCCCCGTTGCGACAATTTCACAGGCCATTGAGAGTTGTTCGGATGTGCTTTCGTGCGTTCGTCGCTGGTCATCAGTTAGCGTAGGCGGACCACCGACGTTATCTGGGACCCACACTCGAATAGGGGTTGGATCGCTCTTGCTCCCCCGCAGAGCCTCAGCCACGGCTCCGCCCGTGCAGCCAAGCTTTGGCCTGCAGTGCCAGCGCATCAAGCAACGGCGCGAATGTTGGCGGGTCGATCTGCGCAAAATCGAACCTCTGACCCAAAACAAGGTGCTGGCTCGACGGATTGACGAAGAACAGCGGCGCACCAAGCAGGAAGTTCTCAAGGTTTCGGGACAATGCAAGTCCAACCAAGTCATGCTCGGCGGCCGTAGAAATCATGCCCGCGTCGAGCAGCACGGCGGCTAAATCCTGTCGGTCTCCACATGGATGAATGAATGTGCAGATAATGTCGTGCACAATCAGCGTTCGATCCCGAGCGAAGTCCCCAATATCGTCCAGCTTCATTGTACTGGAGTAGTGGCTGAGCCACTGAGAGAAAGCACATGCCACAATGCCCCTCCATGACAGTCTTTCTAACCTTAACCATTGTATGTTTCAGGCGTGTGACTGACACCTCGTTCTGCCTGGCGGCGCTCGACGACGCCTTGGCACGACACGGCCGACCGAAGATTTTCAACACCGATCAAGGCTCGCAATTCATCAGCGCGGCCTTCACCGGCGCGCTTGCGGCCAGGATCAAGATCTCCATGGATGGCTGCGGCCGCTGGATGGACAACTTGTTCATCGAACGGCTGTGGCGCTCCCTCAAGCATGAGGATATTTACCTCAAGGGCTACGCCGACGGCCGCGAGGCCGGCATCGCCGCATGGATAGAGTTCTAAAATGAACAGCGCTTGCAGCCGAGCGTTCTCTTGGGTAACCCGCATGTGCCTCAACCTCTCGCGCCTAGCGTGCAGTTGGAGATTACCAAGGGACGGGGGATACCCTTCCACCGCTAGAGACTCCTCAGCGCCGATGTCATCGGCTGCGGGCAGCTCGTTACTACACGCCGCTTACGCGGAGCTGTTTTTGCGTTCTGCGGTGGCGCGCTTGACGCGCTCGCGGTGGCATTCCTTGCAGACCGTCATCGTCGCGTCCCGGAGGCCGGGGCGCACCTGCACATAGAAATCGCCGAGCGGCTTCTCGTTGCAGCACGCCTTGCAGACCTTGGTCGCGATAACCTGCGTGTTCATCGTCGGCTGATCTCCGTCATCTTGCCGCAGTGCCAGCACTTGGTGCGGCTGCGTTCGCGAAGCCGCTGCATTTCGTCGATATAGCGCTCGCGCGCGCGGGACCACTGCGTTTCCTCGCTCGCCATGATCCGCAGGACAAACATCGGATCGAGCCGAGTATGGCAGCGCCCGCATTCCACCTCGGTCTCGCCCTCGCGCAGATAGTAGGTCACCGGGACGAAGCCGCGCCCTTCGACGTAGTAGGACCGATGATCGCAGCCGTCGCGGTCGCCCCAGCGGTCGACCACCTTGAGGAACGACGGCTCGCCAGCGGGCGGGTCCTTGAATCTGACCGGGAGGCGCGAAATCTTATCGTCGCCCATCTCACGCTCCTTTGCGGCCAAACTTGCGCTTCGGCCAGCGGCTGGGCGGTCGGGGCTCGCCCCGATCCTTGGCCAGGAGCCGCGCCCGGAATTCCTCCCCGGCCTTCTCGATCCGGCGCGTCTTTGCCATCTGCGGGATATCCCGCTCGCGCGTCTTGACGTTGTGCTCCTCGATTAGCATCGGCGTCAAATTCCAGAACTCATCCGAGCCGCCTTGCGCGTGATAGAGCCCATGATCGAACCGGAAGAGCGAGAGCACCTGGTCCTCGGTCATCTTCACCGCATCCTCGTGCGGGATGATCTTCACCAGCTTGCCGGTGCCGTCGTCAGTCAGCATCTCGCAAAGCGTCGCCGCGAGCTTCGTCTTGAACGAGATGTGGCCGCGCCGCCGCATCAATCCTCTTCGACAGGCTCGTTCGTCCAGGAATCCGGGTCGGTCAGCACGTCGGGCCGATAGCGTCCGAGCTTCTCCTTCCGGCACTTATCGCAGACCCGGCACAGCGGAATGCCGCGCGCATCGCGCTCCCCACGACTGCTTGCCGGACCGGGAGGGGCAAAGATTATCGGCCATACTTGCGCTCCTCATCTCGTCTTCAGCGGCGTGGGCGTTTCGTAAATCGTCACCAGCTCGACGACGGCGAACTGCTCCCGGTACAGGCAGTCTGCCGCCAGCGCGTCAGCCAGCTGCATGGCCTGGTCGGCCCGGTGCAGCTCGGCGACGATCTCGCCCTTGGTCAGGTTGATGACGCGGAAGGTCATTGCAGCCGCTCTTTCACCTGATCGGCGATCATCTGCCGCGTATACGCCGCCCAATGGTCGAACTCGTCCACGGCGTCGAGCGGATTGATGAAAGGGACCGTCGTGAACACGGAGACGGCCATGCAGCCGATGATATTGTACGCAACCCCTGGGGTCACGCCGTTGATGAGGGTGAGCAGCACGTTGGCGGCATCGCGACCGATATCCGCGTCCCGCTCAGCCATCTCCTCGTCCTGCTGTGCGCTCATGACGCTGCTGGTCCCATGATCTCGCGGAAGTGCTCACGACAAACGTAGCTCGTCAGCGGATGCCTGATCGGCTGCGGGTCGTCGGCGAAGACCACTTCCTCGACCGTGTGCGCGGCGGGCTTGCCGCAGAAGCAGCGCTCGCCATCGCGGCTCCCAGGATGCGCCGCTGATCGCTCAACCAGGCCAAGCAGCCAGACCACCAGATTGGCGCGGTCAGGCAGCATCAACTCATTGCCGGGGTTCGCCTCGCGCCAGCGGCGCACCGCCCGCATGTCGGCCTCCCACTGCAGATCGAAAATGTCCTGCAGCTCGGTTGCTTCTTCTTTGGCTGCGGCCAGCTCGGCCCGAACGGTCTCGAATTCGTTCACTTCAGCACCTTCTGGATTTCGGACAGCGACTTCTCGATCTTGTCGGCCAAGGCGAACAGGCGCTGCGCTTGGTCGAGGTGCGGCCGCAATGCCTTGATGTCAGTGAGCACCTTGTGCGCTTCAATGACCTGCTGGCGAATTTCCTCGTTGCCGACTTCGTCGCCGAAATTCTCCTCCCGGAGTAGCTTCACCCAGGCGCGCGGCACGCCGAGATCGGTCGCCACCTTTTCGTCGGTCCAGCCGCGCCCGTAGCCGACCTTGCCGTCGATATAGACATCGTTCAGCTTCTCAAAAATGATGCGCCGGTCTTCGCGCGTCATCACCCTGGCGTTCTCCTGCACCACCTGCAGCGGCTGCTCGGTTTTGTTCACCACGGGCTTCTCCTCAGATTTCCGGATTGCTGCAAACTTCGCTGCGTTGAAGCATTTGGGGCAGCGGTGGGTCGTGGCGGTCTTGCCGATGCGCCAACCCTTCTGCTCCAGTTTGCGCGCGATGAACTGCCACTCGATGTTGCTGTCCATGCCGCGCCCATTCGCCATCACGTTCACCGGGAGCGGAACGGCGGCCTCGCAATTCGGGGCTCCGCATCGGGCAATGATGCCCCGCACCAGTCTGCCGTCATCGCCGTAAGGCACTCGCGTATGCTCGAACACAGTCGAAACGACGTTACTCATCCTTCGCCCTCACTTCCGAAAGGAGCCGGTCGATCACCGCGCCGATGATCGAGGACGGCTGGCCCTGGCCGTCGCGGGTGATGGCGCTCGCCATATTCTCGATCTGCGCGCCGTATTGCAGCGCGAGCGACAGCAGGACTGCACCATCCCGCGCGATAGCCTCGACGGCTTCGCCCAGACTTGCCACCCGAGATGAAGACCTCACCGAGCGCGCCGTCCTCGTAGAAGCCGAGCGTGACGGCATAGCCTCGATTGAGGCCGCCGAAGCTGATGTCGAAGGTCTCGGCGCAGCGGCAAGGTCCTGCGGTCGGTCATCGCATGTGTTCCCGGTGCTGCTCGTCAGTGTCCAGATCGACGATATCGACCCAGCCGATGTCGGCGCGCTGGCGGAAAGCCGACAGCTCAACCATCAGGCTGGCGTTCGTGGCGTGCACCGTCGTGATCGCGCACATGCCGCGTCGCTTCCCGTTATCGGGGTCCTCGACGCCGTAGAACGCAGATACACGCCACCGCCAGGCCATCACGCCGCCTCGGCGATCTTCGGCTTGCGCACTCGCCGCTCGCTCTCAAGCGCACCGGAAACCTGGCGGATGCAGGAGATCAGGTCGTTAGCCTGCGCCTTGGTGCTGATCGCCGCAGTGATGTGCAATTCGAGCGCGTCGTTCTCGGTCTTCAACTGGATGTCGGCCCCCTTGGGAATACGCATAGTCTTCTCTCCTTGTTTGCCAGCACGCTGGCGTTGCTTAAGTCGCTTTGTGAAGGATGATGTGCATGACCTCGGTCAGCCGCGCCTGGTCGGCGATGCCGATCAGGCCGAGGCTGTCTGCGAACTGCTTGTCGTTCTTCAGCTCCATGAGGAACGCGGTGATGGCGACGCGGACCGCCATGCTCTGGCCTTCGGTCAGCGGGTGCCCGTCGATAGTGATCGTCGCTTCCATCACCGCCGCCCCGTCTCGGTGAACATCTCGGCCTGCGGCGCTTCGGCGGCGGCCAGAGCCGATAGTCCTCGCGAATCGCCACCATCAGGTCGATCTCGCGCTTCGCCTGGGCCTCGGTCATGAAGCCGTCAGCGACGCGCCGCCGATAGACGTGCTTGCGGTAGCCGATCTCGCGCAGCACGCAGCGCAGCTTGTCGGTGGTTGTGGTCATCAGGTCCCCTCCAGCTCGCGCGCTCTGAGCCAGGCCTGCGCGCTCTCGACGGAGATCAGCACCCGCCGACCGGCGCGAAATTCCTTCGGACAGAGCTGGCCCCGGTTGTTTGGACAGCGCCCCGCGAAAATTAAGTGGATTCCTGCCGGGTTATGCTGAAGGCGGGGCTTTACGATTTTGCTGTGGCGTCGGGAGGGCGTAAGCCCGACCAGAGCCGCAGCAAAATCGTTGGCGACGATCATGCGGCCGTCACCATCGTTTGCGCGCCGAAGTAAGCCTCGTCGGGCGTGCGTTCGTCAAGGCTCGAGTGAGGACGTCCTCGGTTGTAGAACGCCAGATATTTGGAAATCGATGCTCGCGCCTCGAGCACGCTGTCGTAAGCACGCAGATAGACTTCCTCGTATTTGACAGTGCGCCACAGCCGCTCGACGAACACGTTGTCGCGCCAGGCACCCTTGCCGTCCATGCTGATGGCGATGTTCGCGTCCAGCAGCACGCCGGTGAAGTCGAGGCTGGTGAACTGGCTACCCTGATCCGTGTTGAAGATCTCGGGCCTGCCGTGCTTCGCCAACGCCTCCTGGAGCGCTTCGACGCAGAATATCGTCTCCATCGTGATCGATACGCGATGGACCAACACCCGTCGGCTGAACACATCGACGACCGCCGCGAGGTAGACGAATCCACGTCGCATCGGAATGTAGCTGATGTCCATTGCCCAGACCTGGTTCGGCCGCTCGATCTTCAATCCGCGCAATAGGTACGGGTAGATCTTGTGGCCCGGTGCGGGCTTGCTCGTGTTCGGACGGCGATAGATCGCCTCGATCCCCATGCGCTTCATCAGCGTCGCGACGTGGCGGCGGCCAATCTGCATGCCCTCACGCTGCAACAGCGATCGCAGCATGCGCGCCCCTGCGAAGGGATAATCGAGGTGCAGCTCATCGAGCCGGCGCATCAAGACAAGGTCCTCGGCCGAAACCGGCCGAGGTTCATAGTAAACCGTACTGCGGGCAAGGTTCAGGACCTTCGCCTGGCGCACGACAGACAGATCATGGTCGCGGTCGATCATCGCTTTGCGCTCAGCAGGCCCGCCTTGGTGAGCGCGCCGGACAAAAAATCGTTCTCCAACGCAAGCTCGCCGATCTTGGCATGTAACGCCTTCAAATCGACCGGCGCCTCGGCCGGTCCGTTGTCCTGCCCAAACACTCCGGCGGCGCCTTCCAGGAGTTGGGTCTTCCAGGTCGTGATCTGGTTCGGATGGACATCAAACAATTGCGCCAGCTCGGCCAACGTCTTCTCCCCCTTCACGGCCGCCAAAGCCACCTTTGCCTTGAATGCCGGAGAATGCGTCCGGCGACTCCTCTTCGTCATCTTCGCTCCTGATTCGCGGCAAGAAGCCTCGCCGCTCTCAGGCAGAAAATCCACTCAAGCTACTGTCCGAATTTGCGGAGCCAGCTCTGACCCTTGCCCTCGTCGCGCAGGTTGAAGTAGTGCCGCTCCGAGATGCGGAAGGCGCGGCAGAACTCGGAGACCGTGTAGGCAAGCTGAGTCATCGGGGCCTCCGACTTCTTGCGTGCTTTGGTTTTCGCTTTCGCGGCGGACATCATCAGTTCGCCCCCTTCCGACGATGCAGGTAAGCGTTGATCTCTTTGATCTCGTCTGCGACGCACCGGTCGAAAAGCCCATGCATCTGGTGCTGATGCGAGGGCGCGAAGCAGGCGACGTATTCGGCGACCAGATAGGCCAGCGCAGCGCCCTCGCTGTCGCAATCCATGTCGGCGCTGGCCAGGTGGAATGTCTCAATCAGCTTCGTAACGTTGTCAGCGATCTTGTCTTCATCAACCGGCACGGCGGCACCTCCAGGACAATCGACGACCGCTGTGGAAATAGCGGCGTCCGCGCTTGCCGCAGACCGGATCGCGGGCGACAGGGCGATTGGTGCGGAGGGATGGGCTCGAGCCACCGACGTGCGGATTTTCGATCCGCCGCTCTGCCGACTGAGCTACCCCGGCGCGCGGCTCGTCCTGGTCGAAGCGCCCGATGCGACGCGTCCATATCGCATCGAAGTCATCGTCGTCGGCCAGGACCGGCGATGCCAGTGCGGCCGCGAGGCATTGCAGGACGGCGCGGCGCGCGATCATGCCCGAGCCCTCCGCTTGCGCTTGTTCTGGGGCGCAGGTCGTTGGCTCATATCCTCACCGCGCGACGGCGTTGTGCGAGACGCCGCCTCCGTAGCCCCACCGGACCCAAGGGTGTGACGATCCAGCAACTTGCGAACGCGATAGGCCTCGGCGAAGTGATCGCCCGCATGGCAATGCGAGGTCTCGCTGCGGCAGAGATCGCCGCAGCAGATGGCCTGTGCAATTTCGAGGTCGCTGGGTCGGGTCATGATCAATGCTCGGTCTTGTCTGCCTCGGCGTGGCCGTTGCCGCTCGCCTGGGCCAGGAACATCGGCATCTCGCCCGTCTCGGTGGTGAGCTGGGCGGCTGCGATGTCGCGCTCGTTGTCGTGGAATTTGCGAAGCCCGAGCATCAGGCTGCCGCCGATCTGATCGAGCAGGCTCTTGATAACCTCGGCGCGGCGCATCAGGTTGTCGCGCTCGGCGTTCACCTTGGCGACCTGGCGGCGCAGGCTCTCGTTCTCGAACTCGATCAGCGCCTTGTTGCGGTTGAGCACCTCGTTCTCGGTGCGCAGCGACTGCAGGTCGGTCTCAAGCGAGGAACTTTCGTTCGCGAGGTTCATGGTCTCTCCTTTGTTGTGGCTACATCAACGACCAGAGCAGCTCCGCCACGTAGATCAGCACGATCCAGACGGCGAAGTTTGCGAGCAGCATCAAGAGGCGAAGATGGTTTGCACTCATTCCGCGAGCTTCCTTCGGATTTGAGATCGGATCGCGGTGTGAAACCATCTGCCGATGGCCGTGCCGCGATGGAGGATCACGAGGGATCGTTTCCCCTCTGGGCCGGTGAAGTGGACGCGCGTGTGCTTGGCACCTTGGGAGACGCGGACATTCGAACCGCCTTCCTCGTGAACGGCGGCGACCACATCGCGCACCAGCTTCCGCATCATCCGACCTCCTCAGCGAGGACGCGGCGGATGAAGGCTTCGTACCGCTCGCAGGCGCGGATGACCGCGCTGTGGTCGATGTTGAAGCTGCGCGCGATCTGGTGATAGCTCGCGCCGGTCGCGACCTTGGCGAAGGCCATGATCTTCTGGCGCGAGGCGAGGATGTCCCGATTGGGTCTTGTCCGCAGATCGTTGAGCGTGACGCCGAACACCTGTGCGCCGACCGAGCACGCGATGGTGCAATGGTTGAGGTAAGGGCGCGCTGCGCTGATCGCGTTGAACTCGTCGAGCATTTTGCGATAGCGAGCCGCATCAGTCGCCACGAGCGGCACTGCAAGCGAGCTACCCTGCACATGCGGCCAGCCGAGCTGCATGAGCGCATTGTCGTCCACGATAAAGCGGAACATCACCCGTCACTCCGGTTTACGCATCACTCAAAGGACGATCACCCGCACCGTCAGTCACATGCGCAGTCGAAGGTGCTTCGCCTTCGGATTTCGGCTTGGGCTTCGGCGCGTGCGCTGCGGCATGCGCGTCGATGGCGGCGATGGCCGCCTGGCCGATCGGGGGAGCGGTGCCGCTCAAGCGCTGCGCCAGGCGCGGCGAAACGTCCTTGGCGGTGTCGGAAGCGACGGTGAAGCCCGCATCCTCCATCTCGTCGCGGCCATACATGCCAGCGATGATGTCGGGGCAATACATGCGCGCCCAGTCGCGGCTCATGTTGTAGAACAGCTGCAGATCGGGCTTCTTGTCCCAGAGGGGCGAGCCCTTCACCTTGCCCTTGTCGTTGTGGCCAGGATGCAGCTTGCCGAGCGTGAACTGGTCGGGATCGGCGTCGAGCGGCGGGAAATGGCGCGGCTCCTTCTCGCCCTTGAAGGTTGCCCAGACCCGGCAGCGACGCTTGTTGCCTTCGCCTTCATAGCCAACCTGCAAGCGGGTCAGCAGCGGGGCACGCTGCTCGATGATCGCGTGGAAGAACTGGGACTCGTAGGCAACCCGCTCGACCTTCTGGCCGTTGACGTACTGCTCGACGGTATACGTCCAGCTCGCGAGCGACAGCGGCGAGATGTCCAGCTCCTGCGCCTTCATGCAGATGCCGAACATGCCGCCGACGTTGCCCTGCAGCCACGGCGGGATCATCGGGCCTGCGGCCGACAGCAGCTTGGCAGCATCGACCATGTCGCGCAGGTTCGCGTAATCGACGCCGCCGCCCTTGAACAACGTGACGCCTTCCGTGCGTTCGCTGACCACCTTTTCGGCATCGCCGCGTGCAAGATCACCTCGCGTAACGCGAGGCTGCGTTGCTTCCGGTGCATCCGAGAGTTTAGTGTCCGCCATCATTGCATTGCCTCACTGCGATTGCGTTTCCATTTGAAGGAACGCTTGTTTTGCTGCTCAGATCGCGTGGCCCAGCGGACGTTATTAGGTTCGTAGTCGCCGTCGTTATCGGGCCAGCGGTCGAGAGAATGATCAGGTGAAGGGCGCGGTCCTACGTCGGCAAGGAAAGCGGGGAATGACTTCGTCCAACGATCACAGACCTTGATGCCGCGCCCGCCGTAATCATCCCAGTTAGGTGCATCCTGGTTGGTGCATCGATACTTCATCCCGGACCAAGCCCGATATTCAGGTGTCATTTGGTCGCCGATGCATGCACCGTGATCGACGTTTTTGCTCAGGGTATTCGTCTCGACCCTGCGACACCCGCACGATTTGGAGTGGCCGTTCTTGAGGTTGCCAGCCCGCACGTCGATGCGAGCGCCACACTCGCAATCGCAAATATAGATCGTCGGCGTTCGCGCACTCGCTTTCACCTTCAGTGCCGCGACAGTGAGCCGCCCGAAGCGTTGTCCGGTGAGGTTAACGAACTGCATTAGGCAGCCTCCCGCAGCTCAAATTTGATGCGGTCATCGACCGACTTGCGATACCAGTCCGGAAGGTCGATATACTCAGCATCGGCGTGGTCGTCGCCGGGTCCCGGCCAGTGTTTCGACTGGTAGCACTGCAAGAACGTCTTGCGGGCAAGCTCATTGAGAGCGTGACCGCGCGCGATGTCTTCGTCTTTCATGGTGACGGCGCGGACGCAGAACGGTGCGTTGCTCTCGACAAAGAGGAAGGTGAAGCTCGTGGCGGGCAGGCCGAGCGCCGTCGCGCCCTCCATCACCAGTGCGGCCTGTTGGACATACCCGTATTCAACGATTGCCTTCTGAAGATCGCGCCAAGCCACCGACTTCGTCGTTTTCAAATCGACGAAATCGCCGCTGTCGTTGGGGGTGTCGTCGGGCCGCGCCTTTTCGAAGAAGCCATATTTGTTGCGCCAGATCAACGACCGCTCCGGTGCGCCGCCGAGAATGCCCTGCTGGACGAGCGGAAACTTGCCAAGCGCGACGATCATGCCCTTGGCACGCTCGACCATCTCGGGCGTCATGATGTACTTGCCAGCCGCGATCTGCGCGGCCTTCCAGTCGCGCCATTCTTTCCGGTTGCCCTGATAGGCCACGCCACCGACCGTTGCGGGGCGAAGGACGCAGTCGTGATCGAAGGGCTCGCCTGCAACTGCGGCATGCACGAAGCGGCCCAGCGCCATCGACTCACTCTGCTCCGCATCATCAACGTGCGCGGGGTTGAACCGCGACCGCTCGAATGCATGCGCAGGCGACTTGTTCAGGTTGCGGTAGAAAGACGACGACGTGCTGACCTCGACGCACAGGTCAGGGCGATGATAGACGGCCAAGGGGATGCCCCGATAAGCACCAGGCGTGGCGATCTGGTTTCCGTCCCACTGGATAGACTGCATGACGACACGAACCTCCGGCGCAAAGCAGTGACGACCTTGGCGCGAGCCAAGGGCGGCGAAGTGCGATGATTTGGAAGCGGGTCACCTGCTACACGGCAGGTGATGACACCGTGGTTTCGAGATCATGAGGGGCGATGGTGATTTGCTGTTCTTTGCGCCCGCCTGATGTGATCGATTGTCAATCTCGCCTATTGCAGTGTCAACAGCTCGATGCAGCGCAGACCCGGAAAGTTTGATGCAGCGTGTTGCGACGCTTAACAGCCGCACCACTGAGTCTTCTTCGCTCGTCGATATTTCCTGCCGGTTGAGTCAGACCCGTTATTTTGAGCTGCGCGCAAAATTTCTCGTGACATGAGGCATCATCAGGGATGATGAATGCGGATGCGGTTCAGCGTCTGGGACACCCCCGAGTCCGAACAGGTTCTTCGCGCGATGTGGATGGAAGGCAGCTCAGCGGCGTTGATCGCAGATGCCCTGCACACGTCGCGCAACTCCGTCATCGGCAAGGTCCATCGCCTCGGGTTGTCGCGGACTCGGCGCAAGCCGAAGGTCGCGAAGCAGCCGACCAGGAGGTCCAACGTCGTCCCGCTGCGCCGCAAGACGGCGAAGCCGACGAAGCGTCCTGGCGAGCCGGTGCCGTTCCTCCGGGTGAAGTGGTTTCACTGCCGCGCCGTGCTCGATCAGCGCGGCAAGGACGGGCTCGCGCTGTTCTGCGGCGAGCCGAAGACCATCGGCTCGCCCTGGTGCGTCAAGCATCGGCGCGTGTTCACTGCAGCGAGGGTGCCCTGATGACAATGCGCGAGGCCCGGTGATCACTCCCGCTTCACCGTGGCCCTGCAAAACGCAAAGGGACACCAATGGCGAAAGCAGCGAACACGACCAACGATTTCGAACCCGAAGTCGTGCAGGAACTCCTGGGGAAGATCGACGGCTACCACGCCGACCTGGCAAGCGAGCGCGGCACGTTTATGAAGACCTGCCGCAGCATCCGCGAGAGCATCAACGCCGTCTACCAGGAGGCCAAAGCGCGCGGCGTCCCGACGAAGGAATTGCGCGCCCTGGTCAAGATCAGGGAAAACGAAGAAAAGAACCGCCAGATTTATAACGAGCTTGAGGCCGACCAGCAGCAGGTTCTCTCGATGCTGGCGACCGCCGAGGGCGTGAAGGATCTGCCACTCTGGCGGGCGGCATCCCTCGCCATGGACGCAGCCACCGCCACCGCTCACTGACGGCGGCGTCCCATGCCGTACAACCCGCGCATCATGGCGCTCGATCTCGCGTCGCGCACCCCGGCGCGCGATAGATACGTCTACGCCCTCTATGCGAGCGGCCAGCTCTTGCCGTGCTACATCGGTGTAGGCAAGGGCAATCGCCTCAATCAGCACTGGATCAATGCGAAGAACGACCGGTTCCGGGGCAATCTGAGAAAGCATCGAACTCTTCGTGCATGTTGGCTGCGCGGCATCGACGTGCGGGCCGAGAAGATTGCTGTTGACCTGACCATAGATCAGGCTGGCGCGATCGAACGCTTTCTAATCGACTGCTACGGCCGCCGTGATCTCAGGACAGGCTGTCTATTGAATGCCTCGGCCGGGGGTTTCGGCACGAGAAACTTCGCGCCGAGTACGCGAGCCAGGTTGGCGGAAGCGGGCCGCAGGCACATGGCCCGACCAGAAATCAGGGCGATGCTCGATGAACGCAAGGCGACCCCAGAAGCTAGATCGAAATTGATCGAAGCAAACAGGCGGCGGCCTCCTCCATCAATCGAGAGCAGGGAGAAGATGGCTGAAGGATGCCGTCGCAAAAATGAACGTAACCCTGAGAGCTACGCAACGTTTCTTGCTTGCCGGAGACCTGGCGGAAATCGAGGTTGCAAGCAATCTGCCAAGGCAAGAATCGCCATATCGGCGTCGCTTCGCGAACAATGGAAAGACCCTCAATTAAGGGCAGCGAGATCGGCAACCTTCAGAAATCCCGCGCCAGGGACAAAAGCTCTTATGGACGCATCGCGCTTTGGTAGGAAGCCAATGCTCGGCAAAAAACACTCTCCGGAAACACGAGCGAAAATGTCAGCAGCGCATCGTGCGCGCCTGCAAACACCTCAAGAAGAATGAGCTAAATGTTACCGCGTATACTTGCCCTTGATTTGGCGTCCAGAACTGGATGGGCCAACGGCTGTCCGAGTGATGCAACGCCGCGATCCGGCTCCGTGCGCTTTGCGCGCGAGGGCGCGAGCATGGGCGTGCTGTTCGCGGGCTGCAGGCAGTGGCTGTCCGACTTCCTTGCCACCGACCCCGACATCAAGCTGATCGTCTTCGAAGCCCCGATGACGCCGCAGCAGATGGCGGGTCGCACCACCGCCGACATCATGCGGAGGCTGAGCGGCCTCTGCGCGGTGGTCGAGGAGCTGGCCTGCACGCGCGGCGGCTACGCCGTGCGTGAAGCGCGCGTGTCCGATGTGCGGGCGCACTTCATCGGCTCGAACCGCCACAAGCGCGACCAGGCCAAGGCGTTGACGATCAGCGCCTGCCACCGGCTCGGCTGGGCCCCCTCCGATGACAACGCCGCCGACGCGCTCGCGCTTTGGCACTACCAGGCTTCGATCCTCGACCCGCAGCTCGCAGTGCAGACCTCGCCGCTGTTTCGGCGGCGGATCGCGGCGGCAACGATGGGAGCATGACGCATGCCGCGCATCAGGACCATCAAGCCGGAATTCCCGCAGTCGGAAACCATCGGCAAGCTGTCGCGGGAAGCGCGCCTGCTTTTCATCCAGCTTTGGACCATTTGCGACGATGAAGGGAGGACTCGCGCAGCCTCGCGAATGCTCGCGAGCCTTCTCTACCCCTACGACGAGGACGCTCCGAGCCTCATCGACGGATGGCTGGCCGAGCTTGAACGTCATGATTGCATCGTCCGTTATGTGGTTGAGGGCTCGACTTACCTCCAGGTCAATAACTGGTTGAAGCATCAGAAGATCGACCGTCCTGGAAAATCGAAGCTGCCGGTTGTCAGCGAAGGTTCGCGATTGCTCGCGAATGATCGCGAGGATGCATCGACGGACCTAGGATCTAGGACCATAGGACCTAGGACCGTGGACCAGGGACCTAGGACCAATGCCGCGCCTGTCGGCGCGCCGCGCGTTGCGCGCCCTGGCGAGCTTGATCTTGGCCAGGCCGAGGCAGCGAAGCCGACCAAACCGCAACGAGCCGATCCCGAAACCGAGCTGTTCCGCCGAGGCCGGGAGGTCCTCGGCAACAGCGCAGGCGGTGTGATCTCCCAGCTGCTCAAGGCGAAGGGCAAACCCGAGCTTGCACGAGCGGCGGTGGAGGTCGCCGCGACCAAGGAAAATCCCCGCGAGTACATCGGCGCGATCATTCGCGGCAAAGCCGAAGAGGACACACCGAGAGGAGCAATCCTGTGAACCAGCGTCTGCGTCTCGACGAGGTTCTGCGCATGCTGGCAAGCGTCGGCTGCGATCCGCGATCCTTCACGGGGTCGAAGGCATTCCGCTGCCCTGCGTGCTCGCACCAGCGTCGCAAGAAGTTCTACCGCTGCCTGTCCATCCGGTCCGATCCGGATGGTTTTTTCTTCCGCTGTTTTCACTGCGACGACTTCAAGGGGAGCTATCGGTATGAATACGCTCGCGCCAACGACCGCCGCGTTCTTCGAAGCAAGGGGGATATCGCCCGAAACAGCTACGCGGTTCGAAGTTTATACGGGAGCCCTCACCGGTGAGAAGCCCGACCGGCGCGTGGTCGCGAACCCGCGCGGCAACATCGTGGTCTATCCGTTCCTGGAGCACGGCGTGGTCGTGAACGAGAAATATCGCGCAGAGCGCAACGGCGAGAAGCTCTTCTGGCATCGCAAGGGCGGCAAGCGGACGTTCTGGAACGCCGATGCCCTCGACGACCCGGCGCTTGAAACCGGCACGCAGCCGCTGGTCATCACCGAAGGCATCGAGGACGGCATGGTCGCCATCGAGGGCGGCTGGCCGCTCACCGTGTCGGTGCCCGATGGCGCGCCGCCTGTGCCGAAGGATGGCAGGCCGCTGCCGCCGCTCGATCCGCAGACCGAGCCGAACGGCAAGTTTGAATTCCTGTGGCTTAACCGGGATCGCCTGGGGCGCGTGAAGCGCATCATCCTGGCGGTCGATGACGATGGGCCTGGGCAACGGCTCGCCGCTGAGCTCGTGCGGCGCATCGGTGCCTGGCGCTGCCAGTTCGTCAGCTATCCGACCGGCTGTAAGGACCTGAACGACGTGCGGCGCAAGCTGGGCCCGGATGCCGTGGGCACGGTGCTGCGCGAGGCCAAACAGTACCCGGTGCGCGGGCTCTACCGGCTCTCCGAGTATCCCAACCTGCCGACGCTGGTGCCGGTCTCGTGCGGCTGGCCTATCTTCGACGGCTTGCCCGGCAACGGCTGGATGAAGCTTTTCCCTGGCGAGTTCATGGTCGTGACCGGCATCCCGAGCCACGGCAAGTCGACCTGGATTTTGAACCTACTGTTCAAGCTCGCGCTGCTTCACGGCTGGCGGGCCGCGATCTTCTCGCCCGAAATGCCGACCGTGCCGTACCTGCGCGACAAGCTTCGCAAGATCGTCTCGGGCAGCGACGCAGCCGATCCGGCGACAGACCAGTTCATCGAAGACAATTTCGTCTTCCTCGACAACGACCCCAACGACGAGGAAGAGGACGACATTACGCTGGAATGGATCGTCGAGAAGGCGCGCGATGCGGTCAAGCGCGACGGCATTCGCGTGCTGGTCATCGATCCCTGGAATGAGATCGAGCACGCGCGGAAGCCGGACGAGACCACGCACGAGTACATCGGGCGCGCGATCCGCATGCTGAAGCGGTTCGGCCGCCAGTATGAGGTCGCAGTGATCGTGCTCGCCCATCCGACGAAGGACGTTTACGAGCGCGGCAAGCTGCGGACGGCGACGCTGTATGACATCGACGGCTCGGCGCACTGGTTCAACAAGCCGGACCACGGGCTGGTGATCGAGCGCGATCCCGTCAAGGCTGAGACCACCGTGCACATCTCGAAGGTCCGCTTTGAGCAGACCGGCTATCGCGGCGCGATCCGGATGAGCTTCGACCTGGAGACGCAGCAATTCAGTCAACTTCAGGAAAACCAAGGGGAGCTGGCCTATGAGTGACGTGCTGCTGATCCGGCGCGAGCCGATGAAGTTCAATCCGCTGGAAGACCTGGTGATGGACGACGAGGCTCCGTCGATCTGGGACGGGCCCCACGTCGGCAAGCGGCTGTCCGAGGCGATGCAGACGCTGCGTATGCTGCCGATGCCTGGCGTCTGCGGCTATCGGCCTGGCTGGCCTCCCTACGTCTACGAGTTCGACGATCTGGTCGAGCAGCACAAGCAGGGCGAGCTGGAGCGGACGCAGCAGCTGCAGAACCGCACCAGGCTGCTGCCGTCGCTTCGCGATATCACGCGCATGGAAGCGGCGATCTGTTGGCCTGCGCAGTACCTGGGGCGGCTCGTGCATCTCGTCCTGGCCGTGAATGCCATGGCGCTGGCGCACGCCCTGGAGCGCGATGCCGGATGGGTTGCGGCCAAGCGCGGCGGCTACGCCGACACCTGGCGGCAGCGCCACGACCAGGGCTGCGAGATCATCGCTCGCGGATTGCGCAACGAGCTGGTGCCGGTGTTCTGACGACGAGTGCGTGAATGGAATTTGAAATCCCCCACGGCGCGGAGCGCGAATATCTGATCATCTTCGGCGTGGCAGCGGTCTACATTGGCACGAGTCCGATTGGCGAGCCCTGCATCGTCGGCGCGACGCGCGATCTCAATCTGACCCTGCGCGGCATGCAGCGAAAGTGGCTTCGGTCGGAAATCTCGTGCGCCTACTGGGTCAAGGACCGCGATATTGCCGAGGCAATTGCTGTCGAGGTCAGCGGCGTGCTTCCGCATGATCAGGACGGGCGGCTCGCGGTGCGGGCCGAGACGGCCGCGCGGCAGATCGAGACGGTCGCTCGCGACTGGCATATCCCCCTGACAAATCACGACGCCGCGATGGCGCGCGTGAAATCGGCGGTCAGGCACGTCCAGGAGGTGATCGATGCGGCGAATAAGACTGGCCAGCTCGCCTGGTTCAACACCGCCTATCGGGCCTGGCGTCTCGACGCGAAAAAGATCGGGGCCGGGATGAGCTACGCTGAAGCGCGAGCGCGGCTGCGCAAGGCAGTCACCAAGCGGCTGATTACGTTAGACGTTCTCGATTGCAGCGAAACGCTGCTCGCCGAAATCTTCCCGGCGCTGACGCTTGCGCGCTGAAAGATTTACGTTGACGGCTCAAAAAATCGGGATCATTCATCGCGCGCAAGCGGCCCCAATTGCGTCCTGCGCCGCGCAACTCCTCCCCCACCGATTTACGTTGACGGCTGAGTCCTGGCCTGCGCTTGATTGCAGCACAGCTCGATGCCCAGAGCCGAGCGCTCTCGGGTCGAGGCCGTGGTTTCATCATGCACAGAGACTTGGACTAACCGGCTTCCGGCAACGGACGCCGGTTGTTTTTTGGCAACGCGTGATGCACGGAAGTTGATGTCTGCTTTGCTCCTAGAGCGACGCGGTTGCTGCGCGGTAGCGAAATGTCGCGATGGGCCAAAGCCGGAAGTAGATTTAATGCAGATAGGGTCGGATTGCTCGGTTTTTTCAGTTAATAGCCCGAGGAATGGCCACAATAAGAGCCGTGAGAATGATGTCCCGAGAATGGTCACCGGGCTTCCCGAATATTGCTCTTATCCGTGTCTCCCCCTCCATCCTGGCATCGCGCTTGTAGTCGGGATGCTCTTGTAGCGCCGTCATGGCGTTTTGAACGACGGCGGTCGTATCGACGTTGCGACTGAAGATAATCAGGGCTGTTTTCGTGTCTCGCCACGTCACGTAGCTGAGCAACTGATCGATGGCCTCCGTAAACTCCTTCTGCCCGTGCCAGATTTTGCACTCGGCGACAAATAGGTTGACGTTATCATCCCTGACGATGATGTCGGTGTGCCCGGCGCCGTTAAAGGTTTCGCCGGTCGCTGTCCCTTCATACTGGCCATTGAGCTGGACCAGATAATGGTCGCGGATCGTTTCCTCGGGCGCAGCCGAGAAAACCCTCGGGTTGCGCTCCATAACGAAAGACATATTCTCGATGATGCGAAGGATGTTCTGGTATTCAGCCTCAGCGATCGTTGGTTCCGGCCTGAATGTACCACTTGGCGTCCTTACGATCGCCGGGACGCGCCGCACTACAGGCGACACAAAAGTCAGAGGCGCACCCTCACGATGTTGAAGGGGGTAACCAAGGGATGCGGCCAGATGCCTCGCATTGAGTAGACGGGTCCGCCGCCCATTCACAATGCGCTGCGCTTCTTGTTCCAGTGAAGCGTTGAACGGATCGATCTGGATGGCCTCATAGCCGATGTATTTATTGATCTTGGCAATTTCAGCATCAAAGGAAGCTCGTAGTTCTTCCGTCGTTACATCTCCGATCGCAGCTCTGCGAATGAGAACCGAACCTTGCATATTGCGTGAGTCAATCCGGGCAACTGTCGGCTTATCCAGGTCGTGCGTGTCCGGCTGGTGATTCAGCAGCCCCGAAGCTCCCGTGTATGGGACCTCAACGGAATAAATGAATCCGTCTGTCGGCACCGTCATTGGGAAGATTATCGTGTTTTTAAATTCGGTCGGTGTCTGGGAAACAGGCTCTCCGAGTTGCAAGGGCGGCAGATAGGCGTCCGCCGCAATCGCCTGAATAAGATCGTCGGGGGAGTTCTGCAGGAAAAGATCATCAGATAACTCGTCGATGGTGTTTTCCATTTTATGAATCTGGTCGCGCAACACTGTCGTCAGGCTTCGCTGCGAAAATAGCGGGTCAGGTGGGGGAGGCAGAATCGGCATGGAATAGCCCCGGATTGAAAGGCTTGGCAATATCACCTTTCCCGTGTGCAATACAAAGCTATGTTAGGGGACACTTCCGGTCAGGGTCACTTTCGACCGTGTCTCCGGGCTTTGCCTGCTATTTGATGTCTGCTTTGCCCCAAAAGCAACCGGTGCCGGGGCCATGCCATAAAACCCGAGAAGGGCGGCGATCGGTTACGCTGTTCGCGACCGTGCGCCAGCCGCTGCCCAACGGGGCCGGAATGCGTCGCGCCGATGGCCGAGAAAACCAACATGGTTAGACAGCTCGCCAACAACATCGTTGAGAGCCTGCGCGCTCAGCCGCTCGTCCTGGCGCTGGTCCTGATCAACGTCATCGTGCTTGCAGGCTTCGCCTTCACGCTGCACGAGGTTGGCAAGTCAATCGCGCGCAAGGACGCGATGCTGCAGAGCTGCATCGACAAGCGCTGAACAGAAAAAGGCCCGGATTGCTCCAGGGCCTTTTTGGTCGGGATCGGCGGATTATCAAAATCGGGCTTCTAGCACCGGCAATGGCTTCTCGCGCAGGATCGCGCAGAAGATGATCGCGAGCAGCGGCGAAAAGAAAAACGCGATCAGAAACCAGCCGAAGCCGGATCGATTGCGTCTCACGCTGGCGAAGAGGCCAACGGCGATGCATAGTGGAAGCCACATCAGAAAAACGAACGTCATTGCTTTTGCTCCTATTCGGTGGGCGCGCGTGATTGCCGCCCCTCACTGGCTCAAGCCCGGAAGCCGAAGCACCGGGCAAGAGCTGGAGGATGCGCGAGCCGTTAGGCCAGCTTGTATGAGGTGACCCCGTCCTCTCGGGTGCGCTCGGCCTTCGCGCCGTTCGGCAGCCGGGTGAGCGCGGCGCGCAACGTGTGCGCCTGCCAACCCAGGGCCTCGCACATCTTCTCGACCGTCGAGCCCTTGCCGCCGAGCAGATCGAGCAGCATCGCGGTCTTCGATCCGGCGCGCGGGCCCTTCGCCTGGTCGCTCTTAGCGGCGACCGCCTTCTTGGCAGAGGCCTTCTTCGCGACGGGCTTCTTCGCGACGGGCTTCTTCGCGGCGGGTTTCTTCTTGGTAGCCATTTCAACTTCTCCTGGTTTGCGCGGCCGACCGGAATGGTCCCCGCTGCACTGCCCCGAGCCCAGAAACCCGTTCGGGTGCTGGGCGTGGGCAGCCAAGGAGGCTGCGGCTTAATCTCGCGCGAGCTTCACGCTCTTGGCCCAAGCATTCAGCGTCTTGATCCAGGCGTCGTATGGACCTGCGTAGCCTTGCCGGAAAGCAGCGCCTTGTCGGCGCGATCCATCAGACGTTCGATGATGCGCTCCAGCCGGTCTTCGGTTGGCTTGTCGATATCGCAAGCCGGAAAGATCGGCAGGTGCATGCCGTAAGGCGAGTCGAGCATTCGATTTCTCTTTCGTGGTTTCGCGCCTGGCGTTGATTGCCGCGCCGTTTCGTTGCCCCGTACATCGCTCTGCTGCGCCCTGACATCCAGTCGAACCGTAGCCATGGCATTGCAAAGATGCTGCAGAAGCAGCAATGGAAGTGCTGGCAGCGTTTTACGGATTACCGAAGGAAGCAGCGTCCTTTGCCGGAAGTGCCCAGGGATATGGATCGGCCGGTTAGGCTTTCCCCAAGGCCACAGGCCGCCCGTGTGGCGCGCGGCGATAGGGACGGCCCAATCCTCGGCAAGGCGGAAAGAACGCGCGTGTGGCCAAACCGTGCGGCTCGGCAGAGTCGCGGAACTATTGGTTCCGGCTCGATAGACGAACATTCCCCATTCGGGCAGTGCGGTTCCGATCCGCCAGGGCGCAAGGGCCATGGGCACGGACGGCGACGCCCTGGTTCGGAAAACGAGTACCGATTGCGCAGCGGATTTCGGCCCAACCCTTTGAAGTCTGTCGGGAATTTCTTTCTCCGGGCCGGGGGGCGGCACCGAAAATCCTAAAGGAACCCATTTCCGAGCGCGGCGGCGCTCCAATTTTAGCGCCCGCACTTCCAAAATTTCGGGAAAGAAAAACATTTTCTACGGCCAAAAAGCTTCGACTTCTCAATGGCATAGCCGCAGATCGGGAATTGCCCGGAACCCACTTAGCGGGCTCCCGGATCGGCTAAGTGGGTTCCCTTAAGTCGGAATTCGCAGCGGTATTTTGCTGCCATTTTCAGAGTTGCAATGCCCATTCCCTTTAGCGGCCCTGAGATACCGGCGCTGCGGAATATTCGTCTAGGGGTCAAAACCCCGCGAAATCAACGGTTTGCCGGGGCCGCGCCCTGGCGCTTCCCAAGGGTTCCGATGGATCGAAACAACGCCGCTGCGCCAGGCGCGGATTGGGCTGCCTGGGCCACGGAAAGGCGTCCGCTGGCTGCCTTGATCCCTTATGCCCGCAACGCCAGGACGCACTCCGAGGCGCAGGTGCAGCAGATCGCGGCCTCGATCCGCGAGTGGGGTTGGACCACTCCGGTGCTGGTCGATGACGCCGGGATGATCATCGCTGGGCACGGGAGGCTGTTGGCTGCCGAGCGGTTGGGGATACGAGAGGTCCCGGTCATCGTCGCTCGCGGTTGGACGGAAGCGCAGAAGCGCGCCTACGTCATCGCCGATAACAAGCTCGCCGAGAACGCGGGCTGGGACGACGCGCTGCTCAAGATCGAGGTGGCCGATCTTACGGCGATGGGTTTCGATCTTCCGCTGATCGGCTTTTCCGACCGCGAGCTGGCGCGGCTGACGAACTCCAACCCTGGGCTCACAGATCCCGACGAGGTCCCTGATCTTCCGGTCGAGCCGGTGGCGCGGCGCGGCGACGTTTGGCGGCTTGGCCGTCACCGCCTGGTCTGCGGCGATGCCACCGACCGGGCCGACGTTGGCAGCGCGCTCGCGGGCGTGACGCCGCATCTGATGGTGACCGATCCGCCCTATGGTGCGAATTACGATCCGAACTGGCGCGAGCGCGTCTATCGCAGCGACGGGACCAAGGTCGGCGCTGGCGCACGCGGGCTCGTCCTCAATGACGACCGCGATGATTGGACCGAGGCCTGGCAGCTCTTTCCAGGCGACGTTGCCTACGTCTGGCACGGCGCGCTGCATGTCGGCGTGGTCGAGGCGAGCCTGATCGCGAGCGGCTTTCAGATGCGCGCCCAGATCATTTGGGCCAAGAGCAATTTCGCCATCGGGCGCGGCGACTATCACTGGCAGCACGAGCCGTGCTGGTACGCGGTGCGCAAGCACAAGGTCGGGCACTTCAACGGGGCCCGCGATCAATCGACGATCTGGGAAATCCCCAAGCAGCAATCGTCCGAGACCGGCCACAGCACGCAGAAGCCGGTCGAGTGCATGAAGCGGCCGATCGAGAACAATTCGTCCGCAGGCCAGGCGGTCTACGACCCGTTCACTGGCTCGGGCACCACCATTATCGCCGCCGAGATGTCGGCGCGCTCCTGCCACGGCATCGAGATCAATCCGGCATACGTCGATGTCGCGGTGCTGCGCTGGCAGGCATTTACCGGCGAGCAGGCGCATCGCGAGAGCGACGGCCGCCGTTTCAACGATCTCAAGGAGTCTGTCGATGCCTGCGCGAACGATCCCGACGCAGCTGAAACTGTTGCGCGGCAATCCAGGCAAGCGACCGCTGCACACTGACGAGCCGCAGCCCGAGGTAGCGGCCAACCTGCCTGATCCGCCGCCTTTCATCACTGGCTACGCAGCCGACGAATGGTGGACGGTCGGCGCGGAGCTGCACCGGCTCGGCCTCTTGACCATCGTCGATGTCGCGCCGCTTGCCGCCTATTGCCACGCCTATGGCCAGTGGCGCATGGCGGCCGAGGCGCTGGCGCGGATGCAGAACAACGATCCGCTGATGAACGGCATGATCATCAAGACCAAGTACGGCGACGCCGCGCAGAACCCGCTGGTCTACATCGTGCGCAAGGCCGCAGCGGACATGGTGCGCTACGCCGCCGAGTTCGGCCTAACCCCTGCCGCACGCACCCGCATCAACGCGGGCGTCCAGGGCGAACAGTCGCAGAGCAAGTTTGCCGGTCTCCTTGCCGGTTAAGCGCACGCCGCAGGGCAAGGCCCGCGCTAAAGCGGTTATCGACTTTATCGAGCGATTGACGGTGCCCAGCGGCACCGGCCAGGCCAAACCGTTCAAGCTCGACGCCTTCCAGAAGCTTTTCATCCGCGACATTTACGAGCCGCACATCGGTGCCAACCGCGCGGTGCGGCGGGCGATCCTGTCGATTGCGCGCAAGAACGGCAAAACCGCGCTCATCGCTGCAATCGTGCTCGCCCACCTGGTCGGGCCCGAGGCCATCGTCCACGGCGAGATTTATTCGGCCGCGAATGATCGCGACCAGGCGGGCATCGTCTTCAAGTTCGCGCGCCAGATCGTGGACCTGGAGCCCGAGCTGGCAGCCGAGATCGAGGTCGTTCCCTCGACCAAAACGATGATCGGCAGGCGCACCGGCTCGGTCTATCGCGCGGTCAGCGCTGAGGCTGGGACGAAGCACGGCTATCTGCCGAGCCTGGTGATCTATGACGAGCTGGCCCAGGCCAAGAACCGCGAGCTGTACGACGTGCTGGATACCTCGTTCGGCGCGCGGCAAGAGCCGCTGTTCATCATCATCTCGACGCAGAGCAACGACCCTGAGCACGTCCTGTCGAAACTGATCGACGACGGGCTGTCGGGCGTCGACCCCTCCATCGTCTGCCATCTCTACGCAGCCGACGAGGATTGCGACCTCGACGACCAGAGCCAATGGGAGAAAGCCAACCCAGCGCTCGGCAAATTCCGCGACCGCGAGGACCTGGCGACCGCGATCCGCAAGGCGCAGCGCATGCCCGCCGAGGAGCCGAAGGTCCGCAACCTGTTCCTGAACCAGCGCGTCGCGCCAGTCGCCTCGTTGATCAGTCGCGCCGAATGGATGGCGTGCAATGGCGACGCGGCGCTGCGAGACGGCGAAGAGGTTTACCTGGCGCTCGACCTGTCCAGCGTCGTGGACCTCACCGCGCTGCTGGTGGGATCGGTCGACGATCCTTGCCGGATCGTGCCGTACTTCTGGAAGCCGCGCGAACACCTCAACGAACACTCAAACCGCGATTTCGGCGCATCGAGCCGCCGCTACCAGGAATGGGCCGAGGCCGGTCACCTGCTGATCAGCCCCGGCCGGACCATCGACCCCGAGGCGATAGCTCTCTTCATTGCCGGGCTGACGCAGCGCTATCGCGTGAAGGGCCTGGCGTATGACCGCTGGCGCATCAACGATCTGCTGCGCGAGTTCGATCGCATCGGCCTGCAAGCCTGCCAGGACGGCGAGAAAGGCGGCGACGGGCTGCGGCTCGTGCCCTGGGGCCAGGGCTTCAAGGACATGGGGCCAGCCATCGACGCCGTCGAGCTGGCGATCATCGAGCGCAAGCTGCTGCACCCGAACAATCCGATCCTGAACTGGAACATGGCGAACGCCGTGGCCACGATGGATCCGGCGGGCAACCGCAAGCTCGACAAAGACAAGGCCCGGTTTCGCATCGACGGCGCGGTGGCGCTCGCCATGCTGCTCGGCCTGCGCTCGCGCGACCGCACCACGACGAAGCCGGTCGATATTGAAGCTCTCATAGGCTAGGCACATGCCGGGTAAGATCGATCTTGCTGGACAGCGGTTCGGGCGACTTGTCGTTCGAGCCGAGGTCGGTAGCACACGCGGAGGCATTTGTTGGCTCTGCGATTGCGATTGCGGAGAGCAGATCGAAGCGACGGCCTGTCATCTTCGACATGGCACGCACTCGTGTGGCTGCCTAAAAAGGGAACGTGCGACGACTATTGGACGCCAACAGCGTCCCCGGCACGGACATGCTGGTCGTGGTCGAAAGACGCGGGCATACCATAGCTGGGAAGCGATGATCCAGCGATGCACGAACCCCAGCACGAAGGCCTTCAAGAACTACGGCGGACGCGGCATTACAATCTGCGATCGGTGGAGGCAGAGCTTTGAAGCCTTCCTTGCCGACATGGGTGAGCCTCCGCAAGGCCATACGCTCGACAGAAAGAACAATGACGGCGGCTACGCGCCGGGCAATTGCCGCTGGGCAACGCGCGCCGAGCAGAATTCAAATCAGCGGGCACGAGATCAGGTCGCGTTGATCGGATGAGCACGCCCAGCAGCGAGTGGAAGCACTTCTACGACACCGGGTTTTGGCAGCGCCGCCGCAAGCTGCAGCTTCAGGCGCATCCGCTGTGCAAATTCTGCCTGGATCGCGGCGTCGTCGCCATCGCGACGGTTGCCGACCACGTTGAGCCGCACAAGGGCGACTGCAACAAGTTTGCGCTCGGTCCGCTGCAGTCGCTATGCAAAGCATGTCATGACCGAACTAAAAGGGTGATCGAATTGCGTGGTTGCGGCCTTGATGTCGATGATAACGGCTTCCCAACAGACCCGAACCATCCTTTCAATAAGAACTCGCGATAAAGGGGCAAAAGCGAAGACTTGGATTTTTGGACGCCACGTCTGCAACAAACGCTATTTGCGCTTCTGTCGCCAAGGGTTATTTGACCTGCTGCCAGCTCCGGAAATTCCATTTCCGAAGTGCTCAATAGTGGGATGTGAAGAGTTCTCTTCTTGCGGCAGCAAGTTGCGTCTTTGCAAGAAGAATTACACGACGGCATTGCCGTGGCAGGCTGATGTATGAGCCGATCCATGGCAAACTGCGGATTACTACACACTGGTATGGCCTCCGGCGACTTTTTGCATTGCCGGACGCACTCAACCACTCTCTCCAAACATCAATTTTGCGCCGGAAAGTAGCGAGTGCTGCAACAGGCTCGACTCGATTGAATAGTGGATGTTGCACTCCGCGCTCCAAAGGTTGTTCTCGCAGTTGGACAACACCGGCCCGTCAGCTTGCTGTCAGCTTGACTGACTATCATTCGCGATGAGGGAGCGACACAACCTTAGCACAAGGTTAAAGCGACATGCTCAATCGCATCAACTGCTCATCAACACTCGCTGACCAAGCTGACGAGCTAAGCAAGTCGGCATTCGGTGACAACTTTGATAAAGCTCTTGCGAGTCTGCCCGAAGGAATGGGGTGCTGCACCAGTAAGGCAGAAGCCTCGGATCCAGCCAACCCCGGCACCTCCTCTCCACCTAGGATGAGCAGCTCCCTGTCCCAACACATGACGGCCGAATTGCAGGGCGCGAATAGAGCTAACATCTGCGTTGGGCTCGCTGCAGGATGGCTTAGCAATCTCCCGAACAGCCCGAGATCCCGAATGACTGCGCTGTTACCCGGATCGGACGGGCACCGCTCAGCGGCTGCGTGCCAGCAGAGGTATGAGACGCTTATGCGATCTTCGCGAAACGAGGAGACAGAAACGTCTGAGGCGGGTTTTCATGCAAGAGCCACCGTGTTGCGGAACGCTGGCCTGGATCCGTCCGAAACAGGGAATACGTACAAATTTGGCAATGACACGAGCTTCGCGGAGTTGGCGCGCAAAATCACCACCGATGGGAGAAACTATTCGCTCGGCTTGTGTTTCGAGCGGCGTGGGCGGCGTGAAAGACACTTGGTTGCGACCTCAGCATCGGGCGGAATGATTACGCTGTTCGATCCTAATTATGGAGAATTTGCTGTTCGGTCGCAGCAGATCGGGGAGTTGTTCGAAAACCTCGCCAATCGTTACAGGAACCCCAATCGATTGGAATTGTTGAGTATCACCACGCAAAGGGTACGGACACAGTAAGGCCTTGCGGTAGCCCACGATGCCCAACCGGATTCTCTGCGATCCATTTCGCAGGGTGTCCCGGTGCTGCGATCGCGACAGCAAGGTCGTTTTTTTACCCGCGCAAGATCAAGAGCCTCCGTTGGGATCTTGACCTCCATGGTCCTTGCGAGCAAGCATGCCTTCCAGGTCACGTACCCGTTCCTCCGGCCGCTTGACCTCGGATGCGGCGACCACTTGACCATCCGCCCGCACTGCGTCCTTGCCCACTTTGCTCATCAGTCGTCTCCATAGGAAGACCGGTCTGGGGAGACCTCATGGCGACGGGCAGCGTCTCGTTGACGACCAAGAGCTTCTGTTCCGTCGTAAACCGACGCTGACGGCAACGCCGATGATGACTTCCACCTTCGAAAACATCTCTGACATAAACGTATGCCTAGGACTCGCTCAAGCCTCGTATCCCACAGCCGAGACAAATGGCCATACCTACCCGCACCGCAAGGTTCTGGTGCGGAGCCATCGTTGGATGGTTTGCGAAGATGAACGCAAGCTGGTTGCCGATCATCTCGACGACAAGCTGAACAATGAGCGAACTAACCTTACGGCTTCATGCCCAAGGTACAACGCCACGCACGGCCTGTTTACGAGTTGGTTTCCGAAGCATCAAGGCGATCCTTTCTTGCTGAATTTGTTCCAGAGGGGTCAGATTTGACATGCCGCTTCTGCGATGGCGTGCGGAGCACGGTGAGGCTCCACTTGTCACGCTGGCTTGCGCGCGAATCGTCGAACTCTCCCCAGAGGACGGCAGCGTCGGGTCGAACACCGTCTACATCAAAGGCGAAGGCACCATCGAGTCCTTTGGCAACGCTCCTCCCGGCGACGTCGACCCGCAGGGACGAAAGTGGGGCCTCGCCATCACCAAGACCGTGTTCTTCGACGCCGGGATCATCCTGAAGCAGTCGGACCGCATAGCGACGTTAAGCGAGCGAGATCGCGTGATGCTGACGCCATGTGTCGGCATCTATCGCTGCAACGGCGGCAGCAACTGGGGCGAAATCCTTTTTGCCGCGACCGGCGCAGCGGAAGTCTCGCGCCGCCTCGACAGCATCGAAGAGCGGCTCGCCGAGATCGAGCGACGCTTAGCGAAATAAACCCCGAGATGGGCCGCGATTGACTGCTCTGGCGCGACCGCGCGCCGGACGCCGCCCGCGCGGGCTTCATTCTCCGAAAAGGGAAAGACCCCGATGAAGCACGAGAGCCAGAGCGCGTTCCGCCGCGAACCGCGCGAGCCGGTCGTCGGCGGCAATCTGTTCACGCGCTCGCTCGCTGCGAGGACCATCGCTAGCCTACGGCGCAGCCAGGTCGCCGATGTTGCCGCCGAGATGTGGCCCAGCGACCGTCTCTTGCATCAGCACATCACCCGCGCCGCATCCACCCCCGCGATGACAAGCGTGGCGGGCTGGGCTGCCGAGCTTGCACAGAAGCGCACCGCCGACGTGATCGAGGCGCTCGGGCCAGCGTCTGGCGCGGCCGACGTGCTCAAGCAGTGCCTGGTGCTCGACTGGGATGGTGCGGGGCTGATCGGCGCGCCTGGGTTTGCCGCCGGCGCAGGGAACAGCGGCTTCGTCGCCGAAGGCCAGCCGATCCCGGTGCGGCAGCTCAGTGTCGGGCCCGCGCAATTGCAGCCCTACAAGCTGGCCACGATTGCCGCGCTGACGCGCGAGATGGTGGAAAGCAGCAACGCCGAAGCGCTGATCAGCGACGCACTCGTGCGTTCGACCGGCCTTGCGTTAGATGCGGTGTTCTTCGGCAGCGCCGCCGCAACGGCGGCTCAACCCGCTGGCATCCGCAACGGCATCGCCGCGACGGCACCGAGCGCCAATGCCGACGGCTTCCAGGCCTTCGCCGAGGACGTTGCGACGCTGATCGACGCGGTCGCGCCGGTCGGCGGCAAAGGGCCGTACATCCTGATCGGCTCGCCTGGTCGCGCCGCGATGATCGCGACGCACTACATCAGCTTCAAGGACGAGACGCAGTTCAGCGTCGTGGCATCGGGTGCGGTCGGCAACGATCTGGTTTGCATCGCGCCGAAGGCAGTGGTCGCGGCGCTGAGCGCCGACGCTGACGTGGAGACCGCGAGTGCGGCAACGCTCGTGATGGACACCGCGCCTGGAGCGGCGGGCACCATGGGGCCGGAAAAGGATATGTTCCAGTCCGACAGCCTCGCGGTGAAGGTGCGCTGGCCGGTGTCCTGGGCGCTCCGGAATGCGGGCGCGGTGGCATGGCTGACGCCCGCGTGGAAGTGACCATGCAGCCATTCGTCGATGATCTGCCCGAACTCGACCCGGTCATTTTCCACGAGCCGACTGAGTATGGCTGGCGCGGGTTGACGGCGCAGGGCGAAGTGCTGGAGGTCAAGAGCGGCAACGGCGTACCGGACTCGATCATCGTCGCGCGCGCTGGCAAGCCCATCGGCCGTCGCGCGGTCACGAACGAGGTGACGGTCGACATCGACGGCTATCTCGCGCATTTCAATCGCGTGGTCGCGCTCTATCGCGACAACCGGGTGGACGAGGCGCTGATAGAGTCGGACGCGACGTTGAAGGCCGCGCCGACGCTTCGCGCCAGGTTCAATCGCGCGATGGTGCTGCTCGCGGCTGGCCGCTGGGCCGAGGGCCTCGACGAATATTGGCGCTGCGAGCAGGAAGCGCCGTTCATGCGGGCCCAGGTGCGCGAGGCGCTGGACCGTGGCCTGCGCCCCTGGCGCGGCGAAGATGTGCGCGGCAAGCGGCTGCTGGTGCTGCACGCGCACGGCTTCGGCGACACCATCATGATGCTGCGGTATCTGCCGAAGCTGCTTGCGATGGGTGCTGACGTTGCACTGGACATGCCGCCTGAGCTGCAACGGCTGACGCGGCGTTGGCCCTCAGCCGATGACTGCGACTATTTCTGCCCCATCCTGCACCTGCTGCACTTCCTGCGCGTCACGCCCGACAGCGTCGATGGCAGCCCGTACATGGCGATCGAGGCCGATCTGATCAGGCGCGTGCGGCTGGCACGGAATGGCCGCTATCGGATCGGCATCGCCTGGTCGATCGGCAAGCCGAGCCATGGCGATTATCCGCGCGAGATACCGCTCGGCGAACTGATCGCAGCGCTGGGCGATGCCGAATTGCACAGCGTCCAGGTTCAGAACGCTGATGAAGCGCGGGCCCTGGGCGTCCACGTCCATGAGTTCTCGGACTTCGCCGATTGCGCGGCGCTGATGATGCAGATGGACGAGATTGTCAGCGTCGATACGGCGGCGCTGCACCTGGCCGGAGCGATCGGGCATCCGCGCGTAACCGCGCTGCTCTCGTATTGGGCCAGCTGGCGTTGGCTCGCGCCCTGGTACGCCGACATGCGGCTGTGCCGTCAGGCCGCGGCAGGCGACTGGGCGAGCGCGCTCGCCGCTCTGCGCCGCTAACTCTTCGAAAGGATCGTCATGCCGAAGCCAACAGCCTCGCGGCTGCGGGCATTGCTGCGCTACGACCCGTCCACGGGAGTGTTCACCTGGCGCGTTGACGGTCGAGGGTGTTACCAGCGCAAGGGCGCAAGGGCCGGAACGATCAACAGCAAAGGCTATCGGCAAATCTGCATCGATGGAGCGATCCATCTCTGCGGTCGGCTCGCCGTGCTTTGGATGACGGGCCGCTGGCCCATCGAACTTGTCGATCACCACAACCGCGTCAAGGACGATGATCGCTGGAGCAATCTGCGCGACGCCGACTATTCGCAGAATGGCGCGAACAGCCTAGCGCGAAAGGGCTGCAAGGGCGTCGTCCGCGCGCGGGGCAAGTACGAAGCGCGCATCAAGGTCAATTACCGAACGATCTATCTCGGCCGCTTCAATCGGCCAGAGGACGCGCATGCCGCCTATTTCGCCGCCGCCGAAAAGCACTTCGGTCAATTCGCGAGGAGGGCCTGATGGACGAGCGCGTCAAGCAGGACATCGAGCCGGATGACGGTGAAACTTATGAAGATTGGATGGATAGGTGCCTCGACGAACTCGGCGACGAGGACGCCTGCCAGCTGATCTGGGACAACGAGGGCGATGACGACGAGTGCGCTGCGACCGGCATCAAGCACAAGACGCGCGCGGGCCAGCTCACCGGCCTCGAGTTCGTCCTCTCGGACGAAACGCCGGACCGCATGGACGATGTCATTCTCAGCGACGGCTGGGACCTGAAGAACTTCAAGCGCAACCCGATTGCGCTGTTCAATCACAAGAGCGACTTCCCGATCGGGAAGTGGAGCAACCTGCGCGTCGAGAACAAGCAGCTCCGGGGTCAGCTTGAGATGGCCCCGTTCGGCACGTCCGAGCGCATCGATGAAATCAGGAAGCTGATCGACGCGGGCATCCTGCGCGCCGTCAGCGTCGGCTTCAGACCGCTCGAAAGCAAGCAGCGCGAAGGCAGCGACTGGGGCGTGACCTTCGTTCGAAGCGAGCTGGTCGAGACGTCGCTGGTCGCAGTGCCAGCCAATCCAAACGCCTTGGCCGTGGCCAAGTCGCTGAACATCTCCCCGCAAACGATGGACCTCCTGTTCGCCAAGCACGGCAGCATAGACGCGAGGACCAGACGTCGCGGGATCACTGGCGAGCAAGCCAAGACATCTCGTAATCGAAAGGGCAGCGCCATGTCTGGCCTGGCTCAACGCATTACCGACTTGGAGGCGCAGATCGTCGCCAAGCGGGACCTCCTCGAAGCCCATCTCGCCAAGATGGACGACAGCAACGTCAGCGACGCCGACCTGGAGATGACCAGCAGGTTCAATTCCGACATCGCCCAGCTCGAAAAGACCCGCTCGGCGCTGGTCGACTCCGAGAAGCTGCTGGCGAAGTCCTCGGCCGACGGCAACGGCGCAAGCCGCAGCCGCTCGCTCTCGACGACCGTGATCACGGGCGCGGATCGCGAGCGCATCGCCGCTCCCGCGATCATCGTCAATCGCAAGAAGGACCTCGATCTGCTCGACTACATCGTGCGCGGCGCCACGGTGGCGGTGATCGCCAGGGTGACCAACAAGTCGGTCGAGGAGACGCGGCAGCGCATCTACGGCGACGACGAAGGCACCAAGGCCATCGTCGAGATCGTCACCCGCGCGGCTTCGGCCCCGGCGATGACCACCGTCACCGGCTGGGCGCAGGAACTGGCGCAGACGACCTATGCCGATCTGATGCCGCTCCTGATGCCGAAGGCGATCCTGACCCGCCTTGCGCCGAAAGGCCTGACGTTGGACTTCGGCACCTCTGGCCGCATCGTCATCCCGACCCGCTCGCGCACGCCGTCGCTGGCTGGCTCGTTCGTCGGCGAAGGCATGGCGATCCCCGTTCGGCAGGGTGCGTTCACCTCGCAGACGCTTACGCCGAAGAAGATGGCCGTGATCTCGACCTGGACACGGGAGATGGGCGACCATTCCGTTCCCGCGATTGAGGGCCTGATCCGCCAGGCGATCCAGGAGGACACCAGCGTCGCCGTCGACTCGGTCCTGATCGACGCCAACCCGGCGACCACGATCAGGCCCGCTGGCCTGCTCAGCGGCGTGGCGGCGACCGGCGCGACGGCGGGCGGTGGCATCGCGGCGCTGGTCGGCGACATTACCGCGCTGATCAACTCCATCAGCACGGCGACCTACGGCAACGTGCGCAATCTGGTCTGGCTCGCCAACCAGACCGACTTGCTGCGGGCCTCGCTGCTCTCGGCGGCCAACATCGGCATCTTCCCGTTCAAGGCAGAGATCGCCGCCGGTTCGCTGAACGGCATCCCGATCATCGACAGCGCCACGGTCGCTCCGAAGACCCTGATGCTGGTCGATGCTGCCGACTTCGCCGTCGTCGGCGGCGAGGCTCCGCGCATGGAGATGAGCGACCAAGCCACGCTGCATATGGAGGACACCAACCCGACCGATCTGGTCGCTGGGTCGCCTGGCACGGTGGCCTCGCCGCAGCGCTCGCTGTTCCAGACGGACTCGCTCGCTCTGCGCATGGTGATGCCGCTCAACTGGGTCCAGCGCCGGGCAGGCACCGTCGCCTGGACGCAGAACGTCACCTGGTGACCAGCGCTGACCGTGCGCTGTCTTGAGCAGCGCACGGCCATCCCCAACGAGGAGGATTTCCCCATGACGACCAAACTTGCAGACGATCCGCAGACCGAGGCCGCTAAGAAAGCGGTCGCAGACGAGAAGAAGGCCAGCGACAAGTCGCGTACCGAGTTTGCCGAGCGCACCAAGGGCAAGCCGACGCCGACGCAGGAGGAGAATGATCTCGCGATGTGCGGCGCGCATATCCTTGAGCACGAGGACGATGGCAGCGGTCCCGACCCGCACCAGGCCAAGGTCCTTGAGGCCGAGAAGCCGAGCGCGCGGCCTGCCGGGAACTACCAGACCAGGTCGGCGCATCGCAGCGAGTGACCGGGTGTGGGAGACTGGCTGTCGCGCGTTGCCAATCGGCTGATCGGAAAGACCGAGGGCGAATACCATCCCGGCCCATGGTATTTGCCGATCACGGGCGGCTGGATTCCCGCTGGCGTGGGCGATTATCTGAACTGGTGGCAGAAGGGTTACGACCTTATCGGGCTGTCAGCGCAATCGGCCATGGTCGAGGCCTGCGTCTCGGCCTATGCGCAAACCGTCGCCATGTGCCCCGGCGATCACTGGCGGCTCAACAGCAAGGGCGGGCGTGACCGGGTCAAGAACTCGGCGCTCGCCCGTTTGCTGCGTCATCCCAACGACTATCAGTCGATCAGTGATTTCCTGCTGAATGCGACGCGGGCGCTGTACCTCGACGGCAACTGCTATGCGCTGGCGCTGCGGAACGACCGCTACGAGGTCGACGAGCTGCACCTGATGAAGTCGGAGCAGTCGTTTCCGCGCATCGCGGTCGGCGGCGAAATCTTCTACCAGTTGCACGGTAACGACGTGATCTCGGCGCGGCTCGGTGAGTCCACGGTCCTGGTGCCGATGCGTGACGTGTTGCATATCCGGCTGCACACGCTGAAGCACCGCTATCCGGTGCCGCTGATCGGCGAGAGCCCGATCGTCGCCGCCTATGGCGACATCGGCGTCGGCAACGCCATCGCGCGGCAGCAGCAGTCCTTTTACATGAACGAGGCGCGGCCCTCGGCGGTGCTGTCCACCGACCTGGTGCTGGACAAGGACCAGGTCCAGGCGCTGCGCGACCGCTGGAACGACCAGGCCAAGGGCCTGCACCAGGGCGGCACCCCGATCCTGACGGCGGGGCTGAAGGTCCAGCCCTGGTCAGTCGCCGGCAGGGACGCGGCGACCGCCGAGATGCTCAAGCTGACGAACGAGCACATCGCGCTCGCCTTCCGCATCCCGCTGCAGATCCTCGGTCTCGGCGGCGCAGCCTACGGCTCGACCGAACTGCTGATGCAAAGCTGGATCGCTTCGGGCCTCGGCTTCTGCCTCAACCACATCGAGGAAGCCTTCGGCGTGCTGTTCGGGTTGAAAGGCCAGCCCGACGAATATGTCGAGTTCGATACGGCGGCATTGCTGCGGTCGGCGATGAAGGATCGCATCGAAGCGCTGGCGCGCGGGGTCCAAGGCGGCATCTTCGCGCCCAACGAGGCCCGTCAGCAAGAGGGCCTCGATGCTGTCGCGTTCGGCGACGAGCCGCGCGTGCAGCAGCAAGTCGTCCCGTTGAGCGCAGCGGGCAAAATCCCGGCATCGCCTGCGCCGCCATCGGCTCCACCGGCACCGCTCCCGTCCGAAAAAGGCAATCGCGATGACATTCAACGGGAAGTCAGAAACCTATTTAGACTCACCGAGCACATCGGACGGCGGCGACTTGCTCCTTGACGCCTGGCGCGAGGCCCTGGCTCAGGTGCTGGAGGCCCAGCAGTGGCAATGGCAGCGCGAGCGCGCCCTCATCGAGGCGCAAGCCGCAGCGACCGTTTCAGAGTTCAGGGCCCACGTCTCGGAGCTGAAGGCCCAGCTCGCGACGCTGCGCGGCGAGTTCGCTGAGCTGATCAATGCGCGCCTGGCCGAACTGCGGAACGGCGCGGATGGCGCAGCGGGTGAGCCTGGACCTCCAGGCCTGCCTGGCCTTCCCGGCGAGAAAGGCGAACCAGGCGAGCGAGGTCTGCAGGGCGAGCGTGGACCAGAGGGCGGGCTCGGCGAGCGCGGCGATCCCGGTGAGCCCGGGCTGCAAGGTGAGCGCGGGCTTGACGGTGCCCCCGGCGAGCGCGGCGAGAAAGGCGATCCAGGCGAACGCGGCGATCCCGGCGAGCCCGGGCCGCAAGGTGAGCACGGGCTTGACGGTGCCCCCGGGGAACGCGGCGAGAAAGGCGATCCAGGTGAGCGCGGCGATCCCGGCGAGCCTGGGCCGCAAGGTGAGCACGGGCTTGACGGTGCCCCCGGGGAACGCGGCGAGAAAGGCGATCCAGGCGAGCGCGGCGATCCAGGTGAGCCCGGGCTGCAAGGTGAGCGCGGGCTTGACGGTACCCCCGGGGAACGCGGCGAGAAAGGTGATCCCGGCAAGCGCGGCGATCCAGGTGAGCCGGGGCCACAAGGCGAGCCCGGAGAACAGGGCGAGCGAGGACACGATGGCGCGCAAGGCGAAAAAGGCGATCCCGGCGAAAAAGGCCAGGCAGGCGGCGAAGGCCCCCAAGGCGAACCCGGTCCGCGCGGCGAGCAAGGCGAGCGTGGCGAAAAGGGCGAGCCCGGTCAGGACGGCAAGAACGGCGCGCCGGGGGAGCTGAAGTGCGCGAGCCCGTTTGCCGAGGGCTCCGTCCACTATGAGGGCGATATCGTCACGCACCACGGCTCGACCTACCAGGCCAGGTGCGACACCGCTCGCGCACCGCCACATTCCGATTGGTCCTGCATCGCGGCTGCGGGCCGTAACGCCACCATGCCGATAATCTGCGGCACCTATCGCGAAGGCGAGACGTACAAGTTCCTGAACATCGTGGCGCTCAACGGCTCCGCGTTCGTCGCGCGCTGCGATGATCCGGGACCGTGCCCAGGCGACGGCTGGCAGCTGATCGCCTCGGCGGGTCGCCAGGGCAAGCCGGGGCCGAAAGGCGAGCGCGGCGAGCCTGGTCCGCGCGGACTGCCCGGAACGAACGCTGCGGCCATCGTTCGGTGGGAAGTCAACCGCGCGGCCTACACCATCACACCCGTCATGTCGGATGGCAGCCAGGCCGCGCCGATCAACGTCCGCGCGCTGTTCGAGCAGTATCACGAGGAAAGCGATGGCTGACATCAGCGTCAACGTGATCACGCCAGCCGCCAGCTACGACCTGGCGTCGCTCGACGAGATCAAGGCGCTGATCGGCATTGCGTCGACTGACACCAGCGAAGATGACCTGTTGCAGATGTGGATCACGACCTATTCCGACATCATCGCAACGACGTGCCGCCGGGTCTTTGCCAAGGAAACGGTCCTCGAAACCTGGCGCGGTGACACCAAGCCGTTCGATACCGACAATGGGCGGGTCTTTCTCACACACTATCCGGTCGCTGATGGCGACATCCAGTCTGTCACCGGACCCGATGGCGCGGACCTTAGCGGCACCTACGAGTTGGAGAACGCCAGCGGCAAGCTGCAGTTTTTCAACACGTCCTGGAGCGAGCCGATCCGCATCACCTACACGGGCGGCTATGAGCTGCCCGACGAAGCGCCGCCCGCGCTCAAGCAGGCGCTGGCGTTGCTGGTTCAGAGCGCGCGGGTGTGGCAATCGCGCTCGATGACGGCGGGCGTGCGCTCGATCTCGCATCGCGAGTCGCGTGTGCAGTTTTTCGACGTGAACCAGGCGCTGGAGAAGATGGGCGGCCCAGGGCCGCTCGGCATGGCGGCCGGAATGGTTGAGCCGCTGCTGTCGGCGTACATGCGCTACTATGTTTGAGATCAAGGTCGAAGGCGTCAGCGAACTGCTGAAAAACTTCGACACGTTCGGCAAACAACTCGACGAGCTTCATAAGCAGGCGCCCGAGGAGCTGGTCGACTGGCAGCGCACCGACATGCGCCGCAAGTATCCGAACATCACCGTCAGCCAGGACCAGGACGAGACGACATCGGAAACCGACATCTGGCCGCGCTCGCGAAACGAGCAGCCCGGAAGCGGCTTCCGCAGGCCCAGGCGGCCGGCGCTCGCAGCGCCGAAGCAGTATCGCGCGAAGGGCGCGGGCCGCGCGCCGCCGTCGACGCGCCCGATCCTGCGCACAGAGCTGTTCACCAAGCTGGTTGACCGGATGACGAGGCTTCTGACCGAGGCGATGAAATGGCCGTGAACCTGGACGTGCTCTTGCAGTCGCCCATCTTCGATTTCTGGGCGGTTGATTGCACGTTCGTCCCGCTGAAGTCGCAGCCGTCTGCAGGCAGCTATCCGGGGCGCGGCATCCTCAACACCTATTCGACCGACGTGACCGCGCTCGACGGCTCGCTGTACTCCGACCAGCGCACTATCCTCGACATCCGCGAGAGTGAGTTCGCGGCGCTGCCGATGCAGAACGATCACGTCATCATCCCGGTCGACTGCAACAATGTGCCGAAGGGCGAGTACCAGATCGTCGATGCGGTCAGCGATGGCGGCGGACAGACCATGCTGACCATCCGCAAGTACGAAACGGTCATGTGATGGGCGTTACCGACACGCAGAGCTATTCGCACGTCATCCGGAACGTGTTCTTCGATGCGGTGTCGGCCGACCCCTTCTTTGCGAGCTACACCTGTCGCAAAAACAAGATGCTGGTCGCTCGGCCCGAGTACCTGCCTTATCTCGGCGTCTACGTCCTCGAGGAGACGATGCTACCCGACGGCGACGGCAACGCTGGCGAGGTACGCTTCATCCATGCGCTGCGCATCGGTTTCTCGGTCCTGATGGCCAACAACGACCAGGACGCGCTGGAGGCGCAGCTCGACGCTGCCTGCTGGCGGATCATGAACCGGCTGTGGCTGGACGAGTACATCATGAACCTGCTGGACACGATGAACCCGAACACCGGGAAGCAGAACCCCGATAACACCAGGATCGAGAGCATCGAGCGCGGCGTGCGCCGCTATGTCTGGGGCAATTCGGCGTTCAACAACGAAACCCCAGTCGGCGAGGTGCAATACGACATCACCTGCCGCCACCGCACCTATTGGTCGCCGGTCATCCCGGACGATCTGCTGACCATCGAGATGCAAACCGGCATCAAGCCAGGCGACACCCAGGACGAGATGGGTCAGCGGCAGCAGCTGCACGCTGTCTATCAGTTCGACCCATCAAGCTTCAGCGCGAAGCGGGAGTTCAAGCAAAGGAGCAAGGGCTATGGCCGTTAGCAAGGCATCGCTGCGCGGGCTGCGCATGAACGAGCGAATGGAAAAGATGCGGGAGGCCAACAAGGCGGCACAGAAAACCGTCCGCGTGACACCCGCGAACCACATCATGCGTCGGCTGTTGAAGCACCCGCACGCTGGCGGCTTCCCCAAGGAAGGCGGTGCGGAGTGGCCGGATGATCGCTTCACGAAGCGCCGGATCGCGGATGGCGACATCACGCGCGAGGACGACGCGCCCAAAGACCGAAGTCGATCCCATCGAAGGCAAGAAGATAGCAGCGCCGCCTAATAGTGTCGGCGCGCTATGCTTATCTTCCGCTTTGTTTCTTCTGAGTGATGGCGGCCAGACATCGCGTTGTGTTTGCCATCGCGCCGGATTGCTTCGAATGCCTTCTTGACGGCCTGTTGGGTGCGCTTGCGCTCTGAGTGGTCGGAATAGCGCCGCAAGGCAGCTTGCCGAATCTTCTCGCGATGCTCTGGCGATTTCGCGACTCCGCGCAAACCGCGACCGTCGGTGAAGCCGCCTCGGCCACGATTCCAGCCGATGCCAGGGCGCGGTCGCAGCTCTGCTGCGTAAGCCAAACACTCAGCCTTCGATGCTTCGAGCAGCATCTTGACCTGAAAACCAGCAGGCAGGCGACGGCTTCGCCGATGGGCATAGAGCCGGCGCTTCAAACAGCTCGTCACTCCAACCCAACCGTGAAGCCACGGTGAATTGCAGCTGTCGTCGTGCAGACAATACACCATCCACTGAGGAGATAGGGCCATGCCAATTTCGTTCGCAAATGTGCCATCGAACATTAAGGTCCCATTGTATTGGGTCGAAGTGGACCCTTCTATGGCGGGCCTGCCGACGATCAACCTGCGCGCTCTGCTGGTCGGCGTCGCGAAAGGCGGCACGGCCGAGCCTGATATTGCGGTGCCCATCGGCAGCCAGGCCCAGGCTGATGCACAATTCGGCGAAGGCTCCGAGCTGGCGCGGATGTTCAAGGCTTTCTTCGCGAACAACTTCGCCAACGAGATCTGGGGCCTGCCGATGACCGAGCCGACCGGCTCAATGGCGGCCACTGGCGATATCGTCATCACGACCGCGCCGACCGAAGCTGGCACGATCCATCTCTACGTCGCGGGCGATTATGTCCCCGTCAACGTGCTGACGACCGACACGCCGACGGCGATTGCCCAGGTGATTGCCGATGCGATCAACGCCGACACCGGGCTGCCGGTCACGGCGGCGGCGGTGACGGGCACTGTGACGCTCACCTCGGTCTTCAAGAGCATCAACGCCAACGAGATCAACGTCTCGATGAACTATTACGGCTCGATTGGCGGCCAGCAGACGCCGGTCGGCCTCGGTATCACCTTGCCCGCGACCGGCTTCCTGACCGGCGGCACCGGCACGCCCCCGTTCACCACCGCGATCACCAATCTTGGCGATGAGCCGTTCGAGTACGTTGCGATGCCGTACACCGACAGCAATTCGCTGTTCGAGTGGGACCAGGAATACGGCTTCACCGACCAGGGCCGCTGGGGCTGGCGGCGCGAGCTGTTCGGCCATGTCATCTCGGCCAAGCGCGGCACCTATGCCGCGCTGCTCACATTCGGCGACACCATGAACAGCGGCGTCGAGTCCATCATGGGGTTCGAGGTCGCTTCCCCGTCGCCGTCCTTCGAATGGGCGGCGGCCTATACGGCCAAGACGCAGCGGGCCTTCATCAACGACCCGGCGCGACCGCTGCAGGCGTTGTCGCTCAACCAGATCAAGGCCGCGCCGATCCACCAGCGGTTCGATTTCGTGGAGCTGAACTCGCTCGCATCGAACGGCATCGCGATCCAGAAGATTGGCGCGGACGGCCAGCCGATGATCGCCCGAGAGCAGACGACCTACCAGCTGAACCTTTATGGCCAGCCGGACGATGCTTACGAGCTGATGACCACGCTGGCGACGCTGGCGAAGCTGCTGCGCAACCAGAAGCAGGCGATCACCTCGAAATTCCCGCGGCACAAGCTCGCCAACGACGGCACCAAGTTCGGCCCAGGCCAGGCCATCGTCACCCCCGGCATCATCAAGGCCGAGCTGATCAACCAGTATCAGCAGGATATGTACGACGGCCTGGTCGAGGACCTGGTCAACTTCAAGCGCAACCTCCAGGTCGAGCGCGACCCGAACGACCCGAACCGGGTCAACGTGCTGTACCCGCCCGACCTCATCAACCAGCTGCGCATCTTCGCGGTGCTTGCGCAGTTCAGGCTGCAGTACGACCGCGGCATCGACACCCAGATCATCGGCCAGCCGCAGCCGCCGTTCAACGCGGCGTCGGGCGCGTCCTGACCGGTGGCACCAATCCGACTGCGGCTTCTCGGTCAATGCAATAAATGCAGGACAATTTATCCGGAAGAAACGGATGATTTTTTTCCACGGCATACACGGCGTGGCCGACTGGAGTTGCGCGCGACATGCAAGGCATGCGCCTCTGGGCAGAGCCAGAGTTACGGCGAGGCGCATGCAGACAAAATCAGGGAATACAATCGAAACCGGGCCACCCGTCCCGAATATCGCGCAACGATGCAGCGTGCTCAGCGCCGATTTCGTGCCAAGCCGGGGTTCAAAGAAATTGAAAGAGCGCGCTATCGGCGCGCTACGCAAACGGCTGAAGGCCAAGTTAGGTTTCGTGTCAAAAACAGCCGCCGCCGCGCACGCATAAGAGGTTCTGCGCGGCATCATACAGCTGCTGCTGTCCTGCAGGCGTTCGAAGTGCAGGATGGACACTGCTTCTATTGCGCGGCAGATCTGTCAGCAACGGCTTGGACGGTCGATCACCTCATCCCTCTCATACGCGGCGGCAGCGATGGTCCAGAGAACATCGTGGTCGCTTGCCCATCCTGCAATTTTCGGAAGGCCGATCGCACTCCAGAGGAGTTTGCGGCTGGCATATCTCATAGGAGGAAAATGTGGCGCAAAGGATTGCTGGTATAGCGTTCCTCACTGTCGATGGGACGCAATTGGCGCTGCGCGGCAACTTCACCGTCAGCCCGTCACCGGTCGAGCGCACCATGATCGCAGGCCAAGACGGCGTGCACGGCTATCAGGAGCTGCCGCGCGTGCCGTACATCGAGGGCGATCTCTCGACGTTGCCGGGTTTCTATTTGGAGGACTTGCTCGCCGAGACCGATGTCACCGTCGTCGCCCAGCTTGCCAATAACATGCAGTACATCCTCACGGGCGGGACCTGCAAAGGCGGCTTCGAGAACAACACGCGCGATGGCCAGGTGCGCGTGCGCTGGGAGGGCATCACCTGCCAGGAGGTTAGCCTCGCATGAACGTAGCGCCGAAACGAGAAGGCTTCGTCGACGGGAGGCCCACGCCGAAGGTCATTGACGCCGAACCGCTGCCGCAGTCAGAAGCCAAGCCGTCGCGCGCGATGCCGCCGCCCGAGGTCGAGCCGTCGCCCGCCGAGCAGCCGCCGATGTGGCAGGATGAATGGCCGCTCAAGGTCAAGCTGATCAACAAGCCCATTCACAACAACAAGGGCGAAAAGATCACGGAGCTGGTCTTGCGGGAGCCCCGCGCGGGCGACATCAACCGCTACGGCAATCCGGTGCGCATCAACCAGGACGGCGACGTGGTCTGGGACGAGCGCAAGATGACCTACATGATCGCGGCGCTCTCGGACATCCTCGCGCCGTTCATCGAGGACATGCATCCTCGCGACTGGAATACGGTGGCGATGAAGCTCCGAAATTTTTTTCTGCCCGATCCACGGGCCTGGTAGGCGACGAGGACGAGATCATCCTCGACTGCTACCGCCTGGCCCGCTGGTACCACGTCAGCCCCGAAGTTTTCCTGTCGATGCCGTTTAGCGACGTGCGCATCCACCTTGAGCGCACCGCCACGCTGGATCGCAGGCAGCAACCCCCGAAAGACGACGACTGATGCCCACGGAGCAAGAGGAGCTGAAGCTTATCGTCTCGCTGGTCGATAACGCTTCGCCTGGCCTCGACAAGATCGTCGAAAAAACCAAGGAGATGGGTGGGCCGCAGGTCAAGGAAGCCCACGAGAAGATGCGGCGTGGGACCGAGGAGCTGAGCAAAGCCTTCAAGGAAATGACAGGCGGCTTCGGCGAAGCTTTCAAGGCGCTGGGCTCATTCCGGGGCGGTCTGGTCGCTGGTGCTGGCGGCCTGGCGCTGTTCGGCGTCGAGATGACCAGGCAGGTCGCCGAGATGAAGAAGTGGGCCGAGGAGCTGCGCGGCATCAGCCAGGCGGCAAAATCCATCGGCGTCGATCCCGCCTCGATGAAAAATATCATCAGCCAATTCGAGGCTGTCGGGGTCAGCGCGGACCAGACGCAAGCCAATCTCGGTAAGATGGCCGAGGCGGTTGCCGACTTCAACCGCCAGGGCAGCGCGCTGCGCCGCGAACTGCTGCACATGGCGGGACCGACGCCAGAGGCGCAGGCGAATATGCGCGAATTCCTCGACAAGGTCGTCCGCGCCAGGACCGAGGAAGAGCGATACAACGCGGTCGCCGAGGCCCGCAACAACGTCCTGAAGAACGCGCTGGCCAACGGCTACACGCTCCAGGAAGCGACTAATCGTGCGAACGCATTCGCCTCGCACTTTTGGGACAAGACGATGGAGGCGAAGGAACGCCTCAACCAGCTGTCGGCGGAAGAGCAGCGCATCCAGAACGAGCGGATCGCCAAGGCGCGCGAGTTCGCCAACATCACGGGCGACATCGCTTCCGAATGGGCCGACATCATCGAGGAGCTGAAAGCGCCGTTCCTCGACCCCGCGATCAAAGCGGCAAAGGTGTTCCTGGAGGTCAGCAAGGAAATCCACGAGTGGCTGAAGAAGAACTACGAGCTGGCGAAGCCTGACGAGGCCAAAAAGTCGATCCAGGACACGTTCGGCAAATTCCGTGGACCGCTGCAGCTCGGCACGCCGCAGGCCGAGGAGCAGAAGAAGACCACCGAAGAAAACACCGAGGCCCAGAAGCAGCTGAAGCAGTCGAACGATCAGCTCATCGACGCGCTGAAGCAGCAGGGCTACTCGCCGATGAGCTATACGGGCGGCGGCGTCGGCCGCAATCCGTTTCTGCAGAACGCGAGCTTTACCACGGGTGGGCCGCGGGGCTTCAGCTACGGCGGCGGTGGTGGTTATGGTCCGTTCGGCGGCGGGCGCGGCTTCGGTGGCGGTGGTGGTGGCGGCGGCAACAGCAGTTACGGCGGCGGCGGCTCGGGCGGCTATGGCGGCGGCGGTGGTGCGCCGTATGGCAGCGACACGGGCGGCGAGACGGGCGGCCCTCAGAGCGGTCCCGCAGGCGATCCCAGCGTGCCGTCCGACATCCTGGCCAAGGCGCGTTCGGTCGCGCTGCACGGCGGCCCGCGCGCTGTCGAGCAGTTCATGGCCAGCCAGGGCTATCCCAAGCAGGGCAGCTGGTGCGGCGAGTTCGCGGCGTCCGTCGTCAAGTCGGTCGGCGGCACGCCACCAAAGGGCGCGGCCATCGCATCGAATTGGCGCAATTGGGGCACCCCGGTCGCACCGGGAGACGTGCAACCTGGCGACATCGCGGTCGCGGATCGCGGCGTGCGAACCGGAGCGACGGGTAGCCACGTCACTATCGTTGAGGACATCAACCGGAAGGCCGGGACCTTCACCGGCCTCGGTGGCAACCAGGGGCGCGGGTTCGAGTCGCAGTTTGCGCTGAAGGGCTACAGCTTCCGTCGCTCGACCGGCGAACCGCCGAACGGGCAGACTGCAGGTCCCGGCACGGGCGCAGGCGCTGGCGGCACGCCAGCAACAGCGGACGGAGCCAAGGGCGCGGGCGGCGACCAGCGCGCCGCGATGATGGCAGAGGTCAACCAGGACCCTGCCACGAAGCAATTGCTCTATCGGATGATGCGTTCCGAGGGCGGCGGCGCTCCCACGGTCGAGGCGCTGTTCAATCGCACGCAGATGATCCGGCAGAAGGTGCCGGGCTACAAGATCGGCGACGAATTGCGGAGCGGCTTCTATGGCCCGATCAACCGGGGCCAAACTGGCGGCCCTCTCAGCGAGAACGAGCGGGCGAAATACGACAAAACGCTGGGCGAAGTGGTTGGCGGCAGCGACTACATCCAAGGCCGCACCAATCAAGGCATGGCGTCCGATCCCGGCGCGGGTCTTCCGGGTCGCGTGCCGGTGCCGGGCTCACATGAGGTCTACAATTATTGGGAAGGCCGACGCAAAGGCGTCAACTTCTCAGTCGCCGACAGCGCGCGGTTTGCACGCGAGCGGCTCGATAGCCGGATGGCTGCGGCCAACAAGGTCGAGGGCTCGGGCAAGATCAGCGTCGACGTGAACGCGCCGAAGGGCACCAAGGTCGACGCCCAGGGCGGCGGCATCTTCAAGGACGTTGAGATCAATCGGCAAACCCAGATGGAGCGCGCGAGAAGCGGGCCCGAGACGATATCGATATGAGCACCATTTTCGAGATCACGCCGAACAAGCCGAGCTGGCGCGACGACTGGGTTCGCGCGACCTACAACAACGCGCCCTTCCATTGCGAGGCCAACAGCCGCGAGAGCGGGCGGCGCATTGTCGAACATCAATTTCCGAAGAAGGAATATCCCTATGCCGAGGACATGGGGCGCATGGCGCGCGAGTTCACCATCCGCGCCTATTGCATCGTCTACGCCCGCGACGATGACGATCTGTTTCGCACCGACTATCGCAAGGTGCGCGACCGGCTGATCGATGCGCTGGAAACTGAAGGCCCAGGCATTCTGCAGCTCTCGACGCAGCCGCCGCAGACCGTGGTGGTGGCGAAATATCGGATGACGGAGGAAGAGCGCTTCGGCGGCTTTTGCACGTTTGACATCACTTTCCTCGAGTACGGCACCGACCCGCTGTTCGATCCCGGCCAAGAGGACACCCAGGCAACCGTCGCGAACGCCTCGCAGGCCGTGCGCGACCAGGTGCAGCGCACGCTTGCGCCGCCGTCTCCGTCCATCGGCACAGGAGCGATTGAGGTATGAAGCGGACCGACGCGAACGAGGCTGCGCCGCTCGTTGACCGCATGCTGGCGCATTTGCTGTCGTTCGTTCCAGCCAAGGGGCGTCCCGGCATCGATGCGAGGACCGCCATCGGCGACACGCGGGCGAACGCATACAAGCTGCTGATCGGCGATGCGATGGGGCCGCCCCTCGACAACTGTTTCGACCAGGCTTGCCAGGCAGGCGTCAGCTGGCAGCAGCTCGAAAAGGTGCGCAGCCAGATCGTCCAGGAGAAGCCGGTTTCGCTTGGCGCGGTGCTACTCCAGAACGCTGGCATCCGCCTCTGCCTGGCGACGGAGGCGCACATCATCGCGGGGATGGCCTTCGTCAGCCGCCAGCAGGTCGATGCGATCAAGGCTGCGCTGTTTCAGCCGTTCATGGACAGCGAGGAGGTTGCCGCCGACGACATGGATCAGATGACCTTCCAGTCGCTGATCACGCTGCACGGGGCGATCAGCAATCATCTCGTGCAGACCGCGCTGCCGCTGCCGCGCATGCTCAACTATCAATTTTCCAAGCCGCTGCCGAGCCTGGTCATGGCGTACAAGCTTTATAGCGATGCATCGCGCGCCGACGAGCTACGCGACGAGAACAAGATCGTGCATCCCGCCTTCTGCCCGATGCTCGGCGAAGCCTTGTCGGCGTGATCGATGCCAAAGCCGCAGGAGACTGCCGTCCTCGTCGTCAACGGGCTCAAGTTCGAGGACTGGGAATTCGTCATGGTCCGGCGCAACTGGGGCGACTCCTACGCTTATTTCCAGTTCAGCGCAGCCGAGCGCGACCCGATCTTCAAGCAAGGCAGTCCATTCCCCGATTGGCAGAAGCTGCAGTTCAAGCCCGGCGATCATTGCAGCGTCTATCTCGCAGGCTTCCTGGCGATCACCGGCTTCATCGAAATCCGCCAGGTCGCCTATGACGCCTTCAGCCATGGCGTGATGCTGGTGGGAAAGAGCTACACCGCAAACGGCGGCAAGAGCAGCGTCGATACCCAGACCGGCAGCTTCGACAACAAGAACCTAGCGCAGATCGCGCAGGAGGTCTGGGCTCCTTACGGCGTCGGCGTCAAGACCATCGGCCAGCTCGATCTGACGCCATTCGACAAGCTGCAGAACAACAAGGGCGAGCCGGTCTGGGACTTCATGGAGCGCATTGCGCGGGATCGCGGGGCGCGGCTGGCGTGCGATGCCTTCGGCAACTTCCTGCTGATCGGCCAGCACACGTCGCCCATCGTCGCCGGTCTGATCGAAGGGAAAAACATCCTGTCGTGCCAGTGCATCATCGACAGCACGATGGTGTTCGAGACCTATGATGTGCACGGCAGCTCGCAGGGCAGCGACGATCACAACGGCACCGACGCGAGCGAGCAAAAGGCGACGGCGAGCACGGGCGTGGGGAACGTCCTCTACAGCAAGCTGATCACGCCGATCGAGGAGTCCGTCAAGTCGCAAGGCGAGATGCAGGCGCGGGCCAACTACGAGAAGATGTGGCACGACGGCACGCACATCCAGGCGACCATTACCGTGCAGGGCTGGCTGCGCGAAGGTGTGACGCTCTGGAGCGAAGGCGAGCACGTCCATGTCTATTCGCCGATGGCGATGCTCGACACTGAGCTCGCCATCCAGCAGGTGATTTTCACCCAGGACGACAAGAAGGGCAGCATCACCGTGCTCAATTGCGTCGATCCCGAGTGGCTGAACGCCCAGCCGAGCTACAGTGTCGGCCCGACCAGCACGTCCAAGCCGCCCAGCATTCCGCCGAACCAATCGGCCAATTCAGTGTGAAGGAACGCACATGCACCGTGCCACACCGCTCAACAGCTCGCTCCGGGGCTATTCCGCTGGCGGTGCGCGCGGCGTCGTCGATCAGGTCGATGACAGCAAGCTGATGCAGGAAATGGGCGGAAACTTCATGGCCAACGAGACGCGCAGCGGCGTCGAGGCCCCGCAGAACTATGGCTTCACCTCGGTCGTCTTCGACGCCGAGAAGGACGCCATGGGCAAGATCAAAGCGAGCGCGGAGCACTTCTCGGCCTTCATCGGCGGCAGCCGCTCGTTCCCGGTCGCTGGTTCGATGGATGATCGCCGCCACCGGCTCTACAAGCTGGAGAAAGGCGACACCGCGATGTTTCGCGGGCGCGGCGACAAGCAGCAGTTCCACCTGTCGCAGGATGGTGGCTTCTGGACCGCGCCGCAGGACAAGACCGTTCGCATGCATTTGCTGCAGGAGGACAGCGAGAGCAACGCAACGATGAACCAGGGCGGCGGCTCCAGCGGCTCGGGCGGCAGCTCGTCAGGCGGCCACGCGGCTGCCCGTGACGCGAGCGGCGGTTCAAGCAGCGGCGGCGGCCAGCAAGGTGGCCAGCAGCAGAACCGAGGACAGCAGGCGCGCTACAAGGACGGCCAGAAGTCGCCGATGTTCGTCGAGGTCACCAAGGACAAGACGCGGATGGGCGGCAACCAGTGTCACCTCGCGCTCGCCGATGGCAAAACGTACCTGCACTGCCACACCGACAAGCAGGTTTATGTCGGCGCGGAGGCAGGCAAGGCATCCTTCGATTACCTGGTCACGCTGTCTGGCCCGTGCGTCAACTCGCTCGGCAAGATCGGGTGAACAATGCCAGCGGGCTACAATGTCCCTGACATCCGGCTCGTCCAGAACAACGTCTTTCCGCAGTATTCCGTCACGGTCGATTGGTCGCTGCTGCCGGATGGCACGCTCGATGATACCCAGGCGCTGGCCACCGCGATCATCGTCGCGCTCGGCACCAACGCGCTCGCTGGCCCGAACGATATCCTGCCCGATCCCGACTCCAGTGATCGCATGGGCTGGTGGGGCGACATGGACGCGCAGGCGATCTGGGGCGGCTGGGATATCGGCTCCAAGCTGTGGCTACTGCGCCGCTCGAAGATCACGCCTGCCCAGGCGCGGCAGGGTTCCACGCTGGTGATGGTCGAGAACTACATCGCCGCTGCGATCCAGCCGTTCGTCGACCGCAAGATTTGCTCGGGCTTCGATGTGTGGGTGACCCGCGTCGACACGCAGCGGATCGATGCCCTGCTGCGCATCTATCGCGGGCCTCTTCCTGAAATCGAGCTTCGCTACGCCGTCCTCTGGGACGCAATGCAAACATGAACAAAGAGAAACGCAGGGCATATCTCAGGCGTTGGGAAGCGGCACATCGGGAAGAGCGAAATAAGCCGCGCGGCAACTACAAAGAGCGTGCGCGGCGATATCGCCAAAGGCATCCTGAGAAGCGGTGCGAGGCTGAGGCACGACGGCGTCGTGATCCAGTAGAACGAGCGGCAGACGCAATCGGCCGCAAAATGCGTCACATCATAAGCGGCAGCTTTCCAAGCGACATCACCGCGCTCGGTTACGATGGCGACGTATTGAGACGCCACATCGCAGCACAATTCCTGCCGGGAATGTCGTGGGCCAACTACGGCGAATGGCACGCCGATCACATCAGGCACGTTCCGCTTGCCTGACGAGATGTTGGAATGCTTCGCGCTATCCAATCTGCGGCCACTCTGGGCCATCGACAACGTCACTCACGGGAAACGAGATGCCCTGGCAGACCCCTTCCTTACGCGCCGTCCGTGAACTGGTCCGCGATGCGGTCAACGCTTCATTGCCTGGAGCGGATGCCAACGTCCCGAACAGCGTGCTGCGGGTTCTCTCGGATAACCAGGGCGCGCTCTGCCACTTGACGCTGCAATATGTCGACTGGCTGTCGCTGCAGCTTCTGCCCGACACCGCCGAGACGGAATGGCTCGATAGGCACGGGCAAATCTGGCTGGTCAACGCGGACGGCTCGACCGGCCGCAAGATGGCGACGCTCGCGATCGGTTCGGCGCAATTCCAGGGCATCATCGACGGCACGGTGGTCCCGGCCGGGACGCAATTGCAGAGCGCGGTCGAGCTGCCGGTCAATTTCAGCTCGCCGAATACGGTGGCGACGTTTGAAACCCTTGAGGACATCACCACGTCGGCGAGCGTGCCGGTCACCGGCAACATCCGGGCGGTCGATGCCGGATCATTCGGCAATCTACCGGACGGATCGGGGCTGTCGCTCAACCCGACGGTCCCTGGCGTCATCAGCACGGCCTTTGCCTACGCTCTGACTGGCGGGACCGACACCGAGACCGACGACGAGCTGCGCGCCAGGATTTTGCAGCGCATCCGCAACCCGCCGATGGGCGGCGCGCAAGCTGACTATGTCTCCTGGGCTTTAGCTGTTCCTGGCGTCACGCGGGCCTGGGCCAATGTCGAGCAAGGCATCGGCACCATGACCGTCCGCTTCATGATGGACGATCTGCGCGCCGACAACGACGGCTTCCCGCTGCCGGAGGACATCGCGACGGTCGGTGCCTACATCGACAAGATGCGGCCCGTCACCGTGAAGGATTGCTTCGTCGCCGCGCCGATCAAGTACTTCCTCGACCTGACCATCGCGGACCTCAACCCGAACACCGACGAGTGCAAGGCCGAGATCGAGGCGCAGCTCAAGGACATGCTGTTCCGGATGGCCGCGCCTGGCCAGACGATCTTCTCGGCGTGGATCAGCGCTGCGATCATGAAGGCTCCGGGCGTGATCTCGCTCGATCTGGTTACCAACAACGACTTCGTCATGCCCAACATCGGCAGCATGGCGGACTTGGGTACAATTCTCTACGAGTAAATGAGCAAGAGCCGCAAGCGTAACCTCGATCGTCAGCGGGAGTGGCGGCGCGCGAATGCGGATAAGGTCCGTGGCTACGACCGCAAGTCGTACCTGAAGCACAAGGAGAAACGCTTGGCAAAATCCGCGCGCTGGAAAGCGGATAATCCAGAGCGCGTTCAAGAATATTCGACACGCAAGGAGCGGTGCGCGCAGCGAACCGCATACCAACGCCGGTTTTATGCAAAGAAGCTTGGCTTTGCCGAATGTGTCGAGTACCCACCGCCACCGACTGATAGCAAATGCGCGATCTGTCACCGAGAGTCGCCGCTTGCCCTCGACCATGACCATGAGACTGGACAATTTCGAGGCTACATATGTCGCGACTGCAATCTGGGGCTTGGCAAGCTGGGCGACAGTATCGAAAGCATTCGGCGCGTGCTTCAGTATCTGGAGCGTAGCCAATGAGCGACCGGCATATCCGCCGTGCCGGAAGTGACTATCGCGATGCCTTCCTCGAATTGTTGCCGCAGGGCCAGGCGTGGCCGAAGCATTCCACTGATAGCGTGCTCTGGCAGGCCTGCGACGGACTGAACAATTACTGGGGCTATGTCGATGGGCGCGCCGCCAATCTCCTGGAGATCGAGAGCGATCCGCGTAAGACCGTTGAGCTGCTGCCAGACTGGGAACGCAACTGGGGCCTGCCTGATCCCTGTTATACCGCGCCGCAGACGATAGCCCAGCGCCAGGCCGCACTCGTCGCGCGCATGACGCTGTACGGCTCGCAGTCGCGAGAGTTCTATATCAACTTCGCGGCTTTCCTCGGCTACACGATCACCATCACCGAATATCGCCCGTTCATGGTCGGCATCGACGCTTGCGGGAATAATCGCGTCTATGGCGACGGCACCTTCATGCAAGATCAGTGGGGCCGCCCGATTCTCACTCCGGACGGCACGCCGCTCCAGAACGGTGAGCTGAGCGAGTGGCCGAACTACGGCCTCGGGCCGCCTGAGAACCGCTATTACTGGACCGTGCACGTCCACCAGGCCGACCTGCACTGGTTCAGGTGCGCATCGGGCCAGTGCGGCGTCGATCCGCATCTGCGCATCGGTCGCGCGCAGGACCTCGAATGCATCCTGGACCGCTGGAAGCCCGCGCACACGCAGATCATCTACGACTACACGGACCTTCATCCTCGCGATCCGATGGAAGGGACGCCCTAGCGATCCAAACATTTTCAATCTGAGAACACAGCGTTCCGCAGGTTTGCGGGACGCCGTGAGAGGACGCGCGCATGCTCTACATCCAGCCCTATGGCGTGAGCGATCCGAACGCGCCCTACATCAACGGCAATCCGGCGACTGGCACGCAGGGCTCAATCCCGCCAGCCGCGTCCATCGAGTATCCGCAGCGCGAGATCGTCAACCTGATCAGTGACGGCGGGCTCGTGCCTGATAACGCCGACCTGAGGCAGCTCGGTCAAGGCGTGCAGGGCGGCAAGCTCAATTACGCGCTCGATGCCGGAACGGCGAATGCCTATCAGGTGACGCTGACCCCGGCACCGACCGCCTTGCGCGCCGGTCTCGTCGTGCGGATGAAGGTCGGCAATGCGCCCACCGGGCCGTCAGTGCTCAACGTCAACGCGCTCGGCGCAAAGCCGATGAAGAAGCGCGGCAATAAGGACATCCAGAGCGGTGACTTCGCCGCTGGTGACGTCATTGAGTTGGTCTATGACGGCACCGTGTTCTTCCTCATCGGCGCAGACAGCGTCACGATGCTGGGCGCATCGCTGGATTACTACGTCGCAACCACCGGCAGCGACACGCTCAACGATGGAAGAACGGCAAGCACCCCGTTCGCGACAATCCAACATGCCATCAATGTAGCTCAGACTTTCAATCTCAACGGCTATAGCGTCACGATCCACGTGGCCAATGGTGTCTACATCGGACAGACCGTTGCTCCGCCGATGAACGGCTCAGGCTCGATCAATATCCTCGGCAACGAGGCGACGCCATCCGGTTGCCAACTCACGTGCAGCACCGGAACGACATTCATTCTTTATGGCAGCGGTTATCTTGTCGCTGGCTTCCAGATCAGCAACACCGGGACGACGGCCGGTACCGGCGATCCGGGCAATTGCCTCTGGTCGCATGGCAACAATGGCGCGGTGACTGTTCGCAACATGCAATGGGGGTCGGCTGTTGCCGCTCAGGTCGCTGCGACTGACGGAGGTACGCTTGGCATTACGGGCAACCACATCATCTCGGGTGGCGCTTCTTGGTTTGCATGGGTGCAAATCAACTCTCTGATCATCTGTGATCCGGTCAATCGACCGACTGTGAATGTCATCAACCCGGTGTCGTACTCCGGACCGTTCATCAATGCGAATTGTCTGGGCGTCTGGGCAAACCAGCTTGGGACAATCACCGGTTATGGGAACGTCAGCGGGAAAAAATACGACGCTGAATTGAATGCCATCATTGCCACTGGCGGTGCTGGCGTCAATCACTTCCCCGGCACTGTGGCAGGTACGACAGGCTCAGGCGGACAGTACGGTTAGGAGCAGTGACGATGGTCATAACCTATAATCCGACCGATTGGTATTGGCTCGCCGACGACGGGCGCATCTTCTCCAGCTCGAAGCAGACCAAGATCGCCTCGGATGAGGCAGACTATGCGGCGTGGAGCGGAATGGGTGGAGTGCCCACGGCGTGGCCGCGCGACATCCAAGGCAACCAGACCGACCGCGCCCTGCAGGAGGTGCTGCAGCCCTACAACATCTTCGTGACGCTGGAAGCCTATGCGGCCTATGTGCGCTGGACGAGCGAAACCCTCAGTCTCGTCATCAATGGCTATGTGGTCGGGACCGACGATAGATCGAAGCTGATGATCATCGGCGCGCGGAACGCGGCAGGGAACGACCCGCAATTCACCACCGATTGGGTGACGGAGGACGGCAGGCTGGTGCCGATCGACGCACGGCAGATGATCGATTTGTCGGATGGCGTGCAAGATCACATTGGGTCCTGCTTCGCGATCTACTCGCAGGTCAAGGCTGGGATCGATAGCGGGGCGATCACGACGCACGAGCAGATCAACGATGCGTTTGTGAACATCCCGCTGTCGAAGAAGCTGGAGAACGTGTTCAAGTCGAAGCCGAAAGGCAAGAAATGACCACGGTCAACATCAGCACCGAAAGCGACGCCGACTTTCGGCGCGCGTTCGTCTACCAGACGGTGGATGGCGCACCGATCGATCTGACCGGCTGGACATTTCACATGATGCTGCGGCCTCACGTCGAGGATGCCACCGTGTCGATGGAATTGACGACCGAGAATGGACGCATCGCCCTGGTCGATGCCGTCAACGGCAAATTTGAATTGGTTGTTCTGCAAGCGGACTTGGAGCAGCTTGCGGCGCACGAGTATCAGCAATCGTTGATTGCGAGCAACTCTGGCGCGCAAATCCGTATCTGGCGCGGGACCTGGGCTCATAGCATGGGACCGTCGCGATGACGGATGTCGTTGTCAGCGCCGACGATGATGTGCTCGTCATGCAGGACGAGGATGACGTTCAAGTCATTCTGGCGGACCCGATCACGATCATCGAAGTGCCAGAGCAAGGCCCGCCCGGTCCGGCAGGTCCGCCCGGTCCTGCGGGTCCGACAGGCGCACCCGGCCCCAAGGGCGACAAGGGCGATCAAGGCGACCAGGGTCCGCAAGGTGACGTAGGTCCGCAAGGACCAAAGGGCGACACGGGTCCTGCTGGTCCTGCTGGCCCTGCTGGTCCTCCCGGTACGAGCGCGTCGGTCTACGTCTCCGATACCGCCCCGGTTGGCGCACCCGACAAGAGCCTGTGGTGGAAGTCCGACACTGGCGTGCTCTATGTGCTGTACAACGATGGCACGAGCACGCAGTGGGTGGTGACCATTCCGTCGCCCGATCTGAGTGCTTACGTCTCGACTGCGGTGCAAGCGCTCGCGGCATCGCAGAAGACGCAGGCGCGCTCCAACATCTATGCCGCGCCGTTCGATGCGCTCGCCTACAACGGCATGCAGCACAACGGTTCGTGCGATGTCAATCAGGTGATTGGCACCGGGTCCACGAGCGGCAATGCTTATCTCGTCGATAGTTGGGCGGTGAACAGCTCAGGCGCTCAGGTCTTGTCCTGCTCCTGCGTTCTCGATGCGCCTCCCGGTTTGCGATCTTCGCTCAAGGTCGCTGTCACGACGGCTAACGCCTCACCTGGATCAGGTGACTGTGCCTTTCTGATCAATCGCATCGAAGGCAATAGAACGATGAAGGCGGGCTTTGGCAAGTCCACCGCCATGCCCCTCACGATTGGGTTCTGGTCGAAGCACCACCGCACTGGACTCTATTCCGGCGTCTATGAGAACGGCGCGTGCAATCGAAGCTTCCCGTTCACCTATAGCCAAAACGTCGCCGACACGTGGCAATTCAACGCGGTGCCGATCACGGGTGACGTTACCGGAACGTGGCCGACCGACAACAGTTTCGGAGCGCAAGTTCGTTTCTGCTTGATGGCCGGAAGCTCGCTGGTTGGCACTCCGAACGCGTGGGCTGCGGCGAACCTCGCTGGAGCGACAGGCACCATCAATGGTGTCGCGGCAACGACTGACACGTTCCAAATTACTGGCTTGATCGTGCTACCCGGACTTGAACTGCCCTCTGCTGATCGCGCCGCCTGCATCATGCGTCCATATGATCAGGAACTTCTGCAAGCCCAGCGATATTTGTGGCTATGGAACGGCAATCAGTATCAACGCGTCGCTGTTGGCATGTGCGACACGGCCACGACCTGCCAGACGGTCATCTGGACGCCAAATATCATGCGAGCCGTGCCTGCTCCGGTGCAAGTCAACATGTCAGCGAATGGCGTCGCGGTGACCAGCATAGGCGTGGTGGGTATCGTCACGACCAATGCGGTGTCTGTTCAATGGAGCGTCGCAAGCGGCCTAGCTGCCGGATCGGTCGGGTCAATTTACTCGAATGTCGCTGGCGGTGGCGCTATGAGCCTTGATGCGAGGTTATGATGGCACTGGACTTCCCCAACACTCCGAGCGTGGGTCAACTCTACCCGTCGCCAGCGGTGGCGGGCGTGCCGGTGTATCGTTGGAGTGGCGTGACGTGGGATGCGCAAAATCTGACAGGTACAGACGCGCCGAGCGACGGTAAGACCTACGGTCGATTGAATGCGGCTTGGTCGCAAGCACTGCCTATTGCTGGTGGCACGTTGACTGGTAACTTGACGATTTCATCCGGCGGTCAACTAATCATCTCTTCGGCCGTTGGCCAGATAACCTTGAACAAGGCATCAGGTAGTGCGGGGACAAATTGCTCGATTGGTGGGTTCACCACAGGGAATGCGCGTTGGGTCATGGAGTTCGGCAATGCTGCATCGGAGAGCGGCAGTAACGTGGGCAGCGACTTCGACATCATCCGTTACAATGATGCCGGCGTCGCCATAGATACGCCGTTCAAGATCACCCGCTCGACTGGTGTCATCACGACTTCGATTGATCTAAAATGCGGTGGTGCCCTTACCGCACTTGGGAACAGCATTGTCGTACAAGCACAAGCCGGTGCCAACGCTAATCTGTTCTTTAATGATGAGACCGGCGCCAACAAGTCCACAATGTACTGGGAGCGTTCTTCCGGGACTTTCCACGTAACGAATGCAACCAAAGACTGGCAGTTTCAATCAGGTGGACAATTTCTAAGCGCTCTCGGTTATGTGTGCAAGCAAGGTTTTAGCGGAGGCTATGGCGGCAACAGTTTCAATCTTTTTTACAATTCCGGGCCGTGTCAACTGTGGATCGACGCGACCAACCTCGGCAACATCAGCGTCACCTCGGACTATCGCACCAAAAAGACGTGGCCGATCTGCGGAGCATGTGGTCGACCGTTAAGAAATTGCGGCCGATCTCATACACGCAGAAGGACTTCACGCCGCCATCGCAATTGGAGTACAACGCCAAGGCTCGTGATGAGGGGCAAGAGGTTGGAACAGCTCCGATGTTCGCGGGTGATGATATCGAGCGTTGGGGTTTCCTAGCCCACGAGCTTCAAGAGGCAATGATTGATAGCGCAGCGAGTTGCCCGAAGGATGCGCCGGATGCGATCCAATCTCCGAACCCGTGGACGATCATCGCGGCTCTGACCAAGACGCTTCAGGAGGCAATGGCCCGCATTGAGATGCTGGAAGCCGCCGCGCGTTGACGCAACGAACCTCCCGGCCTAGGCCCCGCTTCGGCGGGGCCTTTTTTGTGCCCAGCCAGACCCGGCAGCGATGTTAACGGGCCTGCGGCCTTTCGAGCATGTTGATCTGTTCCGCATGGATGCGATCAGAAAACCGGTGCAAGCGACGCTCGGCTTGCAAGATCTGTCCCGCGAACGACTCGGCAAGGTCGTTGATCGTCTCGACCACCATCCACGCGCGGTCGACCTCGGACAGGCTCTCGTAGTCCTTGGCCTGGTACAGCCGCGCGAGTTGCTTCTTTTTCGTCACGATGCGGCTTGCGATCTGCGAGAAGATCGATTTGATCATCGCGCTGCGTTCGGGCGTGTTCACCTCGTAGCCAACGCCGACCCAGTCGATCACGTACGGCTGGCATCCGGCCTCAGTCATTCTCGGATGAACTGCTGACCGGTTGATCTTGACGCGAAGCTGGTTACGCTGGTCGAGATAGCTGCGCCAGGCCGCCGACCGCTTACCTCCAGCTGGGCGCTCGATCAGCTTGTGGGACTCGATCCAGCTGTCGAACTCGTCGGCGTTGAACCTCATTCCGATAGGAAACCGCTTGTAGAACTGGCTGGCGAGGTCGACCTGCGCCTTCCCCCGTCGCGGGTTTGCATCGCCCCAAGGGCATGTTTGGCGTTGCGGACACGACGGAGCTTTGCAACCTGTTTCCTCACTGCAGCTCTCCGACGATCTGCAAGGCTTCGCGTGCATTGTTGATGGCGTTGCGCAATTCGGCGTTGGCAGTGAGCGTCACGCCCGTCGGTGCCCGCTCGCAGTGCGTCTTCAGCTTCTTGGCTTGCGACAGCATGGCGTTCGCCTGCCGTGAGAGCTGGTGCTGAAACTCGGTCGCCTGCCGGGTCCAATCGGACTTCAAGGCGCGGTCGTGTTCGTCGCCGTCAACCCGCCGCTGCTTCACCCGGATGTCATGCACCATGTAGGCGATGCGCTCGCTGATGAACCGGGCAGTGACGTCGATCTGGTTCTTATAGGCGATCTCGACCAGCTCGCGCGCGAGAGCTGCCTGATTGCTGACCGGCAGCAACGACGCGACATTCGGCGCGGTGACGGCCTTGCGGAAGGCTTCCAACAATCCGGCCTGATCGAGCACTTTCGCCACGCCTGCGAGATCGAACGTGATCGGCGTGCTGACACTCGTGTTGCGAGCGCTTCGTGCGACATTGGTGGCTTTCTGCGCCTGGCTGTGCTGCTTCGCACGCTGGGTAGCAGCCTTTCCTTTGGCGTTCGCCTTGGCCTTGGCCGCCTCGGCTGCTTCCCGCTCGCGCCTGGCCTTCGCCTTGTTAGCTTCGTCGGCAGCGGCCTTGGCCTTAGCGGCGGCAGCTTGACGGCGCGCTTCGGCAGCTGCGGCCTCACGCTCAGCTTCCGCCCGCTCGCGCTCGGCCGTTTCCAGCTCTGCGACGGCGGCGGCGTTCTCGTCTTCGACCTCGGTCGCGACTTCGTCGATGATCCGGGCATAGTCGCCGGAGGATTTCAGGACGGCCAGTTGCTGACGGACGGTGTGTTCGTTGATGTCGGGTACATTCTGGAGAAATTCGGTGATGATTGGCTCGCCGATGCCTTTGGCGCTGGCGATGTTGCCTTGCAGCTTGTCGAGGTCGTGGTTTCTCGCGAAATCACGAGAAACCCCTCCCGTCATGATCTGCTTTGCCAGATAGCGCAGTGCCGCCGCCACGGTGCCGACCTGCGCCGTGCCTGATTGTCCGCGCTGCGTTGCGTTCTCCCTCGCGTAGATGCGGATCATGCCGACCATGTCGATGTCGCCGACGAACAGATCGGCGCTCTTGATGCCAGCCTTGAGGGCTTCGGCTACCCGGTGGTGCCCCGCAGCGATCTCCAGCTCGCCGTTCTCGTTCTTGCGCAGGACCACGCCGCCCCAGAACCCATCCTGCCGGATCGACTTCTCTAGATTGACGACGACGTCGGGTGCCATCGGATCGACCTTGAAATCGCGGGCCGGATTAGGCTTCAACTGATCGAGCTTAACGAGCATCACACTCCCTTTCGAAACGTCCGTGGCCGCCGCTTAGCGGGGCTTTTTTTGTGTCTTGAACCAGACTGGCAGCGTCGAAGGCCCTGGGTGCCCTATCGGGAATTCCCGAGACGCGGTCATCCCCGCTCATTCGTTCCCTCCCGCGCGGCGTCACACAACATGGAAAGGATTTCGGCGGCCTTGCGCCGGGCGATCTTCTGCCGCTTGATCATGCCCTCGTGGGTCACATAGCGGGTGAAGGCGTTCGTATCGATGATGCGAGCGGCTTGCTCGATGATCTCGTCTTTGGTCGTCATTTCTTCGACCTCGGCTCGATCAGCTGCCGGAACGCATCCCGTCCTTCTTCGCTCTCGGCCCACGCCTCGGACTCCTCCGGGCTCGCGTCGAAGTCCCCATTGATGTGCCGCTTTCGCACAGCCTCGATGGCCTGGGCCCGCTTCTGATCGTTGAACGACAGCGCGACCTGGGCTGCCACGCGGAGGTCCTTTTCCAGCTCCATCTCGGGAAGATCGAGCGGGGAAAGGAAATCGTGATAGAAGCCGGTCGCCGCGCGCTCGGCCATCTCGTGCAGCCCGACCTCGCGCAATGCGCCAGCCAGCTTGTCCTTGGTGTGCTCGGTCATGAAGGCTCCAGCTCAACGAAGTTGATGGCGACGCGACCGGGCTCGTATTCCTCGACCCACACGCGATAGGGACGGCTCGGCGGATATCCAGAGAAGCCGAACGCCTCCAGCACCATCTTGGCGGCGTGCTCATTCGGGACCTTGCCGGGAACGCGCGAGGAGATTGAGAGATGCCGGAACAGTCCGGAGGCCTGCTCCTCGAACGAGATCGCGGCGACGTAGGACCCGAGCTGCACGGGATAGCTCGGATATTCCCTGCGGAGCGCCTCGATGCGGTCAGGGTCCGGCCGCTCGCCGAGCTTCAGCGTATTGGTCGGATGGTCTCGGTCGTCGACAATGATCTGCCGCATCTTTTCCCAGGGCATCGGCTTGGCCAGCGCCGACCGGATCGCCTTAGCGATCTCGGCCCGCTCGTTTTCGCCGATAATGAGTACGCCGCTCATTGCATCGTCTCCCCATCGGGTCCGATTTCCATGATCTCGGCGCGCTGGGACAGCTTGATCAGCTTGATCGTCTTGCCGCTCATCGCCGCGATCCAGCGCGCCCAGGGGAGACACAGTTTCAGCCGCTCCTCGTCGGCGGCGATCAGCGGGATCAGCGTGCCGGGTCCCATCAACGGCGCGGCGCAGAGACCTTCACCGGTCTCGTCGCTGGAGATGAAGGCCCAGACAGCGTCGATGCGCCTCAACTCGTTCGGCGGGGAATGCACTTCGGGATCGTCGTCGCGCGGATCAGACATAGCTGGGCCTCCTCGTCAGTGCCTCAGTGCCCCTCCGCGGCCAGCGAGCGCGTCAGGGAGATGATGCTGCGCCGGACCTGCTGGCTTTCCACCCGTGACCAGGCCTCGATCAAATCGATGCCGTCCCTGCTCGCGACGAACTCACTAACCAAACTGTTCTTCTGCTTGTCCCATGGAAGGTCCCCACCGATCAGAGCCGCCACCGTGGTCTTGAGGAAAGCGGCGATCTCGCCCAATCGCGCCGCTGCGACACGGTTGGTGCCCTTCTCGTACTTCTGAATTTGCTGGAAGCTGACGCCCAGGGCCTCCCCCAACTCGGACTGGCTGATGTGCAGCTCAAGCCTCCGCGACCGGATATTCCTGCCGAGTTCGCGATCCCCATCGTTCACCGCACGCGGCGATGTCTTTTGTCTACGGCGCATCTTTGCGCTCCTTCATTACATGCCCAGTTTTTAGCATCGCGCCGCCCAGATCGAGCTCTGCGCTGCGCCTCGTTTCCTTCCAGCTGGTCGTTTATCTCGGGGAGTTCTCCCTTCTCGTATCCGCGCTACGTCATTCGCTCATGCGGATGCGGCCTGCTCCACTTGGTGCAGCTGCCGAGCGCGCTTCTTCCTCGTAGTCGGCTTCGCCGGCGCGACCTTTTTCGTCTTCTTTGCGGACGGCGTCGGCACCGCTGGCTTCAGTCTGACCTCGCCACGGTAACTCTCGATCTGTTCGTGTTGCTTGAGGTATTGCAGCTTCAATTTGATCTGCGTCGGGGTCAGGCCGGTGTCGCGCACCAGGGCCGAGATCGCGACCCATTTGTCGAGCGACAGATACTCGACCAGCTTGATGCTGCGCGACGACGGCTTGATCACCGGGGCGGCCGGTTGCGGCTTCGGAACGTGCGTTGTGAGCACCTCGCGCATGCCGGTCGCGATCTTGGTAAGCCGCAGCACCAGCTCGGTCAGATCGGCGACTTCTCCGCGCAGCGCCTTCATCTGGTCCGGGATCGGGACGACGGCCTCGGGTTGCGGCAACTCCAGCGCCTTCGTTAAGGGCTTCGGCTTCTCCGGCTTGTCGTTCTGAGACTTCAGCGTCACGTTGTCGGCGCGCAGCAGCTTACGGACCTCGGCGCGCGTGTTCATGCGGGCCCGCCAGTCGCTGGCCGTCTTCGCGACGATCACGCGGCGGACCTCCTTTTCCGGCACCACCTGCCAGGCGATCTCGATGTGCCCGCCATTGGTGTCTCGGGTCTGCCCCTTGACACCATGCAGCTTCAGTTCGTTGAGCGCGATCTCGGTCAGTTCATTGCTGTACGCCATTCCCTAAACCTATCCCTTGCCGTTCGTCTCGATGGTCGCCGACGCTCGACCACCGAGCGCCTCCGCGATTTCTGCTAATGAGTGAGTGCGGCCCGCAGCGATGCCGCTGTCGATCTCGCGCCATTGCCCCGCCAAGTCGAACGGTGGCGCGAACACGGCGAGAGCTTTCCTGGAGTTGAAACGGATCAGCGCAGCAATGCCCTTTTCGGCGCGGCGGGTCAGCCAGCGTCGCAGGGCGGGATCGCGGTGGGCATCGCGGTGGTGCGGATCGACCCATACCTGGACGACCTGAATGTTCTGAGCGTCGCCCGTCTCGTTGTCGCGGACCGTGACGAAGTCGGGCATGAGATCGAGCACATAGTGCGATCTATCGGGTCGCGACAGATCGTCAGCGTCATCGTTGATCAGCCAGCGACAATTCCACAGGCCGCACTCAGGCGGCATCTTCGCCGTGTGATAGACGGCGCATCCCTTGTGGAATTGTTGAAAGCGGCAACGTTCGCCCGCAGCCTTTTGTAAAGGCGGCACAGGCAAAAGCTTGCAACACAACGAGCAGTCACCGCAGCGTCTCATCGGTGCCCGTCCAATCTATGCACATTAGTCGCGCGGCTTGTGCCGCTGCTTATGTGTTGATGATTAGTATGATGATTGTGGCGAAATAAATTTGGCCGCACAGGTTTTCGCCACAGCCAAAGTTGAAATCCGAGTTGAGCGATTATTCAGTTGTCGTCCGAGTTGACTATGGCCAACCCGAACGACAACCTTTAGGACAGATGGACCGGCGAGGAAGACTATGCACATGCCCGACTTGCCGTAGGCGGCGATATCGGGTCCGCCTCGCCGACACTGGCCCGCCCTTCGTCATCCGAAGGGCGGGCTTTTTTCATCGACATGCGAGCGCGGTCAATCCGGACAATTTGTCCACTCGACGAAAGTAGCTAGGCGTATAAAAATCTCATAAGTGCCGCGTTACTGCATCGTAACTTGGCGCGCGGACGGTGCTTCGCTAGAGGCGTGTGGGGGCGCACAAGGACTTGATTTAGGAATGATGCACGGCGTCCCTTTCAGCCTGTGGCAACATCAGGCTGCGATTGTCTACCAGATGATCCTCACCATCTGCTTGACGCTTCACCGCGATCACGGGCGCAAGAGCCACGTGGGCGCCGCGAGCGAGGAACTCCTCGTGGCCATGGTGATCCGCGTCAACGACGGCGCTGGCCTTCCGCCGATCTCGATCAGCGCGATAGGGAGGCAGCTCAACATGTCGCGCACCAGTGTTCGTCGCGCGGTCGGCGCGCTGATCCGCCACAAGGGCGTGATCTGCAAATGCCGCGATGGCTACATGGGCAATCCGAAATATGTGGCGGTGCGGCCCGACGCCGATGATTACATCCCGCATATCCAGAACGCGATCACCACAGCCGCCACCCAGCTTGCGACGCTGAGGAGAGCAGCGGCCCGACGCGGCCCGAAGAATGGTGTTCGGGCGCGGTCGGTGCGAAAGGCCAAGGTCGCCAAGAAGGCGGATCGGTAAGAGCCGTGACCGGCCCCACACCGGACGCTATAAGGGGCCATGATCACCGAAGTCCTCGCACAGATCCGCGCGCCCAGCTTCACAGCCGGTATCGTGCTGTTCGACGACGTGGTCGTCGAGACGGCTTCCGTCGTCCGCTACATGCGACGATGGTCGCGAGACAAGGTGCGCGCGGAATGCGAGCAACGAGGCTGGACCGTCAGCGTTGTGAATGTGATGAAGCGCGAGGATGTCACGGCGCCGCCGAATGCCGAAGCTCGACATCGTGCAGCACGGGGAGAGCTTTGAGGTCGTGCGGGCCGACGGGTTAAAGCGACCCTTGGCAAATGGGAGGCGTCCATATAAGAACCATGAACCCGGCAGTGGATCACTCTTGTCTATCGGGGTTGACGCCGTGCCTGCGATTAAAGAACGGACGACTAACTGCCGGGATATCGAACAGCAGTTGGGATATTTGCCAGAAGTCTCGACAGAGGCGGACCACAAATAGACCCATCGTCACTCAGCGATACTGTCTTGCCAGTCGTTGGCGATTTTTAGGAAGTTGGCCAAGAGGGTATGACCATGCTGCGTCAGAATCGATTCGGGGTGAAACTGAACGCCATAAGTCGGTTCAGTGAAGTGGGCGAGCCCCATGATTTCCTCCCTTTCGCTTCGGGCGGTGATGAGAAGCGGGATGGCCTCTGCGGCCGAGGCGGGCAGTTCGACTGCAAGCGAATGATAGCGCCCGGCGTTGAACGGACTCGGCACGCCTTGAAAAACCCCACTTCCATCATGGAGAATCGGAGTAGCCCGCCCATGCAGCGGCTCTTGGGCACGTCGCACCAAACCGCCAAATGCCTCACCAATGCACTGGTGGCCAAGGCAGATGCCTAATATCGGGATTCTGCCACTGAGTTCGCGTACGAATGCCAGACAGTTTCCGGCGTCCTCCGGAGCGCATGGTCCGGGGGACAGAACGATAGCAGCAGGCCCGAGTTCCAGGATCCCGCTGACGTCGATCGCGTCGTTTCGAATTACACGAGGTACTTCATCAAGCTCGGCGAGATACCGTGCCACGGTAAATACGAACGAATCGTAATTGTCGATGAGGAGGATCATGGGTCGCTCGAATCGAGTTCCTCGAAGGCCTGCAGGATCCGCTCAGCCTTATCAAGAGTTTCTTGGTATTCCGCTGCTGGATTCGAGAGCGCCGTAATTCCTCCGCCGGCGTGAAACGATGCCCGTCCATTCAAAAACGTCACGGTGCGTATGGCGATGTTAGTGTCCATGAAGTCGTTGAAGCCGAGACAACCGATCGCTCCGCAATACGCGCCGCGCGTCTCCCGCTCGATTTCGGAGATGATCTCCATAGCGCGGAGCTTCGGCGCGCCCGTCACCGAACCACCCGGGAAGGCGGCCAGGAGAACATCGAGCGCCGTGTTTCCCCTCATCAGTGTTCCGGTAACCGAGGATACCAAGTGGTGTACTCCGGCGTAGCTTTCGAGCGAGACCAGTGAAGGCGTTTTCACGCTGTGTGGGCGACAGACGCGAGACAGATCGTTGCGCAAAAGGTCGACGATCATGATGTTTTCGGCGCGGTCCTTTTCGGAAGCAAGAAGCGCCTTGGCGCTGCGCGAGTCTTGCTCGGGGTCGTTGGCACGTGGCGCGGTCCCCTTGATCGGGCGTGTCTCGACTTCCTGGTTTTCGACCTTCAGGAATCGCTCGGGTGAGCTTGAGGCCAATGCAAAGTCGCCGTGCTCAAGATAAGCACAGAACGTGGCAGCGTTCCGGCGGCGTAGTTTCAAATAGAAGGCCCAGGGATCATAGCCAAATGGAAGATCGGAGATGAGGCGCTGGGCCACATTCGCCTGGAATATATCTCCTTCCAAGATGTAATGTATGACACGCGCGACAGCAGCTTCGTAGCTATTTTGTTCAAAGTTCGAGCTCCAGCGTGAGCGCGGGATTGATGGCGCAGGACCTCGAGCCTGCGAAACATCAAGGGCGAGGCGCACCTCGAAAAGCGCGGCTCGCTCCCGTGCGCGTGCCAAGCGGCTACTTAGATCTTTCTCCGGGTACCCAGACGAGATGATCCAGGCCCGATTTTCGATTTGGTCAAAAGCCACAACAACGTCATAGAATCCGAGCATGATCTCGGGCACCGGCCCCACCCCGGCAGCCGCCGGACGGGGCACGCGCTCAATGAGTCGTCCCATTTCGTAGCTAAAGAACCCAATTGAGCCCGTTTGGAATGGCGGCAGGCCTTTGTGTCTCTGGTGCGAGAAACGGCGCATCAGCTGCGCCAACTCGTAAAGTGGTTCTTTGCCTGTGTGTTCGCCGTTCCAATATGACTCGCCGTGCTCGACCACCAGGCGACCGAACGGTGCTGCCGTCACATAGGAATAGCGTCCAAGGGTCGAGTGGCGCATCGCGCTGTCAAGGAAGGCCAGCTCGCCAAGTGGACGCAGGCGAGCGGCCGCTATATGCGGTTCGATCCACGCAATCTCGCGCACGTGCATGGGCCCGCGCGTGAGGTTTTCTCCTTGTTCCGTTGCATCGCACATCAGAAGACGCCATCGCCCTCCATCGCAGAGAACAGCGCACGCATATTATCCTTATCGAAGCCCTGGTTCGACACGCGCGTAACAAACTCCAACTGCATTCCACTGTTCGCATCGCGGCGAGTGAAGGACTGATTCAGGCCAGGTCCTTCGATGATGCCTGTTAACAAATCGGCTCCCCTCTCCTTTGCGTCCGCAAGCACCTGCTCCTGATTGTCGACCTCGATCGCCAAATGCTGGATACCAGGCCCGTATGCATCGATATACTGGCTCACATTAGATTTTGGTGAGGTGCCCTGACACAGAACGAAAGTGACAGCACCTGCTCGCATCGTCGCAGTTTTCATCCCGCTGACGAGACCTTCGATGTCGGCACGGTCGATCAACTCAAAGCCGTACTGACTTCTGAACAGACCAATCGCGGCCTCTAGATCGCGAACAGCTATCGCGACATGATCGATGCGTGAAGCGTTTCGCGCGAGAAGACTGGCGACAGGCGCATCATTTGCGCCGACAACTCGCCTCCTTTCCAAGCTACACGCTTCTTCAATGATCAGATTGTAAAGGCGGCGAACGAACCTAGCGTCAAGGCCGCTCTTGACCGCGAACGCCGCAACACGCGCATGGACGGCCTCAACACGGGCGGGCTGCATAATGCTAATGCCGTGCTTTCGCTTGTGCTCCGCAATTCGTTCACAAATGGCGAAGCGCCCGCTTAAAGCCCGCATCAACTCGTCATCAAAGCTATCGAGCTGCACGCGCAGGCGATCGAGCTCGGCATCATGGATATCCTGTCCGTCCATTTGTTCCTCCGGTGAAGCGCATTGCGCATGTCTAAACACATCATCTTGGCAGCCATCCGAGCTTGTGCATGCCCACGCGAAGAGCCGGTCCAGAATGAGCGTCGTCTGCGTCGAGAGGGGCGCTCTGTCGAAAATGTCAGCAATTGTAAGTTAGGCCCGAACTGGCTGAACAAAAGTTGGGACCGCAGCTGGAACGAGATCTTCCTGAGTGCCGTAGGTGTGGCAACACGAGCTACGCTCGGACTTTGATTGTTGTAGTCGTATTCCCCCTGTTCCTACTGACCGAGATACTAATCCCGCGGTGCTCACAACGGGCTCATGTTCGTCCACGCTCAGGACGCGAAGAGAACCATGCAAGCGACGTGCCCAACTGGAAGCTGCTGATTTCAGCCGCTTTGTCTAGCTGAGCGTAGCGTCAACTTGTCGGCAGTGTCTCAAACCCGACGCCGACGCGCCTACTCTCAAATGATGGCTTATCGGCGGGTACCGAAGCCTCGCGCTTGCTCTCGGCCGCAGCCGATTTTCCACAACATTGACCGAAATATGCGAACCGTTCGAGCGGCCTTCGGGTTGCTATGAGCAGAAGCTCAACATTCCTGTCGCATCGGAAGCGGCAAGTGACGGTCGCTTCGGACGTGGTACTCTGACAGGCCTAGATAGGCCAGTCAGCCGACGCGCAGATTGTCGGCAGCGGTTTTGCCTAGACGTTGTCTGCTGCGAAGAGGACTCCACAAAACGAACTAGCAAGGTTCGCGCCGCTCAAGCCTGAAATCCCCGCAATCTCAAACGCCATCAGAGAAACAAGCTCCCGCTCAATCGTTTAGAGAATTGTTCACGGGCGACGGTCTACCCGTGGCACCCGTCAGCCAAAGAAAGACCGCCCTCGATAGCAATCGGTCGGATGTAATAGGTCCGCCGCGGCTCCCGTTCGAGCAACTCTCCCGACTTTTCGTCCACGGGATTGCCATGCTGGTCCGTTTGGCACCGTAATCAGGCGATTGAGATGAGTCTCGATTTCACGAAGGGTAGCAATGATCGGCGTTCCAATGGGGCAACGAATACCGTGGAATACGTCCCATGCGGAACGAGGGGCTGACTATTGAAGGAGACGCCCCTTCTTCCTGGCTCTTCATTGTGCCAGCAATGTCGCGTAAGCATCTTATTCGGTCCTCTCTAAAGGAAAAATCGGGCATGCAAACAGGCGCTCGCAAGTCGCGGCGGCCGGTTTGAGACGTGGCGCGAGATCACTCCACTCACTGCGAAGGTAGTCGAGCACTTCCTTGCCGTCCCCACCTAGCCTCTCGAGTGCCGCGATCAGGCGCAAGCGGACTGTCGGCGCAAAAGGATTCTCCGTCTGGATCTCAGCAAATGTCTCGGGCGTGCCGGTCAGCATGCGCCCGACTGCGGCCAGGAGAAGGTGATAGGGGGGCGGACCAACCTCAAGCGGAAATGCGGTGTCCTCGTCGCGAAGGATGCTCGCGAGCGACAGGAGCAGCGCATGCGTAGCCAGCTGACGCTGCGCAAGCAGTTGGTCGTGAGCTGCGGCATCGAGTGCGACAAGGCTCGCAGCCGTGTGCCGTAGAAGCTGCAGAAAGGCTTCGAGCCTCGGCCCTGATCTATACGCGACCACCGCGACTGGACGATTTGCCCAACCGAGCTCCGGGCCAAACAGTGGATTGAGGCCAAGATACTCCACCTCGCGAGGTAAGGTAGCCGCCCAGGAGGCGGGTCTCGTCTTGACCGAAAGCGTCTCGATCAACAGTGTGTCGCCCTTGAGCTGCCGACAGACGGATTTGAATGCGGCTTCTGCTACCGTGAACGGCAAGGCAAGAACGACAATATTGGACTCCGCAATGGCGGATTCGGCCTCCTGCGTCAGGTTCATCGCATCGCTCACGATCAGGTCCTTATCTATGTCAGCCACCCGCCCGTGATCCACGAAGCGTATGCGTCCGCCGGACGTTTTGAGAAGCTCGGCGAGCTTCAGCCCGACGCGTCCGGCGCCTATGATCGTGACTTGTGAACCTTGCATCATGTGTTCCCGCCTGTTCGCGATTAGAGCGTTTGCGACGCTTCAACTGCTACGCAGCTTCAGCCATCAATTGAGGAGCATGCTCTCCCTCGCAACGTCAATCACAATTCATGCCACGTCTAAACTTGCGAGGCCGTTCCAGCGGGCAACCTCACCAGAGCGAACAGGGACAATCAATCCGGAATCGGCGTGGATTCGATCAATCAGAAACGCGCCATCTCATTCGTCGACCTCACGAGCGCACAAGTTCTGAGACCTGGGAAGTCGGCTCACTGCCCTGACACAAAAGAACCAAATCGAGGCCTCAAGAACAGCAACCATAATATGATCGATCCCGCGAGATTGCGACCGTGGACTCGCGGTTGTCCGGATCGTCTGAAGTCGTACTTACTCCGAGTTTGCTATCCATCGCTTCGGCGTTGCATTCTCTTTCGATCGGACAATCAGGCCAAAGCGACCTCATCGCACGAGCGCCAACAAACCCTCTACCAGCAGGTAAGCTCTGGGTTACCGACAAGGTTCTTCAGAATTCTCTGATCGAGCTCCGCCAGCTCAGCCTTACACTTGGCTATATCCAATTGAGCGCGGAAGAGTGTGGCTTTGAGCTCTTCTCGCCGTCTCAATTCTTCTCGAAGTTCGCAGCGCCCCCGCATCAGGCGTCCCCCGTTTGATAACCATTACCACTCAAGACTAGGAATCGTAGACCTCCAACTCTAGGAGGGATTCGTTATTTGAGTAGCGCCAAAGCAAGCTCGCGGTCACTCGAGTTCCACATACGTACAACGTCGTCGACGGAACCTATCAGCTACATTTTCTGGAGGCCAGTTCCGCTTGAAGAGAATGCTCCCTGATTGGCAGATGCAACGCGGCAGCCAGCAGGGCGAGGAACATGTCTACAACCAGCATCAGCGTGTAGACGCCAGTGGCATCAAAGACCAAGCCTCCAAGCCAGGCACCAAAGAATGCTCCGACTTGGTGACTTAAGAACACGATACCGTAGAGCGTTGCGAGATAGCGCGTTCCATAGATGTGTCCCACCAATGCGCTTGTCATGGGCACGGTTCCCAACCAGAGGAATCCTATCACGATGGCAAAGGCGTACAGCGTAACCTCGGTCCACGGCACGGTGAGAAAAACTGCGATTCCGAACGCACGCAGGAAATAGGTCGCGCTCAAGACGAGCTTTTTGGGCCAGCGCCCGGCAAGCAACCCAGCCCCGTACGCTCCCGCAATATTGGCCAAACCGATCAGAGAAAGCATATTGGCGCCAACGGACGTCGGAAATTGACATGTCGCGACAAGGCCCGGCAGGTGCGTCGCGAGAAACGCGAAGTGAAAGCCGCAAGTGAAGAAACCTGCATTGATGCACCAAAAGGTCGAGTGGCCGAATGCTTCGTTGATCGCGCCGGTCAACGATGCGCTGGACCCGCCGTCTGCCTCAATTTCGGTGGGGCCCTTTAGAGGAGGAGCGAGCGGTGTGATCAGGAACGCGAGAAGCCCGAGAACGATCAACGCGGCCGACCAATCATACAAACGAGTCAGAAACTGCGCCGTTGGTACTATCGCGAACTGCCCGAACGACCCGGCCATGGTGACGATCACCAACGAAAGTGTGCTCCAACTAGGAGGAACGCGGCGCGTGACTGCACCGAATACAATCGGAAATCCAGTTGCACTCGCCGCAATTCCCATCAGCACACCAACACCCAAATAGCACTGCCCAACGGCCTCGGCGGTTGACATCAGGACAAACCCGGCCAGAAACAGCAAGCCGCCTGATGCCAACACGCGGGCGGTACCAAACTTGTCAGCAACTGCGCCGGCGAGCGGTTGCGTGAGGCCCCACAAGATCTGCTGCACGGCAATTGCGAGCGCGAACTCTCCGGCAGTCCAATGCAGTGTATGGATCATCGGTTGGAGGAATAGCCCGAGGCTTTGGCGCAAGCCCATGTTCAACGCCAGTATTAGGCTGGCGCTAGCAAGCGCGACCCACGCGAGCCGGTCCCAGGATCGACTATTGTCCAGCAAGGAACGTCCTTTCGGGTCTACCATCACAACAACCACCCGACGAATCGAGGCCCCCGCCTGCCGAAGGAATATTCGAATAGTCCCTGCCCACTACGTCGAAGAGTCACCCAGCGCCTTTGCGAAGCGCATTGTTGTGAAGGTGAAGAGAATTGAAGTTCTATCGACGTCGTAACCGAAGCGCTAAAGTCGCACGAAACAGTGCTTGTTCTTCTCCCCGTTTGGAAGCCAACCAGTCTGCCAGTGGGTCGCTCGATACGGTTTCCCCGGTAGGCAGACCAGAAGCCCGGTCCAGATACCAGTCAATCGCCTTGCGATCCCAACGCTGTGTGCCGGGGATCGCCCCGGGCACATACCCTTCTGTACCCACATGTTGAACGCGCCCTCGGAGCAGCTGCAATATGCGGCTGCATCGGCCTTGGTGAAACCCCGAGGGTCGATCTGGCTGGCGCGTTTTATCCGCTCCGAACGCCCCAACTCGGCGGGCGAAAGCGCTGTCTCTACCACGCGCCGCCAACTTCAACTTGGCCAGCCTCAAGCGGCAGAAGCTGAAGCGGCAGAAGCTGACGACCGAATGTATTGTCCCGAAAAAGCTTCGCACAACTACCAGGACTGGTCGTCGCCAGCGGATCAGTCTCAGCGACTGGGAGCAACGCGGGCACGACTCGGCGCCAGGTCGATTGGGATAAGGATCGGGCGCTGTCCCTACCGCGCCCGCGCTGCCAATCGAGGTTAGCAGCGGACGTGACTCGGCGCTTTGTCCGGTCCTGGTAAAGCGCTGTCCCTGCCACGCGCCGCCAATGGTTCTCTATCCGGGCGAGCTTTCCAAAAGCTGACGAGACCCGCGCGGCAATTCAAAAACGAAAAGCGGCCCGTATGGGCCGTTTGCCGTCGAGACTGAGAACGCTGCGCCTCCCGACTGATGCAAGCGCGATACGGCCGCCAGAGCGCGTCGCTAAAAGGTAAGCGGCAAGCTGAGGCCGTCAGGTGGCGTGGTTCCATGGCATAAGCGCGTCGATTTGGCTACTCGGCCAACCGTTGGCGATACGCCGAAGCGTTAGGGTGAGCCAGGCGAACGGATCGACGTGGTTCATCTTCGCCGTCTGCAGCAGTGTGGCGACGCTCGCCCAGGTCCGTCCGCCGCCATCCGAAGGGGCTGCATGATGCAGGGATTTCAAGCAACGAAGTTCGAGTAACATATCCGTTCCATCCCGACGCCGGCCGAGACCTGGTCATTCTCAGCGAACAAATCCATGATGGCCGTCGCCACTTCACAGTTCGCCGCGAGAACGGTCGTCTCCATCTTCTGCCGGCATGGATGACGGAGCCCGAAGCAGCATCGACGAAAATTGTAGCTGATCCGTTTCTACCGGTAGACCGGCTTCTTGAGCTTCGGACATTTCTTGACGTCCTCGTAACCTCGCGTTGGGAGGAATCGCCTCCCGCTGAGGGAGGAGCCCTTGTCCAAGACGATACAAAAGAGGCAGCAACCGGATCTGTTCGAAACAGCGCGAGCGGAGCATCTACCTCCGGCGGTGCAAGCCGAGGCCGCAAAGTTGCTGTCGCTTCTGCTCAACGAAGCCGTAGCAAAGGTGTCTGCCCCACCCGCCCAGTCAAGTCAGGAGGTGGATCATGACGAAGATCACCACTGATCACCTGGCGCGCAGCGCCGTGGTCTACGTTCGACAGTCCTCGGTCGACCAGGTTGTCCACAACCTGGAGAGCCAACGCAGGCAATACGGCCTTGAGGCTCGCGCTCGTGCACTCGGCTGGAGCGATGTCGAGGTTATTGATGATGATCTCGGCAAGTCCGGCGGCGGCGTTGCAAGACGTGGATTTGAGCGGCTGTTGGCGTTAATCTGCGAGGGGCGCGTCGGTGCGGTGTTTTCAATCGAGGCTTCCCGCCTCGCTCGAAACGGTCGAGACTGGCACACGTTGTTGGAATTTTGCGGCTTGGTCGGCACGCTCATTATCGACGAAGATGGCGTCTATGATTCTCGGTCGATTAACGATCGATTGCTCTTGGGGATGAAGGGTACGATGAGCGAGCTGGAGCTCAGCGTCATTCGACAGCGATCAGTCGAAGCCGTCAAACAAAAGGCCCGGCGCGGCGAGCACTTCACGACGGTCGCGGTCGGGTATGTGAAGACGAAGGATGATCGAATCGAGAAAAACCCGGACGTACGTGTCCGCGAGGCGCTGGATCTCGTCTTCAGGAAGTTTGTGGAGCTCCAATCGATCCGGCAGGTCTTGCTCTGGTTGCTCCAGGAGAAGATCGCGCTACCCTTCGCCGTTGGAGGTTCGAACGATCCGAAAATCGAATGGCGTACACCACGCTACACAACGTTGAATCACATGCTCACCAACCCTGTGTATGCCGGTGCCTACGTGTTCGGACGACGGGGTGTCCGGATGACGATCGAGAACGGTCGGAAGAAGGTAAAGCGAAATCCCCAACGAGATTGGAAAGCCTGGGACGTGCTGCTCCGCGACCATCACGAGGGCTACATCTCCTGGGATGAGTTTATTCGAAACCAGCGTCTCATTGCAGACAATGCCAACGGCAAGAGCTATCTGGGTCGGGGCGCCGTCCGACGCGGCGAGGCACTTCTCCCTGGGCTTTTGCGCTGCGCGCGATGTGGTCGGCGGTTATACGTTCAGTACTCAGGTCGAGGCGGCGACACGCTGAGATATGTCTGCCGCGGAGATTTCACCCAGGCAGCCGTCGCAGCTTGTCTTGGCTTCGGTGGAATGCGCCTCGATCGGATGGTGGCGCGAGAGGTGCTGGAGCGGCTTCAACCACTTGGCGTTGAGGCTGCGCTGAATGCAATGAAAACTCAGGACGCGGAACATTCGGAAAACTTGCTTCAGCTCCAAAGGTCTCTTGAACAGGCGCAGTACGAAGCAAACCGAGCGTATCGCCAATATGACGCGGTCGACCCCGACAATCGTCACGTCGCTGGTGGACTCGAGCGTCGCTGGAACGAGCGCATCCAAGCTGTGCGTACAATTGAGCGAGAAATCGAGGGTTTGACCAGTTCGCCTTCTCCTGGACTTAGCGCCGGCGATCGCGAAGCGCTGCTTAAGCTCGGGGACGATCTGAATAGAGCTTGGCAACGCCCCGGTGTTACGTCGGAGATCAAGAAGAAGATCCTGCGTACAGTGCTGTCGGAAATCATCGTTGACGTGGATCAGGACAATCAGCATCTGGACCTCATCATCCATTGGCAAGGTGGCGATCACACCCGCTTGAAAGTTAAGAAGAACCGTGTCGGCGTGACGCGTTGGACGACCGACACCGAGGTAGTGGATCTTGTGCGCATGCTCGCACGTCAAATGCCTGACTACTCGATCGCCGCCTTGCTTAATCGCTCCGGAAAAACAACCCCGCACGGGGCATCCTGGACGAGAACCAGCGTATGTTCGTTGCGCAGAACCCGCGAGATCGCTCGTTATCGTGAGGGGGAACGCCAGGAGCGAGGTGAGCTCTCGTTAATCGAAGCAGCGGAGATGCTCGACGTCAGTCCATCAACCATACGTCGCATGATCACTGAGGGACGATTGCCCGCGCAGCATTTATGCAAGGGCTCGACATGGATCATCAAACAATCTGATCTCACGCGACCAGACGTAAGCCAGGATGCCTCTCGCAGGCGATCGCGCCGCGGTCGGCCGCCTTGCGACGCCAACCAGAAATGCCTTCAATTCTAAGGAGATAGACAGATGAGTAGTATGAAGCGCCCTCGTCACTACCAGCGAAGAGACTATTTTTTCTCGTAATCGTTTGCGGCCTGATGGCGCGTTCGACGATGTTCGAATCGAGCTCGATGCGACCATCGGTCAGGAAGCGTTCGAAGATGGCACGGCGCGAGACGGCGTAGCGGATCGCCTCGGCCAGTTTTGATTTGCTGGAGATTCGCCGCAAGGTCTGCTCCCAGAGATCGAAGAGATCTGCAACGACCGCCGCGGAGGCTTGCTGGCGCGAGGCAACGCGTGTGTCGGGGTCACGACCACGCACGGTCTTCTCGACCTGCCAGAGCTTTGCCATCCGCTCGATTGTCGTCGTTGCCACTCTCGAGCTCCCTGCAACGTGCAGCTCGTAGAACTTGCGCCTGCAGTGTGACCAGCAGCCAGCCAATGTGATGCCATCATTGCCGCGATCGGGGCGCGCCAATTTGTTATAGGCGGCATAGCCGATGGAGTGGACGCCCCCCGACGGCATCAAATGTGCCATAGTGCGGGTGTTTAAGACCGGCAAGGAGGACGTCCGTGGACGAGATTAGCATCATTGGTTTGGATTTGGCAAAAAACGTATTTCAGATCCACGGCGCAAGGCCAGACGGGAGCGTCGTTCTGCGCAAGAAGCTCAATCGCGGCAGATTGCTCGAGTTTTTTGCCAGCTTGCCGATCTGTGTGGTCGCGATGGAGGCCTGCGCAAGTGCCCATTACTGGGGACGAGAGATCGGCAAATTTGGTCACGATGTCCGGCTGATCAACCCCTCCTACGTGAAGCCCTTCCTCAAGCGCCAGAAGAACGATGCTGCAGATGCGGAAGCGATCGCCGAAGCCGCGTCTCGATCAACGATGCGCTTCGTCGGTGTCAAGAGCGCCGAGAAGCAGGCTTCTTCCATGGCATTCAAGGTTCGCGACCTGTTGATCCGGCAGCGCACGCAGACCGTCAATGCGCTGCGCGGACATCTTATGGAATACGGCTTGATCGTCCCTCAGGGCATCAGACACATCCCCCGTTTGAAAGAGCTGATGGCAACCTATCCAGACCTGCCCGATCTCGCCCGGGGTCTTTGCCAGGATCTCCTGAAGCATGTTGAATCCCTGTCGGAGCAGATCGCAGAGCTGGAGAAGGGACTACGGGCTCGTGCCAGACAGGACGATGTCGCCTCACGCTTGATGACTATTCCGGGGATCGGCGCAATCTGCGCCACAGCGATGGAGGCCTTGGCACCCTCGGCGGAGACTTTTTCCAAGGGCCGTGATTTTGCGGCCTGGATTGGTCTCACGCCCAAACAGAATTCATCCGGAGGTAAGGACAGGCTCGGCCAAATCTCCAGGATGGGCCAACGAGATCTCCGACGCCTGCTTGTTCTTGGTGCAACCGCCGTGGTGCGATGGGCAAGACGATATGGAGCGCCAGCCGGATCCTGGCTGGCGAGAATGGTTTCGAAGAAGCCCCCAAAGCTGATCGCAGTCGCTTTGGCAAACAAATTAGCGCGTATCGCTTGGGCCTTGATGGCCCGCGGTGGCGTTTATCAAGCTCCGGCGTCTGTCACTGCATAACGCAAAGCCAGAGGCCGCGAGACGTCGGGAATGTGGTAAGGTCTAACGGAGGATTATGGGCAATCGGTCAGAGACGGGATTGGAAGAATCATTAGGTGGATGAGTGCCAACAAGCACGCTTAGCCGAATTGGATCCGATCCACGCATTCCATAAGGGCCCGCGACGTGTCGAAGTCGCATCACGAGGCCGGACACACGTCAGCACCCGACCACATGCCTGTACCGAAGTGAGATTTTGCTTGCATTTACTGGGGCGTCCACACACGTGATTTTGTCGTCAGTATCTGTGGCAAAGGAGCAGTGTGCAAATTCCTGCAGGAAATGCGGGTAGCCCTCTGACAAGTTGGCAATTAGCCGCTTGGCATCGTCATCTATTTCGATCGGCGTATCGCTATTCGTGTTTGCTTGGTCGATGCCACGATCAATGACCATCATTCGCTCGGCAAATTCGAGCGGTTTTAGCTCCAGGATGTTGAAGATCCGCAGACTCGATTCATGGGAGTCTTTCAATTTCTGCATAAGGTCAGGTAAGCCACTAAGGCCGATGCACACTCGCTCGCATCGCCGGCGCGACAAGCGCTCTGTCAACAGCTTGCAGAACTGTCCTAGGTGAGCATCACTCGGCGGTCGGTCCGACTCATCGATCAAGATCAGTACCCCCTCAACCGCTCCGAGCGATTCTTCAATCAAGTCCACAAGAACATCGGTGAGTTCATCGAGCCTCCTGTTATTTGTTGCAAGAGGTTGGGGGCGATCGTATCTCACGCCCGAGATCTGAAACCGGCTTAGAAAGTCCCAAGCTTTCTTACAGTTTTCGAGGAGTGGTTGTCTGTTTGCAATTTGCCGCTTTAGTTCGGCGAGAATGGCATCGACGATATCGTCGTATCCCATGGCGGCATGAAGCTCCGTATTTACTACCACGAAGCTCAGCCTATTCTTGCCATCATAGGTAAAATCCCCCCGTGCCAAGTAGTCTACCCATAAGCACAAGGACGACTTGCCGATCCCTCGCTCCCCCTCAATGATAAAATGCTGAGGATTTCCGTTCCTTGTCTGCAATAGGGACTGCTCAACAACCTCGATCTCTTCGATGCGTCCTACGAACGTTCCAGGCGAAATGACGCTGCCAGGTCGAAACGGATTTAATTTTGGCATGTCGACACCATTGAATTTCCCGCGGCCCGACGAAATCGCCGACGCCCGCGAGAGACGATGACACGCGGGGGGAGCAAGTGCGATAGCATTCGCGCTTGTCCCACCTATTCACAGGGGCAGCCGGAGGGCGAGCGCAAGCCCGCCGATCAGGCCGAAAAAATCTCGATGATCTGCTTGGAAGTTAACCGGCCGCTACCTAGCCGATCGCGCATCGGCAAATAGACGCTCAGCATCTTTCGATATCGCGGGAGAGATGTTTGCGTGTGCGAGTTGTTCGTGGCTCCAGGAAGATCTTTGAAACGCCTCAAATGCTTGACCAAGTAAGCAGCGACACCATAATGAGCGTCGTTATTGCCATCGAACCCGGGAAACTTGTCGAGGTCATGTGCGGAATATCCCAATTCGGTCCGGACCTGCTCTAGCTCTGGCAGTTCCTGAAAGTGAAACATGGCCAGGCTGAACATCTCGAGGATGTCGACCGTTTCCTCGACCACTCGCGGCGTTTCATCCGATCGCTCGAACGGTATCCCGGTGAATTGCCAGTCGAAACCCCATAGCTGGTTGGCGTAGATCGTCTGCTCAACGAAATCGGGATCAATGTCCGGTTGGCCTCCCAAGCGCTTCGAGATGTCGGCCAACATCAGAACGATCAGTTTCTCACCATCTGTCATCTTCACGGTTGTAGCCTCCCAGTTGGATACGGGACGCTATCGCAACCTTTGCGCGCACGAAAGCTGATTTAGTCCTTACTCATGCGGCCTGTGGAACCAACGCCACTGCTCACACCAGTTTTGTCCTCCAGACGCCCGATCTTTTGTTTGTGGGATCGAACCTCATTGTTGAGATCGTCCACCTGCTTCCAGAGCTCGATGATAAGGTCAGGCAAGTTAAGCCCCCCGCCTGCTGATGTCTTTAGGTTTTCGATATCCTTTGCTGAGCGGCGAAGCACTTCTGATTCTCCGATTGAGGATCATGACTAGCCTGGCGGTGGGTATGGATCACGCCCATCGGTCCATTCGTTTCTGAACCTGGAGTACTCACCATTGAGCGAAGCTTTCCAGTGGCCCTTATGGCGCGTGTCAAGCTATTGAACGCCAGCCATAAAAGCGTTTCTCCGGCATCGCCCCTATGATCCGGACCTTTGCAAACCTGACGCGGTCGCCTCAACTACCGGATCTGATGGGAGCAACGTAGCGCCTGCACCCCGCCTAATTCCTGCCGGATTGCCGAACAACTAACGGCTACGGTGGTCTTCGCTGGGCGCAATGCCTCGCGCAGGAAGCCGCACGAATAAGCCAGACCTCACATGTGCGAGCTCGTAGGAGTCGCCTGTTTCCTGGCGGTGCTTGTGGTTGGTGTGTATGGGCGTGCGCGGTCGAAGAAAACTGGATCTACGAGAACTGCGGCGGCTGGAGCACATTTGTTTAGCAGAAGCTGAGCACTCGACCCTGGAGCTAGAACGGATCGGGCTACTAAAGGTCGCAGAAGATTGCAGGCGGGCAGCCGAGGAGATCGATCGGAATCGGCCGATGGATAAGGCGCTATTGATCGCGTGGACATGCGTTCTAGTCGTCCTGGTGCTGTTCGTCGCGCTGTACCTTCCGTGGTCGTGAGTGGGGGATGGCCGGCGACGTGGCGCCGGCGACGATCGATGAGGCGCTTGCTCGCGAAATCGCCGTCCGTCACCTCCTGGGACGGAAGCAGCGGAGGTGACACGGCGCCTTGGAGGAGTGCGAACCCGACGCTCCCTACCGCACCCGCGCTGCCAGCGAAGTTTGCGGCGGTGACTCGGCGCTCGCGTAGTGGCGAGACCAGACCCCTGAAGCACTGCCCCTACCACGCGCCGCAAACTTTATTGGCCTTTGCCCTTAGATTAGCAAAGCTGACCACCTCGTTTCCCCGAGAATCTCAATTCCCTAGGATGGTACCTATTTGCATCGTGGAGAAGTACCGCAAGCACCTATCAGGATTGGTGGCCGCCTAATCCAACCGTTGTGGACTAGGCTGGTCCTGAGCCTTTTGCCAGATTCAAGATTCAGGAGACGTGAATGGCCAAACGCGCACGCATTCGCTGCATCAACACGACAGACAGAAGGAACTCTCACGAAAGACTCTCACATGTTGGCGGTGCGGCATGCCGATTGCAGGAACGAATAACCAGCAATTGCAGGACGTCGCACGCATCACCGCGGCTCACGATTACACAAAGAGACTTGCTCGATTGATCCTGATCAATGCGAGGTTGAAGCTGTAAAATTGTGGGCTACGGGCCTCGAGAAGCGCCGCTCCCTTGCATTCCCCTTGTTTTGGCGACCGGAGAGACGCATCGATGAACCCAGGACAGGACCAACCGGGGGACGGCGTTACGACTGTCTCTTCCGAACGAGACCAACAGCCAGGCTGCCTATGCACGCTCACCCGGGCCGCAACGCAGTGGGTTGGATCCTTGACCAGGGCGCGCATCTCTGCCGCTGGCGATCCGACGAACCGCGAGGCTCGGGCTTCTCGCGAAACGGCGCAGGACCAGGTTCTGGAGGGCTGGGCTGCCGACGACGGACAGGGTGAACAGGAGAATCGGCAAGAGGCCGTAAGACGAACGAGAGCCTGGCTTGATGCCGCCGCGGCCCATGCGCCGCTGGACCTTTCGTTCCTATCCCTGACAGCCTTGCCCGCCGCCTTCCCGGCCGGGCTCTTGCGCCTCGACGTCCAGGACAATCAGCTGACTACTTTGCCCGATAACCTTCCGGCCACGCTTCTGGAGCTCAACGCTAGCTTCAACCGGCTGACCAATCTGCCGGCCCGCCTCCCGGCCGGGCTCGAATTTCTCGGCGCGAGCAACAACCAGCTGACCAGCCTGCCCGAGACGCTGCTGACGCGGCTCGGCCCTGAGTGCGTCGCTGATCTGACGGGTAACCCGCTATCCGAGCGGGTACGGACCAATCTGGCGGCAGCCTGCGACGTCCCGGGCTATGCCGGCCCATACCTCTTCTTCTCGCGAGGCGAAGGATCGGAGCAAGCGCCGCCGCGGCCTCTGCCCGAGGTCGTCGCGGACTGGCTGGAGGGCGAGCCGCAGGTGGTGGCCGCCTGGCAGACCGTCACTGATGAACCGAGCGCCCAGCAGTATGCCTTCTTCCTCGACAGGCTGCGGCACACCGTGAACTATGGCAACCCCGAGTTCCGGCAGGCGGTGGCCGAGGATTTGCGGCAGGCGGCAATCAGGCCGCGGTTGCGCGAGCAGTACTTCGAACTGGCCTTCGGGGCGAGCGAGACCTGCGAGGATCGCATCACTTTGACCTGGAACGGCATGCAGTCCGCACGTCTAAACGCCGATGTCGAGGACGGGGCCTATGACGAGCGGCTCAACGAGCTCATCGAGCAAGCCCGCGTGCTGTTCCGCTTGGACCAGCTCGAGAAGATCGCCCGGCAGAAAGTCAGCTCGCTCCGCTTTGTCGACGAGATCGAGGTCTATCTCGCCTATCAGATCAAGCTGCGCGAGCGGCTCAAGCTGCGGCATATCGCTCCGGACATGCGCTTCTTCACCGTCTCCTACGTCACCGAGGACGACCTCATTGCGGCCGAGACGCGCGTGCGAGACGAAGAGGCGGCAGGATTCGCCGACTATCTGGTAACCTCGCAACCCTTGGAAACCGTGGTGAGCCGCATTGCACCCGAGGCTTATGCAGCGATGCAGGAACGGCTCGCCGATGCGATGGGCGAGGAGTTCGAGACGCGCATGCAGCAACGGCTCGCCGATCTTCACCTGACCGATGCCGCGCCGGAGCTCATAGCCGAAGCCGCGCAGGGGCTCGGACCCGATCTCCTCAAAGAAATCACCCGCGAGATCAAGGGCGCGTTGATGCGCAAGGTGCTCGGGGACCGCGGTCTCGAGTTATGAAGTGGCGCTCCGTATGCGGGGGGGGATCCTGTTTCCATGCGATCGGCGGCGCAAGGGGGCATTCCTGCCGAAGTTGGATCCGGACCAAGCCGGAGATCGCGCTAGTCTTACTGAGTGTGCGCGGGAAGGCCGGCAAGGAATAGTGCCGGTACGCAGTGCGAAGCGACCGGTAAGAACCTCCAATTTCAAGCGGCACGTTGATTGCGTCGTTCGGGGGGCGCCGGCGGACGCGGTTCTCTCCGAATGTCCGCTCTTCGAAACCGACTTAGCGTTCATGAGAACGTCGAAACTTTCGAGGGGAGGTAGGCCCTCATCGCCAGCCATTGACCAGCGCGGCCTACAAATTCTTGTAGTTGACCAGTGCAACGTTCTTCGGGCCGAATCGCGCTCACGATGAGCACTACCTGTTTAGGGGCATCAAGCGCAATCAGACCGTCAAGAAGGAGAGCCAACGTGATGTCTCCAATAGAAGCCATCGCTAGTTGGCTGGAAGCGCAAGATCTGGACCTGCAAATCGACGTCGCGTCATTCGCCTCGTTCTTGATTTTCGAGGATGGCGACGTTCCCTCGCTTAGCACGCCGGAGCAGCTCGAAGCTGTTCGTCAATGGTTGAGCGAACCCGAATTGGAATCGCACGCCGCCGCAAGCCGTGCTCTGACCTTCCGTATCTCCATGGATTACTTCGTCGAGGGTAGAACGACCGGCTGCGGATGGAAACAAACCGAAGCAAAGCTGCGCAAAACTCTGGACGAAGCTAAGCGCGTCGGGAAGTTTTCGGCTGCACGCAAGGCGCAAAGGATGCTTGAGCTATTGCCCGCACGACAAGCAAGATGGCATGAGGTGGCGAGATCCTGGAATGAACTGGCTTCGACTCGCCTGACACTCAAGGCTCTCACTGACGGAAAGGAATTGAGCTATGGCTGATTCTGGGTGACGCGGCCTGATCAGGCGGCGTGGCTTTCAGCGGTCGGAATGACCTCGATGCCGTCAGTAAACTTTACACCGGCGATGACCTTCGGCAACTGATTTGTTCCTTTCAATCGGCGCCAGGTCTTCGATGCGGCGCCGATCAACTTGAACACCATCAGCTTCGCGGTTTTCGGCGAGAGCGATCCTTTCGTTCGCACCGTCCGGTGACGCACCGTGGCGAACACACTCTCGATCGGATTCGAGGTGCGCAGATGAACCCAATGCTCGGCAGGGAGGTCGAAGAACGCGAGCAGCGCCTCACGATCCTTGATCAAGCACTCGACCGCAGGCCCGTATTTGGCACGGTATGTCTCGACGAAGGTGTCGATCGCGGCTTCGGCTTTCACCCGGCTCGGTGCCAGATAGACGTTCCGCAGATCGTTCTTCATCGCGCCCTGCACGGATTTGGCGACCTTGTCGAGCACGTTGCTGACTTTGTGGCACCAGCACCGCCGGTGTCTGCGCGCTCATCGCCGTCGCATGCGCTGGGGCTGCAGTACCGAGCTCGCGCGGGCTTCGGCTTTTCTTTCTTAGTGCCGAGGCCACAGCGGCTGGAAATGCCCCGGCGTGTGCAAAATGTGCACCAGTCGACCTTCCTGACCCAGGACAGGATGCACGGTCCACCCGCCATTCGCATGTGCCTCGATGGCTTGAATGCGCAGGCCAAAACTGGTCGCCAGCACGACCCCGACACCAGCGCCGTAAAGGTCGATTTCGCCATGCGGATCGACCGTGCCGTCTTGAACCAGGCTATTCCGCAACGACTGAGCCTGTTGCTGAAGTTGCTGAGTCTGCGGCGTTTCGTCGTCCGGTCGCTCCGTGTTGCTGGCCAATTGAAGAACCGTTTCCAGCAGGCAATTCAGTCCTTGGCCACTGGCTTGTCCCACGTAGGCATTGAATCGCGCCAAAAATGCTTGGAGCGTGTCGCTCAACGGGCCGACAGACAAGGCAGGCAGCGATGCGCCCGCGAGTGCCTGTGAGGGCGCCTGGTGATGTGCCGCGGGCGGCCCTCCGATGGCGGCGGCGCTGTGCCGATCGGAGCCAGAAGTACTGGTGTGTTGCCAAGGATCGCTGACGATGTTTTCTTCGAAATGACGCCCCCAAAAGCCCGTGGGCATCTCTGATGGTCCCATGCTTTCGGCACCGCTGGTGCCACCCCAGTCCTGTGCGCCAATCGGTCGTGTGTCGCCGTGAGCAAAGTCCTGGGGAACATACTCTCCGATGTCCGGAAGGCCGTACAGTGCCTGCGAACCGCCTTGCCCGGAGGACGATGCACCGGCTGTGGACGATGCCGCGACCGCAGATGATGGAACAGTTCCGGGGCGCACCTGCACCGGTCCCTGGTGTTCAAACCCGGGTTCCGGAATCAGCATAACGTCACCGCCGAGCAAATTATTTAAGGTCGCGACCTCCCTTCTTCCTCTCCCTGCCCACTGCGCCGAATACGATCGATCAAGGATCCTCAGATGTGTCGGCCGACACGGCCCCGGCAGGAGTCCGCGTGCGTCGAGGGCGCGGATCAGCTCGGGGGGAGCCGGTTGGATGCCGTGCTCCCAGCCCAAACTGACCAAACTTCCAAAATCGGACGCCGACAGGCGAGCGACGAAACTCGATGACGCTTCCGAAGTACCGGCAAATGAAGATCGTCCGGTGGCTTGATCCCACAGCGGCGGCCAAGCCGGTAGGGCGGCTGCCGGAGCGGATGACTGTTGCGACAGGCTTAAGGAAGACGGCATGCCTTCCCAAAAGTTCGCGAGGTCCCAACGGTCGGCGGGCAGCTGGCCAACTTGGTCCACTTCCTGCCAGAGCTCCTCCGGATCGACAGCTTGCAATGGCGAATGGGCTGCCTGTTCCCCCATCTGCCAGGAGCCGACTGCGCCCGAAACACCGTCCCCGAGGCTACTGTTGCCGGACTCACGTATCAGGCCGATAGGCGGCGTAGTCTCTGTTCGCTGGTTGGAACGAGCTGCATCATCGATGATATGTCCGCGTTCTGCCGTGGAACTGTGATGTGGAGGCCCGCGATCAGCTAATGTGTTTGAGCCACGATACTCACGAAGCGCTTGCAAGGCGGTTTTCAGGTCCGTCAGGTGGCGGGCACACCGTGATACCCTGTGGGCGTGGTCGAGCAGCGATTCGTGATCGAGTGCAGTAATCGTTTGACTTGGCCCGAGAGAATTCGCCAAGTTACGCAAAGTGCGATTATACCGCCGGGCGGTCTTGCTGTGCCAGTCTCGGTGCCCAGCAGCTGCCTCGATGGCCCGGTCGATGAGACTCTCGTCTTCCACAGAGAAAGGCTCGCGATGCCTCCGAAGGATCGTCAACGCGGGACCCACATGCGGGTCTTTCGGAAAAAACTCGTCGGCGTAAGCGACCAAGGAAACATGATCGAGTGCATCAATGGTTTGGCCTCGCGCCCCTAGACGATTGCCCAATCGACGAAGAGCGCGAGCGTAAACGCATACTGTTCCTTCTGTTAGATTCCCGCGCTCGGCCTCGATAGCCGAGTTGATGAGGTTCTCGTCGTTATCGGACAGATGAGGATAGTTAGGGTTTGAGCGCGGTGGGCGGCCCCCTGCGATGGGAGCAGCACCGCCTTGGCGCTCCTCGGCCAAGTGCTGCTCAGAGTCCTCGTGCGCGACCTGGTCTACCGCTCCTGGCGCGGCCAGCTCTGCCTGTTGTTGCAACATGGCGTAGTACGCCTGCAGCCAACCTAGATCGACTGGATCGAATGGATCGAAATTGTCTGGGTCCACGCCAATCTCCCGCGTCCGAAGCTAGATCGTCGCAAGTTCTCCACTTCAGCGCCAAAAGCGGGAGGGGGGGTGAATTGATCGGGATAGGGCGACAGTCCCGCACGATCGTGGGTAACAACTTTGATCCCTGGCCGGCGCTTTAGCCAGCTGCGCTGGGGTGGCTCCATTCACCGACAGGCCCATATTCGCACAGACCGTAGAATTGCGGACCTACCAAAGCTGGGCGGCGGCGATCAGGCTAAGCGCACTCCGTCTCGTCTGCTTCGTCATCATCCGCTCCATCTGTGATGGGCCGGGGTCCCATTAATCATTTCCCAGTTTACTTAACAGCGACGCGACTCGGCGCTGATCCTCTCCGCCCTTGTTGCGTTGAGAGCGGCGCCCGCGTGCGTTTGATCGACGAACGACCCATGCAAGGTAGTGCTAGTCCAGCTCTCCATTCACCGTGACCGGAAGGGCCGTATTGGCCTCAGTCAAGGCCGTTCCACCGAAGTAAATTAAATTACGCCGACGTTCGCCGCTACTGACCGCGAATCAGGCCTCACCAACCTCAAAGAATCGTTCGTAAGGTCCGTCTGCGAAGTGCCGCCGCAGCTCATGAAAGTTCTGTACGGTTTGGTCTAGCGGTCGCGTTTCTTGGCGCTGAAGCATGGCGCTACCAGACAGCTGAAGCGCTGGGACCCCCAGGAACGCCCAAACCGTTGCCAGGCAGGCGCTTGGTTGGTGATGTAGCCTTTCATACTCGATCACGAGCATACTGGTCGACGCGAAGGACTGAGCAACTCGGGCATGGAAATCGTCCGCGGCCTTGAAATAGGCCTCGCAGTCGGCGATTGACAATGTAATGCGCGGCGACGGTGCCGCCTCGCCGTCAGAACTGAATTTCAGCCATTGGCCACTCTGCCTTGCTTGCACCAGCGATCGAAGCGATTCCATAGTGTTTCTCCGAAGCACGAGGATGACCTTGAGGCGTGGCCAACGAACCAGCTCGGCAAAAACACCGGGACGATCGTGAAACTGCGGTTCGTTGATCTTGCAACCAACATGCGTCAGCTTGGCCCTATCGCTTCGCGTCGGATAGCGCAGATACGCAAGCTCGAGAAGCTCGCGATCGCCCCGCAACAAACGATCCTTATCGTGCCAATTCGTATCAGATGTATTCAGCAGCTCACCGTTGCTCAACACGTTCGGATGCTCATTCAGTAACTCTTCAAGATAGTGGGTGCCAGTCCTCGGCATTGCCAGAATTACAAATGGCTCGGGCGGCGATGTAGGGCGGGTCATTGCATCTTCCTTAGATAACGTTGCTTGCAACGACTCGAGATCGCATCAACGACGGTAACGTTAGCAGGCTCATGGTCCCTGCGTTTCGCAGTAGCGGGCTCGCATCTGGATACGTCCGGATGTCTCATGGTGCGATTTGGCGATCGCATAACCTTCTGCGATCATTTGTCGAGTAGCCTTGGATGGTTTGCGGCATAGGGGCTGATGACACAAAAAGTCGGCCACACCAGATGTTTGGCCAGCACACCTAAGACAACCATCCGGTGTAAAAAAGCAGACTAGTGCCGTCGTCAAACGTCAGATAGAGACTGCAGCGTCTGCCGGTGTCAGCGCTCTCGTTAGGCGCGCTAGATACGGAGGCCTCGAAGCGAGGGTTGTTCTTAGAGCCAGAGCAACGATCGATATCCATCCGGATATGCCCGAGTTAAATTTCAATAAACTGACGTTTTCTACCCTCATTTCTTTGGATTGGTAAAATCGATTATATGGATGTGGGACACATCCAGTTTGTGGATAAATAACCTAGCGCTGCGCGAACTGGAGGTGCCATCGGTTTGCGACCTTGTCGCCAATGGCAGTCATGATCCGTGCCGGTTCTCGCGCCTTGAGGATGGCCACGATGGCGTCAGGCTTGCCCTTTCGAAATACGGGTCGATAAATTCGTCACGACGGCCCTTCGGCGCTTCGACAATCGGGATGTTGCGTTTCTCGGTCCGCTCCGTCACCCAGCGTTGAAACTGATTGGCGATGGCGCGCAGTGTGTCTCGGGTCACCGGGTATAGCTGGCGATAGGTATTGAAAAAGCCGACTACCCGCTCGGGCTGCTGGAAGGTTGAATCAACTGAAATGGACCGATGAACGCGTCCAGGCCGAAAGCGGCAGCTGCCGCCTTGTCGATGAAGGCGTCGACATCCGAGTCCGGCTGTACCTCGTCGCGGGAGTAAGAGCCGAAAAGATAAAGGCCGCTCACGCCAAAGGCCCGCAGTTTCGGTTCGGTGGTCTTCAGACGCGCAATGACTTCGGCGGCGTACATGGTTCGAGTTTACCACAAGCATATGGATGCGGGCACAAGCGAAGCGCTGACGGGCTGGTTGGCGAGAGCTACGTGGGCGATGCGCCACCAAGGCCCTCCAGTTCGAGAGATCGCACGTATGAGACAGGCGACGGATTTGCAAAGGCCGGTGCGCGGCGGTCGTGTCACGGATCTGCACAGATTGGAGAGCTTGAATGGCGGATTTGTTGCAAATCCGTTGCTTTGGCCGTTCACGCAATGAGTGGGCTGAGAAAGTCGATGTGAAGCTATGCCGCGCGGGCATGTTTAGCGCGGCACGCAGACCTGCATGTAGCCGCTTACTGGGTTGTATCGGTTTTTGCCGTATTTGGTCCGTTCATGCAGTTGCTGCCGAGGCTTCCGTGTCGACCTCCTCGCTCGACGCAAGCCAGTCGAACTATCCTTGCCGGGGTAAGGCATATCTCCGATTATGATTCAGAAGGGTAGCGGGAAGCAGCGGCCAGGGCATACATCCCCCAAGGCATACTTCTGTAATGGGCCTTTGTTCGTCAAGTCCCTCTGAACAAATCTCATCGCCAGGATCATGCTTCTGTCCGTGGTCGGCACGAAGACCGCCACACCATGCCATCAGATCCAGAGCCGACAGGTCAATCTAGGACGCGTGATCTGCCGCAGCATTCACAGCACTACTCACGACCTTGCCAAGCCCTCGTCCCGGCGACGGGACACTCAGGAGAACGTACCGTTTCCGGCTCGTTCCGAATCTTCTCTATCTCCTATGCAGCCGCAGCGGTCTTGCTCCAGCGGAACTCGGTCGCGTCCACCCACATGCGATGCAGCACAACGCCCAACTTGCGAGCAAGGGCCACTTTGGCGCGCTTCATGCCGCGCCGTCGCGCAACCTCGAGTGCCCAGCGCTTCAGGCTCGAGAAGCGTGTCGCACGCGTCAGCTTGATATGCGCCGCTTCAAAGAGCGCGGTGCGCACCATGGCGTCGCCGACCTTGCTGATGACGCCGTCCCGGTCGGTCTCACCCGACTGATATTTTTTCGGCGTGAGCCCGAAGTAGGCGCCGATCGTACTGGATTTTACGAACCGCGCGATGGATCATCTACCGCCGAGCGGTATGTCAGGGCGACCAAAGCACCGACACCAGGTGTGCTCATCAATCGCCGGCAAACTTTGTCGGCCCGCGCGATCTTCAGCATCTCGCGATGCAGCCTGGTGAACTCGTTCCACAATGCCGTCCTCGCAGCGAGCATCGCGCCAATCACCGTTTCCAGGGTCACGTGCCCCGCTGTCAATTCCCGAATGCGCGCTCAAACCGTCCACGGCTCACTTCGCCGACCTTCAGCCCATAGCCACGCAAAATCCCGCGGATGCTGAGTTCGACGTCGAGAAGCTTGCCTTGCAGAAGCTTGCGCCCAATGAGAAGGGCGCGGGTGTCCTTGCAAGGCACCGATTTCGCGTGAACCGGACGGTACCAGCCCATCCGCAGCAACTGAGCGATCCCGCGGGCATCCTTCCGGTCGGTCTTGACGGTCATAGCTGAGAGTGCTGCTTTCACATGCCGTGTCTCGAGCAAAACCTCATCGCATCCGCCGGCCACAAGCCCGGCATGCAGCCACTGCGACAACGGCCCTGCTTCGAGCCCAATGCGGCTGACAGGTAATTCCAGCTCGTCGAAATAGCCAATAAGCACCTCAGGCCCGCTGGCGACCTTGACTTCGCGGACGACCTTGCCAGTCCCGTCAACAACGCAGATGCTGCTCTCTTTCAAAGACACGTCGATCCCCGCATAATAGTCCATGGCTGTTCCTCACTTGATGCCTGGAGCCGATCATTCGGACTCCGTTTCAACATCATCATTCTGAGGGACAGCCACCTAACCTGGCTAGCCTCGCGAAGGCCGGCCCATTACGGCATCTAGGCCGTTCAAGCGGAAACTAGCTTCATAAGCCCTTGTCATCCCCGCCGATTTGGGGAAAGTTCCATCTCCAGCAATCGGAGGTGGAAATGGAGGGGCTGATTGAGGTCGGCGGCGATATATCTGCCGCCGCGACGGCACTGGCCGGTCTATTGCTGGTTTTCCTCGGCGCGATTGCCGTAGCGTTCGAGGGTTATCAGCCGCAAGAGCGCAATCCGATTCGAGGACGTTACCAACGCCGAGCATGGCTAGGGTTCGTCGGATTCGTTTTCGCTATTCTCGCCGCCGCCACAGGCATCGCGGGGAAAGCCTTTCACCAAGAATGCATCGCCCTCATCGGGGCGCTCTGCTTGGTCGTCGCCCTTATCATGAGTCTATTGGTTGCTCTCTTCTCAGCCTTGGAGATTCGCTGATGGCTCTTACCTTGGAAGCAGAACAGCGGCTCAGCGAAGTCGGGTTGGTGGAGTTGTTTGACGGGGACAGACCTGCTTGGCTTGACGCAGCTCAACAAACCAAGGCTTTCATTGCAGGAAACTTCCCAGAGGGCGCTAGGATTCGCCGCGATGACGTTGCGAAGGCTTTGATTCCTATTCTTGAGGTGAACGAAGTTCTTAAAGACGCGTTGCATGAAAAGAAGTTGAGAGGAAAATTTTGGATTAAAGATTTTGCGGATTTGATTATAGATAGGACGTGGGATGAACTTTAGCGGAGCGAACAAATGACCGACAAGAAGATGACAGCCGAGGAATTTGTGCGCCGCGTTCTCGTCCAGAGCTTCAAGCAGAGAGTCGACAAGGACACCCTCAAAGAAGTCGCCAAGAAGGTCAAAGAGGCGGTTCCGGCCAAACAAAGGCCCTCGCGCGCTCGCGAGGCGGCTTAGCGCTCTAGATGGCGTTCCAATAGCCGGTGCAATCAATGCTCTTGCCCCGCTTCAAGGCTAGGGTCTGTACTCAATAAGGATTCCGGCTGAGCCCGGTTTGTGATTCAAGGTCTCCGAAGATGATTTGGAGGCCGGGATGGCGAAGGCGCTCTACCTTTTGAACGATGCGGAATGGCGGCGGATCGAGCCGTTGTTGCCCCGTGGTCGGCGTGGAGCGCGTCGCGTCGACGATCGCCGGGTGATCAGCGGGATCGTCTACATGCTGCGTTCGGGCGGTCGCTGGCGCGATTGCCCGGCGGGGTATGGTCCCTACACGACGATCTACAATCGCTATAATCGCTGGAGCCGTCAGGGGATTTGGCACGACATCTTCAAGGCTCTGACCGGTCATAGCGGCATCTTCGGCACCGTCGCCATCGACAGCACCCACGTCAAAGCCCACCGCTCCGCCGCTGGCGCAAAAGGGGGGACTTCGCGCAAGGTATCGGCCGCTCGCGCGGCGGGCGCACGACGAAGCTCCACGGCCTGACCGACGCCAAAGGACGGCCTCGGGTGCTTTTGCTCACCGCCGGCAATGTCAACGACATCACCGTTGCCGCCGATCTGGTCCGCGCTATCGGTCCCTTCCGCCGCCTGATCGCCGACCGCGGATACGACGCCGATCACCTGCGCCACCTGATCAAGGGCCGCAAAGCTGAACCGGTCATCCCCTCGACCACATCAAGGCGCAGCCCTATTCCTTACGACAAACGCGCTTACAAGCAGCGAAACCGCGTCGAACGTATGTGGTGCAGACTCAAAGACTGGCGTCGCATCGCCACCCGATACGACAAACTCGCCAGGAATTACCTCAGTGCAGCCTTCATCGCCGCCGCAGTCACCTATTGGCTCAATTGAGTCCGGACCCTAGCCCAGCAACCCGCTGCGTCTGATCACCATTCGAGACGCCGCGGTTGTCCTCCCGCCATGAGGACTCCTGCGCATAGCGGAGGAGGTACGGCCCGGCGATATGGTGGTGAATGCCGATCTCGCCCCGGCGAAGGCGGCTGAAATACTCCTCGGCCATGTTGGTGCAGACACCGTCAAGACTGCATGCCTCCTGATGGTTGATGCGTTTCACCTCGAAACGCTCATGGAGGTGGTCCCAAGCAGCGGCTTCATCGGTATGAACCGTGGTTCCCTTCGCTATGCGGGAGCGGATAAATGAGGCAGCTTGGCTTTCGCTGTTGAACACGGCCGGGACCGAGTTGCCGCTCGCGGACGATCACAACCACCTTGCGCTTGCCGTTCTGGTTGCTGGCAAAACGCCGGTCCTTGCGGTGCTCCTTGAGGTTGGCGGGCTTCACGTAACCGCCGTCCACCTCGGCTTCTTTCTTTTCCCCGCCGACCACGCGGCCCTTGAGTTCGTCCGCCGTCACCCTGTACGTGGCTCTGCGCACCAGGCCAGCGGTCGCGCTTGGCATCGCTGATCGCGTCTGGACCATTGGAGACCTGATTGATGCCGTGCTGCCGTTGGAGCCGAATAGGCCGGTGCGGGTGAAGCGAACTTTCCGGGTAATCGATGGTGGCCTGTCTTGACTCTGACGGACGACTCACCCGGACTACCCGATGCTCTGTCGAAAGGGCAAATCCAGCGAAAGGAGGTGATTGAAATGACTACTGGCAAAAAGGCGGCATCGGATGCTTCGCGCATCCTGCGCAGCCCGAAATCGACGCCGAAGCAGAAGGAAGTCGCGGCTTCCGATCTCGCTCAGCGTCGCGGGGCTAAGCGGAAGGGGAAGTAACGACAGCTCAGTTTCCCGAGCTGTCGTTACCAGCAAGACGTTCCTCAGCCAACTTCACTGCCACGTGACGGTTGAGGGCGTCCGAAACCAGCGCGGGGCCTATCGGGCCTCGCGCTGTGTTATAAGAAGTCCGCATTTCACCGTTTTGATCCCAGATAACAATCGCAAAACCAGCGATTTCATCCCCCATTTGGTTTGCGGCGGCCCGGCACAGTTCTTGCGGCATAGATCCCATAGCTTTGCCGCTTCTCATTCGAAACGGCCTTCAGGCTAACGGGGCGGGACATTGGCTCCATAGATATCGCCTTCGGCTCCATAGATATCGCCTTCGAATTTTTGAATCTTATCCGACTTATTCCCGCAACTCACAACTAACTAAGCCGATTCTCGCCTATAGCCCAGACGCATAGGTTGTGCGGTTGTGGATCGTTCTCGAAAAGGCGTCTGTAAGGGGCGGGGCCGAGATCAGGTGTCGCCCGCGCCTTTTGCCCTGTGGATATCAACCCACGCCGCCTAATGCTGCGGCCTTAGCTTCATCCCATGTGGTTCGTCATCGGCCGCCTGTCCGGCCCGGGTGACGCATGGTTTACCCAGTGGGTTTTCCCGCGAGGTTCATGCGAAGCTTAAGCTTCATGATGACCTCCTTTCATCGGCCCGGAATTGAGCCGTGTCCTAATCTGCCGAAATAGGTGTCCTAATTAGGACAGCACCCGATGGCGAGGCGGTCTTTTTGGCGTTGACGAGATATCGGACTTCGATAGCCCGCAGTCGCGTAAGCACGACGCCAACATCCAGCTCTACGCCTTCGACATGCTCGCAGGCGGCGGCGACGACTATCGCAAGCTGCCGCTGTTCCTTCGGAAGCAGAATCTGGCCCAACTCCTGGCGCGCCGCCCCGAGGGCATCCACGCCGCGCCTTTCGAGCAGGGCGAGATCGGCCCCGATCTATTCCGGGCCGCCTGCAAGATGGGCCTGGTCTCAAAGCACCGCGAGCGCGCTTATCGCGGAGGCCGGAGCGCCCCTTCGCAGCGGCGACATGATAGGCTTTAGGCGGGGAGACCAAGCGGGAGAACGGCCATGCCAAAGGCTTACTTAATCGCTGAGCACATCATCACCGAGCCCGCTGTGTTTGAGGAGTACCGGGTCAAGGTTGGACCGATGATCGAAAAATATGGCGGGCGGTATCTGACCAAGCGCGATGCGCATCGATTTCCCGAAGGTGGCCATTGGGAGCCCGAACGCGTCGTGATCATTGAATTTCCCGATCGGCAATCACTCTACGATTGGTCCTGAGTATCGGCCGCTCATTAAGTTGCGGAAAGAAAGGACCAGCGATCTGGATATGTTGATCACGCTTGAGGGGGTCTAGCACGCGGGGCGTCGAAGGCGACAATGGAGCTTTCGCGGAACGGCGCAAGGGCAAGTTGCGGCGCCGACAATTCCTGGCAATACATCCGGTCGATCTTGCGCTGCATTGGCGCATAACAGGCGCATGCGACGCGCTCGAGCCGCGCCCGGTCGATCTCTACAAAGCCGCGCCGGTCGGACGGGATGGCGCCCGCTGCGCGAAGCTTGCTCATCGTCAGCGTCACCGTCGTTCGCCGCACCCCCAGCAATTGGGCAAGCGCCTCCTGCGTCAGCGGAAGCACGTCGTCGGGAACGCGGTCGTGGAGCTGTAGGAGCCACCGCGCCATGCGGCGATCCACCCGATGCAGCGCATTGCAGGCGGCCACGTGCTGGAGCTGCAACAACAGCGCGCGGGCGTGGACCTGCACGACATTCCTGATGGCTTCGCTTTGCGCATAGGCAGCCCGGAATTTCGCAACGGAAATCAGCGACGCTGTGCCGGCCACGCGAGCAATAGCGGTCACGGATGAAAGCGATGGGCCGAGCACAGAGAGCGAAGCCAAAGCGCCTTCCCGTCCCATCAACGTGGTTGCGACGGTTTGCCCGTCGGGCATATCGAGCATGAAGGCGATCGCGCCGCTATGGGGAAAATAAACCTGGTCGAGCTGATCGCCCGACCGCACTAAGACGGCGTCGGGTTGGAACGAGACCTTCTGGAAATGCGGCGTGAGCAAGCCCAAATCCGCTGGCGGCAACGCCGCCAAAAGCCGATTCTCAGTGCTGGTCGAGATATTTAAGGCAGCATCCATGAATGTTATTTCGACTTAAAGCGACGCGCGGCCATGGTCCAGTTTCTCTTGAGGCGGATTTTGTTCTTCTGGCAGCATCATTAGGAAAAGCAATTGCAAAATGCGTATGGGTAACACCGTAGGCGTCGAACGAGTAAGTTCCTATTCCCGATACGTGGCATATGCATTCCCGGGCTTCTGGCCCTAGCCGGAGAGCCGTGCCAAACTGCTTATGATCGGCTCAGGTCAGGGATCTATTCGGTCATATTCCCTAACATATGACATCACGCTCAGAATTTATCAGGCGTATGCTTGCCCCCATCACCGCTCGGATTGTGGCTTTTATCGGTGATGAGAACGCCGGTTGCGCTCCCGCCTTCCCCTCATGGAAAGGAGCAGCGCCGTGCAAAAGCGACGGCGTATCAAACAAACCAGCACTCTTGAACAGCGATTGCTCGAGGAGGCAGAGCGTCTGCGCAAGCAGGCCCAAGGCAATCCGTCAGGCTTCGAACGCGAAAGACTGTTGCGCCGCGCGCGCCAAGCCGAGACAGCCGCCCATGTCAATGAGTGGCTGTCGTCCATGGCATTGAAGCCGCCAACCTAATGCGGGGACGGTCCAATGGGCGATTATCGAGCATTCGTTCTGAGCGAGGATGGTCACATCCGCGATGCGCGGGCATTTGAGGCGGTCAGTGATGACGCGGCGGTGAAGGTCGCGCGGCGCCTGATCAATCGTCACGGCATCGAGTTATTGCAACTCGATCGCAGGGTCGCGATCATTTACCCCGATGCGGTGGTGCGCGCTGCCTCCTGACTAAGTGTTCAATTGGCGCGCACTTGGCCACTAGCTCTAACGGAACGGAGCAGCGCGCTTAAGCGCCGGTGGACTGTGAGGCATTGACTTCGGATCGGAAGGAGACCGATGTGTCCCACATGATACTTACTGGCGCTGGCGTATCGATGGATGCACGCTCGTTCGTCGTTCTGGAAATTACCGATGAAGAAAAGGCTTTTGAGGTCGCGCGACGGATCGCTGAAAGCACAGGACGTGAAGTGACCGTGCGCGATGCGACGTGGGTAGAGGTGATAACCATCCGGGCGGAAAAGAAACACTGAGAAGCGCTCGGCCTAAACGGCGGCATAGCTGAAGGAACGACTCTCCTAAGCCCGAATTGGCTGTTTGGGCCACAAGTAAAAATGGCCCGGCGGTCCCGCCTTGTGTTCGAGCTGTGGGAGCAGGCGGGCAAACCCGAAGGACGCGACGACGAGTTCTCGAACCAAGCGCAGAGAGAATTGCAGGGCGATGAGCGCGACGACCCAAACAAAGGTGTCGACATTTAATTCCGTTGTCGCCCTGCGTTGCAGAGGGAAACGAAATCCTTGTCAGGCGCCGCTGCCGCCTCGGACGCGTGGCCTTGTCCATTTCGAGAAGTTCGATTTGGAGTGCCGCGTCTCGGTAGCCGAGCGAGACCAGCGCATTGTGCGCATCGATGCGATCGATCGTGCCCGCGACGTATTGCACCACGGTGTTTCGATAGTAGGTGCGCCATTGCGCGAGATAGTTCGAGCCGATTGACGGCCTTGTCCCGCGCAATGCGCTGGATGGTGGCTCGCGAGCCTTTCGTCGTTAACGCCGCATTCAGGATTGGGGGAAGATCAAGACCCCCGCACATCCGGGCCGCCCAGGACACCCACGGTCGGCGCGCAGAAAAAATACTTGAAAAGACTTGAAAAACGCTATTCCCGACACTTCACGGACACTCGCGGGGTTAGCCATTGAGAGTGTTGCGTTTTTTCCGGTAATAAGCTTCCCACAAGGGGAGAAGGGAAGAGCCCTCCGAATGCGGCAATAGCGCGAACATTCTCGCTCTCATCGACGACGACAGCGGAACAAGAGGCACGAGCGGAGCTCTTCTCACTCCTCGATCAGTTTCAACCACTCGTCTTCGGTGAGCACCTTGACGCCGTGCTTGTTGGCCTCGGCAAGCTTCGATCCTGCACCCGGCCCTGCGACCACCAGGTCGGTCTTCTTCGACACCGATCCCGACACTTTCGCGCCCAGCCGCTCCGCGGTCGCCTTGGCCTCATCGCGCGTCATCTTCTCCAGCGAGCCTGTGAAAACCACCGTCTTACCGGCGACGGCCGAATTGCTCTTCGGCTTCTCGGCGTCGATGATGTCGACTTCGCCGGTCAGCCGCTCAACGATGCCGCGGTTGTGGCTCTCGCCGAAATAGTCGGCGATGCTCTTGATCACGGTGTCGCCGATCTGATCCAGCGCGTCCATGTCGGCAATTGTCTCCTCGTCGCCGTGAGCGACCTTCAGGCAGGCGTCGTGGAAGGCGTCCCAGGAGCCATAACCGCGCGCCAGCGCCAGAGCCGTGGTCTCGCCGACATGACGCATGCCGAGCGCGTAGATGAAGCGCTCCAGCGCGATGTTGCGCCGACTCTCGATCGCGCTGAAGAGGTTGCGCACCGAGGTCTCGCCGTAACCCTCGATCTCCTCCAGCTTCAGCTTCGCGTTGCGCTTCTGGAGCGTGAAGATGTCGGCGGGCTCCTTCACAAAACCTTCGTCGAAGAAGTATTGAAGCTGCTTCTCGCCGAGCCCGTCAATGTCGAACGCCCGCCGCGACACGAACAGCTTCAAATGCTCGATCTTCTGATAGGGGCAGGCGAACTCGCCGGTGCAGCGGGCGCGCGAGCCCTCCTCGCCGGCCGCCGTCTCCTCGCGCACCACATCGGTGTGCAGCGGGCACGGGCACTTCTTCGGGAATTGGAATTCCTTGGCATTCTCCGGCCGCTTGTCAATGACGACGTCGACGACCTGCGGGATGACGTCGCCAGCGCGCTGGATCACGACGGTGTCACCGATCCTTAGGTCGCGGCCCTCGCGCAGCACCTCGCCCTTGTTGCCGATGCCCTTGATGTAGTCCTCATTGTGCAGCGTGACGTTCTGCACGATCACGCCGCCGACGCCGATCGGTTCGAGCTTGCCGACCGGCGTGAACGAGCCGGTGCGGCCGACCTGGATCTCGATGTCGCGCAGCACCGTCATGGCGCGCTCGGCCGGAAACTTGTGCGCGATGCCCCAGCGCGGCGTGCGCGACACGAAGCCGAGCCGCTCCTGCCAGTCGATGCGGTCGACCTTGTAGACGACGCCGTCGATGTCGTAGTCGAGCTCGGCGCGCTGCTCTTCAATCGAATGATGAAATGCGAGCAGTTCCTCGACGGAGTGACAGAGCTTCGTCAGCGGATTGGTCTTGAAACCGCAGCGCTCGAACCAGTGGATCATGCCGCTCTGTGTGCCCTCCGGCATCGCGCTCATCTGCCCCCACGCATAGGCAAAGAAGCCGAGCGGGCGCGAGGCGGTGATGCCGGGGTCCTTCTGCCGCAGCGAGCCTGCCGCCGAGTTGCGCGGATTGGCAAAGATGGTGTCGCCGGCCGCCTTCTGCCGCTCGTTGAGCGCGAGGAATGCCTTCTTGGTCATGTAGACCTCGCCGCGCACCTCGCAGATATCAGGGACGTTGCGGCCTTTGAGCTTCTTCGGCACGTCCTCGAGCGTACGGATGTTGGCGGTGACGTCCTCGCCCTCCGCGCCGTCGCCGCGCGTCGCCGCGGTGACGAGCTCGCCGCCCTCATAGCGCAGCGACATGGAGAGCCCGTCGATCTTGGGCTCGGCGGAGAAATCGATCCTGTCGTCGGCAAGCTTCAGGAAGCGCGCGATGCGGCCGACGAAATCGCGCACGTCCTCTTCCGCAAAGGCGTTGTCAAGCGACAACATCGGCACCGCGTGCCGAACCTTCTTGAAGCGTCCGGACGGCGCCGCGCCGATCTTCTGCGACGGCGACTCCGGGCTGACGAAGTCCGGAAAGCGCTTCTCGATCGCATTGAAGCGCTGGCGCAGCGCGTCATATTCGGCGTCGGTAACGGTCGGCGCATCGTCCTGGTAATAGCGCTTGTCGTGCCCCTCGAGTTCGAGGGCGAGCCGCACGTGCTCGACCTTGGCCTGCGCCTTGGTGAGATCGGCGACGTCGGGAAGCGTCTTCGCTTTGGATTTTGCTGCTCTTGCCATGGTCCCTGAATACGACAGACGCGGCGCGAGGGTAAAGGCGTGTGGAAATCTCGTGCCCCGGACGCTGCGCAGCGCGAAGCGGTGCGCTGCTGATCCGGGGCCCATCTTGAGGCACCATTATAGGTCCCGGCTCTGCGGAGCAGCGCTGCGCGCTGCACCGCGCCCGGGACACGAGATCGTCAAGCCGTCGCCGCCCTCAGCAAGCGTTCCGCAGCCGCCCTCGCCTCCGCGGTGATCTCCGCTCCCGCCAGCATCCGCGCGATCTCCTCGCGGCGGTGGTCGGCGGCGAGCGCATTGACGCGGGTGGCGACGCGCTTGCCCTTGTCGAGGGCGTCCTTGGAAATCAGGAGATGCTGGTCGGCGCGGGCGGCGACCTGCGGGGCGTGGGTCACGGCCATCACCTGCACCTGGCCGGCAAGCCGCGCGAGTCGCGCGCCGATGGCATCTGCCACCGCGCCGCCGACGCCGGTGTCGATTTCGTCGAACACCAGGGTCGGCGCCGAACCGCGGTCGGACAGCACGACCTTCAGCGCGAGGAGGAAGCGCGACAGTTCGCCGCCGGAGGCGACCTTCATCAGCGGCCCCGGCTTCGTGCCCGGATTGGTCTGCACCCAGAACTCGACGCGATCGAAACCCTGCGGCCCCGGGGCGCGCTCATCGGTCTCGACCTGGGTCATGAATTTCGCGCGTTCCAGCTTGAGCGGGGCGAGTTCAGCATTGACGGCCTTGTTGAGCTTTTCGGCCAACTTCTGGCGTGCAGCCGAGAGCTTCTTGGCAGCAGCAGCGTAGCGCGCATCGGCCTCGATCGCGGCCTGCTCGAGCTTCTTCAACTGTTCGGCGCCGGCGTCGATCAGCCTGACATCGGCCGCGTATTTCGCCGCAAGCGCTGCCAGGCCATCGACCGGCGTCGAATATTTGCGCGAGGCGGCGCGCAACGCGAACAGCCGTTCCTCGATGCGTTCGAGCTCCAAGGGGTCGAAATCGGTTGCGGCGAGCGCGGCCTGAAGATGCTGGTCGGCCTCCTCCAACGAATTGATCGCCGCGTCGATCGCCTTCACCGCGGGCTCGACCAGCGCCGGCGAATTGACGCCGCGGCGCTCCAGCCTTCGCACCGCCGCCGAAAGTGCCGCGACCGGCGAATTGTGACCGCCGACGATTTCCTGCGCCTCGCGCAGGTCGGAGGCGATCTTCTCGCCCTGCATCATGGTGGTGCGGCGGGAGGCTAGCGCCGTCTCCTCGCCGTCCTTGGGCGCAAGCTGCTTCAATTCGTCCGAGGCATGGCGCAGATAATCCGCCTCGCGCGCGGCGCGCTCCATGCCGGCACGATGTTCCTCCAGCGCCGTATTTGCTGTGCGGCGCGCGTCCCACAGCGCTTCGACCGCCGTGACATCCTTTTCGAGGCCGGCAAAGGCATCGAGCAGGCGGCGGTGCGTGGAAGCATCGACCAGCGCGCGCTCGTCATGCTGGCCATGGATCTCGACCAGCGCAGCGCCGACCGCCTTGAGGGTCTGCACGCTGATCGACTGGTCGTTGATGAAGGCGCGGGTGCGGCCGTCGGCGAACTGCACGCGGCGCAGGATCATTTCATCGGTATCCTCGAGCCCGTTCTCGGCGAGGATCTTCGCGGCGGGATGGGCCTTCGGCACGTCGAATACGGCCGTGACCTGCCCCTGCTCCGCGCCGTGGCGCACGAGGCCGGCATCGCCGCGGCCGCCGAGCGCCAGCGCAAAGGCATCGAGCAGGATGGATTTTCCCGCGCCGGTCTCGCCGGTCAAAACCGCAAGGCCGGTCGCGAATTCGATATCGAGCCGTTCGATCAGGACGATGTCACGGATCGACAGACGCGCCAGCATGGAACCCCAAATTTCCTAGCCGCCGAGGCCCATCTTCTTGAAGGTCCTGCTGATCCAGGACCCCTGATTCTCGCTCGGCTCGAGACCGCCGGATTTTACAAGATTATAGGCGTCCTTGTACCAGCGGCTGTCAGGAAAATTGTGCCCGAGCACGGCGGCCGCGGTCTGCGCCTCGCCGACGATGCCGATCGCCATATAGGCCTCGGTGAGGCGGTAGAGCGCCTCCTCGACGTGACGCGTGGTCTGGTACTGCGTGACCACGGTCTTGTAGCGGTTGATCGCGGCCGTGAAGTCGCGCTTCTGCGCGTAGTAGCGGCCGACGGCCATCTCCTTGCCGGCGAGCTGGTCGCGCCCGCCCTCGATCTTGGCCTTGGCGCTGGTCGCATATTCGGAGTTCGGATATTTGCGCACCACCTCTTCGAGCGAGGCGATCGCCTTCTCGGTGCGGCTCTGGTCGCGGCTGATGTCGGGAATCTGGTCGTAATGGGAGGCCGCGATCAGATATTGCGCGTAGGCCGCGTCCGGGCTGCCGGGATGCAGGGTGACGTAACGGCTCGCAGAGCCGATACAGCTGTCATAGTCGCCGGCCTGATAGGACGCGTAAGCCGACATCAGAAGCGACTTGCGGGCGAGGTCGGAATAGGGGTGCTGCCGGTCGACCTCCTCGAACTTCTTGTTCGCAGCCTTGATGTCCTTCTTCTCGTTCATGAGGTACAGGCCCTCATTATAGAGCTTGTCGGCCGGCTCCTCGACGAAGGTATCGTCCTTGGCGGTGAATTTGTCCCACAGCTCGCCCGCGCCGCAGCCGCCGAGCGGCAGCGCGAGCGCGAGGAATGCGGTGGCCTGCAGCAACCGTCGCGCCGAGGGCACGAGCGAAGCCGTGAATGATTCGCGCGTCATACGCTGTGCTGACATGAATTTAAGACCTGACGCCCTGTGATGCGCTGCCCGCCACGCCATGACCCCGTCATGGCCGCGAAATCTGCCGTATAAGTTTGCCCGTGCTTCGGCGCCCTGCCATGCGACCCAAGCCGGTGTAACCAAAAACGATCGTTAAGGTCCCGGATAGGCAGGCATTTCGCCCGGATTAAGGCGACGATGTGTACCGATGCTAGTCGATCATGGTTACCAGGAAATGCCGGATGGACCAAAGCGGCCGGAATCGGCCCTTCAGGACACGTCCGGCCCGTAGGCGGCGGCAATCCGGCCACCCACGATGCCGCTGCCGACCTCGACCACGGGACGCGTGGTGCGGCGAGCCGCCTCACCTTCGACCACCCGCCAAGCGGTCCGATCGGCAAGCAGCGCGGTCAGGACGGCGTGGTTGAGCTTGTGACCGCCGCGGACCGAGCGATAGGCGCCGAGCAGCGGCAGGCCGGCCAGTGCCAGATCCCCCACCACGTCCAGCACCTTGTGGCGCACGCATTCGTCGGCGTAGCGCAGGCCTTCGGTATTCAGCAGCCGCTCCTCGTCGAATACGACGGTATTCTCGAAAGAGGCGCCGCGCGCGAAGCCTGCGCCCCAGAGACGCGCCTGATCGCACATCAGGCCGAAGGTGCGGGCCCGCGCGATCTCGCGGCGGAAGCGCTCCGGGCTGAGCTCGAACGTGTAGGCCTGCCGGCCGATCACGGGATTGGCGAAATTGATCTCGATCTCGGCGCGGAAGCCGCTGGCGTAAGGCCGTAGCTCGCCGAAGGAATCGCCGATCGCAACCGAGACCGGCTTCAAAATCTGGATGAACCGGCGCTGCGCCGGCTGGCTGACAATACCGGCCTGGTCGATCGCCGCGACGAACGCCGCTGCGCTGCCGTCCATGATCGGAACTTCCGGACCATCGATCTCGATGGTGGCGTTGTCCACACCCATGCCGCGCAGTGCTGCAAGCACGTGCTCGGCCGTCGACACCAGAGCACCGTCGCTGTCGCCAAGCACGGTCGCGAAATCGGTCGCGATGACCTGCTCGGCGGTGGCCTGCACTTCGCGGTCGCAACCTTCGAGGCCAGTGCGGACAAAGATCAAGCCTGCATCGACATGTGCAGGCCCCAAGGTCAGCGTGACAGGGAGACCGGAATGAACGCCGACGCCAGTCACGGTGGCCTGCGCGCGGAGCGTTGTTTGCCGGCTAAATTTCATCAGGAACTGCCCACCCTACGACCCACTGCGACTTATACTGGACTGAACTGGCCGCCCGAGGCACCAGCTCGAATCTCCGTATCCCCAAGTCACGCGCAAACCATAGTCACTGCCCCAAACAAGCCAACTCACGCTTTTTTACCAATTGTTACCCCAACTCTGCCGCATTCGGGCGTGGCGTGATCCAATTTGCGCCACGTTTGGAGCCGGTTCCGGCAACTTTAATCCAGCACGGAATACATAATTAATCATTTAAAATCAGTCGGTTGCTTTCGCACCCTGGGACCGCAGGAGCCAAAAGCAAAGGTCCCGGCGAGCGATTCGCCGGGACCTTTTCCATCAGGTGGATTGTAACAATCCTCACGTTGCCTGCCGGCGCAGGAAGGCCGGGATATCAAGATGGTCGTCTCCCTGTGGCGCCGGCGCAACAGGCGCGGGGCGACCATGGACATCCAAACCTTGCGGCGCGGGCCGGCGGGCATACTCTGATACTGGTTCGCTGGCTGCGATCTGCTGAGCCACGCTGCGCTGCGGCTTGCGCTCGGGCATTGGCGCCATCGCCGGGCCGGTGGTGCGCGCGGCGACCGGCGGCTCGCTCTCCTCGTCGCGACGGCCGAGGCCGACATTGGCAAGGCGCTGCAACAGCGACAGGCGGGTCTTCTGGGTCGGCTCGTCCTCGGTCTCTCGGCCCTGGCGAATCTCGGCCTGGGCCGGCATCGGCAGGTCCTCGAGGCGCGGCATCCGCGGCGCACGCATCGGCGGACGCTCGGCCTGCGGCGGGATGAAGGTTTCCGGCGTCATCGGCTCCTGCATCGCGACGGGGGCTGCTTCCGGCTCGGGGAACAGCGAGGGCTTTTGCGCGATCGGACGCACGGTGACGTCGCCATAGGTCTGGGGCGCCGGGGCCTGCGGCACTTCGGGAGCCACCGCGGCGGCAATCGCAGCCAGCGCAGCGCGCTCGACATTGGGACGCGGCGCCATGGGGGCGGCAGCGACCGGTGAGTGCGCAGCCGGCGGGATCTGCGCCTCCAACCTCTGGGCGCGCTCGGCGAGCCGCTGATTGTCCGCGCGCAGCCGCGCGGTGAGATCGGCGAGCCGGGTTTCAGCCACGGGAGCCGGAGCCTGCGGGGCGGCAACGGCGACGGCCGGTGCGCTCGAGGCCTGGCTGTTGCGGGCGATCGCCGCCTGCTCGATGCCGGTGGCAACGACCGAGACGCGGATCAGGCCGTCGAGGGCTTCGTCGAAGGTGGCGCCGACGATGATGTTGGCGTCCTGGTCGACCTCCTCGCGGATGCGGGTCGCGGCTTCGTCGACCTCGAACAGAGTGAGGTCCTTGCCGCCGGTGATCGAGATCAGGAGGCCCTTGGCACCCTTCATCGAGGAATCGTCGATCAGCGGGTTGGCGATCGCAGCTTCGGCCGCGGTCAGCGCGCGCTTGTCGCCAGAGGCTTCGCCCGTGCCCATCATTGCCTTGCCCATCTCACGCATCACGGCGCGGACGTCGGCGAAGTCGAGGTTGATCAGGCCTTCCTTCACCATCAGGTCGGTGATGCAGGCAACGCCCGAATAGAGCACCTGGTCGGCCATCGCGAAAGCGTCGGCGAAGGTGGTTTTCTCGTTGGCGACCCGGAACAGGTTCTGGTTCGGAATGATCAGGAGCGTATCAACGACCTTGTGCAGCTCGTTGATGCCGGCTTCGGCGGTGCGCATGCGGCGGCCGCCTTCGAAATGGAAAGGCTTGGTCACCACGCCGACGGTGAGGATGCCCATGTCGCGCGCGGTCTTGGCGATCACCGGAGCGGCTCCGGTGCCGGTGCCGCCGCCCATGCCGGCAGTGACGAACACCATGTTGGCGCCCGAGAGATGGTCGCGAAGCTCGTCGATCACCTCTTCCGCAGCGGCCGCGCCGACGTTCGGCTGCGAGCCGGCGCCGAGGCCTTGCGTGACCTGCGTACCCATCTGCACGATGCGCTGCGCCTTCGACATCGTCAGCGCCTGCGCGTCGGTGTTGGCGACCACGAAGTCGACGCCCTGAAGGCCCGCCGTGATCATGTTGTTGACGGCGTTGCCGCCGGCGCCGCCGACGCCAAACACGGTGATCCGCGGCTTCAGTTCGTGAATATCAGGAACGTTGATGCTGATGGTCATGGTTGCCTCTCGATCACGCGCGCGTGGGTTCGCCCCGGCCGGCGGCCGCGGGAGTTGGTGAAAATCCGGGAACGTGGAAACGAGTCATCAGAAGCCCTCGCGAAGCCATCGTCCGACCTTTCCGAAATAACCGCCGGTCCCTGTCTTGGTCTGCCGCGTATGCCGCGGTTCGACATGTTCAAGGTGAACATATTGCGGGTAGACCAGAAGCCCGGCGGGCACCGCGAAGGCGGCGTTCTTCGCCTCATTGGGCAGCCGGCCGAGGCCGAGCGGTCGGCCGATCCGCACGGGACGGCCGAGAATTTGCGTGCCGAGTTCGACGAGCCCGGTGAGCTGCGAGGCGCCGCCCGAGAGCACGACACGGCCCTTGGGCTCGGCCGCGAAGGGCGATTCCTTCAGCTTGTCGCGGACCATCTCGAAGATTTCCTCGGCCCGGTGCTTGACGATGTTGGCGATGGTGGCGCGGGAGACGATCTGCGGCAGATCCTGCTCGTCGCCGGCGGTCGGCACCGACATCAGCTCACGCGAATCCGATCCGCCGGTGATGACCGTGCCATAGAACGTCTTGATTCGCTCGGCGTCGGCGATGGTCGCCGACAGTCCACGCGCCAGGTCCATCGTGATGTGATGACCGCCGACCGCAAAGCCTGCCGCATGCACGAAGCGGCCGCCGGAATAGACGGCGATCGTCGTGGTGCCCGCCCCCATCTCGACGACGGCCGCGCCGAGATCGGCCTCGTCGTCGGTCAGCACGGAGAGGCCGGCGACATAGGGGCTCGCCGCCATGGCTTCGACGTTGATGTGGCAGCGCTCCACCGCCAGCATCAGGTTGCGCGCCACGGTGGCGTCGCAGGTCACGACGTTCATATCGACGCCGAACTGGCGCGCGACCATGCCGCGGGGATCGCGGATGCCCTTGACGCCGTCGAGCGTGTAACCGACGGGGAGCGCGTGCAGCACGGTGCGGCCCTCGCCGGTGGCATGGCGCATGCCGGTAGAGGTGACGCGACTGACGTCGGCCGGCGTGACCGCGCCGCCGCGGATGTCGGCCGCGGCCTCGACCATATGCCCGGCGAGCCTGCCGCCGGAGACCGACAGCAGCACGGATTCGACCCGCACCTTGGCCATCTTCTCCGCAAGCCCGACGGCCTGGCGCACCGCCTGCTCGCATTCGCCGAGATCGATCACCGCGCCGGCCTTCATGCCGCGCGCCTGGATCTGGCTGTAGCCGGTCAATTCCACCGCATGGGTGCGGCCGCGCAGCGCCTCGCTCGGCGCGGACGGCTTCAGCCGCGCGATCATGCAGGCGATCTTGCTGGTGCCGATGTCGAGACAGGCGACGAGCCCGGCGCGCTTATGCGGCATCGGGCGGGTCTTCGGGGTCTGGGTGCGATCGAGACCGGTCATGCGGAATCACCGGCCTTCTTCTTGGACTTCTTGTCCTTGAACAGCTCTTCGCGCGCCTTCGCGGCGTCGTCGGAGAGCTGCACCACGAGACGGTCGGGCAGACGCATGTCGACGGCGACGATGTCCTTGGAGAACAGCTTCTCCTCCTTGTCGAGCTTGGACAGGGCGGCAAGCGCATTGCCGATGTCCTGCTCGGGGAGCCGCACGTCGAGGCCGTCCTTCAGCCGCAGATTCCAGCGGCGCTCGCCGATGAAGATCGCCGCCTTGGTCACCGACTGCACCTGGGGATAGCGCGCGAGCAGCGCGAGGAAATCGCGTGCCTGGGTGGCGGCGCCCTTGCCGACCACGAGCGGCAGAGTCAGGAAGCGGCGCGAAACGTAGGGCTCGAGCACGGCGCCGTCGTCGGCGATCACGGAGAGCCGGCCAGCTTCCTGCCACAGCGCGAACGCCTTGCGCTCGGTGATGTCGATCTGGAGCTGGCCCGGATAGAGCTTCAGCACGGTCGCGTCCGCGATCCAGGGATTGGCCTTCAGCTTGTCGCGCAGGCCGTCGGCATCGAGGAACAGCAGCGAGGAGCGGCCACTGACACCGCCGATGGCGAGGATCTCGTCCTGGCTGAGCTGCTTGCGGCCGTTGATGACGACGGAGGTGATGCGGAAGCCGGCGGAATTGGCCAGCGCATTGCGGGCATCGCTGACCGCGGTGATGAAATCCTGGAGATGGCCGCCCTTGACGATGCCGAGGCCGGTAGCGCCTGCGAGCAGGATGACGGTCAGGCTGATCCCGACCCGGCGCGGCAGGAAGCGTTCGACCAGTGCGACGATGCGCGGCGTCGGCTCCCGCTCCGGAACGGCCTTGGCGCGGGCGCGCTTTTCCTGGAGCTTCTCTTCGCGCCTGTCCTGGCGCTTCCGCTCGACCCACTCGCGCAGAAGCACGACCGCTCCAATAGCGGCCGCCTTCAGGTCAGCTTGGGGCCTCAGCGATCGAAATACCGACCTGGTGAGGTTGCCTGCACCATCCATTGCACGAGCTCGTCAACAGTTAGCCCGCGGAAATTTCGCGGGTTTCTCGCGCCCATGACGTCTCGGACCTGCCGGCCGGGTGGTCTTCAGCAGAAGAAGCCTCTCCCCTTCAAAGCGTTGGCCTGAGACGGGAACACCCGCGACAGCCCTCGCGCCGGCAGCCAAATCGCCATATGCGCCGCCAGCGTTAACCTTCGGACTTCCTGGTAAACAAAAGGTAAACTTCGTTAACGGCTGGAGCTTTTTGCCTCGTCTTGTGAGGCATTTATGCCGCTATCCACGGCATTTTACCGATTTTGGGTTCCAAAACGGGCCGTTTCGCCCGTCCGGCCGTTAACCAACCCTAATTATTTCCGCACGCGCCGTTCGGCGAGCTCGATCAGGTCGCGCAGGAAGTCGACGAACGCGATCCCCTGCGCCTTCAGCGCCTTGGGATAGAGCGAGGACTTGGTGAGGCCCGGCAGCGTGTTGGTCTCGAGATAGACGAGGCCCTTGTCCGACACGATGAAGTCCGACCGGGAATAGCCGGTGCAGGACATCGCGCGATGCGCCCGCATCGCCTGGTCCATCAGCGCGGCCGTGACCTCCGGCGAGAAGCGGCCGGGACAGATCTCCTGGGTCGATGAGAGCAGATACTTTGCGGCGTAGTCGAAATTGCCCTCGCCCGGGATGATCTCGATCGGCGGCAGCGAGATCATCGAGCCGTCCGGCCGCTCCAGCACGCCGCAGGTCGCCTCGATGCCGGCGATGTAGGGCTCGATAACGTACTCTTCGTGCTTCGCAGCGTTGCGGACGGCAACCAGATCCTGCTTGGCGTTGACGAAGATCAGGCCGTAGCTCGAACCATCGCGCGCCGGCTTTGCGATCAGCCTGCCGTATTCGGCAAAAGCGTCGTCGATGTTTTCCAGCGCGATGCCGATCGGCGGCGTCACGCCGCCGAGCGCAGCAAACTGCTTGGCGGCGATCTTGTCGAAAGCGAGATGCGAGGACGCCGAGCCCGATCCGGTGAAGGGCACGCCGCGCGATTCGCACATGACCTGCAATTCGCCGTTCTCGGCACAGCCGCCATGTAGTGCGAGCACCAGCACACGGTTCTCCGCTTTCGCCTGGTCCAGCGCCGCTTCCAGCGCAATGCCGCGCGTGCCCGGAATGAACTCGTCCTCGAAGGGACGGGCGTGTTCGGCGAGTTGCTTCGACTGGACGACGTGCACCTTGTCCTGGACATCCCAGAACCAGAGATCGGCTTCGGGCAACGCCTGCTGCAGGGCCTGCGCGCTTGCGACCGAGACCAGACGTTCCCTGTTGGAACCGCCGAAGAGAATGGTGATGCGCATGTGTTCAGTCACCTTGCTTCTGTCTTTCCGGGGCGATGCGCAGCATCGAACTATGGTGCGCAGTTGCGCACCAGAGAAGCTCGAGATTCCGGGTTGCGCTTCGCGCCCCCGGAATGACTATTAGCTGGGAGCCCCGATCCTTTTGATTTCCCAGTGTAGCTCAATTCCGGAATTCGCCTTCACGCGTTCGCGCACGGTCTCGCCCAGTGTCTCGATGTCGTGGCCGGTCGCATCGCCGGTGTTGATCAGGAAATTGCAGTGCATCTCCGACACCTGCGCGCCGCCGACGCGCAGGCCGCGGCAGCCGGCGGCATCGATCAGCTTCCAGGCGGAGTGGCCGGGCGGATTCTTGAAGGTCGAGCCGCCGGTCTTCTCGCGGATCGGCTGCGCGGTCTCGCGATGGCTTTGCACCTCCGCCATGCGGGCGCGGATCGCCTCCGCATCCTTGATTACCCCATGAAAGCGCGCGGAGGTGAAGATGATCGAGGGATCGACGCCGCTGTTACGATAGACGAACTTCATTTCGGCGTTGGAGAAGGTGTGCTTCACGCCGTCGCGACCGACGCCGGTCGCCTCGATCAGCACGTCCTTGGTCTCGCCGCCATTGGCACCGGCATTCATGCGCAGCGCGCCGCCGATCGTGCCGGGGATGCCGAAGAAGAATTCGAGCCCGCCGATATCGGCGCTGGCCGCCACTTCCGCGACGCGCTTGTCGAGCGCGGCAGCCCCCGCGGCGACGATGTCGCCGCTCGCACTCGCATCGCCAAAGGCGCGCGGCGCAAGACGGATCACGACGCCCGACATGCCGCCGTCGCGCACGATGAGATTCGAGCCGACACCGACGACGTAGACCGGAATGTCGGTTGAGAGATGCGCGAGGAAATAAGCGAGATCGTCCTCATCGGCCGGCGTGAACAACACCTGCGCCGGACCACCGACGCGAAACCAGGTGAGCTCGGCCAGCGACTGGTTCGCCAGCAGCCGCCCGCGCAGGTCAGGCATTGCGGCTTTCAGTTCAGGCGTGATGTCGGGGAAGCTCATGCGAGACCACGCACCTCTTGTAAGTGAGGCACTCTGCCCCCGTTCCCTCCCCCCTTGTGGGGGAGGGCCAGGGAGGGGGGTAACCCCAAGCGACGTCGGAGTTCGTGGCTACCCCTCTCCCGCACCCTCCCCCACAAGGGGGGAGGGAGCGCAGTGTGCCGTGCGGCAACAAAGGAGTTACACAAGACCATCATCACCCCAGCGCCTTCAATTCGCCGGGCAGCGCATACGCCCATTGCGTGATGTTGCCGGCGCCCAGGCACACGACGAGATCGCCTGACTTCGCCACGCCCTTGACGATGCCGGCAAGATCCGGGGATGCCGGCAGCGGGATCACCTGGCGATGGCCGTGGGCGCGCAGGCCGGCGACGAAATGATCGCGATCGATGCCTTCGATCGGCGCCTCGCCGGCGGGATAGACCTCGGCGACGATCACCGCATCCGCATCGTTGAAGCAGGTGCAGAATTCCTCGAACAGCGATTGCAGGCGGGTGAAGCGGTGCGGCTGCACCACGGCGAGGATCTTGCCGTTGGTGGATTCGCGCGCCGCCCTCAGCACCGCCGATATCTCGACGGGATGGTGACCGTAGTCGTCGATCACGGTGATGCCGTTCCACTCGCCGGTCTTGGTGAAGCGACGCTTCACGCCGCCGAAGGTGGCCATCGCCTGGCGGATCGCCTCGTCAGAGACGCCGAGCTCATGCGCCACCGCGATTGCGGCCGTGGCGTTGGAGGCGTTGTGACGTCCCGGCATCGGCAGCGTGAGATCCGCGATCTCATGCACGGCGCAGCTCTTGCGATCGCGGATCGCGACCTTGAATTTCGATCCGCCGCCCATCGGCGTGAGATCGACGAGCCGCGCATCGGCCTGCGGGTTCTCGCCATAGGTGATGATGCGGCGATCCTCGATCTTGCCGACCAGGCTCTGCACGGTCGGATGATCGATGCACATCACGGCAAAGCCGTAGAACGGCAGGTTCTCGACGAAGTTTCGGAACGCGTCCTGCACGGCTTCGAACGTCTTGAAGTGATCGAGATGCTCGGGGTCGACATTGGTGACGATCGCGACATCGGTCGGCAGCTTCAGGAACGTGCCGTCGCTCTCGTCCGCTTCCACCACCATCCAATCACCGGCACCCAAGCGCGCATTCGAGCCATAGGCATTGATGATGCCGCCGTTGATCACGGTCGGATCGAGGTCGCCGGCATCGAGCAGCGTTGCGACCATCGTCGTGGTGGTAGTCTTGCCATGGGTGCCGGCGATCGCGACGCAGCTCTTCAGCCGCATCAATTCGGCCAGCATCTCGGCGCGGCGCACCACGGGAATGCGTTGCGCGCGCGCCGCCATCAATTCCGGATTGTCGCGCTTGATCGCGGAGGAGACCACCACGACGTCGGCGCCGTCGACATTCTCGGCCTTGTGGCCGACCGAGACCTTTGCGCCCTTCTTGCGCAGCCGCTCGAGATTGTAATTGTCGGAGGCGTCCGAGCCCTGCACGGTGTAGCCGAGATTGACCAGCACCTCGGCAATGCCGCTCATGCCGATGCCGCCGATCCCGACGAAGTGGATGGGTCCGATCCCGCGCGGCAGTCTCATGATGTGTTCCCTGACCTCGTCGCCTAGCGAAGGCGGCATCTGGGTGATGTCACGGCCAAATCAGCCGCGCGCCTCTGGTACTGGATGCCCCGCTTTAGAAGGCGAAGACAAGGGCTTTTTCGCGTCAGAGTCCGGCGACCTTAACCACCAGATCGGCCAGCCGCTCGGCGGCATCGAGCCGGCCGGCGCCGCGGGCAGCCTCGGCCATGGCGGCAAGCCGCGCGGGCTCGGCGGCGAAAGCAGAGATCTCGGCGGCCAGCCGGTCCGAGGTGAACTCGGTCTGCGGGATGCGCAGGCCGCCGTTCACCTGGGCGAGCACGCCGGCATTGGCGAACTGGTCCTGGTCGATCGAGCCGGGCAGCGGTACCAGGATCGAGGGTCGCCCGATCGCGGCGAGCTCGGCGACCGTGCCGGCGCCCGAGCGCGACACCACCAGATGATTGGACGCAAGCCGCGCCGGTAAATCCGTGAAGAACGGCGCGAGCTCGGCATTGATCTTGAGCTTGTCGTAGACCGCGCGCACCCGCGTCATGTCCTCATCGCGGACCTGCTGGGTGAGGATCAGCCGGCTCCAGATCGCAGGCTCGAGCCGCTCGATCGCGCCCGGCACGATGTCGGCCATGATGCGCGCGCCCTGGCTGCCGCCAACGACGAGCAGGCGAAGCGGACCGTTCGGCTCCGGCGGCGCGTACTTCACCGCGGCGGCCGCAAGGACCGCCGGACGCATCGGGGTGCCGACCGTCGTGGTCTTCGGCGCCAGCGCAGGATCGCGATCGAGCACACCCGGCAAGGACGTCGCGATCGCGCGGACATGGCGCGCCAGGAAACGGTTGGCGCGGCCCAGCACGGCATTCGCATCGTGGATGATGCCGGGCACGCCGGCGAGTTTTGCTGCGATCAATGGCGGCAGCGTCGGATAGCCGCCGAAGCCGACGACCGCGACCGGCCTCGATCGGCGCATGAGGTTGAAGGCGGACAACGTGCCGGTGGCGAGGGTGAAGCCGGCATGGGCAAGCTGAATTGGATTGCGGCCGCGCGCGGTCTCGCTGGCCACGACGTCGATCATGTCCGTGCTGAACAGCCCGCTGTAGCGGAGCGCACGCGCGTCCGTGACGAGACGCACGCGAAAACCGCGCCGGATCAATTCGACGCCGAGCGCTTCGGCCGGGAACAGATGACCGCCGGTGCCGCCCGCAGCGAGAAGAATCAGGGGGGAAGTGTTCATGACGGGCTCTTTTACAGGCAGTCAGCCATCATGGCGAGCCAGTCACGGTGTTCGTGCCTCGGGCGCAGCGCAGCGCGCCGCTCCTTCGCGGCGTGGTGCGCTGCTGAACCGGGGCCCATGGTTGCGACGTTCTGGGTCCCGGATCTGCGCTTCGCTTGTCCGGGACACGAGAGTCTTCACGCGTAGCTGCGCATCGCCTCGGCGTGGCCGATCGACTCGACCTCGGTGCGCGGACGCAGCCGTGTCAGTGCCAGCATCATGCCGACGCCATATGCGAGCGTCACGATCGAGGAGCCACCATAGGAGATGAACGGCAGCGTCATGCCCTTGGCCGGGATGAGCTGAAGATTGACCGACATGTTGATCGCGGCCTGCACGCCGAACAGGATGGCAAGGCCGGAGGCGGCGAAGCGCGAGAACACGTCCTCATTGGCATAGGCGCGCGACAGCGTGCGGATGACGATGAAGGCGAACAACGCCAGCATCGCAAGGCACAGGATGATGCCGAACTCTTCGGCGGCGACCGCGAAGACGAAGTCGGTGTGGCTGTCCGGCAGGCTGCGCTTGGCGATGCCCTCGCCCGGCCCCAAGCCGAACCAGCCGCCGTTGTAGAAGGCTTCCATCGCGGTATCGACCTGGAAGGTGTCGCCGGAAGCCGGATTCATGAAGCGCTTGATGCGACCTGCAACGTGCGGGACGAAGAGATAGGCGCTGAACAGGCCGGCGGAGGCGGCGCCCGCGAGCCCGAACACCCAGATCATCCGCATGCCGGCGATGAAGAACAGCGCGCCCCACACCATCAGGATCAGCATGGTCTGGCCGAAATCGGGCTCCATCACGAGGAGCGAGACCAGCATCAAAAGCAGCACCAGCGCCATCGAGGTGGCTGGCATCTCCGGGCGCTTGGTCGATTCCGCGAACAGCCAGGCGGCGATGACGACGAAGGACGGCTTTGCGGCCTCGGAGGCCTGGATGTTGACGCCGAGCAGTGTGATCCAGCGCCGCGAGCCCTTCACCTCGGGACCGATGGCGAGCGTCACCACGATCAGGATGATGCTGATCGCGAAGATGATCAGCGCGCTACGCCGGATCGCACGTGGCGACAGAAACGACACGCCGATCAGCACCATGAAGGACGGCAGCAGAAACATCACGTGCCGGCTGAAGAAGTGGAAGGGATCAAGCCCGATGCGGGTCGCAACCGGCGGGCTCGCCGCCAGCGACAGGATCACCCCGGTGAGCATCAGCGCCAGGATGACACCGAGCAGCGGCTTGTCGACGGTCCACCACCACTCGGAAAAGGGGGTGCGTTCTTCACGGGAGAGCATGGGCGGCCGACTTTCGGACAAAGATCAGCCCATTGGTCGCCGAGGTTGGTTTACGCGGGGTTAATGGGATTGATGAAGTTGTGAAGAGTCTCGTGCCCGGACGCAGCGCAGCGCTCTTGCGGTGCGCTGCAGAGCCGGGGCCCATTGTGGCTCCTGGGTCCCGGCTCGCGCTACGCGCGTCCGGGACACGAGGGCCCTACACCACCGGCTTCACGCCCGGCAGCGCCTGGACCAGCTCGCGGAACCTGGCGCCGCGGATCTCGAAATTGCGGTACTGGTCGAAGGAGGCGCATGCGGGTGAGAGCAGCACGACGGCCTCGCCGAGGCCTGATGCTTCCGCATCGCGCGCGGCGTGCTCGACGGCGACGTCCAGCGTCTGGCTGATCTCGTGCGGCACCTGGCTGCCAAGCGTGCCCGAAAACTCCTGCGCGGCCTCGCCGATCAGATAGGCTTTTCGGATGCGCGGGAAGAAGCCCGTGAGGCTGGTGATGCCGCCCATCTTCGGCTTGCCGCCGGCGATCCAGAAGATGTCGGCAAAGGACGACAGCGCATGCGCGGCAGCGTCCGCGTTGGTGCCCTTGGAGTCGTTGACGAACAGCACGTTGCCACGGCGGCCGACCTGCTCCATGCGATGCGCAAGGCCGGGGAAGCTGCGCAGGCCGTTCTGCAGGACATCGAGACTGATACCCATGGCGAGCGCGGCGGCGGAGGCGCAGGCCGCGTTCTGCGCATTGTGCAGGCCGCGCAGCGAACCGATGCCGCCGAGCTTCGCGACCTCGCTGCGGGCGCCGCCCGAGGCGCGCAGAACCGTGCCGTGCTCGACATAGATGCCGGAGGCGACCGGATTCCTGACTGAGATGCGCACCACGTTCTTGCCGGCGCGGTCGAGCCGGTCTGCGATGTCGCGGCACCAGCCGTCATCGACGCCGACGATCGAGGTGCCGCCTGCTTGCACGCCGGCAACCAGTCGTTCCTTCACCGCGGCATAGTGCTGGATGGTGCCGTGGCGGTCGATGTGGTCCTCGCTGACATTGAGCAGAATGCCTACGGAGGGATCGAGCGATGGCGTGAGGTCGATCTGGTAGGAGGACAGCTCAACGACATGGACGCGGCCCATGCGCGGCGGCTCCAGCGACAGAATCGCGGTGCCGATATTGCCGCCCATCTGGGTGTCGTAGCCGGCAACCTTGGTGAGATGCGCGATCAACGCGGTCGTCGTCGACTTGCCGTTGGTGCCGGTGATGGCGACGAACGGCGCGTTCGGTGCGTGGCGCCGCCGCTCGCGGCAGAACAGCTCGATGTCGCCGATCACCTCGACGCCGGCCTCGCGCGCCCTCAAGACGCTCCAGTGCGGCGCAGGGTGGGTGAGCGGCACGCCAGGCGCGAGCACGAGTGCCGAAAAATTCGCCCAGGATACGCTGCGCAGATCGGCGGTGATGAAGCCTTCCTGCGCCGCCTTGGCGAGATTGTCGGCACTGTCGTCGCCGGCGATCACCTCGGCGCCGCCGGCCTTCAGGGCGTGACAGCTTGCAAGGCCCGAGCCGCCGAGGCCGAAGACTGCGACCGTCTTGCCGGCGAAGGAGGTGACCGGGATCATAGCCCCACTCCCGTCATTCCGGACGGCGCGTAGCGGCGATCCGGAATCTCGAGATTCCGGGTTCTCGCTTCGCCAGCCCCGGAATGACGGAAAAAATGAAGTACCGCCATCACCACTACCGCAGCTTCAGCGTGGAGAGGCCGGCGAGCGCAAGCATCACCGAGATGATCCAGAAGCGGATCACGATCTGCGGCTCGGTCCAGCCGAGCTGCTCGAAATGGTGATGGATCGGCGCCATCTTGAAGATGCGTTTTCCCGTCAGCTTGAACGAGACGACCTGCACGATCACCGAGACCGCCTCCAGCACGAACAGGCCGCCGATCACGGCGAGCACGATCTCGTGCTTCACCGCGACCGCGATCGAGCCGAGCATGCCGCCGAGCGCCAGCGAGCCGGTGTCGCCCATGAAGATCGAGGCCGGCGGCGCGTTGAACCAGAGGAAGCCGAGGCCCGCGCCCAATAGCGCACCACAGAGCACCGCGAGCTCGCCGGTGCCCGCAACATATTTGATCTGGAGGTAATCGGCGAACACGGCGTTGCCGGCCAGATAGGCGATCATTGCAAAGCTCGCGGTCGCGATCATCACCGGCACGATGGCGAGGCCGTCGAGACCGTCGGTCAGGTTCACCGCATTGCCGGCGCCGACGATGACGAAGGCGCCGAAGATCACGAAGAACCAGCCGAAATGCAGCACGACGTCCTTGAAGAAGGGAATCGCGAGCGCGGTGGAGGAGGGATCGCGGTTGAGCCGCACCAGCGCGTAGCAGGCGACCAGTGCGATGATCGCCTCGATCAGCAGGCGAAGCTTGCCGCCGAACCCGCTCGTCGTCTGCTTGGTCACCTTCAGGTAATCGTCATAGAAGCCGACGAAGCCAAAGCCGAGCGTTACCGCGAGCACGATCCAGACATAGGGGTTGAGCGGGTTGGCCCACAGCACCGTGCCGACCGTGAGGCCGGACAGGATCATCAGCCCGCCCATGGTGGGCGTGCCCTTCTTGCTGAGATGCGATTGCGGGCCATCTTCCCGGATCGGCTGGCCCTTGCCCTGGCGAATGCGCAAATGATCGATGATCCACGGCCCGAACAGGAACACGAACAGCGCGCCGGTGACGACGGCACCGCCGGTGCGGAACGTGATGTAGCGGAAGACGTTCAGCAGGGTGCGAAACGCACCAAAACTCGGAAATGTGTTGGAGAGCTCGATCAGCCAGTAAAACATTCAGACAGTCCTATGCCGCCTCTTCGCGTGCGGCCTTGCCGGAAAGCGCATGCGCCGGCTTTCATCATGTGGTCGGGCGACCCTCAAAAACCGGACGGCCGGAATGGCGGGATCAGACACGGCGCTTATCCAGTTTACGCCTTTGCCTGCAACGCGGCCACTAGCCCCGGCACAAACTTGTTGACCCAGAACATCTTCTTGCTGCCCTTGACAACCACGACATCGCCTGCCTTCAGCACGTCCGCCACATCTCGCGGGGCCAGCGTGGCTGGGTCGTCATGCCAGCCAAGGCCCTTGGCCGGCGGCAGCTTCTGGTAGAGATGATGCATCAAGGGACCGACGCAGTAGACGCCGTCGATGCCATCGAGATGCTTTGCAAGATTCACGTGATAGGACGGCGCGTCAGTTCCCAGCTCGAGCATGTCGCCGATCACGGCGATGCGGCGACCACTGGTCATGTGGCGCGCTTTGAGGCTTTCCAGGGCCGCGGCCATGCTGGCCGGGTTGCCGTTGAAGCTGTCGTCGATCACGGTGACGCCGCCGACGGTCTGCTCGATGCCGCGGCCGGTCATGATGCCGACGCCATCGAGCCTTGCCGCGAGTGCGGCCGCATCGAGATGGGCCGCGTCGATTGAGGCCAGCGCGGCCAGCGCGTTGTGGACACGATGCGGCGCGCCGGGCGTGAGACTGAAGTCGATCTCCTTGCCGCCGACCAGCGTACCCACCTGCCAGCTTTCGCCCTGCGGCGTGTGCCTGAGCTCGCGCACCTCGGTGCCGTCGCCGAAGCGGATGACCTTGCCGCGCCATTCGGGTGCGGCGATATCGGCCGGTAGCACCAGCACGCCCTCGTCGGGCAGGCCCAGCGCGATCGAGACCTTCTCGCGCCGGATCGCTTCGAGCGAGCCGAGCTTTTCCAGATGCACCGGCTGCACGTTGACGACCAGCGCAACCGTCGGCTGCGTCAGCCCGCTCAGCCGCGCGATCTCGCCGGTCTGGTTCATGCCCATCTCGACGACCCAGAGGCTCGCATCAGGCCTCGCATTGCACAGCGTCAGGGGCACACCCCAGAAATTGTTGAAGCTCGACGGGCTCGCATAGGCGTTCGGATAGGCCGCGAGATATTCCTTGGTGCTGGTCTTTCCGGCGCTTCCCGTGAGCCCGATCACCGGCCCCTTGAAACGGGCGCGGGCGGCGCGCGCGAGGCCCCAGAGGCCGTCGATCAACGTGTCCTTGACGACAAGCTGGGGAATGCGGATTCCCGCGATCTCATGCGGCACGATCATCGCGGCCGCACCCGAGGCTTCCGCCTTGTCCGCGAACTCCCAGCCGTCCCGCGCGCTGGCAAAGGCCGAGATGAAGCCGCCGCTCGGCGTGCCGCTCAGCGCGACGAACAAGCTGCCCGGCTTCACCAGGCGGCTGTCCTGAGTGACGAAGTCGATGGCCGTGTCGGGGAACGATCCCGCGATCCCCAGCGCGCGCGCGACCTCGGCAATTGTCCACAATGGCGCGCTCATGAAACCCTCGTCGCTAGTGCGGCGGCGACCGCCTCGTGATCGCTGAACGGCAGCACATCGCCGCCGATGATCTGCCCGGTCTCGTGGCCCTTGCCGGCAATCAGCAGCGCATCGCCCGGCTCGAGTTCCTCGATTGCAGCGCGGATCGCCGCTGCGCGATCACCAATCTCTTTCGCGCCTTTTGCGGCGCTAAGGATCGCGGCGCGAATGGCTTCCGGTTTTTCGCTGCGCGGATTGTCGTCGGTGATGATGACGCCGTCGGCATTCTCCGCCGCGATCGCGCCCATGATCGGGCGCTTGCCGGCATCGCGATCGCCGCCGGCGCCGAACACGACGATCAGCTTCCGCTTCGCATAGGGCCGCAGCGCCTGAAGCGCCTTGACCAGTGCGTCCGGCTTGTGCGCGTAGTCGACGAAGATCGGCGCGCCGTTGCGCTCGCCGACGAGCTCGAGCCGACCCTTGGCGCCTTCGAGACGTTCGAGGCTCGCAAACACGCCTCCCGCATCGCTGCCGGTGCCGATCGCAAGGCCAGCGGCAACCAGCGCGTTCTCGATCTGGAACGCGCCGACCAGCGGCAGCCTGATCGAATATTTCTTGCCGCGATGCTCGATTGCGAGCTGCTGCGAAAAGCCCTCGACCTCAGCATCGACGAGGCGGATGCCCTCGCCTGCCCCGTCGCCGTTGCGGCCGACCGCCATCACGCACAAGCCGCGCGACCTCGCAGCCTCGATCGCCTCAGCCGAGCAATCATGGTCGGCGGAGATCACGGCCGCGCCGCCAGGTGCGACCAGATCGCGGAACAGCCGCAGCTTCGCAGCAAGATAATGCGCGACGGTCGGATGATAATCCATGTGGTCGCGCGAGAGATTGGTGAAGCCGCCGGCCGCGACGCGCACGCCGTCGAGGCGGTATTGATCGAGCCCGTGCGAGGACGCTTCGAAGGCAAGATGCGTGACGCCATCGCGCGCGATCTCATCGAGCTGCCGATGCAGGGCGATCGGATCGGGCGTCGTCAGCGAACCGTAGACCGTACGCTTCGGCGAGACCAGGCCGATGGTCCCGATGCTGGCGGAGACGTGGCCGAGCAGCTCCCAGATCTGCCGCGTGAACGCTGCGACCGAGGTCTTGCCGCTGGTGCCGGTCACTGCCGCGATGGTCGCGGGCTGGGCAGGGAAGAATTTTGCCGCCGCCAGCGCCAGCGCACGGCGGGGATTGGAGACCGCGATGAACGGCACGTTGCAATTGGGCGGCGCATGGTCGCCGACGACGGCGACGGCGCCTGCGGCAACGGCAGCATCGATGAAGCGCGCGCCGTCGGTCTTGCTGCCCGCAAGCGCGAAAAAGAGATCGCCTGGCTTGACCGTGCGGCTGTCGAGCGCAAGCCCCTTCACCTCGAGCGCCGCGACGGCGGGCTCGATTGCGGCATCATTGCCCAGAAAATCCTGACCTAAGAGGTCGCGCAGTTTCATGGCCTTACAGTCGAGATACCAAGCCGGATCCGGGCCGACTCGGGACAGCCTGGGTACGGCTTACTGGGTTGTCCTGGATGCTGCAAGAATAAGGCGGTCGGACGGCGGCAGGTCAAAACGAGGCTCGATGCCCAGGAGCGGCGCGATACGGGCGATGATCTTACCCCCCGTCGGCACAGCATTAAAGCCCGACGTAATGAAGCCATACGTCTCCGGCAGCGGCTGTGGCTCGTCCAGCATGACCAGAATCTGATATTTCGGATTATCAGATGGCATGATCGCGGTGAATGAGTTGAGCACGCGCTTCTTGGCATAGCGGCCGTTGATGACCTTCTCGGACGTGCCGGTCTTGCCGCCGATATAGTAGCCGGGAACATCGGCCTTCTTGGCGGTGCCTATCTCGGCGTTGAGCCGCATCAGATAGCGCATCTTGTCGGAGGTCTCGGGCTTGATCACGCGCTTGGCCATCGCCGCCGCTTCTTCTTCGCTGCGCTTCAGGAACGTCGGAGGAATCAGGTTGCCGCCATTCATCAGGGCGTTGATGCCCATCACCGCTTGTAGAGGCGCCACGGACAGGCCTTGACCGAACGCGATGGTGACTGTGTTCAACTCACCCCAACGGCGCGGCACCAGCGGAGCCGCGCTCTCTGGCAACTCGGTGCGCAGCCGCGTCAACTGGCCCATTTTGGCCAGGAACGCCTTATGCGCCTCGACGCCCTGACCAAGTGCGATCCGCGCGGCGCCGATATTGGAGGAGTAGGTGAACACTTCCTTGGTGTTGATGAAGCGACCAAGCATGTGGCTGTCATGGATGGTGAACTTGCCGTAGTGCAGATTTCCCCGTGCGTCCCACGACGAGTTCAGGTTGATCTTGCCGGAATCAAGCGCCATTGCCAGTGTGAACGCCTTGAAAGTCGATCCCATCTCATAGACGCCGGTGGTCAGACGATTGATACGCTCGGGGTCGTGGGCTTCTTTCGGATTGTTGGGATCGAAGTCCGGCAGCGAGACCATCGCCACGATTTCGCCGGTCTTGACGTTGGAGATGATGCCCGAGGCCGCCTTGGCGTGGAACTTCTCCTTCGCCTTCAACAGCTCGTCACGCAGCGCGTGCTCGACGCGCAAGTCCACCGACAGCTCGATCGGCTTTTGCAGACGGTCAGTGGCGAAGCCCGCGCGATGGAGGTCGGCGAGCCCGTTATTGTCGAGCCACTTCTCCATGCCGGCGATGCCCTGGTTGTCGATATTGACGAGACCAATGAGGTGGGCGACCTCGTTGCCGGTCGGATAGACGCGCTTGTTCTCGCGCAGGAACCCGATGCCGGGAATGCCGAGCTTGTGGATTTCCTGCTGCTGCTTCGGTGTGATCTCGCGCTTCAGCCAGACGAAACCCTTTCGCGAGGACAGCCGCTCGCGCACCTCGGCCTCGTCGAGGTCGGACACGGTGGCGGTCAGGAGTTCGATCGCCTCGTCCTTGTCGATGATGCGGCGCGGCTCGCCGAACAGGCTCGGCGCCTTGACGTCGGTGGCAAGGATCTCGCCGTTGCGGTCGACGATGTCGGGCCGCGCGGTCGCAACCACGTCCTGCGCGCCGCCGCGGCGGGCGCTGTGGACGTCGGCACCGATGGCGAACATCACGAGACGGCCGCCGATCAGGAGGTAGACCGAGGCGAAGGCAAGCATCGCCAGGCCGACCCGCGCGCGCGCCTTCGCCGCGCGATCGACGTTACGCCCGTAGAGCAGGCTGCGGATCAGCCGCTGACGCCAAGGCTCACTTGACCGTTCGACAGGCTTTGCGGGTTTGCCCGGAGTGACAGCGCTCATTGCTTGTCCTCCGGCTGCGGCACCGAGCCCGTGACCGTGTCGGCGTCGGTTGCAGCTTCGATGGTGTTGATCATGGCGCCGATCGGATCGGGCTCACCCGGCTTGACCAGCCGCGGCGGACGGTCCGGCAGGTTCTTCAGCTGATCGTATTGCGTGCCATTGACGGGCTTGAGCGGCAGATGCCGCTCGGCAAGTCCTTGCAGCCGCAGCGGCGCATCGAGCTTGGACCATTCGGAGCGCAGCGCGGCGATGGCATCACGCTGCTCGCGGATGTCGGCATGCAGCCGCAGCACCCGCTCGGTGCGGGCGGTGGATTCCATCTTGATCCGGTAGACATAGGCCGCGGCGAAGATCAGCGCGCCGATGACGAAGAGGTGAATGATGCGCATGCGCTAGCCACCCCTCATGACGTCGGAAAGGCTCGGCCAGGACGATGACTCGCCTTCGGCATGCGCGGCAGAAGCGGTCCGCTCTGCGGCGCGCAGCTTCGCGGAACGCGCGCGCGGATTGTGCGCGACCTCCGCCTCGCCGGCAACGACCGGACGCCGCGTCAGAAGCTGGAAGCTCGGCGGCACCTGTGCGACCTCGGGCAGGTGCCGCGAGCCGCCGCCGGTCTTGGCGCGTTCGCTGAGGAAATTCTTGACGATGCGGTCTTCCAGCGAATGGAAGGACACCACGACCAGCCGCCCACCGGGCCGCAGCACACGTTCGGCAGCCGCGAGAGCGGTCTGAAGCTCTTCGAGCTCTTCATTGACGAAGATGCGCAGGCCCTGGAACGTCCGCGTCGCCGGATGGATATCGCCGGGCTTCGAGCGCACGACCCTTGCAACGAGATCGGCGAGCGCGCGCGTGGTCGTGATCGGCGCTTCCTGGCGCGCCGCGACGATGGTGCGCGCGACCTTGCGCGAATGCCGCTCCTCGCCGAAGAGATAGATGATGTCGGCGAGATCGCTCTCGGACGCCTTTGCGACCACATCCGCGGCCGTCGGCCCCGACTGCCCCATCCGCATGTCGAGGGGACCTTCGAGCCGGAACGAGAAGCCGCGGCCGGCCTGGTCGAGCTGCATCGAGGAGACGCCGACGTCCATGACGACACCGTCGACGCGGTCGACGCCTTGCGCGTCGCAGACCTCGGCGAGATTCGAGAAGCGGTCTTCGACAAGCGTCAGGCGCCCGCCAGACCGGTCGACCAGGTCAAAGCCACCGGCGATCGCCGTGCGATCGCGATCGATGCCGATGACACGGGTTCCCGGCACATCCAGGATGGCACGGCTATAGCCGCCGCCACCGAAGGTCGCATCGACATAGACGCCGCCCTCGCGCGGCGCGAGATGCTCGATCGCCTCGCGGCCGAGAACGGGAATGTGGGCGGCCGAACTCATGCACCCGGCTCGCAAGCGGTGCGGGCGAGATCGATGGTTAACGCGCCCATCACGTCTCGAATTGTTCCGCTTCGCGGCGGTTCCACGACTCAACCCCTGTACGGCACGTTCGCCCAGCCCGGCGGTCCCAGGCTGCAGACCCTGTTTTCCGCATGGAATTTGTCGGGCAGCCATGGGATTTCGAACAAAAGACGCGTTGGCCGCCTCCGGACGCGGGGCGGCTCTTCACCTCTCAGTAACGGCCCTTAGCGTTAAGAAAGCGTTGCTGGTTCGATTACAAGTCAAAAAGGTAAAATCAGTGGTGATGCGTCATCCACACACACCCGACAAAATGCGCCCGTTAACCGAAGCCTGCGATTGCGCGGCCGCAAGGGTAAAGGAATAGTAAGTGAAGGGCTTGAAGCGCCCGCCGCTCCCGTCCGATTGAGCCTCATAATGTCGTCCGGTTCGTCCGCGTCATCAGGATCTGATTCGAAACGTCAACGCGTGCTCCCGGTTCCCAAGGCCGCGGCGAGCGTGCGGACGTTCGATCCCGATTCCTCCATCGTCTCTGACATCATCCCCTCGCCGAATCATGGCGAGCGTAACAAGGGCCGGCTGCCGGACATGATCCTGCTGCACTACACCGGCATGCCCGATGTCGAGGGCGCGCTGGCGCGGCTGTGCACGGCGGGCACCGAGGTCTCGGCTCACTATGTCGTGCTCGAGGACGGCCGCATCGTGCAATGCGTGCCGGAGAGCAAGCGCGCCTGGCACGCCGGCGTCTCGTCATGGGCGGGCGAGGACGACGTCAATTCCTGCTCGATCGGCATCGAGATCGTCAATCGCGGCCATGACTGGGGCTATCCGGAGTTTCCGCTGCGCCAGATCGCCGCCGTGATCGCGCTGTGCCGCGGCATCATGCTTCGCCGCAAGGTAGCGCCGCACCGGGTGCTCGCCCATTCCGATGTCGCGCCCGCGCGCAAGAAGGATCCCGGCGAGAAATTCCCGTGGCACTCGCTGGCCAATTCCGGCGTCGGCCACTGGGTGACGCCGGCGCCGATCGTGCGCGGCGAAAGCCTGATGCTCGGCACCATCAGCGACGAGGTGCTGAGCCTGCAGCAGGCGCTCGCCAAATACGGCTATGGCGTCCCGTTGACCGGCAAGTACGATGCGACGACGATGGAGGTCGTCACCGCATTCCAGCGCCACTTCCGCCCGGCGCGGCTGGACGGCGTCGTCGATCACTCGACGCTATCGACATTGCAGGCGCTGCTGGCGAGCTTGCCGCAAGAGGGAACGACCCTCGCCGCAAAATGACGGCGCAAGCCACATGCGCCGTCATTGCGAGCGCAGCGAAGCGACGCAGTAGACCCTCACCCTGAGGAGCGCGCTCTTCGCGCGCGTCGCGAACGGCGAGGCCACCGGCCGGGCCTTCATCCTTCGAGACGCGCGTTCCGCGCTCCTCAGGATGAGGGACTGACTATCTCATTTCCTTCACCCGTCGCGCATACAGCCTCCGCAGCGGCTCGAGCTGCGTCGCCGCCGTCGCCGCGGCATACGCCTCGCGCGCCTCCTCCTTCCGGCCGAGCCGTCGCAGCAAATCGGCGCGCACCGCGGGCAGCAGTTCATAGCCGTCGAGCCCGCCGCGCGCTGCGATCGCGTCGACGAGATCGAGCGCGCGTGCGGGGCCGTCGACCATGGACACGGCCGCAGCATGGTTGAGCTCGATCACCGGCGACGGGTTGATCCGTAGCAGCACTTCGTAGAGCCCGGCGATCTGCGGCCAGTCAGTCTCCTCATAGCTCGGCGCCCGCGCATGGAGCGCGGCAATCGCCGCCTGCACGGCGTAGGGCTGCGGTCGGCCGGGCACGGACAGCGCATCGTCGATCAGGTGCAAGCCTTCCTCGATCTGCACACGATCCCACAGCGTACGGTCCTGCTCTTCCAGCAGCACGATGTCGCCGGCCGACGTCTCGCGTCCGGCGCGGCGCGCATCGTGCAGCAGCATCAGGGACAGCAGGCCCTTGATGCCGGCACGATCAGGCATCAGGCGGTCGAGCAATCGGCCGAGCCGGATCGCCTCGACCGCAAGATCAGGCCGCATCAGGTCTGCACCTGACGTCGCGACATAGCCTTCGGTGAAGACGAGGTAGATCACGGCGAGCACGCCGTTGAGGCGCAGCTCCAGCGCGTCGCGCTCGGGCACCTCGTAGGGAATGCCGGCGAGCCTGATCTTCTGCTTGGCACGAACGAGACGTTGCCCCATCGCCTCCTCGCTGACGAGAAAGGCGCGCGCGACCTGCGCCGTGGTGAGCCCGCACACCGTGCGCAGCGTCAGCGCGACTTGCACTTCCGGCGCAAACGCGGGATGGCAGCAGGTGAAGATCAGCCGCAGCACGTCGTCGTCGAGAATGGCGCCCGGCTCGTCGGAGACCTGCGCGTTGAGTTCGAGCTCATGGACGAGCTGTTGCTGCTTGCCGCGAAATGCGACCTGGCGGCGAACGCGGTCGATCGCCTTGTTGCGCCCGACATTGACGAGCCAGGCGCGCGGATTATCGGGGACATCGTGCGAAGACCAGCGCTCCAGCGCGACCGCAAAGGCATCCTGGAGCGCGTCCTCGGCGAGATCGAAATCGCCAACGAGGCGGATCAGCGTGGCCAGCGCCCGCCCCGCCTCGTCGCGGAAGATCTTGTCGATGTCGGTGGACGAGATCACTTGTAGATCATGACCGGCCTGACTTCGATCGACCCATCCCGGGCTCCGGGAATCCGCGCAGCCAGTGCAACGGCGGCGTCGAGATCCTTGGCTTCGACCAGATAGTAGCCACCGAGTTGCTCGCGCGTCTCAGCGAACGGACCATCGGTGGTCAGGGTCTTGCCGTCGCGAACGCGCACGGTGGTCGCCGTCGTGGTCGGCTGCAGCCCGTCGCCGGCCTTGAAATGGCCGCTCTGGATGATGGACTGCGTGTAGACGCCATACTCAGCCGACATCTTCTGCCGGTCCTCGGGCGTCATCTTGGTCAGTTCAGCTTCGTTCCGATAAATCAGCAGCAAATACTGCATTGCTCACTCCTGTTGCTCGGCTTGATCGCCTACATCCAGTCGAACGGGGCCAGCACCAAACGACATCTTCGGGATCTTTTTTTGCACGCCGTCGATGTCGATGGCCGGGATCACTTGTAGATCATGACGGGTCTGACTTCGATCGACCCGTCCCTGGCTCCGGGAATCCGCGCAGCCATTGCGATTGCGGCGTCGAGATCCTTGGCGTCGACGAGATAGTAGCCGCCGAGTTGCTCGCGGGTCTCCGCGAACGGACCATCGGTCGTTAGGATCTTGCCCTCGCGAACGCGAACGGTGGTCGCCGTCGTGGTCGGCTGCAGCCCGTCGCCGGCCTTGAAATTGCCGCTCTGAACGATGGACTGGGTATACGCACCGTACTCCGCCAACAGCTTCTGGTAGTCCGCAGGGTCCATCCTGCTCTGTTGAGCTTCGTTCCGGTAGATCAGCAGCAGATACTGCATCGCTCACTCCTGTTGTTCGGCTGGATCGCCGACATCCGGTCGAACGGGGCTCACGGCCAACGACATCTTCAGGATAAATTATTTTCGTCGCCGCGTGCGCGGCGATATCGCCTTGACGAAACCGTCATAAATGCCCATTGCGTACACCGTCAGTCGGCCGGACGGCCGCTCCGGCAAGTGTCGAAAGGCCGCCGGGGAGGAAAGTCCGGGCTCCCTTGACATGCGGTGCCGGATAACGTCCGGCGGGGGCGACCCCAGGGAAAGTGCCACAGAGAACGAACCGCCTCGCTTCGCCTTCGGGCCTGGTGGGGCAAGGGTGAAAAGGTGCGGTAAGAGCGCACCGCGGTTCCGGCAACGGAGCCGGCATGGCAAACCCCACCGGGAGCAAAACCGAATAGGGACGGCTTAAGCGGGCTGTTCGCGCAAGCGATAACGCCGCGGGGCGATGTCAGGCCCGCCGTCCGGGTAGGTTGCTCGAGGCAATGTGCAAACATTGTCCCAGAGGAATGGCCGTCACGTATCGCCTGCGCAAGCAGGCGGTGCCCTACAGAACCCGGCTTACAGGCCGGCTGATGCTCTAAAGCGTTTTCGAGCGAAGTGGTTTTCCGGTTCGCGAAGAAAAAGCGTCTTACTAAGGAAGCAACGAGGGGTTCGATGCTGACCGCATCGGGCCCCTCACCATTTCATGACGCTGTCATTCCGGGGCTCTCGCTTCGCGAGCCCCGGAATGACGATCGTGGGCTACGCCACGATCTTCTCGAGCACCGCCATCAGCGCCTCCGGCGCCGTGACGTTCGGCGCGTGGCTGGCATCGAGCTCGAAATAGCGCCAGCCGGCCTCGCTCTTCGTGCGCCTGGCAAACTGCCCGAACACGTTCCCTGGCGGAATGCGCGTGCAGTAGATGTAGCTGCGCGGCATCGACGGCTCGCCATGTCCAAGCTTCAGCTTCGTCTCGAAGCATTTGACCGGCATGTTGACACGGCCCGCGTTGAGCCAGTCGAGATCGGCTTGCGGCGTATCCGGCGGCGGCGGATTGGGCGGGATGCGGTAGCCGTCGCCTGCGGCGGCGGCTTTTCGCATCGGCTCGCGCCCCTGCTCATTCAGATCGAACAGCGACTGGCCATCGCGCGGCACGAAGGCGTCGAGATAGATCAGTTGCGTGATGCGGTCGCGGGCGCGATCGGCAACGCCGGTTGCGACCATGCCGCCATAGCTGTGGCCGAGCAGCACGATGTCGCTGAGGTCCTCGAACCTGATGACGTTGAGGATGTCCTGGATATGCGTCTCCAGGTCGATCGAGGGATTTGCAAGATGCGACCGCTCGCCGAGGCCGGTGTAGGTCGGCGCCACCAGACGATGGCCCGCCTGCGCCATCAGCGGATGCATTTTCTTCCAGGCCCACCCGCCGGACCAGGCGCCATGACAGAGCAGGAAGGTTTTGGGCGCGCGTGCGGTCATCGGCGTTTCCATCGTTTCTTGTTCGGTGCGATGGAGTGTAGCGGCCGACCGCGCGATGTAAACGTCGCGACGCGCTCAGGCAGCGCGCGCTGCGGGTTTGGCCTTGACGAGCACCGGTGCGAACTGGCTGGCTTCGCGCCGTCGCTTGGCCTCCTCAAAGCCGTGCATGCCGACCTGCCATTGCAGTCCCACGATGGCGCCCTTGGTCGGCTGCAACAAAGCGAGCGAAGCGAACAGCGTCACCGGCAGCCACACGGCCAATTGCAGCCAGACCGGCGGTGCATAAGCCGTCTCGATCGCGAGGATCGCCGGCACCACGAGATGGCCGACCACGACGATCACGAGATAGGCGGGAAGATCGTCGGCGCGGTGGTGAAAGAGCTCCTCGCCGCAGACGTCACAGCTGTCGGCGACTTTCAGGAAGCGCTTGAACACATGGCCCTCGCCGCAATGCGGACACCTGCCGCAAGAGCCCCGCCACATCGCCTTCGCCAGAGAGACTGAACCCGTCACCATGAGAACACCTCTTTCTTTTCGATCCATACAATAATATCTTGCATCCATACATTCAAAGAAAAAGATCAGACTTGCATGGATTGGGTCCCTACAATCGCGGAGCTCAGCGGCCCGCGCTATCAGCGCATCGTCGACGCCATGGAGGCCGACATCGCCGCAGGAAGGCTGGTGCGCGGCCAACAATTGCCGACGCAGCGCGCACTGGCAAAAGCGCTTGGCATCGATCTCACGACGGTGACGCGCGCCTATACCGAGGCGCGGCGGCGCGGGATCTTGGAAGCACGGGTCGGACAGGGCTCGTTCGTCTCGGAGACCAGCGCGCGACGAACGGTCGACCTGCCCCACCCGGTCACGATCGATCTGTCGATGAACGTTCCGCCGCATCCGCTGGAGGCGCAGCTCGATGAACGCATCCTTGCCGGGCTCGAGGCGATCCGCCAGCAATCCGGCCTGACCGCCTATCTGAACTATCAGCCGCCCGGCGGCAGCGCGCATGAGCTCGATGTGGCGGCCAAGTGGATGCGCGCGCGCGTTCCCCACGTCCGCCCCGACCGGCTCGTGATCTTTCCCGGCACGCAGACAATTCTGTTCAACCTCGTCGCCTATCTCGCCGGACCTGGCGATGTCGTGTTGACGGAAGCCCTCACCTTCCCCGGCATCAAGGCGGTCGCCGCACGGCTCGGCATCGAGCTTATTGGCGTTGCGATGGATGAAGGCGGCATCCTTCCTGACGCACTGGCCAAGGCGTGCCGCGAGCACAAACCGAAGGCGGTCTATCTTATTCCGACGCTGCACAATCCGACGACGGCGACGTTGTCGGCGGAGAGGCGGAGCGCAATCGCAAAAATCATCCGCGACGCCGACACGACGCTGATCGAGGACGACGCCTATGGCCTGCTGGACGGTTCGGCGTCGCCGATCGCCAATCTCATTCCGGAGCGGGCTTATCTGGCGACCACACTGTCCAAATGCATCGCGCCCGCGCTACGCGTGGCCTATCTGGTGACGCCCGACGCCGCCGCGCAGCAACAGATGCGCAGCTATCTTCAGGCGGCCGTGCAGATGCCCGCGCCGCTGATGGTCGCGCTCGTCACCCATTGGCTCGAGACCGGCGTCGCCGATCGCATCATCACCGCGATCCGCAACGAGGCGATCGGCCGCCAGCAGCTCGCGCAGCGCGCACTGAAGGGTTTTCAGTTCCTGGCCAAACCTGCCGCGCATCATCTCTGGCTGCGTCTGCCGGAGGGGCGGAGCCGGACGGAGATATCAGCGCAACTGCTGCGCAACGGGCTTGCGGTCATCGCCAGTGACGCCTTCGTGGTCGGCGATCATCCGCCGCATGCGGCGCGACTATCGCTTGGCGCGGCGCGCAATCGCGCCGAGCTCGGCCAGGCGTTGCAGATTCTCCTCAGTGCGCTGCACAGACCGGTCGACGCACGACAGATCGTCTAGTACACCGCCGACGACAACAAGGACATTGGTGTGGATACGCTCAACTACGCTCTGTTGCTTTTCGGCGCATTGGCCGGCGGCTTCGTCTCCGGGCTGGCCGGTTTCGGTACGGCGCTGATGGCGCTCGGCATCTGGCTCTATGTGCTGCCGCCGTCGCTCGCCGTGCCGCTGGTGCTGATCTGCTCGGTGATCGCGCAAGCCTCGACGCTGCCCTCAATGTGGAAGAGCTTCGATCTCTCGCTGGTCTGGCCGTTCCTGATCGGAGGACTCGCCGGCGTACCGCTGGGGACGATGATGGTGGCCCAGGCCGACCCAAAAGTGTTCAAGCTCAGCATCGGCGTGCTGCTGCTGATCTTTCCGACCGCGCTCTACCTCAACAAGCGGCCGCTCGCCTTCAAGTCCGGCGGCAGGATCGCCGATGGCGCGATCGGTTTCGCCGGCGGCATTTTGGGCGGCCTTGCCGGATTGTCGGGGCCGCTGCCGATCCTGTGGGCCAACATCCGCGGCTGGAACAAGCATGAGCGGCGCGGCATCTTCCAGCTCTTCAATTTCACGGTGCTGGCAGCCGCGCTGGTGTTGCAGACGGCGTCAGGCCTGGTCGCGACGCAGGTGATCTGGCTCGCGCTGATTGCGTTTCCGGGTACGCTGGTCGGCGCCTGGTGCGGCGCACGCGTCTATCACGCGCTGAGCGATAAGCATTTTGGCGACGTCGTGCTCGGCCTGTTGTTCCTGTCTGGTCTCGGCCTCGTCTGGAACAGTTTTGGCGCGCACTGAAGCGCGATGAGATCGGCATGAATCGTCATCGCGCTTTCGCAGGCCACATCGCGTAGAGGACGATGACACCGAGCGCGCGCCCCATTGCGCCACGACGAGCCGTGGGCAAGGGACAAGCGCATGAACCCTATTCCGCCGCCGCCGCGCGCGCAGTCGGTGCGTCCGGTTCAGGTCCGACTTGTGTTGCAGCGACCTCCCCTGGCGCCAGACGTTTGCTGAACTCACGGCGCAGCAGCCACACGCTGAGAGCAGCCTGGAGTGTGGTCGCCGCGATCGACACGTACCACACATGCTCGATCCGGAATCCGGGCCGCGTCGAGAGCCAGACGGCGGGCAACGCATAGGTAAGCACGCGCGACACCGAGCTGAGCAGCACCGGCTTGGTATTGCCGAGGCCCTGGAACATGCTCGAGCAGGTGAAGATCAAGCCCTGCGCCACAAGGTTCAGGGAGATCATCTGGAGAAACAGCGAGGCAACCGCCATGGTCTCCCGATCGCTGGAGAAGCCGGCGAGCAGGAGCTGCGGTTTCCACTGCGCCAGGATCATGAACGCGATCATCACAAGCGTGCCGATCAGCGCCGCCTTCAGGAAAGTCTCCCGCACCCGTCCGCTATTGCCGGCGCCGAAGTTCTGGCCGGCGATCGGGCCGGCCGCGAGCGCGACGGCGAGCGCCGGCATCTGGATCAGACCCAGCACCCGCGTCCCGATGCCGAAGCCTGCCTGCGCCGCCGCGCCGAAATCGCGCAGCACGTAGTAGACCACCGCCATGTAGACGAAGATCATCGCGAACTCGCCGCCGGCGGGCAGCCCGACATTGAGGATGCGCTTCCACTGATGCAGCCGGGGACGCCATTGCGAGGGATCAAAGCCGACATAGCGCTCCAGTCTGCGGAAATACACCAGCAGCATCACGACACCGATGACAACGCCGATCGTGCTTGCCAGACCCGCACCGGCAACGCCGAACGCACGGCCGGTACCCCAGCCGGTGATCAGCACCGGTGCCAGCACGATGTTGATGATCACCGCGATCGCCTGCACCAGCATGGTGGGCCGCACGATGCCGGTGGCCCGCAGCGCGGACGCCATCACCTGGATGGCGAATTGCAGCGCCAGCGCCGGCATGAACCACAGGAGATAGGTGGTGCCCGCTTCGATCGTGGCTGCGTCGGCGGCAATCCCGCGCATATAGGGACGCGCCAGCACGGCCCCGGCGACAAGCGTCAGCAGTCCGAACAGCAGCGCCAGGGCGACCGACTGGTTGAAGATCAGATTGGCGTCATCCCGGTCCTTGCGACCCACGGCATGCGCGATCAGCGCGATCGTGCCGACCCCGAGCACCTGCATCAGCGCGTTGACGAGGAATCCGGCGTTGCCGGCCGCGGCCACGCCCGCAATGGCGGCCTCGCCCAGTCCCGAGACGAAATAGAGATCGACCAGCTGGCAGATCATGATCGTGATCATGCCGACCACGATCGGGGGCGCCATGGTCAGGATGTGGCTTACGATGGAGCCGCGTGTCAGGTCCTTCATGTCATTTCCATTTCCGGCGGCGTAGCTTTCGGACAAGCGTCCGTCAGCCACGCGCCACTTCCTCATCCCACTGCGGCATTCGGTCCGAACTCGATCACCTGACGTTCGAACAGGCCGCGATAGAGGCCACCCGGCCGTGCCGTCAGCGCTTTATGCGTGCCCTGCTCGACGATCTCGCCGCGGTCGAACACCAGGATGCGATCAAGGCTGCGCACCGTGGACAGGCGATGCGCAATCACGATCGAGGTGCGGCCCTTCATCAGCCGCTCCATCGCCTGCTGGATCAACGCCTCCGATTCCGAATCCAGGCTCGAGGTCGCCTCGTCCAGGATCAGCACCGGCGCGTCCGCGAGGAACGCGCGCGCCAGCGCGACGCGCTGCCGCTCGCCGCCCGACAGCTTTACGCCGCGCTCGCCGACCAGCGTGCCGTAGCCCTTCGGCAGGCGCAGGATGAAGTCGTGCGCATTCGCCAGCCGCGCTGCCTGCTCGATCGCTTCCAGGCTGGCGCCCGGCCGGCCATAGGCGATGTTCTCGGCAAGCGAGCGGTGGAACAGGATCGGCTCCTGCTGCACGATCGCGATCTGGCTGCGCAGCGATTGCTGCGTCGCTTTCGCAATATCCTGCCCGTCGATCAGCACGCGGCCATCGGAGACGTCGTAGAGCCGCTGCACCAGCTTGACGAAGGTCGTCTTGCCGGAGCCGGAGCGACCGACAAGTCCCACGCGCTCGCCAGCGCGGATGTCGATCGACAGGCCGTCATACAGCGGTGCGGGGTGGCCACCGTAGTGGAAGGTCACGTCGTCGAATACGATCCGGCCGCCCTCGATCAGGATCGGCGTCGCATCGGGCGCATCGGCAATGCCGATCGGCTCGTCATGGATCGCAACCAGCTCCTCCATGTCGTTGACCGAGCGCTGCAGGTTGTTGATGTGCATGCCGACATCGCGCAGATAGGCGTGGATGATGTAGTAGCTCGTCAGCACATAGGTGACGTCGCCGGGCGAGGCGCGCCCCGCCATCCACAGCAGCACCGAGCCGCCGATCACCGACGCGCGCAGGCATAGCAGCAGCGAGAGCTGCCCCAGCGCCGTGTAGTTGTAGCGCAGCCAGGTCCGCCGTACCCGCACGCGCCAGCGCTTGACGACGCGCGCGAGCCGCGCATCCTCGCGCGCCTCCGCGCCGAAGGATTTCACCACCGCGTTGCAGGTCAGCGCATCCGCCAGCGTACCGCCGACCTTGGTGTCCCAGGCATTCGAGACGCGCGCAGCCGGCGCGATGTAGCGCGTGGAGAACAGCGCGGTCATCGTCACATAGACCAGCGCGCCGAGCGCGATCACCGCGCCGAGCGAGGCCCAGTGCACCCCGAGCAGGATCATCGAGCCGACGAGCACGCTGAGCGAAGGCAGCAGCGCCAGCAGGATGGTGTCGTTCAAGAGGTCGAGCGCCCACATGCCGCGGGTGATCTTGCGCACCGTCGAGCCGGCGAACGAGTTGGCGTGCCAGTCGGTCGAGAAGCGCTGCACGCGCATGAAGGCGTCCTGCGCGATGTCAGACATCAGCTTCAGCGTGAACGGCACGATCACCTGCAAGCCGGCCAGCCGCAGCACCATCGAGGTAAAGCCCAGCGCCACGATCGCGCCGAACGCGACCAGCGCCGCGTGGCGCGCGGCGGGATCGTCCGGTCCGTGCGTCAGGGCGTCGACAAGGCGGCCCGAGAACACCGGCATGAAGAGGTCGGCAAGGGTCGCGCCCAACAGGCCGCCGGCGACCGCGAGCGCGCGCCCCGGCTGCTTCAGCCAGTGGCGGAACACGAAGGGCAGCACCACGCGTATCGCCGCGGGCTTTTTTGACAGTGCGGTCATGGCGTTATCCGGCTGCGCTCTGGCGCAGTCCGGCTCCATCGATGGACGCATGACGGCCACGAAGGCCGAAAATGGCGTCGCTAGATCAGGTTGTCGCTTGGGAGTTGGAGCGGCCGGGGAATCAGGCCCGGTCGAAGCTGGCGAAAACGGTCTCTAAAGGACCGAGCACACACCGAGCTTGAAAAATTTAGACATCGAGCGCGGGCGTACGATCTGCGAATGCGTGGAAATCATGCAAATCCCTCCCGGTTCGAGCAATGAGGAGCGCTTTATAGATGCGCCGGTTGCGATTTGCAACACCGCTCGCGCAAGATGTCGCGCGAGTGTTGCAAATTTAATGCGCGTCGCCGCCGCCTGCGAGGGATGCCGGCTTGTTCAGGAGCGTCACCAGCAGGCTCAGGCTGAGATAGAACAGCGTCAGCATGAAGAAGGCGTCGCCATAGCCCATCACGACGGCCTGCCGGTGCACGATCTGGGTGAGCTGCTTCATCGCCATCAGCGTGGCGTCGCCTAGGCCCTGGAACTTCTGCATGAAGGTGTTGAGCGTCTCGGTCGCCGTCGCGTTGCCCCAGGTCACGCGCTCCTGAAGCCGCGTGATGTGCAGATCGGTGCGGTTGTTGAGCACGGTGTTGATCACGGCGAGGCCGACGGCGCCGCCGAGGTTGCGCATCAGGTTGAACAGGCCGGAGGCGTTCTTGACCCGGTCAGGCGGCAGCGTGCCGAGCGCGATGTTGTTGGTCGGCACCATCGCGAACATCATGCCGATGCCGCGCAGGATCTGCGGCAGCAGCAGCTCGTAGAAATCGAAGTCGCGGGTGATCCAGGTCATCTGGTAGGAGCCGATCGCGAACACGATCAGCCCGAACGCGATCATGTAGCGCATGTCGAAGCGCAGCATGAGACGGCCGACCAGCGGCGCGACCAAGAACATGGTGGCGCCGGAGACGAACATGGTCTCGCCGATCATCAGCGCGCTGTAGCCGCGCACTTCGGCGAGATAGCGCGGGTAGATGTAGGTCAGGCCGTAGAGCCCGATGCCGATGCAGAACTGCAGCACGCAGCCGACTGCGAAATTGCGGTTGGAGAAGGTGCGCAGGTTGACGATCGGCTCGGCCGCGGTGAACACGCGCCAGAAGAAGGCGATCGCCGAGATCGCGCAGACCCAGGCGAAGACCGCGACTGAGGTGTCCTGCAGCCATTCATATTGCGGGCCTTCCTCGAGCACATATTCCAGCGAGCCGAGGAAGCCGGCCATGAAGATCAGGCCCCACCAGTCGAAGCGGTCGAGCAACTCGAAATGCGGCTCGTCGAAATCGACCAGCGCCAGCACACCCAGTGTGATGCCGATGCCGGGCACGACGTTGATGAAGAACAGCCAGTGCCAGGACATCAGGTCGGTGATGTAGCCGCCGACGGTCGGCCCCACGGTCGGCGCCAGCGTCGCGACGAGACCAATGATGGGGCCCACGATGTGGAATTTCGTGCGCGGAAAGACCGTGTAGGCCGAGGCGAACACCGTCGGGATCATGCCGGCGCCCAGGAATCCCTGAAGCGCGCGCCAGAGGATCATTTCCTCGATCGAGGAGGCGAAGCCGCACAGCAGGCTCGATATCGTGAAGCCGGCCGCCGAGATCGCAAACAGCAGCCGCGTGCCGAGCGCGCGCGACAAGAAACCCGACAGCGGGATCGCGATCACTTCCGCGATCAGATAGGCGGTCTGGACCCAGGAGACTTCGCTCTGGCTCGCCGACAGGCCCGCCTGGATCTCGGATAGCGAGGCCGAGACGATCTGGATGTCCAGGATCGACATGAACATCCCGAACACCATGATGATGAAGGCGAACAGCCGCTTCGGCGCGATGCTCTCCGAAGCGGGGTTCGCCATCATGGCGGGACTAGCGGTCGTGGCGGTCGCCATCGTGTGGCCTCGTAAGCGCGCCGGCCTATTGCGGATGGATCATCGTGGGATCGTCGAGATCGACTTCGTTGTCGGCGTCGGCCGCGCCCTTGTTGGTGTCCACCGTCGCGTAGACCGACATGCCGGCGCGGAGCAGGTTCTGGCGCGCGACCGACTTCGGCACGCGAATCCGGACCGGCACGCGCTGCACGATCTTGGTGAAATTGCCGGTGGCGTTGTCCGGCGGCAGCAGCGTGAACACCGAGCCCGCACCCGCAGCGATGCTGTCAACCACGCCGCTGAATTTACGCATGCCGTAGGCATCGACCTTGATCGTCACCGGCTGGCCGGGACGGATGCGCTTGAGCTGGGTTTCCTTGAAATTGGCGTCGATATAGACCTCGTCGAGCGGCACGATGTTGCCGAGCCGCTGGCCGACTGCGACGAAGTCGCCGGTGTTGACGAGGCGATTGGAGAAGGTGCCGTCGACCGGCGCGCGCACCGCGGTGAAGCCGAGGTCGCGCTGGGCTTTCGCGAGCGAGGTCTTCAACTCCGCAAGCTGTGCCTGCGCTTCGGCCTGCTGCGCCTTGGCGACGTCGACATTGCTGACTGCGACGTCGTAAGCGGCCTGCGCGGCCTTGACCGCGGCGGCGCCCTGGTCGCGTCCGGCTTCCGAGGTTTCGAACGTGGCGCGCGAGGCAAAGCCCTTGCTGCTCAATGCCTGCTGGCGCTCATAGTCGAGGTCGGCGCGCTTGAGGCCGGCTTCGGCAGAGACCAGCTGCGCCTTGGCCTGCACGACCTGGCTGTCGAGCGCTGCAACCTGGCGACCGATGCGATCGATGGTGGCCTGCTGGGTCGCGATCTTGGTCGCGGCGGCCTCGACGGCGATCTTGTAATCGCCGTCATCGATGCGGAAGACGACGTCGCCGGCATGCACCAGCGTGTTGTCGCCGGGCAGGATCGAGGAGATGTGGCCGGCGACGCGCGCGCCCAGCATGGTGTTGTTGGCGCGCACATAGGCGTCATCGGTCGAGACGTAGAAGCGGCCGACCAGCGTGTAGTAGCCGGCATAGCTCGCGGCCGCGAGCGCAAGCAGAAGGCCGACGCCGATCAGGACGAATTTGCGCTTGCCGGATTTCGGCGGGACGGCGCCCGGTGCAGGCGCGCCGGTTGCCGGCGTCGCCGGGGCAGGCTTCTCGATTGCCGGCTTCTCCGGTGTTTCGTCCGCGCGGCGCTTGCTCTCTTCGGCCACGGTCCGCAACTGCTCGGCCAGTGCCGCCGCATTGTCGCTCGCCGCTTCGCCCTGAGCTGGCGCTTGATCCAGGGAATCCTGGCGAAGGACGCGCGCGGCCTGGTCTCTCGATACGGCCATAAAGGCCTCCCCACAAAACACGCGATCGGACGGACCGCGACGCGGCCCCTCGTCTTCGCCAATCGACAAATACCATTGACCGAACGGTTCGGTCAATATAGATTATTCAGGTCGGACCCTAGTGACTGGAATCCTTTCTTTGGGTTTCCGGCGCCAGAAACCTTAGGGAACCCTGAATCAATGGTTGCAGCCGTTCGCGACACTGTCGCTATCGTCTCCGAAGAGGACAGCTCCAAGCGCCGCCAGATCCTCGACGGCGCCCGCAGGGTGTTCATGGACCTCGGCTTCGACGGCGCCAGCATGGGCGAGATCGCGCGCGCGGCCGCGGTTTCCAAGGGCACGCTCTACGTCTACTTCGCCGACAAATGCGCGCTGTTCGAAGCCATCCTCGAGGAGGAAGCACTTCAGCACGGCCAGGTCGTCTTCAACTTCGACCCCGCCCGCGATGCCGAGACCACGCTGAAGGAATTCGGCCAGGCCTATATCCATTTGCTCTGCCGGCCCGGCGGGGGATCGGCGATCCGCACCGTAATGGCGATCGCCGAGCGCATGCCGGATGTCGGCCGCCGCTACTATGGACGCGTGCTGGACAAGACCATCAACCGGCTCGCCAACTATCTGAAGGCCCACGTCGCCTCCGGCGACCTTGCGATCGACGACTGCGACCTCGCCGCCTCCCAGTTCATGGAATTGTGCAAGGCCTCGCTGTTCCTGCCCTTCATCTTCCAGGCCGCGCCGGCCCCATCGGAAGAGCGCATGACCGAGGTGGTTGACAGCGCGACGCGGATGTTTCTGGCGGCGTACCGGGGGAAGTGAGAGGGCGCCACGGCGCGTAGCCGTGTCACGCGCTCGCCAAGCCCAACAGTGTCGTTCCCCGCGAACGCCGCAGCCTCTCCGTATCCTCGCGCTGTCTCTGGAATACTGGATCGCCCGATCAAGGTCGGGCGATGACAGCGAGAATATGGTGCGCAGCGTAACCCAGGCTCGTCATTGCAGTGCGCCGCGTTGCACACGCGTCCCGCGCGACGCTATACATAAGCCATGTCCCACGATCTTCACCTTCACCGCACGCCGGTCGACGTTCTCAATTATGAGATCGTCCAGGAGCAGGCCTCTGCGTTCGGGCGGATGGGGCGAGCGCTGGAACAAGCGCTGGCGAAGCTGCGCGAATTCGATGCCACCCATCCGCCCTCGGATGCGCCGGCATCGACGCGGCAGGCACGACACGCCCTGGTCATGGAGGCCGGCCACGCGCTTTGGATGTTCGTGGTGCAGCGGGAGGCATGCGGCATGCGCGACAGCCGCCCTGTCATGCGCGACTACAACGTGCCGGGCGAGGTGCAGCGCTGCATGGGGCTGGTCCCCGCAACATCGATACGAGCCACAAGGTGAGTTACCGACCTCGCCGGCCTTTCCGGATGGGCGGGAACCACGTCTGGCGCGGGGCTTGAAAAAGGTCGAGCCTCGACCTCTCGTTACGCCGATGTGCCGCGCGCTTCCGCCGCCTACCAGGCGCCGACGGCAATCAAGACGATAATGGTCAGCGCGAAAATGCAGACGATCGTCGCTGGGACGGTCAGCCAATCGGGTGTCATCGTTGCCTCCCGAGCGGTTCTACGGAAAGCTTAAGCCGGTCGGCTCAAAAGAGATATGAATTGGCTAACACCCTACGACGAGACTGCATTTTCAATCTGAGGACGCCGAGCGTCACCTCATGCGCTCTTGGTTGATCGCGCGCATCGCATGGTGCGAGCTTCAACGTGCCGCATACCGGTCTCGATGCGTTTGCCGCATGTCAGATTGCATCCATTGGCACATGCAGTCGGTGGTGAGTCATTTCGCGCAGGAGTTGGATTTTCCAGTCGCGCGATGCTCTCCTGAGTTGTCCGACGAAGTCATCCTGAAACAGAATGCTGCTATGTTTGGAGGCGTTGGCTCTGCTCCTTGCACCGACAAATCAACTGACCGCTCCTTGGAGCTTTGGAATAGGCGCAGCCCGCGAACACGCCGATGTCGGGCCAGCTATCCAACGGGTCGGTGACAACCAGTCAATTTGTGATGGAAATTTCTTCAGCCAGTGATCGTCAACGACGGGGGTGATCATGCCCGCCATATTCGACCTGCTCTATCGCGAATATTGCCGCGCCCGCCTCGCTGAAATGCGCAAGCAGCTCCTGATCGCCCGTGAGAGTGCTGAAGTTCCGCAAGCGAATTGCGATGTCGCCGACGACACTGATCCGGCCGGTGTCGGTGGGGCAGACCCGCAGTACGAAATCGGCCGCGGCGCGCCAAACTGACGGGACCATCGTCCGCCGTACGTGCCCCCTACTCGTCCTCGAACTCGTCTTCCTCGTTGACTCTCTCGCGCTTGGCTTTGCGGCCGAGCGAGCCGGTCACGTAGGGATCGCGCGTATTGGCGTAAGGATTGCGCTGCTGCGCGCGCGCGGCGACCTCGTCGCCGGAGACGGCGGCCGGCTGGCAGATCAGTCGGCGGCTGGCGCGGCGCATCAGGTCAACATGGATGTGATCGTAGTGATAGACGTTGGAGCCCGGTGCGAGCACGGTGGTGAAATGCGCACAGGCACCGGACTGCACGTCGCGCAGAAAACCCTGCTCCTCCGGCAGGCCGCGCCAGCCGTCCTTCACCGAGATGCGGCGGCCATCGGCGAGCGTGAAGGCGGCGATGTCGAGCGCATTGCCGAAGGCATGCTCTGAGATATGGGCGTGCGGATTGCCGTTCATGCCGCGGCAGGAATAGGCGGAAATCTGCTTGATCTCGACCACGCGCTGGCCGAACCAGCGCATCGCCGACGGCTGCACGGTGTCGGCGAACCAGCGGTCGAGCTCGGAGACGATCGGACAGGCCAACGTCGCGGTCGGCTTCACCGCGACCGGGCCGACGGCGCCGACGGGACTACCCTGCGCAGGACCAAGCCGCGGCAAGGGCTGCTGCTCGGGGCGCTGCGCATACGGCGCCTGCGATTGCGAGGAGTAATTCGGCCGCGCCGGATAGCTCGGCGCGTTCATGTAGCGCGCGGCGCCTGCCGCATCCGTACCCTCGGGCGGCAGGTCGATCTCATCCTCCTGCGCCGGCGCGACGCCGGGCGCGCTGAGCGAGATCGGGCCTGAGGCTCCACCATATCCGGACGGCTGGCTTTGGCGCTGCGGATAGCTCGATGCGTTCGGATAGGCCTGGTTCGGATAGCTCTGGCCTTGCGGATAGCTCGGCTGAGTTCCAGGCCAGCGCGGCTGGTTGCCGATGCTCCCCGGCGGGCGCAGCTCCTCATCGGCAAAGCCAAAGCTGCCGGAGGCTTCGCCGATGGCGGCCACTTTCAGCGGAAATTCGGCGCCGCAGGCACCGGGGCCGGAGATCGGCTCGATCCGGACGATCTCGGCGCTCTCTTTGACCGCGCCGGATTTCAGGCAAGCGGCTTCCGCCTCGGCCCGCCACGGCTCGCGGTCGGCTTGGAAGAAGCCGCGTCCGCAACCCGCAAGCGAAACAAGGACGATGGAGCCGACGAGATACAAACGAACTCCGCGCGTCATGTGCACAGGTTCGGTGAATTTACTTAAAGACTCTTCAACACGTTGATTTTACGTTTCTTTAACCATGCTCGCCGGCCCGCAGTAGCGGGCGCGCCAGCTCAGCGACAGCAAGGCTGCCTTTTTCAGATGGAGACTCGCTGTTAACCTTGTTGGCTGCGCGCAAAGACGCGCGAACAGAGGGAACTCCTTTATGACGTTCGTCGGCAGCGTGAGCGTTGTGACTGCGTACCTCGCACTGGCCTTTGTCGGAGCCATCGTGCTCGGCGTGATCTAGTTTTCAGACATCGACGACGCGTAGCGGGCGCGCCTCGCGCGATCTCGCACGCCTCGTCATGGCCGTCCTTCGGTCAATCATAGTTCGAGCACTCCGATCCCGTGACGCCGCCGATCTTGAAATCGCGGCACATCATGCCGGGATTGTCCGGGTCGGGATAGCGGTCGTCCTTTTGGCGAATCGTGTGGCCAAAGCGCCAGCCGCGCGACAGCATGCAGCGCTTGTATTCGCGCGAGGTCACCGTGCCGTTCTGCGGCTTGCCGAACTGCGCGTCACAGAACGCACTATCCACCTGCAGCTCGTCAGGACCCCGCTGCCGCTTCAGCGTGTCGCGATAAATGTCGGTGTCGGCACGCGCCGCGACGACGCTGCCAGCGAGCAGCGCGGCGACGAGGATGAGGCGGGACATGTTGGCTCTCCTTTGCATCGATCTTCAGTGATCGGTCGCCAGCAAGGGCGAGAGCGGTTCGATAAAGGGCGATTACAAATCGGACAGGAGCGGAACGCGCTTTCGCACCAACTGTGATGCAGCTCACCCCGACGGCGCCGATACTTGTGACATCAGTCACGGAAGCCGCGGCGGGCTGCACGTAGGGTCGAACCACGCTCAGTCCATGACCGACATCCGGCCACACCGTATCCACGCTGCCTTTGGGAGGCTGCCATGACCAGGCTTTCAGTCGCCGCTACCGCGCTCTTCCTCGCTTCGACCGCAATTGCCCATGCCGGCAATGCGATCTCCTTCGAGATCGAAGGGCAGCGCATCCATATCCAGGCCCCGCGAAACTGCGCCTCGCTGGACTGCGTCACCATCGTGGCGCCCGGCCTGTCGAACAAGCCGATCAGGCTGAACAACATCAACCTCAACGGTTTTGGCTCCAAGGACGACGACGACACAGCGTCGTCGAGCACGACGACCACGGCCCCGCCGGCTCCGGCGCCCGCCGCGCAGCAACCGGCGCCGCAGCCCCAGGTCCAGGCGACCGTTGCTGCAGCTCCGATCGTGACCGCGCCGCCTGCGCCGTCCCCGACCGTTGCCTCACCGGCCACCACCGCGGCCGTCGACACCACCGCCACGCCACGGGCAGCCCCCGTTGCACCGCCGGCGCCGGTCGCCGCACCCGTCGCGCCCGCGCCGGCCCCTGTTGCGGCCGCGCCCGCCCCCGCTTCGACCACGCCGCTCGGCGTGTGGGCGACCGAGGAGAACAAGGGTAATGTGCGCGTCGAACAATGCGGCGCCAATCTCTGCGGCTATGCCGAGAAGACCAACGAGAAGATCCTGATCAACATGATGCCCGATGGCGCCAAGTGGAGCGGCCGCATCCACGATCCCGATTCGGGACGCAACTACGACTCCACGATCGCGATGAAGGGCCCGAACCTGCTCCGCGTGCAGGGCTGCGCCTTCGGCGGCATGTTCTGCGGCGGCCAGACCTGGAAGCGTATCGGCTGACGCGCGGAGCGCATCAGCCCGAGGCGATGCGAAGCATCGAACCCGGGATCTCCCACCAAAATCTCCAGATTCCGGGCTCGCGACTTCGTCGCGCCCGGAATGACGAGCAAGGATCATGGCGCCACGTCCCGAAATCCGGGACGTGGCGTTTGAACGTTGGCAACGCCTGTGCGACAGATGTTCATCCGCCATTCAGCCATCTCCGGCTGAAATCGACTGATCTCGCCTCGTGTCTTCACCGGGACCTCACTGTGGCTTTGATGCTGGCTTGGCGCCGCTGCGTGCTCGCGCTTCCGCTGCTTGTTGTGTCGTTGGCCGGCGCGACGGACGCATGCGCATCCGACGCGACCCTGCTCGCGCAGGCGCAGCCGGCGCCACAGGCAACGCCGACACCGTCTCCTTCGCAGGCGCCCGCGACACCGGCGGCTGACGCGCAAACCGCCGCGCCCGAAGAGCCGATCGGCAACGTCGCGACCGTGACGGGGATCGCGACCGTGATCCGCGACAAGAATTCCTATCCGCTGAAGGCGCGCGACGACGTCTATCTCAATGACGTCGTGCAGACCGCCTCGAACTCCTCGCTCAGCATCGCCTTCAACGATTCCACCACGTTCAATCTGTCGGCCAGCGCCAAGATCACGATCGACAACTACGTCTACGAGGACGGCGGCAATAAGAACTCCGCGATCTTCGACGTCGGCAAGGGCACGGTCGCCTTCGTCGCCGCAGCGGTGGCCAAGACCGGCGACATGAAGATCACGACGCCGACGGCGACGCTCGGCATCCGTGGCACCACCGGCGTCATCGAGGTGCCGGCGGACGGAAGCGCTGCTGCGACGGCCGCGAACAACGTCAACATCAAGCTCTATCCCGACGCCGACGGCAGGGTCGGCCACATCGACGTCAACGACCGCACCAGCGGCGCGCGGCTCGGCGCGCTGACGCAAGGCGCATCGGGCTTTGCCATCCGGCCCGGGACCGGCGGTGCGCGCTTTGCCGCGGTGCCGATCACGATTGCTCCGCAACAGGTCGCGCGCGATCGCGCCTTCGTGAGCCAGGTGCATCAGGCCCAGACCACCGGCCGGCAGATCGTCACCGAGCAGCGCGAATTCCGCAGGGCCAATCCGGGCGCGACCCCGCGCATTCCGCGGCCGGTCCAGCCGGCGGCGCCGCAGCAGCAACAGCCGCGGCCGAACGGTCAGCCTGGGCAGCAGCCGCAGCGGCCCAATGGCCAGCCGGGACAGAACAACCGTCCAGGCCAGCCGCAGCCGGGTGCGCCGAACCGTCAGGGCACGCAGCAGCCACAGCGGCAAGGACAAGGCGGCGCAGGTCAGCCGGGCGCGCCGCGCGCAGGCCAGGGCCAGCAGCAAGGCACAGGCCAGCAACCGGGCGCGCCGCGCGCGGGACAGACGACGACGCCAGGCGGCGTGACTGCTCCCCCGTCGCCACGCAACGGACAGGCCCCGACGCAACAGCCCGCTGCGACTCCACAGCCCGGCACGACGCCCGCGCCGCAGTCGCCACGCAGCGGTCAGCCCGTGCCGCCCGCCATCCAGCCGCAGCCAGGCGGCATGCAGCGGCAACCTGGATTGCAGCAGCGCCAGCCGGGCCTGCAGCGCCCGGCACCGCGCAAGCCCGCGCCGCCGCCGAAGGAGAAGAAGGAGCGGCGGTAGCGGTGCCGCTGTCGCAACTCGCAAGCTCGCTTCCCTTCTCCCCTTGCGGGAGAAGGTGGCGCGAAGCGCCGGATGAGGGGTTCTATCCGCGAGCACGACTAAGAGCCTTGCGCGCGGATAGAACCCCTCACCCGCCGCGCTTCGCGCGGCACCCTCTCCCGCAAGGGGAGAGGGTGCAGTTTCACTGCGGAGAGAAAAAGAAATCAGCTCACGCTTCGCCGCGAAGCCAGGCTTTCACCTTTTGCAAGAGACCATGGCGCAGCTCTTCGACGGAAGCCGCCTCCGCGGGCGTCAGCGTCTGCATCGCAGCATCGACGTCGTCCATGGCGAGCGGCGGCGTGGCTTCCACTTCACTCGGTGCGAGGCCGGCGGCGGCGAGTGCGATCGGGCCGACATGCATGAGGAACGCACGCTCATATTCGCGCGACAGCCGCGCGGCCGCATCCTCCAACGTCAGCCAGTCGACCGCCTTGATGTCGTTCATCAGCTTGCGGACCGGACCGCCGTCCGCTTCCATGCGCCAGAAATGCACGATCTTGGAGCGGCCGCCGGATGGATAGGCGAGCGTGCCCAGGAATTCGTGGATGGCGACGTCGTGGCCGGTCTCTTCCAGCACCTCGCGGTGCGCGGCCTCCCTCGGCGTCTCGCCATCGTCGAGCTTGCCCTTCGGCAAGACCCATTCATTACGCTTGCGCTGGCGCACCACGGCGATCAGCGGCGCATCACGCCGCAGCACAATTCCCCCTGCCGCCTGAACCGGCGCCCGCGCCATAACTCGTTACCTGCCGTGTCGAAAGATCGTCCCGGCGGACGATATAGGCCGCCGACACGGCGGATTGAAGGCTTACTTTTTTCGCAGCAGCGCCTGCCCCGCACGGATGCGCGCGCCCTCGGCAATCCCGTCGCAGAACGTGAAATCGCCGGGCGCGAGGATGATGATGGTCGAGCCGTGCTCGAACCAGCCGAGCTCCTCGCCTTTCTTCACGTTGACGTCGCACGGGAAATTGACCGGGCCGCGGGTCTGCGCATTCAGCACCATGTCGAGAAAGTGCAGCCGGATACTCGCGACGAGAATAGCCGCCACCGGCACCAGCGTCACTGCCTCGCCGGTCGACAAATGCGTGCGGATCACCGCGCGCTCGTTCTTGCAGAAGAGACGCTCGACCCGCTTCAGCGCGATCGGGTTGACGTTCCAGACGTCGCCATGGATCAGCGTGACGCGTTCGATATGCGCGTCATAGGGCGCGTGGAAGCGGTGGTACATGCTCGAGATCAGCCGCAGCGTGACGAAGGAGCCGTTGCGATGCTGCTCGACCAGGCCAGGATCGCCGAGGAGATCGAGCAGCGAATAGGGCGCGCCCTTGACCTGGAACAGCTCGGTGTCGGCGATCTTGCCGTGCGCGCCGACGATGCCGTCGGACGGACTGGCAACGATCGCGGGATCCGGATCATAGGGACGCAAGCCCGGCTTCAGCTCCCGCGTGAAGCAGTCGTGCAGGCTCTTGAAATGGGTCTTGCGCGCCTCCGACAGATCGAGGTCGGAGAACAGCTTCCACAGCGCGATCGAGCCGTCGCGCACCAGCGGGTTCTCGATCTTGGAGAACCAGCCCATGAAGCGGGTCAGCGCAGCGCGCGGAATGCGGTTGGTCAGCAGGAAATTGAGGTCTTCCTGCTGGGTGAAAGAGGCGATGAGGGCTTTGACTGTCATGAATCTGTCAGCAGGTCCGGTTAGCGCTTGTTGTCATGGAAACGACACTCCCGATTCTCTCATTGTCCGTGGCCGCCGCAGCGTCCGCTGCCGCCGCCTTTCCGAAGCTCAAGGCGCGCATAGAACTCTCCCGCGCCAAGCACCGCTCGCTCTCCGGGCATTCCAAGATGTCGCGCCGGGTGGCGCGGCTGATCCCGTTCTACGAGTTCGAGGGCGACGATTATTTCGCCTGTGACGGCGCGCCGGCGAATATCGCAGCCCAGCGCCACGACGGCTTCTTTCGCCTCGCCGGTCTCTACGCCGCGCGCTACGCCAAGGGCCGTGCGCTGACGAAGGAGGCGGCGGAAAGAATCTCCGACCTGCAATTCACCGAAAGCTATCGCGTGCCGTTCCAGTTCTCCCGCCTGGTGCGCGAGAACCTGGGCACCTCGAGCTTCATGCAGTCGTCCAGCGGCGTCACCGTCACCGATCTCGACGGCAACGTCTCCTACGACCTCACCGGCTCCTACGGCGTCAACATCTTCGGCAACGACTTCTACAAGGAGTGCATCGGGGAAGGCGAGAAGCGCGCCCATGCGCTCGGTCCTGTGCTCGGTCCCTACCATCCCGTGATCGCCGAGAACGTGACCCGGCTCTGCCGGATCTCCGGCCTCGACGAAGTCTCCTTCCACATGTCCGGCACCGAAGCCGTGATGCAGGCCGTGCGCCTTGCGCGCTACCACACCAAGCGCACGCATCTGGTGCGCTTTGCCGGCGCCTATCACGGCTGGTGGGGCGACGTGCAGCCCGGCGTCGGCAACCCCATTGCCGCACACGAGACCTACACGCTCGCCGAAATGTCGGAGAAAACGCTGCATGTGCTGCGCACGCGGCGCGACATCGCCTGCGTGCTGGTCAATCCGCTCCAGGCGCTGCATCCGAACGCCAACGCGCCCGGCGATTCCTCGCTGGTCGACTCTTCCCGCGGCGGCAACTTCGACCGCGAAGCCTATGCCGCCTGGCTGAAGAAGCTGCGCGAGGTCTGCACCGAGCGCGGCATCGTGCTGATCTTCGACGAGGTCTTCGTCGGCTTCCGTCTCGCTCCCGGCGGCGCCCAGGAATATTTCGGCGTGCGCGCCGACATGGTGACCTACGGCAAGAGTCTTGCCGGCGGCCTGCCGGTCGGCGTGGTCTGCGGCAAGAAGGAGCTGATGCGCCGCTTCCGTGACGATCGTCCCGCCGACGTCTGCTTTGCCCGCGGCACCTTCAACTCGCATCCCTACGTCATGACGGCGATGGATGAGTTCCTGAGCCGGCTCGCCAGCCCGAACTTCCGCGCGATCTATGACGGGCTGGATGCGACCTGGGACGGCCGCGCGCAAAAGCTCAACCAGATGCTGAGCGACGCCGATCTGCCGGTGCGCGTCGCCAACCTGTCCTCGATCTGGACCGTGAAATACACCGAGCCGTCCCGCTACAACTGGATGCTCCAATACTATCTGCGTGCCGAGGGCCTCGCCTTGAGCTGGGTCGGCACCGGACGGCTGATCTTCAGCCTGAACTACACCGACGCTGATTTCACTGAGGTCGCCGAACGCTTCGTTCGCGCCGCGGAGAAGATGAAGGCCGACGGCTTCTGGTGGCACGATGCTGGCCTCACCAACAAGCGCATCAAGCGGCAGATCCTGAAAGAGATGCTGGCCAAGCGCTTCGGGCGCTGAAGGCGACTCTCCCCACATAACCACCGTCAGTCCGGGGCGATGCGAAGCATCGAACCGCAATGCGCAATTGCGCATTGTGGATTCTCGAGATTCTCTGGTGCGCAACGGCGCACCATAGTTCGGTCCTGCGGACCGCCCCGGAATGACGGCGTATGGAGCTTCCAAGACGTGGATGCCCGGGACGAGCCCGGGCATGACGTAACCTTTGGACATCGGAGTGTTGGGTGAGAGCCGCGCGCTCAGGCGTGCTGCTCTTCGAGCTCGGGCTCGGAGATGAAGCCCAGCGTGTGTTCGGGGTTGAGGTGCAGGCCGGGATCCATCAGCTCGCCGCGCATCAGCGCCAGCGGAGCATTGCGATAGAGCATCAGGTCGTGGAACGGGTCGGTCAGGATCTTGGTCATCCAGACGAGGCCGGTCTCGACGTCGCGGATGAAGAACAGGTGCACGGTGCGGAACAGCAAGCCACCCGCGCCGACCGCAAGCCAGATCTTTGCGACCTGCCGCATGAAGTCGGTCGCGCCCGCGAACGGCTTGAACAGGCCGAACAGCGTCGGATCGAGGAACAGCACCAGCGGCGACAGCGCCCAGATCACCATCAGCACGACCTTGCGCTGAAGGTTGTAACCGACCTTGATCTCTTCCTTGTGCTCGTGCGTCGCCTGGTTGATATGGTCGTAGCCCTTCGGCTCGAAGAAGAAGTGACCGGCCTGGCGCGAGGTCATCGACACCAGCCAGCCGACCAGCCCCGAGACCACGGGATCGACGAACAGCCAGAGATAGGCGAACAGGAAGCTCGCCGCGCTGACGAAGTGCAGGCTCTGATTGATGCGGCTGTGATGATAGTAGCGGTGGTCGTCCCAGCGCTGGATGCGGAGCTGCTCAAGGAATTCTTTGATCATTCTTTCCCCCAAAAGGCTTCGTGTCAGGAGATACAGGGATTCGATGTAGGGCGTGTGACATCATCATTTTGTCATGTGACGATGTGCGCGACGCGGTGACGCATGACTAACTCTATCTCCTCATCCTGAGGAGCTTGCGCAAGCAAGCGTCTCGAAGGATGAGGCCCACCTAGCAACAGCCGGGCCTCTATGGTTCGAGACGGCGCTTGCGCGCCTCCTCACCATGAGGGGCAACGACACGCTCAGGCCGCTTTGGCGACCTGAACCTTGCGGAAGCGGACCAGCGAGAAATGTCCGAGCGGCGGAATCAGGCGGCGCTCGGCGAGCTCCATGCCGTGCGCGCTCGCGAGCCACTTCGCGTAGCGCGACCAGGCGAACTCGGCGGTGCGGAAGCCGAGGTGACGCACCACCGGCTGGAGCTTCTGCTCGATGAAGCGGCGCATGCCGTCATCGGCGCTGACGCGGGTCAGGATGATCAATTCGCCGCCGGGACGCAGCACGCGGGCGAACTCGTCCAGCGCGACTTCCGGGTTGGGCACGGCGGTGACAACATATTGCGCCATCACGACGTCGAAGGAGTTGTCGGGAAATTCGAGCTTCTCGGCGTCCATCACCGCGAGGCCTTCGACGTTCTTCAACTTCAGCTCCGAGACGCGGCGGCGCGCCTTGTCGAGCATGGCCTCCGAAATATCGGTGCCGAAGATGCGGACGTTCGGCGCATACATCGGCAGCGAGATGCCGGTGCCGACGCCGACCTCGAGTACGCGGCCGCCGAGCTTGTTGGTCGCCGTGATCGCGGCCTGCCGGCCCTTGGCAAACACGCCGCCGAACACGAGGTCGTAGACCGGCGCCCACCGGTCGTAGGCCTGCTCGACCGTGCCGCGGTCGAGGTCGAGCTGCTGCGACTCTTCAAACTTCATAGTCTTGGCCATTAGCAAAAGTCCTGTCTGGTTCAGATGTTCCGGATCAGCCGCGCACCGGCCGCCGCGCAATGACGGGCGTCGGACGCAGCGAGCGGCTGGGCTGGAGTGAGGTGAGGTTTCCGACGAACTGACGCGCACTGTTTTCCCATGAGCGCGCCAGCGCGAAGTTGCGGCAGGTCTCGCGCGACATGGTGAGCGCGCGCAGGCACGCGGCCCGCAGATCGTCGTCGATCGCGCCGATCGGATGATCAGCGATGACGTCCTTGGGACCCGTCACCGGAAACGCCGCGACCGGCGTGCCGCAGGCGAGCGCCTCGAGTTGCACGACGCCGAAGGTGTCGGTGAGGCTCGGGAATACGAAGACGTCGGCAGCCGCGAGATGCGAGGTGAGATCGGCGCCCTTCTTCTCGCCGAGGAAGACGGCGCCGGGATACTTCTTCTCGAGCTGCGCCTTCTGCGGCCCATCGCCGACGACGACTTTGGTGCCGGGCAGATCGAGCGAGAGGAACGCGTCGAGATTCTTCTCCACGGCGACGCGCCCCATCGCCATGAAGATCGGCCGCGGCAGGTCGAGCTTTGCCGGACTATCGGGATGAAACAGCGTGGTGTCGACGCCGCGGGTCCAGAAGCCGAGCCGCTTGAAGCCGCGCTCGGAGAGCTCCTGGCGCAGCGACGGCGTCGCCACCATGGTCATGGCGGCGGCATCGTGGAAGTGCCGCAGCACGGCGTAGCCGACACTGTCCGGAATGCCGGTGCGGACCGAAACGTATTCGGGGAAGCGCGTGGTGTAGGAGGTGGTGAAGGCGAGCCCGCGCCGGCGGCAATAGGCGCGCGCCGCCCAGCCGATCGGGCCTTCGGTTGCGATGTGCAGCGCTTCCGGAGCTGCCGCTTCGATCCGCCGTGCGATCTCGGCCCGGCTCGGCAGCGCGATGCGCAGGCCCGGATAGGTCGGCAACGGCAGCGAAGAAAAGCCGTCCGGCGTCAGGAACTCGATCTCGACGTCGAGCGCCTTGGCGGCGGCGGCCAGCGAAGTCAGCGTCCGCACCACACCGTTAACCTGCGGATGCCAGGCGTCAGTCGCAATTAATACCCGCATGGGGAAATCCCGAGAGTTTGATGATTCTCGGCTTTCGACCATCAACCATGGATATTTCAGGCGTGTGACGTCACAGAAGTGTCGGCCCACTGTTTTGTTCGTTAACGGGTCGGCACGGCCACGAAACTGTCATGAAACAATCCTTGCCGCGACGAAACCGTTTTCGATTCTTCGCGCAAACGTCCCGAAACTTTTCGCCGTTAGGAGTTCAGGCAACGGAGCACCGCAAAGGGCCGCGGTGATCAAAAATCCGATCCGACAGGGGCGATCAATGTTCAATCTGGACACGTTGAAGACGTATTCGCGCACCGTTGCGCTCAGTGCCGTTGCGATCACCGCGATCGCGTTTGCCGGCCCGGCACATGCCGCGCCCGTGCAGCTCTTCCCCTTCTTCCCGCCGCCGCCCGGCTTCGCCGCGCCGCAGCCGCTGCAACCCTATCAGCCCTATCAGCCGGCGCCGTCCTATCAGACCGCACCGTCGGAGGACCAGGACAGCGTCGAGACGCCCGCCCGCTTCCGCCGCCAGGTCGTCAGCTATGCAACCCGCGAGGCGCCCGGCACCATCATCATCGATACGCCGAACACGTATCTCTACTACGTGCTCGGCAACGGCCAGGCCGTGCGCTACGGCATCGGCGTCGGCCGTGACGGTTTCACCTGGTCCGGCGTCCAGTCGGTGACCAAGAAGGCCGAGTGGCCGGACTGGACCCCGCCGCCGGAGATGATCGCCCGCCAGCCCTATCTGCCGCGCCACATGGCCGGCGGCCCCGGCAACCCGCTTGGCGCTCGCGCCATGTATCTCGGCGGCACCGTCTACCGTATCCACGGCACCAACGCGCCCGACACGATCGGCAAGCACGTCTCCTCCGGCTGCATCCGCCTGACCAATGAAGACGTCACCGACCTCTATTCCCGCGTCAACGTCGGCACCAAGGTCGTGGTGCTACCGATGACCGACCGCCGCGCAGACCTCGGTAGCGCGACGCGGTAAACGGCGAGACATCGAGACGTTTACGGCCCCTGGTGTACCTGGGGCCGTTTTCGTTTGGGCCGGAGACCGCGTCTTCATCCTTCGAGACGCCTGCTTCGCAGGCTCCTCAGGATGAGGTCTGAATGCGCGGCCATCGCGCCCGACCGATTTCGTCCCATAGTCGAGAGGTTGTCCGCTCGGCACTTGCGCCAATCCACGGACGCCAGTTAGCCTCATCCTGAGGAGACCGCGAAGCGGTCGTCTCGAAGGATGGGGCGGGCACGATGACAGACGGCGCGTACCTCTACATTCTCAAGTGCGCGGACGGGAGTTACTAGATCGGCACGACGCGCACCGCGCTCGAGATCAGGATCGCGCAGCACAACGCCGGCACATTCGGCGGCTACACCTCCTCGCGCAAGCCCGTGACGCTAGTCTATTCGCAATGGTTCGACCGGATCACGGACGCGATCGAATGCGAACGGAAACTCAAGAAATGGAGTCGGGCTAAAAAGGAAGCCTTTATGCGCGGAGATTTCGCTGAACTTCAGCAACTGGCGGAGCGCAAGTCTCCCCATCCTTCGAGACGCCCGCCTGCGGCAGGCTCCTCGGGATGAGGACTGAGTCCGAGGCAGCCTCCCTCGGAGGGATTCTGCCATGGCTTCCTCGTTGCGAACACGCGTGCGCAGCAGCGCGTCTGGCGGCGCCTTGGCGGAACAACCGCAGGACGCGAATCGGTCGATGATCTCAGCCGGCGGTCTTGCCTGCCGAGAGGCCGAGCACGCGATCGACCATCTGGCCGGACAGGCCGAGATAGTTCGCGGGATCGCAGTGGCGACGGATGGCATCGACGCCGCCGAGCGCGGCCACGATCTCGGGAACGTCGGAGAGGATGCCGGCGAGATCGCCGCCACCTTCGATAGCCTTGCGGCAGGCATCGTAGACGACGTCATGCGCATGCTGGCGGCCGAGCTTCGGTGCGGCCGCCATCATCACGGCTTCGGCGACGATGAGGCCGTGCGTCAGGCCGAGATTGGCGCGCATGCGATCCTCGTGCACGACCAGACCCGCCAGCATGAATTTCGCATTGGCGAGCGAGGACGCCGTGAGCAAGAAGCTCTCCGGCAACGACACCCATTCGAGATGCCAGGGACCGGTCGCGCGCTCGAAATCGTGGATCATGCCGTCGAGCATGGCGGCGACATGCTGGCGCACCGCTTTGGCGGCGGCGAGCATCAGCTCGCTGGAGATCGGGTTGCGCTTCTGCGGCATGGTGGAGGACGCGCCGCGGCCATGCACGAAGGGCTCGGAGAGCTCGCCGAATTCGGTCGCGCACATCAGCATCACGTCGGTGGCGATCTTGCCGAGTGTGCCGGTGATGAGACCAAGCAGCGTCACCGCTTCCGCGATGCCATCGCGCGCCACGTGCCAGGTGATCGGCGGCTGGCTGAGGCCGAGCTCTTCACAAAACAGACGCTGCATGTCGAGGCCGCCGTCGCCGACCGAGGCGAGCGTGCCGGCCGCGCCCGAAAACTCGCCGAGCAGGATGCGCGGCCGCGCCTGGTCGACGCGCTCGATGTGCCGGTCGATCGAGGACAGCCAGATCGCGGCCTTGTAGCCGAAGGTCACCGGCAGGGCCTGCTGGAGATGGGTGCGGCCCGCCATCGGCGTGTCGCGATGCTTGCGCGCGAGGTCGGCGAGGATCGTGCGCAACTCCCTCAGGTCGCGCGCAACGATGTCGAGCGCAGCGCGGATCTGGAGCACGTTGGCGGTGTCCATGATGTCCTGCGTGGTCGCGCCCCAATGGACATAACGGCCGGCCTCGCCGGCGGCCTCGGAAAGCTGATGGACGAGCGGCAGGATCGGATAGCCGACGATCTCGGTCTCGTGGCGGAGCTTGTCGAAGTCGAGCTTGATGCTGCGGGCGGCGGCATCGATCGCGGCGGCGGCGTCCTTCGGCACGACGCCGGCGCGGGCCTGGGCGCGGGCGAGCGCAGCCTCGGCTTCCAGGTAGCGGCCGACTAGCGCCTCATCCGAAAACACCGCGCGCATCTCGGCGGTGCCAAACATGTCGCGGAACAGCGCGGAATCGAAGACGGTGCTCGCCATGGGTTTCCTTCATTATGTTCGTGCACAAGCTTGCGTACGAACATAGTGGCATCCGGCGAAATGAGCGACAATCAAAGGTTGCCTTCGGTGCAACCCGTGTGCTCAATTCGCCGGCCGAGGGACGTCCGCATGAAGAAGACCGTTCTCGAATATCGTGATCGCGCCTCCGGGCTCCAGGGCATTCTCGTTACCGATGGAGACGAAAGCAGGACATGCCGTCAGCTGACCACAACACTGCCGCCGTCAGACTGCTCACGCCAGCGGACGCGACGCTCTATCGAGAGATCAGGCTGGAGGCGCTCGAAGCGCATCCGGGAGCCTACTCCAGCGTGTTTGTGCGCGAGCGCGACATGGCGCTTTCCTGGTTCGAGGAGCGCCTCGCGGCCTCCGACGTTTTTGGCGCCTTCATCGAACAGGAGTTGTGCGGCGTCGCCGGCTTTCGCCGGCAGGACGGGACGAAGACCGTGCACAAGGCGATGCTCTGGGGCATGTATGTGCGGCCAGCGGCGCGCAGCTTCGGCGTGGGACGTCGCCTCGTCGACGCCGTCGTGGCGCATGCGGCGCAACGGGTCGAACAGCTTCAGTTGTCCGTCGTCAGCGACAACGAACCCGCCTTGCGTCTTTATACCCGTGCCGGGTTCATCGAATACGGTCGCGATCCGAAGGCGCTCAAGCAAGATGGCCGATATTTCGATGAGATCCTGATGAAGCTGTTCCTGGACGGGAGCACCGGATGAATGAACCGCAACTCAGAACCCTGCTCGACGGCGGCAAGTATTTCGAGGCCCCGCGCTGGCATCAGGGGCGGCTGTGGTTCGTCGACTGCCTGGCGCGCACCTTGCTCAGCATCGGCCCATCGGGCGACCGCACGGAACATGCAACCTTCGCCGACGACATCCCCTGCGGCACCGGCATCCTGCCGGACGGCAGGCTGGTGGTGTTGACGATGTTTCGCAAGCGTCTCCTGGCCTATGCCGATGGTGTGCTCTCGCCTTATGCCGATCTGTCCGGCATCGCCACCGGCACGATCGACGACATGATCGTCGACGGGCCCGGACGCGCCTATGTCGGTGATCTCGGCTTCAATCTGCCACCGCCGCCCGAGCGCGGCGCCGATGGGCGCATCATCCTGGTGACTCCGGATGGTGAGGCGCGCATCGTCGCCGAAGGGTTGCGCTTCCCGAACGGCATCGCCGTGTCGGCCGATCATGACAGGCTCGTCGTCGCCGAGATGGACGGCGAATGCCTTGCCGACTACGAGATCGGCAGCGATGGCAGCCTGCACTTCCGCCGCCGCCTTGCTTGCGGGAAGGAGCCGGATGGCATCTGTCTCGATCGCGATGGCGCCGTCTGGGTCGCGTCCTATGGTGAAGGCGCCTTCATCCGGATCGATCGCGACGGACGCGAGCGGCAGCGCATCAACGTTCCCGGACGCCGCGGCATTGCATGCGCGCTTGGCGGCGCCGAGCGCAGAACGCTGTTCGGCATCAGTGCGGCGACATCGCCGGAGGAACTGAGACAAGGCAGATCGTCGGCGCGGATCGATATCGTCGAGGTGGAGACGCCGGGATCGGGTTATCCCTGAGCTGTCATATTCATCGGCGCCAGCAAGGGGCCAAATCCTACCACACTCAAGCTCCAAGCCCGGCCGCACCAATCAGGCTACGTGATCACCTCCCAGAAGATCACGACCTCGGCAACGAATGCCAGCGTGAACAGGATGGTTCGCACATAGGGAATGCCGGCCAGGTAGACGACGGCGTGGGCAAGCCGCAGATAGAAGAAGCTTGCGGCACAGAATGCGGTCGTCGCGTTGGCCTGGCCCGCCAGTTGCGCGACGATGACCAATGCTGCAAACGGCGCGAACACCTCGATCGCGTTCAGGTGGGCGCGATTGGCACGCTGGCCCCATGCGGGCACCGGCCGCGGCAGAGCGGGATCGGCATAATTCTTCGGCTCGAGCGGGCCGTTGGTCCTGACCTGGCAGACGATATAGGGAATCCACAAGGCGGCGGTCATCATCGCCGTCAAGACGAGATATTTGAGGTCGGTCGTCATCTGCGCCTCCCGGATTGGATGCCGCCGGTCGCGCGATGTGGCCGGTCGGCCCTATCCAGACGTACGGGCCGTCGGCGGATCGACACCGCCGGGCGATTTTCTTGATCACTCGATTGTGCGCAGCAGTGAGGTCGATCCCGCCGCCGCGGTGCATCTCCGCCCGGTTTCGGCCACTCTGGCGCCGCCTTCCCCCGCCCTGTAGACTCGCGAGCCGGGGCCGGTTCGGGGGATTGATGCGTCTGACGTTGAACTTGAAGACTATCCTGATCGCGGTCGCGGTGATCGCGGTGTCGTTTTTCGTGAGCCTGAAGGCCATGGACTGGCTGTCGTCGCGCGGCGCAGGGACCGCGCCCGCAGTCGCGCAGTTGCCGCCGCTGCCGCCGGTCTCGAAGAGCTCGATCGTGGTGGCGCCCGTTGCGATCGCGCTCTCGGCGATCCGCGAGGCCGCCGACAAGAGCGCGGCGCGCAATTTCACCGGCAAGGCCGACAATCCGATCTCGCAGATCCTGCAGAACGCCGATATCGGCTGGACCGCCTCGCGCGGGCCGATTGCCGCGAGCGGCGACAAGGACGTGCTGACGCTGTCGACACCCCTGACCGGCAAGCTCAACGTCACGGGATCGCTGTCCTCGAAAGCGACCGGCGCGCTCGGCGAGGCGCTCGGCAGCGTGCTCGGCAACAACGCCGCCAAGCAGATCGGCGCCGTCAACATCAAGAACCTGAATGCCAGCGCCGAGATCAAGGGCAACGTGGTCATCACCTCGCGCCCGAAGCTCGCCGCCAACTGGCGCCTCGAGCCCAATCTCGGCGCGCAGGTCAATCTCGGCGACACCAACCTCTCGGTCGCCGGCGCCAAGGTCAACGTGCCGGCGCAGGTCAAGCCGCTGATCGACAAGAACGTCGGCGATCAGCTCAACGTGGTCTCTGAGCGCATCCGCAACGATCCGAGCCTGCGCGAGAATGCGAAAGCGCAATGGATCAAGGCCTGCCGCTCGATACCGCTGCAAGGCTCGGGATCGTCGGCCGCATTGCCGCCGCTCTGGCTGGAGATGAAGCCGATCCGCGCGATCGCGGCCCAGCCGCGCGTCGATGCGCAGGCCGTGACGCTACTGCTCGGCATCGAGGCCGAGACCCGCGTCACCACGACCCAGACCAAGCCCGAGTGCCCGTTCCCCGAGAAGATCTCGATCGTGCCGCCGACCGGTACCGGCGTGAGCATCGGCGTGCCGATCGACGTGCCCTTCACCGAGATCAACAAGCTGATCGCAACCCAGATGGTCGGCCATACCTATCCGGAAGATGGCTCGGGTCCGGTCGACGTCACCGTCAGGAGCGTCAACGTGATTCCCTCGGGCGACCGGCTGCTGATCTCGCTTCTGGTGCGCGCCAAGGAAAAGAAAAGCTGGTTCGGCCTGGGTGCCGAGGCAACCGTACATATCTGGGGGCGGCCGATGCTCGACCAGGCGCAGCAGACGCTGCGGCTCGCCGACATCCAGCTCGCGGTGGAATCCGAGGCCGCGTTCGGCTTGTTGGGGGCCGCGGCGCGCGCGGTGGTGCCGCACCTCCAGCAGGCGCTGGTGCAGAAGGCCACGCTCGACCTGAAGCCGATCGCTGCGAACGCGCGCGACAAGATCGCGGCCGCGATCGCCGACTACCAGAAGTCCGAGGACGGCCTGCGCGTCGAGGCGAATATCGACAACCTGACGCTCGCCGACATTGCCTTCGATTCCAAGACGCTGCGCATCATCGCGGAAGCCGGTGGCTCGCTGAACGTATACGTGACGAAGTTGTCGGGGATGTAGGCTGGCGCCCTTTCTTCCCTTCTCCCCTTGTGGGAGAAGGTGGCGCGAAGCGCCGGATGAGGGGTCTCTATCCGCGCGCTCACCACTAGAGGATCACTCGGGGAGAGATACCCTTCACCCGCGCTCGCTGCGCGAGCGCACCCTCTCCCACAAGGGGAGCGGCGAAGGAACAGCGCCGCCCCTTCCCTTTTTGCATCCCGCCATGACCGGGATCGCTTAGCTGCGGCCGCCGATAGCCGCTAGAACTGCTCCCCTACAACGAAGCCCAAAGAACAACGCTCAGGGAGAACAACCATGCATAAACTGTTTGCCGCGCTCGCGGCGAGTCTTGCTGTTGCGGCCAGCTCCGGCGCGGCGCAGGCGCAGATTTCCGACGACGTCGTCAAGATCGGCGTGCTCACGGACATGTCGAGCCTCTATGCGGACGCCACCGGCAAGGGCTCGCTCGCCGCCGTGCAGATGGCGGTCGCCGATTATGGCGGCAAGGTCGCCGGCAAGCCGGTCGAGGTGGTCGCCGCCGACCATCAGAACAAGCCCGACGTCGGCGTCAACATCGCGCGCAACTGGTACGATAACGAGAAAGTCGACGCGATCTTCGATGTGCCGACCTCCTCGGTGGCACTGCCGATCTCGGCGCTGACGCGCGAGAAGAACAAGATCAACATCAACTCGGGCGGCGGCTCGTCGGACATCACTGGTGTTGCCTGCTCGCCCAACACCGTGCACTGGACCTACGACACCTATGCGCTGTCGAACGTCGCCGGCAAGGCGATGGTGAAGCGCGGCGAGGACACCTGGTTCTTCGTCACCGCCGACTACGCCTTCGGCCAAGCGCTGGAGCGCGACGCCGCCAACGTCGTGAAGGAGAGCGGCGGCAAGGTGCTCGGCGACGTCCGCCATCCGCTCAACTCCTCCGACTTCTCCTCCTTCCTGCTCCAGGCACAGGCCTCCAAGGCCAAGGTGGTGGCGCTGGCCAATGCCGGCGGCGACACCACCAACGCGCTGAAGCAGGCCTCCGAGTTCGGCCTCACGCAAGGCGGCCAGAAGATGATCGCGCTGTTGCAGGAGATCACCGACACGCGCTCGCTCGGAATCAAGGCCACGCAGGGCCTGATCGTCACCGATGCTTTCTATTGGGACATGAACGACGAGACGCGCGCCTTCTCAAAGCGCTTCAACGACAAGGTCGGGCACATGCCGACCATGATCCAGGCCGGGCTCTATTCGGCGACCATGCACTATCTGAAGGCGATCGAGGCCATCAAGACCGACGAGGCGCCGAAGGTGATGGAGCAGATGCGCGCAACCCCGGTCAACGATTTCTTCGCCAAGAATGGCAAGATCCGCATCGACGGCCGCATGGTCCACGACATGTATCTGTTCGAGGTCAAGAAGCCCGAGGAGTCCAAGGGCGAGTGGGACCTCTACAAGCTGATCGCCACCGTGCCGGGCGACGAGGCGTTCCGACCGCTCGACAAGGGCGGCTGCCCGCTGGTGGGCCACTGAGCCGATTGGGATCGACGATCCGCGATGCTGCGGGTCCAGTCACTCCTCATCCTTCCTCAGGGTGAGGGTCGATATCTCCTTATGAAGACACAGACGACAAGGCGCCCGGACAAACCGGGCGCGTTGCGTTTGAACGTCAACGCCGCACTACTCGGCGTACTTGAACTCCGGCATCTTCTTCAGCTCGTCCTTGGTCGCGTTGAACACCGCGTGGTCCGGATACCACTTCGACGTCAATGACGTCGCAGCCGGCGCCGTGTTGGTGGCCGGAGCAGCGCCCGTGGTCGTGGTCGAGGCCGGACGGCCAGGCGGGTTCGCATTGCTGGCGGTGCCATAGGACACCGGCTCGGTCGAGAACTTCACCTTGTCGAACGGCACTGCGACGAGGTGCTCGCCCATGCCGAGGAAGCCGCCGACGCCGAGCACGACGAGCTTGATGTTGCCGCTCTTGTCCACCAACAGATCGTTGATCGAGCCGACGCTCTCGTTGGCCTCGTTATAGACCTTCAAGCCCACCATCTTCGACCCGCGCCAGTCACCCGAGGCCGAGTTCGCTGTCGTCGTCGTGGCGGCCGCGTTCGGCGCCTTGTCGGTGGTGGTCGTCGGATTCTGGGCGAACGCGACGGTTACAAGCAACGCGGAACCGGCAAGGCCGGCCGCGATCGATCTCATCAACATGATGTCCTCTCCTTGATCGAAAACTCGTGTGGAGAGAACCGCGCATGTTGGCCCGCAGTTCCTAACCTGCGGCAATTTCGTCACGCGTTTCGCGCGCACTGCGTCGCGAAGCAAGTTCCGCAGCGAGACGATTTTGAATCGACCGCGAAGGCACGCACAGTTCCCCGCCGACTCTCATGCTCCCTGGGAGAAGAATGAGTGACGACGGGGACTGCGCCGACCTGGCGTCGCGGTCAGGTCTTGTAGTCGATGAGCAGTGCGGAGATCTGCGAGCTGCTCGATGAGCTGTTCGCATTTCCGGAAGCGCCGTAGGACGACGTCGACGACGACATCGATTGCTGGAGCGCCTGGAGGAATTGCTGGAGGATCTCGGCGGTGGAGCTGTCGCTCGAAGTGCTGCTCGTCGAGTCCGTCGAGGAGCTGGACGAGGTGGACGAGCTGTCGTCCGACGGCGGCGGGCCGGGCGGCGGTCCGCCCGCACCTCCCGGACCACCCGCGCCGCCCGGGCCGTTGGCGAAGGCGGACTGGAACACGCCCTTCAGCTCGGTCGCCTGATCGGAGGTCAGCGTGCCGTTCGAGACCTCGTTCGCGATCAGGTCGTCGATCTTGGACTTCATGTCGTCGGGCGACGACTGGGTGCCGCTCGAGGAGTCGCTGGACCGGCTCTGCTGGATCGCCGAATCGATGTCGGTGAGCGCGGTCGACAGCGCGGATTGATCCGACGAGGAGACCGTGCCGGCGGAGACCTCCGACTGCAATTCCTGCTGCAACCGCTGCAGCGGCGACTGGTAGGTGCCGGCGGAGGCCGCCGAGATCGAAGTCATGATGGCTCCGTGGGTTTTGCGGGGTTCCTAAACTGACGGCGTCACGATATGGTTAACGGCCTTAACAAGACCTTGCCGCACCCCGTTCGAGTCGTTACCGGACATTGCGGAAAGGGCCTTTAGAAACATCCAGAAACAAAAAACTTCGCCACTCGAGACGAATCTCCGACAAACAGAGCACATGGCTATTCCTTCGCCCAACATCCTGGTCGTCGAGGACGACCGAGAAACCCGGACGTTGATTGCGAAATACCTGCGCAACAACGCCTGCAACGTCACCGCCGTCAGCGACGGCCGCGAGATGGCGCGCGCGATGGCCGACCATCGCGTCGACCTGATCATCCTCGACGTCATGCTGCCCGGCGAGGACGGGCTCAGCCTCTGCCGCAAGGTGCGCTCGGAGGCGCAGACGCCGATCATCATGCTGACCGCGCGCGGCGAGGACGTCGACCGCATCGTCGGGCTCGAGATGGGCGCGGACGACTACCTGCCGAAACCGTTCAATCCGCGCGAGCTCCTGGCCCGCATCAACGCGGTGCTGCGCCGGCAGGCCGCAGCACAGGCCGCCAGCTCGATCGAAGGCGCGAGCACGCTGGCCTTCGAGGGCTGGCGCATCGACCTGCGGCTGCGCGAGCTGCGCAACCCCGACGGCGCGCGCGTGGCGATGACGAGCGCCGAGTTCGACCTGCTGCGCACCTTCTGCGAGCGGCCCGGCCGCGTGCTGTCGCGCGACAGCCTGCTGGACCTCACGCAGGGCCGTGCCACCGGCTCGTTCGAGCGCTCGATCGACGTGCTGGTCAGCCGCATCCGCCGCAAGATCGAACCCAACCCGCAGGATCCCACCATCATCAAGACGGTGCGCTCGGGCGGCTATCTGTTCACGCCGAGGACGGAAGCGGTTACGGCGACCCTGAATAGCTGACCCAAAGCGGCCCGCCATGAATCTGTTCGGGTTCTTCCATCTCAGGAGCATTGGCGGACAGATCGCTGCCCTCGTCGTGGCGTCGATCATCGCGCTTCATTTGATCCTCACCGCCAGCTTCCTGATCAGCCGGCCGGACCGTGCCGAGATGCCGCCGGACAGCTCGCATCAACTGGCCAATGCCGCGCTGCTGCTCGGCAGCGCCGGCGCGAGCGAGCGGCCGCGGCTCATCGCCGATATCGCCCGCGCGTTTCCCACGCTCGACATCGTCGAGCTCGCGCCAGGCGCGGCCGCTGCAATCGAGGACACCGAAGGCCAGCACCTGCACGGCATGCGCCGACACCTCGGTCACGGCTACAAGGTGATGACGCTGTCGCCCGAGGGCGGCGCGCACCGGGTCGGCGTCCAGTTGCCCGACGGCACGATGATTACCGGTCGCGTCGAGCCGGAGCCGCGGCCGCCGCGGTTCTGGGGCGGGCCGTGGATGATGACGCTGCTGTTCGCGCTGATCAGCGTCACCATGCTGGGCCTGTGGGCCGCGCATGCGCTCGCCCGCCCGCTGTCATCCTTTGCGCGCGCCGCCGAAGGTTTCAGCCTCGACGGCACCGCCGAGCCCCTGCCCGAGCGCGGGCCCGAGGAGATCCGTTCCGTCGCGCGCGCGCTCAACCGCATGCAGGAGCGGATCGCTGGGCTGATGGCCGATCGCACCAAGATGCTGGCGGCGATCAGCCATGACCTGCGCACGCCGATCACGCGGCTGCGCCTGCGCGCGGAGTTCATCGAGGACGAGACGCATCGCAAGCGCATGCTGATCGACCTCGACCAGATGCGCGCAATGCTGGAATCGGTGCTCTCGCTCTTGCGCAACGACCGCAGGATAGAGGCGGTGACGCTGGTCGACATCGCAAGCACGCTGCAACTGATCGCCGACCAGTTCGCCGACATGGGCCACACCGTGTACTACGACGGCCCTGCGCAAGCGACCGCTGCGGCGCGTCCCGACGATTTGCATCGCGGCATCACCAACCTCGTCGAGAATGCGGTGCGCTTCGGCGCCGAGGTGACGATCCGCCTCGGCGTCTCCGGCACCAGGCTGACGATCGATGTCGAGGACGACGGTCCCGGCATTTCCGACGAGCGCAAGCAGGACATGCTGGAGCCGTTCGTGCGCGGCGACGACGCGCGCAACATGGACGACACCACCGGCTTCGGGCTCGGCCTCTCCATCGCACGTGCGATAGCGATCGCCCATGGCGGCGAGCTGTCGCTGCATGACCGCCAGCCGAACGGCCTGATCGTGCGCATGCAGCTGCCGGTCTGGCAGCCGAACAGCCTGGCAGCGTGACGCCAAGGCCTCAGGCGGCGAGCGCGTGCTCGGGAGCCGGCTCGTCGTAGATCGCGATCGCCTCGAAGCGATAGCCGCAGGCGCGGCATTTCCAGAGATAGGAGACCCGGCCATTGCCCGGCTCGATCCAGTCGGGGTGCGCGATCGGCGTGCCGCATTGCGCGCATGGGTTCTGCCTGGGGATGTCGCCGATGTCCGATTGAATCAGGTCAGAGTGCGTCAGGTCTGATTGCATCAAATCTGATCTGGTCATGGCACGTCTCCCGATACGCGTTTTTTTGATTTGGTTTTTTTTGGCCATTCTTCAGGGGATGCGCGAATGGACAGGCACGCTGTCGCGTGCGGCCTCAGCCTGCTGCACCTCACCTGCGGAGAACTTAACGCATGTTTAAGTCGTAAAGACGACGGCGCGACCGAAATTTTTGACGGCGGCGTTTCGCCACATCATCGCCGTGTTCCACGGGCCTAACGCGGACGGGTGCAGGCCATCTGGACCGAGAGATATTCGATGAAAACTTTAATCGTTGCCGCCGCAATCGCGGCCGGATTGTCATTGCCGCACGCTGCAGTCGCGGGCGAAGCGGAGTACGCCGAGATGGTTGCGGCACATGCGCGCGCGAACGGCGTGCCGGAAGCGCTGGTGCATCGCGTGATCATGCGTGAAAGCCGCTATCAGCCGCATCTGGTCGGCCACGGTGGCACGATCGGGCTGATGCAGATCAAGCTCGCGACCGCCCGCGGGGTCGGCTACACCGGCGACGCCGCCGGCCTGCGCGATCCCGAGACCAATCTCACCTATGCCGTGAAATATCTCGCCGGCGCCTATCGCGCCGCCAATGGCGATTACGGCCGAGCCATACATTATTATGCAGGCGGCTATTACTACGCCGCAAAGCAGCAGCGGCTTCAGGCTGCCCAGCAGGCGGATGCATTGGGCAACGCCTGGCTCGAGCCGAATGGCAATCCGCAGCCGATGTTCGCCCCGCACAAGCGGATGGCGCGAAACGTCACCAACGCGAGGGCGCAGGACCAGAAATAGCTCTCGTGTCCCGGACGCGCTGCAGCGTGAAACGCTGCTGCGCAGAGCCGGGACCCAGCGCCACGCATCGATCGGCCCCGGCTCAGCAGCGCACCACGCCGCAAAGAGCGGCGCGCTGCGCTGCGTCCGGGGCACGAGACCGGTGAAGTTCCCGTAAGACGCGTTGACACACAGCGTCACTTGCATACATTAGCGCCGTTCCGAGGGGTGCTCCGAGGAGGAGCTGAGATACCGCTAAATGGGCAAGCCCGCCCAGAACCGCGGTGACCCTTTGAACCTGATCCGGGTCATGCCGGCGAAGGGACAGGGATGTACCAGACGACCAAACGACCGGATTCACCGGTTTCCATCATCGGCGCAGGCATCGCAGGGGCTTGGCAGGCGCTGTTGTTCGCGCAGGCCGGCCACGCCGTCACTCTGCACGAGCGCAGTGACGCAGGCATGACGGACGCCACCAGCCACTGGGCCGGCGGCATGCTCGCGCCCTATTGCGAGGCCGAGGTGGCCGAGCCCATCATCAGCCGGCTGGGCCTGCGCTCCCTCGACATCTGGCGGCGCGAATTGCCGGATACGCCGTTCAACGGCTCGCTGGTGGTGGCGCTCCCGCGCGAGCGCAACGATTTCGAGCGCTTTGCGAGGATGACGGAGGGCCATCAGCGGCTCGATGCCGCCGGTCTTGCCGGGCTCGAGCCGTCGCTCGAAGGGCGCTTCCGCGAGGCACTGTTCTTCCCGACCGAGGGCCATGTCGAGCCGCGCCGCGTGCTGCCGAAGCTGCACGAGCGCATTCGCGCCGCCGGCGGCACCATCAAGTTTTCCAGCGACGTCAGCGCTGAGGATCTCGACGGCATCGTGATCGATTGCCGCGGGCTCGTGGCGCGAGAGGAACAATCGGAGCTGCGCGGCGTCAAGGGCGAGATGATCCTGATCGAGACCAGCGAGGTGCAGCTTGCGCGCCCGGTCCGGCTGATCCATCCACGCTGGCCGCTCTACGTGATCCCGCGCGAGGCGGGCCTGTTCATGCTGGGTGCGACCTCGATCGAGGCGGAGGACACCGGCGTCAGCGTCCGCTCGGCGCTGGAGCTGCTGGGCGCGGCCTATGCCGTGCATCCGGCCTTTGGCGAAGCCCGCATCGTCGAATTCGGCTCGGGTCTTCGCCCCGCCTTCCCCGACAATCTGCCGCGCATCGGCGTTCGCGGCGACAGGATCGCGGTCAACGGGCTCTACCGCCACGGCTTCCTGATCGCGCCGGCGCTCGCCGAGCTGACGCTCGCTTACGTCGAGCGCGGCCAGATCGACAATGAGGTGATGCAATGCGCGTGATCGTCCAATGCGTTTGATCATCAACGGCGAGCAACGCGAGGTGAGCTCGGTAAGCGTCGACACGCTGCTCACCGAGCTCGACTACGAGGGCACGCATTTCGCCATCGCGCTCAATTACGACGTGGTGCCGAAAAGCCGCTGGGCCGAGACAGAGCTCAAGGCCGGCGACGAGATCGAGATCATCACGCCGCGGCAGGGAGGGTGAGGATGATGTTGGCCTGCCACCACGAGTTCCGCCGTCATCCTGAGGTGCGAGCCGCCTTCGGCTCGCCTCGAAGGATGGCCGCGCGCGTTGCTGTCATCCTTCGAGGCGCGCAAGTGCGCGCACCTCAGGATGACGATCCTCGCAAGTTGCCCGCAAGGAAATTAAAGACATGGTGACCTTCTACGGCAAATCCTTCGCCTCCCGCCTCCTGATCGGCAGCGCGCTCTATCCCTCGCCGGCGATCATGCAAGGAGCGATCCGCGCCTCGGGCTCGAACATCGTCACCGTGTCGCTGCGACGCGAGGCCGCCGGCGGCAAGACGGGCGACACCTTCTGGAACCTGATCCGCGAGCTCGACGTCACCGTGCTGCCGAACACGGCCGGCTGCCGCAGCGTGCGCGAGGCGGTGACCACCGCAAAGCTCGCGCGCGAATTGTTCGGGACGTCCTGGATCAAGCTGGAAGTCATCGCCGACAACGACACGCTCCAGCCCGACGTCGTCGGCCTGGTCGAAGCCGCCACCATCCTGATCAAGGACGGCTTTGAGGTCTTCCCCTATTGCACCGAGGATCTCTCGGTCGCGAACCGCCTGGTCGACGCCGGCTGCAAGGTGGTGATGCCGTGGGCTGCGCCGATCGGCAGCGCCAAGGGCATCACCAATCGCGACGCGCTGAAACTGCTGCGCGAGCGGCTGCCCGACATCACGCTGGTGGTCGACGCCGGCATCGGCGCGCCGAGCCATGCGGCGCACGCACTCGAGCTCGGCTATGACGCCGTGCTGCTCAACACCGCGATCGCCAAAGCCGCCGATCCCGTGGCGATGGCGAATGCCTTCCGCCTCGGCGTCGAGGCCGGCCGCACCGCTTATGAGGCCGGGCTGATGAACGCCCGCGACTTCGCCTCCCCGTCAACCCCTGTCGTTGGGACCCCGTTCTGGCATGCCGTATCCTGATCCTTTCTACGCGGTCGTCGACAGCCTTGCCTGGGTCGAGCGCCTGGCCAAGCTCGGCGTCGGCACGATCCAGCTCCGCGCGAAAAATCTCAACGACGCCGAGGCGCTCCAGATCGTCACCGATGCGCTCGCCGTCACCCAGGGCACGCAAGCAAAACTCGTCGTGAACGATTATTGGCGCGCGGCGATCGTCGCGGGCGCAAAGCATCTGCATCTCGGCCAGGAGGATCTGGTCGACGCCGACCTCAAGGCCATCCGCGATGCCGGCCTGACGCTCGGCATCTCCACCCATGACGAGGCGGAGCTTGCGACCGCACTTGACGCGCAGCCCGACTATGTCGCGCTGGGCCCGATCTTCTTCACCACGCTGAAATCGATGCGCTTCGAGCCGCAGGGCATTCCGAAGATCACCGAATGGAAGAAGCGCATAGGCCACATCCCGCTGGTTGCAATCGGCGGCATCAAGTTCGAGAACGCCGCGGAGATTTATGCGGCGGGCGCGGATTCCATCGCCGTCGTCTCTGACGTCACGCAAAATGCCGACCCGGACGCGAGGGTGCGGCAATGGCTTGGGCTTGGTAGCAAGGAGGCTGCGTGATGCACGTCCCCAACTCTTCATCCCGTCACCCTGAGGTGGCCGCTTCTTCAGCGGCCCTCGAAGGGCGACGGCCCGGCTCGTTCATCCTTCGAGGCTCGCGTTCCGCGAGCACCTCAGCGACGAGCGCTACGCGCTCGCACCGGGGATGACGAGATCGACAATGCATCCAGGAATTTAAAGGAGGATCTTTCATGAACATCCGCTCCAATCCCGACAAGACCGTCCCCGCCGTCACCACCGGCCCGCTGCCCTCCTCGCGCAAGATCTTTGCCTCGCCCGATGCGGCGCCCGATCTGCGCGTGCCGCTGCGCGAGATCATCCTCTCGGAAGGCGCGGGCGAGCCGAACCTGCCGGTATATGACACCTCCGGCCCCTACACCGATCCGAGCGTGACGATCGACGTTAACGCCGGCCTGTCCCGCAACCGCAAGGCCTGGGTGCTGGAGCGCGGCGGCGTGGAGGAATATGAGGGCCGCACGATCAAACCGGAGGACAATGGCAGCGTCTCCGCCGAGAAGGCGGCGCGCGCGTTCAGCGCTTATCACAAGCCGCTGCGCGGCCTCGACGGCCACAAGATCACGCAGCTCGAGTTCGCCCGCGCCGGCATCATCACCAAGGAGATGATCTACGTCGCCGCCCGCGAAAACCTTGGCCGCAAGCAGCAGCTCGAACGCGCGGAAGCGGCGCTTGCCGACGGCGAAAGCTTCGGCGCCGCGGTGCCCGCCTTCATCACGCCGGAGTTCGTACGCTCCGAGATCGCGCGCGGCCGCGCCATCATTCCGAGCAACATCAACCACAGCGAGCTCGAGCCGATGATCATCGGCCGCAACTTCCTCACCAAGATCAACGCCAATATCGGCAACTCGGCCGTGACCTCGTCGGTCGAGGAAGAGGTCGAGAAGATGGTGTGGGCGATCCGCTGGGGCGCCGACACCGTGATGGACCTCTCCACGGGCCGCAACATCCACACCACCCGCGAATGGATCCTGCGCAACGCGCCGGTGCCGATCGGCACCGTGCCGATCTACCAGGCGCTGGAGAAGTGCGACGGCGATCCCGTCAAGCTGACCTGGGAGCTCTACAAGGACACGCTGATCGAGCAGTGCGAGCAGGGCGTCGACTATTTCACCATCCACGCCGGCGTGCGCCTGCAATACATCCACCTCACCGCCAACCGCGTCACCGGCATCGTGTCGCGCGGCGGTTCGATCATGGCGAAGTGGTGCCTGGCGCATCACAAGGAGAGTTTCCTCTACACCCATTTCGACGAGATCTGCGATCTCATGCGCAAATATGACGTCTCGTTCTCGCTCGGCGACGGCCTGCGTCCGGGCTCGATCGCGGATGCCAACGACCGCGCACAGTTTGCCGAGCTCGAGACGCTCGGTGAGCTCACCAAGATCGCGTGGGACAAGGGCTGCCAGGTCATGATCGAAGGCCCCGGCCACGTGCCGATGCACAAGATCAAGATCAACATGGACAAGCAGCTCAAGGAATGTGGCGAGGCGCCGTTCTACACGCTTGGACCGCTGACCACCGACATCGCGCCGGGCTACGACCACATCACCTCCGGCATCGGTGCGGCCATGATCGGCTGGTTCGGCTGCGCCATGCTCTGCTACGTCACGCCGAAGGAGCATCTCGGCCTGCCCGACCGCAACGACGTCAAGACCGGCGTCATCACCTACAAGATCGCGGCCCACGCCTCCGATCTCGCCAAGGGCCACCCCGCCGCGCAACTGCGCGACGACGCCCTCTCCCGCGCCCGTTTCGAATTCCGCTGGACCGACCAGTTCAACCTCGGCCTCGATCCGGACACCGCAAAGAGCTTCCACGACGAAACCCTGCCGAAGGAAGCCCACAAGGTCGCGCATTTCTGCTCGATGTGCGGCCCGAAATTCTGCTCGATGAAGATCACGCAGGACGTGCGCGACTATGCGGCGACGCTGAACGATCCGGCAGCGGTCGGCATGTCGATGCAAGGCAGCATCGAGGACGGCATGGCCAAGATGAGCGAGAAGTTCAAGGAGATGGGCTCAAGCGTGTACCTGGATGCGGAGAAGGTGAAGGAGAGCAATCGGGTGCTGTGAGGCTCTCCGCTCCGTGTCCGGGCTTGACCCGGGCAACCTTCAAAAGTGAAGAAGCCGGGCGAAAGCCCGGCTTTCTGTTTATCAGAGAAGCACCTAAACGAGAGCGATCGCAGCCTCAGCTCAATGCAAGTTCATTTGGCCCCTTCGATGTCCGACAGCGATCTGCACCGCCTCCCCGACCAGCTCCGCGAAAACCTCCGCCTCGTCTTCGTCGGCACCGCCGCCAGCACGCGTTCGGCCGAGCTCGGGCACTACTACGCCCATCCCGGCAATCGCTTCTGGCGGGCGATCCATGAAGCCGGCATCACGCCGCGGCGCTATCAGCCGAGCGAGTTCGCCGCGCTGCTCGAACTCGGGATCGGCTTCACCGATCTCTCCAAGTCGGGCGCCGGGATGGATCACCAGATCGAGGCTGAAACGATCGACGTGGCGGGGTTTCGGATCAAGATAGAGAGGTATCGTCCGAAGACGATTGCGTTCACCAGCAAGAAGGCGGCGAGCCTGTTTTATGGCAGACCGTCGAGCACGATTTCGCTTGGGCGGCAGCCGCACGATGAATGTCCGGCCGAGGTGTTCGTGCTGCCGTCGCCATCAGGCGCGGCGTCCGGGCATTGGACGCTGGAGCCGTGGCGGGAGCTTGCGGCGTGGATCGGTTCATAGGATCGGCGAACAACAGCCCGTTACATTCCGCCGTCGTCCCGGCGAAGGCGCCGGGACCCATAACCCCAGGGAGAGGTTTGGCGAAGACTCGTCGTTCGGTACTACGACCACTCGCAACTGATAGATCACGCGGTATGGGTCCCGGCCTTCGCCGGGACGACGGCGGGGATTTGGCAACGTCGTGCCGCCAAAATCGACGCAGATAAAGTTGTCGGATTCCGCCCCGGCCATTCGTCCTCTGGATACATCGCGCAGCACCGGAGCCCCCAGATGCTTCCCATCATCACCGCCTTTGAAAACTCGCCCGACCGCGGCGCCGGACAGGCGCGCGACATGCGGGTTCGCTGGGCGCTCGAAGAGGTCGGCCAGCCCTACCGCGTTCGCCTCGTCTCGTTCGAGGCAATGAAGCAGCCGGCGCATCGTGCGCTGCATCCGTTCGGGCAGATTCCGACCTATGAGGACGGCGATCTCGTCCTGTTCGAGTCGGGCGCGATCGTGCTCCACATCGCCGAGCGCCACGCCGGACTGCTGCCGGATAACGCCAATGCGAGGGCGCGGGCGATTGTGTGGATGTTTGCCGCATTGAGCACGCTGGAGCCGCCGATCGTCGATCTCGGGATGGCCATGCTTTTCGAACGCGACAAGAGCTGGTACGCGGAGCGCCTGCCGGTCCTGAAGGATCGCGTCCGTGTCCGGCTCGGCGAACTGTCCCGTCACCTCGGCGAGGCCGACTGGCTCGACGGCGCGTTCAGCGCCGGCGATCTCCTGATGGTGACCGTGCTGCGCCGGCTGAGCGCATCGCGCCTGCTGGAGGAATATCCGAGCCTTTCAGCATATGTCGCGCGTGGCCAAGCGCGTCCGGCCTTCAAGCGTGCCTTCGATGCGCAATTGGCGGTTTTCACCGCCGCGCCGCGTTCGTAGCCAGCTCGTAGGGTGGGTTAGCGCAGCGTAACCCACCACTTGGCATCCAAGACTTGGCATCCAAGGCTTCGCGAGAAGTGGTGGGTTACGCCTTGCGCCTTCATTCGTGGAGCGAGCGAGTTTGTGAGCGGCTAACCCGCCCTACGAGAGTTGCGCCACACTCCAGCATTGCGTCCGCCGCAAAGCCCCTGCATGCTGCTTCCGTAGAACTATAGGGAGCGCCGCCCATGCTGACCCTCTATTCCTACCCCGAACTGTTCGGCGTCGCCGACAACAACGGCTATGGCCTCAAAGTCTACGCGTTCCTGAAACTCGCAGGCGTGCCGTTCGTGCATGAGCACGTGTTCGATGCCTCCGCCGCGCCGCGCGGGCAGCTGCCCTATGTCGTCGACGACGGCGAGACGATCGGCGACAGCGAGACGATCATCGCGCATGCAGTCGTGAAATATCGCCTGACCATCGATGCCGGACTTTCGCAGGCCGCACGCCGGACCAATCTCCTCGTCACGCGCATGCTGGATGATCTCTACTGAGTGATGTCGTATTCGCGCTGGAAGGACGAGCGCTACGTCCAGGCATTTTGCGATGCGTTTATGGCGCAGCATCCGCAAGTGGATGCCGAAGGGCTGGAGAAGGCGAAGGCCTACAACGCGCAGCGCTATTATTATCAGGGCATCGGCCGCTACACGCCCGGGCAGGCCTATGCGCGGGGGCTCGCGGATCTCGGGGTGTTGTCCGAGATCGTGCCTGCGAAGGGTTTTGTGCATGGCGCGGCGCCGACCAGCGTCGATGCCGGCATCTACGGCTTTCTCGCCAACATCCACTTCTTTCCGATCCCAACGCCACTCAAGGCCTTCGTCGATGCGCACGAGAATCTCGTCGCGCATTGCGAGCGGATTCATGCGGCGGTGAGCGGAGACTGAGAACTAGCGGCCTCACATCCAGTCCTCATCCTGAGGAGGCCGCGAGGCGGCCGTCTCGAAGGATGGCCGCGGGCGAGAGACGGGCCTGCATGGTTCGAGACGGCGCTTCGCGCCTCCTCACCATGAGGGTCTGGCGTCGGAAAATGCGGAAAGATGGTGGGCACGGCGCTTGCGCGCCTTTGCCCACCCTACAACCCAGCCGCTCTACCGCATCGTGATCGCGAGGCCGCTGAGGTCCGCATTCGCCATCAGGCCGACCTGCGTGCCGGAGAGCTCCAGCACGGCGCCCTTCTGGTTGGTGAGCACGATGGCGCGGGCGCCGGCACCCACCGCAAGGCCAGCACCGGCGGCGCCGTAGACGCCGGCGACGTCCGACGGGCGGAAGATGTTGGAGACGCGGCCGCGCAGCACGGTCCTGGAGCCGCCGAACACGAGGCCGTAGTCGAGGCCGCCGGTCGAGAGCGCGTAGGAGCGGCCGCGGAAGTTGAGCACGCCCGAGCCGCCCGAGCCGCCGATGATCCAGCCCGCCTTGTAGATCGTCAGCGTCACGAAGCCGCTGTCGGCCTGCGCGGCGGTGGAAAGGCCGGCAAAGGCGGCAATGGCGACGAGCGCGGCGCGGAGAGAGGATGCGAATTTCATGGGGCGGCTCCGGAAAGGATTGGCAGGGGAAAGCGAATCAGGACGCGCGAATCTATCCGATGGATCGCGGCGGCAAAATGTTCGGCAGGCGACAGCAGCGCGGATGTCATTGCAAGTCCCTCACATGCAGCTAGGCTGCACCAATCCGCCATTCGGGCTCGGAGGTCCCCATGCCGATCCAGCATTTCGCACCGCCGCCGCACGTCAAGGCGCCGCCGCTGTCCTTTGCCACCCGCGTCGGCGACCTCCTGTTCATCTCGGGCATTCCCGGCTTCGACGCCCACGGCGCGCTGCCCGAGGGCTTCGAGGCGCAGTTCGCCAACGTCGTCATCAACATCAAGCGGGTGCTGGCGGAGGCAGGCAGCTCCACGCATGACCTCGCCAAGGTCAACGTGCTGCTGACCCGCGCCTCCGACGTCGCGGCGATGAACGCGCTCTATGCCGGCGCGTTCGGCCCGCCGCCCTATCCCGCGCGCACCACCTGCGTGGTGCATGCGCTCCCCGATCCGAGGATGCTGATCGAGATCGAGGCGGTGGCGTCGCTGGCGAAGTGAGAGATTGCGCGCGAATGGGCCTCATCGTCGTCCTGGCGAAAGCCAGGACCCATTACCCCGAACGGTTCTGGTTTAGCGCGAGCTGAGCAACAAACATCGTGCAACACGGTGAAATCACACGGTATGGGTCCTGGCGTTCGCCAGGACGACGCCAGGCAATCGCATCGCAACTGACATATGCGTGAACGACGGCGGCATCGGCTTGCAACGAGCCTGCTTTTGCCGCACGAGATTTGCGGACTTCAGACGTCAACAAGGGGATATATTTCAATGCGTCGCGTTCTTGCTGTTTGTGCCGTCGCCGGCATCGCCTCATCGGTCTTTGCCGTGCCGGCGTCCGCCAAGGTCGGCTATTACGTGATCCGCTGGGACAACACCGGCATCTGCCAGATCTGGAATGAGGACCTCCGTTACAAGCCGACGGAATGGCCCTCGACCTACAAGGTGGTCAGCAAGCCATTCCCGACCTTCACGGCCGCCAATGACGTGCAGCTCAAGCTGCGGGCCGAGCGCCGCTGCACGCTGTAAGCGGAAAGCAGAGATCAACGATTTTGCGGGGGCGGATGCGCTGACAGCGTCATCCGCCTTTTCGTTGCACGGGCCGTTAACCCTCATTTTCAGGCAAAATCCAGCAATTTCTGCTGGTCAAGCTTTGAACCTGTTTCGGCCGGGGAACTACTCACCTGTTGTCCGGGCCGCAGCCTCCAAACGGCCCGCGCCACGCCTCCCAGACATTGTCGGGAGGAGCATCACATCTTTCATTTGAGGAGCTATCATGCGTCGTTTTTCCATGCTGTGTGCCGCTGTCGGCGTTGCTGCTGCTGCCTTCGTTGCCACCAGCCCTGCTGAAGCCGCCGGCTATCACCTGATCCGCTGGCAGAACACCGGCATCTGCCAGATCTGGGACGAAAGCATTCCGACGACGCCGTGGCCGTCCGACTTTCATCGCGTCAGCCATTCCGTTCCGACCTTCGTCGACGCGCTCGCTTTGAAGGAGCACGCGCTGAAGAAGGGTCACTGCACCCTCTAAAGCTATCGTCGATCGACGGACGCTTAGAAGCGGGCAAGGGCGCGAGCCGCGTCCTTGCCCGTTCGCATGTTTGACAAGGGGACAGCTCGATGCGCACTGCGATGACGAAAGCTGCGGTCCTCGGATTGTCGCTTCTGTGGCTCGTGACGCCGGCTCAGGCGCAGGCCCCGCAATCCTTCCGCGTGATCTCGCCGATCTTCAGCCAGCTCGTCAGCTTTGCGATGCCGTCGAATTTTGCCGCGGTGTTCGAGAACACCAAGGGCGGTCACTACATCCGCGAGGCCGCGCTCAAGGGCGAGAGCGCGCAAGCCTGGACGCAGATGATCACGGTCACCGGCGAGAAAGGTGCTTCCGGCAATCCGGGCCTGACGCCGGAGAAATTCGCCGGCAACATCGCCGGCGGCTTCAAATCAGCCTGCCCCGAGAGTTTCGCCGCGAAGGCGCTCGGCACCACCAGGTTCGGCGGCTTCGATGCGTTCATCGCCGTGATCGGCTGCGGCAGCGTCGACACCGGCCCTGAGCGTCACAGCGAAACCGCCCTGCTGATCGCGCTGAAGGGCGAAGCCGACTACTACACCATTCAATGGGCCGAGCGCGGACCCGCCTCCGGCAAGCCGCCGCTCGACGACGAGAAATGGCCCGCACGCCTGCGCGAGCTGCGCCCGATCGACCTCTGCCCGATCGTCGCGGGCGAGAAGGCGCCCTATCCGAGCTGCGTGAACAGAAGCTGACGCCTCACGCGTCCTTGTGCGCGCCGGGGTGAATCAAAACGTCCCGCGCGGCGGCGAGGTCGAGGAAGGCCTGCTCGCTGCCGCCGCGATCGGGATGCATCGTCTTGGCGAGGCGGCGATAGGCCTGATGGATATCGTCGCAGGTGAGCTGCACCGCGAGCGGCAGGCCGAGCGTGCGGCGCGCGCGTTCTTCGCTGGTAAGCTTTTTCGGTAGCGCGTTGCGACGGCCGAAGCGCGGTGCCGTCAGGCCGTGGATCACCTCGAGCACGACACCGAGGCGGCGCTGCGCCGCGACCGTGATGTCGTGGGCTTCGCCGTCATGGGCGGCCTGGCGCAGGATCGGAATCGCCTGCTCGGCCGCCTGGCGCAGCGTCGTATCGGTGCTCGCACGCGCGATCTCGGCCGCAAGCCGGCCCGCCTCGTCCCAGTCGACGGTGTGGGCGGTCCGCAGGCGTTCGAGAGCCAGCTTCCAGGATTCAATCCGGTCCATCATGCGCGCAACACTTAGCAACGAAGGCCAGTATGCCAAGCGCGGCGTTTCCGACGCCTTAATTTCGGGTTAGCCTTTCGCGAAACTTCGAGATGAATCCGGCAACACCAAAAAAAACAGTCGAGGAAGCGCCAGCCGTTCTTGCTCGGTGTCATCCCCGCGAAAGCCTTCGCCGGGCATGACAGCGAGTTTGTGACAGGCCCTTACTCATATCGCTACGCAGCTTGTGCCAATGGCGGCGGCTTTGCGGTTATCCCAAGGTGAATTCAAGCATTTCGCCGTTGTTAACCATCCGTTAACCAAACCCGCCCACCGTAGAACTACGGCTTGGGGGTCGTTTGTTCTCGATCCGCTTCCATCGACGGAAGCGGGCGTTGGTCGGGAGGTGTGTTAATGACCATTGTTTACGCGGCTGCGTCCGCATCGGCTGCGCAGTCCCTTGCCCCCAATGAAATCGTTCCGCTCCTGATTGGCGCGACCGTCGGCGAGATCGAGCGCGAGCTCGTGCTCCAGACGCTCGCCCGCTGCGACGGCAACCGCACGCGCGCCGCGCGCGTGCTCGGCCTCTCCGTGCGCACGCTGCGCAACAAGATCCGGATCTACGCAGCCGAAGGCATCGACGTGCCCGCCTATCACGATTAGAGCGTAAGGCCACAGCTCCATCCGCCTTTGATGTCGACCGAGGCCGCCAAACCGGCCTCGCGCAATTGCTGCTGTCGTGAAACGCCGCTAATTAACGGGCTTCTCGATCAGGAGCAGTGGCGTGGCGGACGATCAGGGGCGGCAAGGGCGACAGGGACCTCAGGGTCCGCGTGGGCGGCAGGGCGAGCCGGGGCGGGCGGGCCCGCAGGGACATCCCGGGCGGCGCGGCCCGGATGGCGGGCGCGGCAAGCCCGGGTCGCAGGGCAAGCCCGGACCGGTCGGAAAAGCCGGACCGCAGGGCAAGCCGGGTGCGCAAGGCAAGCCTGGCGAGGCCGGCCCGCGTGGCCCCATCGGCGCGCAAGGGGCAGCCGGACCGCAGGGACCGGCCGGTCCGCAAGGCCCGCGCGGCGAAGCCGGCCCGCCCGGTCAATTGCCCCAAATCGAGCAGGTGCTGCCATGGCTGGAGCAACTCTTTGATGCCTGGGACGAGCGGCGGCGCCAGCGCGAGCGCGAAGCGGTCGAGCGCGAGGCGCTGGAAGCTGCCGTCCAGGACGATGGCGAGACGGACGTCTTCGCCGATGACGACAGCGACGCGCCGGATGGCGACGACGACGATCACAAGAAAAAGAAGAAAAAGAAGAAGCACGGCAACAAGGACAAATAGGCGCGGCCCGCGCCTATTGCACGGACCGATCATCCTTGTGCGGCAACATGCCCATGCGCTCGAGCTGCCAGCGCATGGCGCGGTACCAGACGTAGCCGACCGCCGCGCCGCAGGCCGCCAGGATGACGAGATTGGCGCTGCTGTAGGAACCGCTCCACCACATCATCCAGGTCGTCCACAGCACCGTGAAGATGGCGGCACCGGCTTTGAGGGAGATCAGGGGGCGGCTCATGGTCGTGCTCCGGGTTCGCTCGAAAACCCCGGCGACCATCATCGCGCCTCGCGCCGCGAGGGACCGTGAGCCAGGTCACGCTGGGCGCTAGCCGAAGCGCAGCCGCGAGCGCTCCTTTGCCTTCTCGGCCTCCACCGCACGATCCCGCACCGGCGCATGGGTGTGCAGCGAGGTCAGAAGCCGCCGCGCCGCCTCCGACACCTCCGTCACCGCGCGATCGAACGCCGCCTCATTGGCCTGCGACGGCTTGTTGAAGCCGGACAGTTTGCGCACGAATTGCAGCGCGCTGGCCTGGATCTCGTCCTCCGTCGCCGGCGGCTCGAAGTTGAACAGCGTCTTGATGTTGCGGCACATAAGTTCCTCCTGAAAGGCGCTCCTGTTCGAAGACGATCGGCGTCAACCCAATGCTACATGCCGGGTCCGCCGATGTCATCGGCACCACGGTGGGTCAGAACGGAACGGCGACGCCAAGCCGCTCGAAGAAGGCGCGCCCCTTCGGCGTGAGACGAAGCAAGCACGAATGAGCCGGCGGGCTCGTTGGGCCGGCCGCAGAAATATTCCGCTCTGACGATGCATCACCGCGAAAATGTTGTGGCGGCCGACCCTGTATCCGCTCTCGCCCCCCGGGGCGACGCTGCTAGGATCGCTCTCGAAGCGGCCCGAATGAAACGAGCTGCACAGGAGAGAGAGAACCATGAAAGCTTCGTGCGTGGCGCTGTCGGCCGCCCTGCTGTCCATTTCGATGTCGGCGATGGCCGCCGATTATCCAGCCCCGAAGCAGGGCGACTGGATCGCCAGGGATTTCAAGTTCCACACCGGCGAAACCATGGCCGAGCTGAAGCTGCACTACACAACGATCGGCGAGCCGACCGGCCAGCCCGTACTGGTGCTGCACGGCACCGGCCAATCGGCCGCAGGCCTGCTGACGCCGGCTTTCGCAGGCGAATTGTTCGGCGCCGGACAGCCGCTCGATGCGTCCAAATATTACATCATCATTCCCGATGCGGTCGGCCACGGCAAATCGTCAAAACCGTCCGACGGGATGAAGGCGAGCTTTCCGAAGTACAATTACGACGACATGGTCGACGCGCAGTACCGCCTTGTGACGGAAGGCCTCGGCATCAAGCACTTGCGCCTCGTGATCGGCAATTCCATGGGCGGCATGCAGACCTGGCTGTGGGGCGAGAAATATCCGCAAAGCATGGATGCGCTGGTGCCGATGGCCTCGCAACCGACCGAGATGGCATCGCGCAACTGGATGATGCGGCGGATCATGCTCGATACCATCCGCAGCGATCCCGACTACAACGGCGGCAATTACACCAGCCAGCCGCGCATGATGAAATACGCCATCGTCACCTATGGCATCGCAAGCATCGGCGGAACGCTCGCCTATCAGGCCCAGGCGCCGACGGCGGCAAAGGCCGACAAGATGGTCAACGAACGGCTCGCTGCACCAATCACCGCGGATGCCAATGATTTCGTCTGGCAGTGGGAATCCTCACACGATTACAATGCCTCGGAGCCGCTGGAGCGGATCGAGGCGCCGCTGCTGCTGATCAATGCCGCCGACGACGAGCGCAATCCGCCGGAGACGGGCGTTACGGAAGCAGCGATGAAGCGGATCAAGAACGGCCGCCTCTACCTGATCCCTGCGAGCACGGAGACGCGCGGTCACGGCACCACCGGCAATGCAAAGTTCTACACCGAGCAGCTTCGTCAATTGCTCCAAACCGCGCCACAGCGGACGATGTGAGCGCGCTACGCGGCCGTTGATTTCGCATCGCATCAACCGCCGCGGATGCGCTCCGCATATTATTTGAGCATGCATCGAGCCAGCAGCTCGGGCTTAATCGCGTCAACGACACGAATCGACGCGCGGCTCAACCGCGCGCCCGTGACACGACGCGCGATATGGAGGATCGCATGCGCAAGTTTGCGCTGCTCGTTTGGCTGACCGGCACGACGGCACTGACCGGCGCTGCGCTTGCATTCGACAATGGGCAATATGACAACGTCCCGCCGGACATTCGCGCCTGGTTCAAGAGCGTGATGGCGCCGAACGGTGTGCCCTGCTGCGACATCTCCGACGGCCACCGAACCGAATATGACGTGCGCGAGGGCAGCTATTGGGTGCCGATCGAGGGACAGTGGATGGCGGTGCCCGAGCGCGCCATCATCCGCGATCGTGGCAACCCGGTCGGTCAGGCCGTGGTGTGGTACGTGCACCATCAAGGCCGCATCATCATCAGCTGCTTCGTGCCGGCAGATGCGGTCTAGCGCATCATGACATGCTGGATTTCGTTAGCTGGGCGCAGCCCGATCAGTTAGTTTGACGCGCCAGTTCAAACGGAGGCACGCCGTTGACCGACCTTTGCGCCGAAGATCTCGCCGCCATCTATCCGAAGCCGAGCCCGCGCGTGATCGCGAAAGCGCGGCCCGCGATCGACGTGCATGCCAGGAAGTTCATCGAGATGTCGCCGTTCTGCGTCCTGGCGACATCAGGCACTGATGGTAGCGTCGACGCCTCGCCGCGCGGCGGCGGCGCCGGCTTCGTTCACATCGCTGGCCCCAATCAGTTGCTGATGCCGGATCGTTCCGGCAACAACCGAATCGACAGTTTCAGGAACGTCGTCGAAGGCTCGGGCTTCGTGCATCTGTTGTTCTTCGTGCCGGGCATCGACGAGACGCTGCGCGTCGGCGGACGCGGCACGCTGTCGGCGGATCCGGAGCTGCTCGCCTCGATGGTCGAGTTCGGCAAGCCGCCGCGCGCGGTGCTGAGTGTTGCGGTGAGCGAGGTCTACTTCCACTGCGGCAAAGCCTTGATGCGCTCAAAGCTATGGTCGCCGGAGGTGAAGGTGGAACGCGCGGTAATGCCGAGCATCGTCCAGGTGATCCACGACCAGACGGGCTTGGGCGAGCCCGAGAGCCAGGACGTGGTGGAAGCGCGCTACAAAACGCAGTTGTAGCTGGGACAACAGGCTCATCGTCGTCCCGGACAAGCGCAGTGAAGCGGAGCGCAGATCCGGAACCCATAACCACAGGATCTAGTTTGACGAAGACTCGTGGTTGCCAGTCGTGCGCCACAACTTCTCCCTGGGGTAATGGGTCCCGGCCTTCGCCGGGACGCCCCTGGAGTGTGCGGCACTAGAGGTGCCAACTAATGCCCCTCGCCCTCGAGCCCGCCGACGTGCTTCTGGGTGTAGAGCTCGAGGCCGATGCGGCCGATCAGGTCGAGCTGGGTCTCGAGGAAGTCGATGTGGTGCTCCTCGTCGCTCATCAGCTTCTCGAACAGGTCGCGCGTGACGTAGTCCTTCACGCTGTGGCAGTAGGTGGCCGCTTCTTGGTAGAGCGCGCGCGCGCTAATCTCGGCGGCGAGATCGCAATCAATGATCTCCTTGACGTTCTGGCCGATGCGCAGGGGATCGAGCACCTGCATGTTCGGGAAGCCGTCGAAGAACAGGATGCGTTCGGTGAGCTTGTCGGCGTGCTCCATCTCCTCGATGGATTCCTTGCGCCAGACCTTGGCCATGTCGCGCAGGCCCCAATTGTCGAGGAAGCGGTAGTGCAGCCAGTATTGATTGATCGCGGTGAGCTCGTGACGCAGTGCCTTGTTGAGATATTCGATAACTTTCGCGTCGCCCTGCATGATTCACTCCAGCTCTTGCGGCTTCTTCGGTAATAAACCGAATTTAGAACGCTTCTAAAACAACTTTGGAACGAGAGCAACCCATCGCAGGGTCGCACCCCGGGAATAAGCTCAGCCGATGGAAGAAATGAAGTCAGCAGGCTGCGAGAGCGAACTCGGCCAGCTCGACGATTTCGTCGTTGGCGGCGACCTGGTGGCTGTGCGGGCAGCCGGCACAGCAGGACTTGGCGCACGGGCCGAGGGCTTCATCGATGATGGTCTTGATGGTGCGTGCGCAGCGTCCGCATTCGGCGCTACAACCGAGGCAGCCATAGACCTGCTTGGCATGACGCACGGCGTCGTCGGAATCGGCGACGGCGGCGCGGATGTCGTCATCGCTCAGCACGTTACAGGAACAGACGATCATGGAAAGCGGCAGGCCCTTCGGTGATGCACCATCATCGATATTTAAGGGCTCGGCCGGATGCAAAAGGAAAAACCGGTATTTGAAGCTATTCCAAACTGAGCCGCGATTCAGCCTAGAACGGGTCTAAAAAGACAACTTGCGCTGGATCAAGGTTGCAACCGAATTGAGGCCTAATCGCCGCCTCCGCCACCACCGCTGTCCCCGCCTCCTCCGCAATCGCCACCACTGCTCCCGCTGTCACTGCTGACGCTACAGGAGCCGCTGTCGCTCGGATTACCGGAACTATCAACCGACGAAGTATCGCTGGAGAACCAGCTCCCCAGCGCAAAGCCGTCAGTGCTTCCAGAATAGCTGTCGCCGCCATCGGCACCAGCGCCTGCACGCGAGCGCCGCCGGCCGCGATTCTGCACATGGGCCATCAGGGCGTAGCCGATGACCGAGGTGACCCCTACGGCGATCAGGGCATTCATCATCAAACTGCTCATGGCTCACTGCTCGGATTTCGTGCGTCGCGGGAGCCACCTCCCGCACGCATTCGTCGCCCCCCGCAGGCCTTCCGTTCATTGATCATTCAAGCAGAATGTGGAACCTTAGGTCCGGAACCACGTCCGCGTCCGCTGTGTTGAAAGGTCAAATCCATGAAGAAATCGCTGCTGGCATTCGCTGCCGCCGCCACCCTGGCGGCATCGGCGCTCGCGCCTGCGCCGGCCCATGCGCAACGCGGTGTCGCCGCGGGCGTGGCCGCCGGCATCGTTGGCGGTGCCATCGTCGGGGGTGCGCTGGCATCCCCGTATTATTACGGACCCGGCCCCGGTTACTATTATGGTCCAGGCTATGCGCCTCCGCCCCGCTACTACGGCCCGGGCCCGGGCTATGCCGCCGACGACTATTACGGCGGCTGCGTCTGGCAACGGCAGCGCTTCTGGGACGGCTATGCCTGGCGCGTCCGTCGCGTCAGAGTCTGTGGCTAAGACGTAAAAACCGGTTCATTACGGATGCCCCGTTCATCTCGGGGCCCGAAAAAGACCGCTTTTTCTCGTCACAGCTCCGCGTGCGTTTACCGTGGATTGACCATTTGCGCGCTTCCTAGCCCAGAGGCCAATTACATCAGAGTGTGCGTGAACCTTTGAACCCGTGGCGTTCCTAACAAGGAGCGTCCATCTCCCAGGAGAGCCTAGAGCATGAAGAAGACTTTTGTTGCCGCCCTCACGGTTGCGACGGTCGCCGGTTCGCTGGTGACTGCCACTCCGCCCGCCAAGGCCAATGACGGCGTCGGCGCCGGCATCGCTGCCGGCCTGATCGGCGGCGCCATCGTCGGCGGCGCCATCGCGTCGAGCCGTCCGGCCTATGGCGGACCGGTCTACGTGGCCGAGCCCCCGCCGCCTGCGCCCTGCTACTGGCAGCGCCAGCGTTACTGGGACGGTTACGGCTGGGTCGTCCGCCCGGTTCGCGTCTGCTACTGATCTGATCGTAAGGCGCTAACGCGCCACGATCGAAGCCCGGCCGAGACCATCGGCCGGGCTTTATTCTTTTCAGGCGCGGGACGATCGTTCGGCTACCGTGCCGCCTGAATCGAGCGCAGCACCTCTTCGCTCGGCCAGCAATCGACCTTCAGTCCCGCCGACTTCTGATAGGCGCCGAGCGCCGCACGCGTCAGCATGCCGGCCTTGCCGTCGAGCTTGTCCTTGTAGAGCCCGATGCGCGTCAGCCCGCGCTGCATCGCCTCGACATCCTTGGTGCGCAACTGCTTCGAGGCCGACCAGGGTGTCGCAAACGGCAGCGGGCTCGTCATGCGGTCGCTGAGGTGGCCGACGAACAGCACGTAGAGATCCGAGAAATTGTATTCCTTGATGACGAAGTAGTTCTTCGTGGTCAGGAACGACGGGCCATAAATGCCTTCGGGCTGAAGCAGCGATGCCGGCTGCGCGAGTTCAGCCGCACTCAGCTTCTGCCCGCGCACCGGCACAAAGCCTTCGCGCAGCCACTGGCCGATCGGCTTCGTCACTTCCGGCACGCCGCTGGTACAATCGACCTTCGCCGGCGCCTGCACCTCATAGGCCCAGCGCACGCCGCTCTGCCAGCCCTTGTTGACGAGCTGCTGCGCGGCGGAGGCCAGCGCATCTGGCACCGAGTGCCAGATGTCGATGCGGCCGTCGCCGTCGAAATCGACGCCATGCTTGTAGTATTCGGACGGCAGGAACTGCGTGAGGCCGGTGGCGCCTGCCCAGGACGCGCGCATGTCCTTGCGCGTCACCACGCCCTCGCCGAGGATCTTCAGCGCGAGATTGAACTCGTTGCGATACGTGTCCTTGCGCCGGCCGACATAGGCCTGCGTCGCAAGCACGCGCACGAGATCATAAGGCAGCGTGTAGCGGCCATAGTCGGTCTCGCGACCCCAGATCGCCAGCATCACGGTGGCCGGCACGCCGGAGTTCTTCTCAATTTCTGTGAGCGCGGGTCGATACTTTTGCAGGAGCCGCTGCCCCTCGCCGGCAAGGCGTGCGATCGAGGCTTCCTTGATGTAATCAGCAGGCACCTGCACGAACTCGGCCTGCGACGGCGCGCCGGTCGCGGGCCGTCCCGGCAGGATCAGATCAGGCAGCTTGTAATCCGGCTCGAGCCCGCGCGTCTGCTCGTCAAACGTCGCGCGCGACACGCCCTCAGCCTGCGCCTCCGGCCAGAGCGAGGCGATGAACTGGGCGAAGGCGGCGTCGGCGGCATGGGCGGACGACCAGCCGCAGGTGACCACAATCACCGCAGCAATGAGCGTCCGCCGCATCATGCTGAAATCACCGCGTCAGCTTCTTGTACTTCACGCGGTGCGGAAGGATGCTGTCCTGGCCGAGGCGACGCATCTTGTCCTTCTCGTAGTCCTGGAAGTTGCCTTCGAACCATTCGACATGGCTGTCGCCCTCGAAGGCCAGGATGTGGGTCGCGATGCGGTCGAGGAACCAGCGATCGTGGCTGATGATGACAGCGCAGCCGGCAAAATCCTCCAGCGCCTCTTCGAGCGCGCGCAGCGTGTCGACGTCGAGATCGTTGGTCGGCTCGTCGAGCAGCAGAACGTTGGCGCCGGACTTCAGCATCTTGGCGAGATGCACGCGGTTGCGCTCACCGCCGGAGAGCGCACCGACCTTCTTCTGCTGATCGGCGCCCTTGAAGTTGAACGACGAGCAATAGCCGCGCGAATTGACTTCCTTCTTGCCGAGCAGGATCAGCTCGTTGTTGCCTGAAATCTCCTCCCACACCGTCTTCTTGCCGTCGAGCGCGTCGCGCGACTGGTCGACATAGCCGAGATGCACGCTCTCGCCGACGGTGATGGTGCCCTTGTCAGGGGTTTCCTGCTTGGTGATCATCTTGAACAGCGTGGTCTTGCCGGCGCCGTTCGCGCCGATCACGCCGACAATGCCGCCCGGCGGCAGCTTAAAGGTGAGATCGTCGATCAGCATGCGCTCGCCGAAACCCTTGCTGAGGCTTTCGAAATCCACGACATTCTGGCCGAGGCGCTCGGCGACGGGAATCGTGATCTGCGCCGTCTGGGTCTGCTTTTCGCTCGCCTGCTTCAACAGCTCTTCATAGCGCTGATAGCGCGCCTTGGACTTGGCCTGGCGTGCCTTAGGCGAGGATGCGATCCACTCCTGCTCGCGCGCCAGCGTCTTCTGATGCGCGGCATCCTCGCGGCCTTCCTGCTCCAGCCGCTTCTGCTTCTGCACCAGCCAGGACGAATAGTTGCCCTCGTAGGGAATGCCCTTGCCGCGATCGAGCTCGAGGATCCAGCCCGTGACGTTGTCGAGGAAGTAACGGTCGTGGGTGACGATCAGGATCGCGCCGGGATAGTTGCGAAGATGCCCTTCAAGCCACGACACGGATTCCGCGTCGAGATGGTTGGTCGGTTCGTCCAGCAGCAGCAGCTCGGGCTGGTCGAGCAGCAGCCGGCATAGCGCGACGCGGCGGCGCTCACCGCCGGAGAGTTTCGTGACGTCGGCATCGTCGGGCGGGCAGCGCAACGCGTCCATCGCCTGGTCGACCTTGCTGTCGAGATCCCAGAGGCCCTGGGCCTCGATCTCGTCCTGGAGCTTGGTCATCTCATCAGCCGTCTCGTCCGAGTAGTTGACGGCGAGCTCATTGTAGCGGTCGAGGATCGCCTTCTGCTTGGCGACGCCCTGCATGACGTTCTCGCGGACGGAAAGCTTGGGATCGAGCTGCGGTTCCTGCTCGAGGTAGCCGACGCGGGCGCCCTCGGCGACCCAGGCCTCCCCGGTATATTCCTTGTCGAGGCCGGCCATGATCTTGAGCAGCGTCGACTTGCCCGAGCCGTTGACGCCCAGCACGCCGATCTTGGCGTCCGGGTAGAAGCTCAGGCGAATGTTGTCGAGCACCTTGCGGGTCGGGTAGCTCTTGGTCAGGCCTTCCATGAAATAGACGAACTGGCGCGCCATCGGTCCCGTGAAACCTTCGATTTGAGGAAATTTGCTTGCTGCCGATGTAGCGATCCTGCCCCCAAAGGGCAACGTTTTCCCTCCGTTCACCACGGATGAATACGGGATGGACACCATGCGGGCAGCCGATCCCTACAATTGAAACCATTTTTTAATAAAGCAGGCCAAAGCTGGTCGTGGCGCCACAAAAAGCGCCACCCGCGGCAGAAGCGGCGGGGAGAACAGCGAGGCCGCATCATGGCAATGATCGAGACAACCTCTCATCCCGTCCCGGCAGGAGCCGGAGGCTCGACCCTCTTCGCCGAGCTCCGCGCGTTCTGGGTCCGGTTCTTCGTCACGGCTTTCAACCCCTACCGCCCGGAACTGCACTACATGCGCGGCCCCGGCCCCGCCTGGCGCGCCAAGCACGGCATGGATGCACCGTTCCGCCTGAAGCCGCGCGACCTCTGAGCCCTCATCTGCTGCCGGATTTTTGAAGCGCCCTGCCGCTTGCGCCGCTTACCGATTGCGCGCAAGCATGGCGAGGTTCGATCGATGGCGCCCCTGCCCGCGCTGTCGCCCCTCGCCATGGATGGACGGTTTTCCCGATGACGCGGCTGCGCTGTGCAATTCTCGACGATTATTTCAACATCGCCCAGGACGTCGCCTACTGGTCGAAGATCTCCGACCGGGTCGACGTCACGGTGTTCAATCACCCCTTTGCGTCCGAGCAGGCCGCGGCCGGCGCACTCGCCGATTTCGAGATTATCTGCGCGATGCGCGAGCGCACGGCGTTTCCCAAGAGCCTGTTCGAGGCGCTGCCCAAGCTGAAGCTGCTGCTGACCTCCGGCATGCGCAATGCCGCGATCGACATGGAGGCGGCGAAAGCGCGCAACGTCGTGATCTGCGGCACGCAATATTCCCGCGATCCGACCGCGGGGCTCACCATGGGCCTGATCCTCGAATTGACCCGCGGCATAGGCCGCGAGAACGCGCGCATGCATGCGGGCGAGTCCTGGCAGACTTTCGCCGGCATCGAGATCGAGGGCCGGACGCTTGGCGTTGTCGGGCTTGGCAAGCTCGGCAGCAAGGTCGCGGGGATTGCGAAGTCGTTCGGGATGAACGTCATCGCATGGAGCCCCAACCTGACGGCCGAGAAATGCGGGGAGCTCGGCGTCGGCTACGCCAGCAAGGAGGAGCTGTTTGCGAAGGCGGACATCATCACCATCCACGTGGTGCTGAGCGAGCGCTCGCGGGGACTGGTCGGCGCCGCCGATCTCGCGCGGATGAAGCCGACCGCCTATCTCGTCAACACCGCGCGCGGGCCGATCGTCGACGAGGCGGCGCTGCTCGAGGCGCTGCAACAGAAGAGGATCGCGGGTGCCGGCATCGACGTGTTCTCGGTCGAGCCGCTGCCGGTCGACCATCCCTTCCGCAAGCTCGACAATATCGTGCTGACGCCGCATCTCGGCTACGCCACCGCGGACGGGCTGCGCATCCATTACGGGCAGATGGTCGAGGCGATCGACGCCTGGTTCAAGGGCGAGCCACAGCGAAGGCTCGCCTGATCAAAACTCCGCAACCGTCATTGCGAGCGTCTGGTGACACCGAGCCGCGCGGAGATGGGGAGGTGCTCGTCTCGTCACAGGCGCCCTTCGCGTTCAACCGCCCGATCCGTCAAACAGCTGCAGATAATCCTTGAGATAGAAATGGATCGCCTGGTCGGCCAAGAACAGTAACAAAACACTCGACAGCAGGATTGCCCCCATCCTGACGATGTCTCTCCGGCTATTTATGCGATACGCGCGGTAAATGAGATAGGCGGCTACAGCGCCCCATGCCCACATCAAGATCTCGTCCGGAAAGTCACGCGCCGCACCATATGCGGTCTCGCTTGAGTATCCGTGTGAGCGGACCGCAAGATAAAGGACCGACATTGCGGGCATCAGCGAGAACAAAATCGCCAACATGGAGCGATATGCCCACGTCATGAGCAAGCACCTGCGGGTTCACGGAGCCACACATTCTATTCCGTCATCCGCCCTGCCCGAAATCGAGTTGCAGATAGTCCTTGAGATAGAAATCGACAGCGTGTTTGGCAGACAGGAACAACAAAACATACGACAGCAGAATCACCCCGAGATGGACAACGCCTCTCCGGTTATTTAGGCGGAATGCGCGGTAGACGAGATAGAGCGCTACCGCGAAGCTTACCCAGATCAAAACCAGTCGAGGAAGTTCAACCGCCGTATCATACTCGGTAATATGGCTATCGGGAAAACCTGCAAACATCAAAGAGAATGCAAGATCCTGGGCAAAGGCCAACGGCGTCAGCGAAAACAAAACTGCCAATAGCGCGCGGGATGTCCGTTTCATGCACCGAACCACGCGATCATTTCAGCCCGCCAATATTCTCGCGGCGTGGTTCGATGGTGAGCCGTCCAGGTTGTCTTGACCTTGCAACGTGGCGCGTGATCCCATTTGCAGCCGCCCAGGTCCTGCCCTATCGGGGCAGGTCAGGACTCCAGACAGGAGACCTAGCGCACCGTCACCGGCGCAGGCAGTGGCGGAACGACCGTGGGCTGCATGCCGGGGACCGGAGGCGCCATCTGCGCGGTGGCGGGTCCGCCGGGCGGCGGCGCGGCCGAAGCGGTAGCTGTGCCGGGCGGCGGGCCACCGGGCATCACGACGACGCGGGTGCCGACCTTGACGCGATCGAACAGGTCGGAGACGTCCTCGTTCAGCATGCCGATGCAGCCCGAGGAGACAAACTTGCCGATCGTCGAGGGTTGGTTGGTGCCGTGGATGCGGTACACCGTCGAGCCGAGATACATCGCCCGCGCGCCGAGCGGATTGCCGGGACCGCCGGCCATGAAGCGCGGCAGATAGGGCTGGCGCTCGATCATTTCCGTCGGCGGATGCCAATCCGGCCACTCCGCCTTGCGGGTGATCTTTTGCACGCCGGTCCAGGTGAAACCATCGCGGCCGACGCGCACGCCGTAGCGGATCGCGCGGCCATTGCCGAGCACATAATAGAGGTAGGTGTTCGGGGTATCGACAATGAGCGTACCGGCAGGCTCCTTGGTCTGGAGCGTCACTTCCTGCCGGCGCAGGTTCGGCGACAACTGCGTGGGCGCCGCGTCAGGCTGCTCCTCGGGCGGAAGCGCCGCAATCGTCACCGGCTGGCCATTCGGGCCGGTAGGCTGCTGCTGGACACCGCCGGTCGCGGCCGGTCCACCGACACCTTCCGGCGGCCGCAGACCGTCGCCGGCGCCCTGCGGCGCGGCGGGACGGTCGGCATAGATCACCGCGGGCGGGCCGGCGGGGCGGCCATAGCGGGGATCATCCGGCGACATCACCGGCCCCTGCGGCACATTGTTGGAATAGGCGGGCGCACCAGCCGGACGGCCGTAACGCGGATCATCCGGCGATACCACCGGCCCCTGCGGAGCGTTGTTGGAGTAGACCGGCGGACCGCCGGCGGGGCGACCATAGCGCGGATCGTCAGGCGACATCACCGGACCGGAGGGGCCGGGCGGCGGCAGCGCAGCGGAGTTCCGCGGCTGCGGCGGCACCGCGTCGTCGTCATCCTCGAGCGCGTCGAAATTCGGCACGCGGTCGCCGGGACGATATTCGGACGGGGAGCCCTGCTGATAGACCGGGGCCTGCTGGACTGGATAGCTCTGCTGAGCCTGCGCGAGCGAGGCTCCCGCCGCAGCGGCTGTTGCGGCAGCGCAAATCGTCAGAAAATGTTTGATCATCATCGCCCTAGTTTAGTCCCCAGGCCCGTCCGGACCGTTAACGGCACATGGACGAAGATCGCGGCGCATTCAAGACAAAACAGGCCGATTCGGGCCTGATTTGGTGAATTGTGATCGGCGGCGCGATCGTTGCTCCGGTGCATCACGGAGCGGAAATCGCGCGGGCCCGCTGGGCGCCGGACTCACCGCCCCCGATTTTTTACGGAACGGCTTGGGAGTGTTCGGGTATTCTCGAATCGGCCTGATTCGCCCTCGCTTTGACCTGTATCCCGCGCGGCGAACGCGGCAACTCAGTACCGTCACCGCGTTCAGATGGCTCAAGGGCCTCGGCAGCAACCTGCCAAGGCGGAAATTGCCCTTCGATGCTGCCCGGCTTTCGCTTCCTGCTTGCCGCGATCCTGTTGTCTACCTCCATCCTGGTGTTCGGCTTAGGGGCCGCCGCGCTGCTGCGGGCGACGCATGAGCAGTTCGTCAGCAACCCGTCCTGGCGAAATGGCCCGCAGGAGCAGGTGTTCGCGCAAGCGAGCGAACCGGCGCAGCCGGTGCTCGCAGTGTTCCGCGCCGAGCCGCTGCCGTCCTCGACCTCGGTACGGGACGACGTCCCGACCGTCGGTCTGCCCGAGAGCGGACCTGAGCAGGTTGCCGCACTGACGTCGGAGGTGAGCAGCGAGCCGGTCGCACTGGCCAGCGAAACTGCCGCTGCTGAAGCTCCCTCTCCGCCGGCCGAGACGCCGGCGCCGCAATCTGCGTCGGCCGAAACCACACCTTCGACCAGCGAGACCATGCCCGCTACCGGCGAGGCGGTGCCGACGCCGGTCGCAGCAGCCGAGCCACAACAGGCTGATGCCGCTAGCTCCGCGCCGTCCTCCGACACAAGAATTGAGGTTGCCGCCCTCGCCGATCCCGCAACTGCCGTGGCCCCCGAGCCGCCGCCGGCGAAGGTCGAGGCGACAAGCGACACTGCCGACAAACAGGCTACCAAGCGCCCCGCGCATCGGGCCAAGAAGCGCCACCGGATCGTACGGCGCCCGCCACCACCACCGGTCATGCCAGTGCAGCAGACCTTCAATCCCTTCGCCACGCAGCCACTGCAGCAGTATCAGTATCGGCAGCAATATCAGCAGCCGGCCTACGCGGCGACCACCCGCGCCCGATGAGCGGGCCTCACGCCGGCCCGGTCGCGATCGCCGGGCCGCCCTCCTGGCCCCATTCCGACCATGAGCCGTCATAGAGCGCGGTGTCGGTGACCCCGAGCCGATACAGCGCGAGCGTCAGCACGCCGGCGGAGACGCCGGAGCCGCAGCTCGTCACGATCGGCGCGTCGAGCTTGACGCCGGCGCCGGTGAAGGCGGCGCGCAGGTCGGCGAGCGGTTTCATTTCGCCGGTCGCGGCGTCGAACAATTGGGCATAGGGCACGTTGCGGGCGCCAGGGATGTGGCCGGAGCGGATGCCCGGCCGCGGCTCCGCCGCGCGGCCCTCGAAACGCTCCGCCGGACGCGCATCGATCACCTGCTCGGCACGGCTTTCGACGTTGGCGATCAACTGCTGCATGCTGCGCACGCGCTTCGGATCATAGCTTGCCTTGAAGGTCGCGGACTTCGGCTTCACCTCGCCGCCCTCCACGGGACGTCCCTCCGCGCGCCACTTCTTCAAGCCGCCATTGAGGATGCGCACGTTGCCGTGGCCATTGGACAAATACATCCACCACGCCCGCGGTGCGGCGACCCAGCCGCCGGCATCGTAGATCACGACAGTGTCGGCATTGGAGATGCCGAGATGGCCGACGTCGCGGCCGAACTGCTCGGCGCTCGGGAACATGTGCGGCAACGGGTTGGAATGGTCGGACACCGCGTCGACGTCGAAAAACACCGCGCCCGGCAGATGCGCGGCGAGGTAGTCGTCCTTCGGCAGCGGCAGCACGCCCGGCAGCTTGAAGGTGGCGTCGAGAATCTTGACGTTTGCATCATTGAGATGCGCGGCGAGCCATTCGGTAGAGACGAGGGGATCGGTGGCGGTGGTCATTCGGCATTTTCCTTGTCATTACGAGGCGTGCACAGTCCAAGCGAGGTTGAAGCAGTGCGCGTCAAACTCCGCTGTCATCGCCCGGCTCGACCAGGCGATCCAGTATTCCGGAGGCGGTCGTGATTGAGCCGAGAGGCCGCGGCGTACTGGATTCGCCGCCTTCGCGGGGAATGACGCCGGAGATTGGAGTAGCAGCGAAGCGCCCTCACCCCTTCTTCTTCGGCTCCCACTTCTCCACCGGCCCGCCGGCATCGCGCCAGGCGGCATAGCCGCCGGCGATGTGGGCGACGGGTTTGAGACCCATGTCCTGCGCGGTCTTGGCGGCGAGCGCGGAGCGCAGGCCGCCGGCGCAATGGAAGACGAACTTCTTGTCCTCCTGGAAGATCGGCTTCGCATAGGGGCTCTGCGGATCGATCCAGAATTCGAGCATGCCGCGGGTGCAGGCGAACGCACCGGGAATGCGGCCGTCGCGCTCGATCTCGCGGGGGTCGCGGATGTCGACGATGACGACGTCGCCATTCTTGGAGATTTCGATGGCGTCCTTGGCGGACAGCGTCTCGATCTCGGCATTGGCCTCGTCAATCAGCGCCTTGATGCCGCGGGTGATGTTTTGGGGCATGTGCTTCTCCCTCTTGTTGCCTCGTCGTTCCGGGGCGATGCGACGGGACCTCGAAGCGGCCCGGAGCATCGAACCAGGAACCTCGATCCATACTTACAGCATCGAGATTCCGGGTTCGCCCTTCGGGCGCCCCGGAATGACAGGGTGCTAGTGCGTCAACTCCTTCATCGCGCCCTCAAGCCCCTCGATGGTGATCGGGAACATGCGGTTCGCAAAGATGCGGCGGATGATGGTGGTCGATTCCGAATAGTCCCAGTGCTTCTGCTGCACCGGGTTGAGCCACACCGCATGCGGATAGGTGCGGATGATGCGATCGAGCCAGACCGAGCCCGGCTCCTCGTTGACGTGCTCGACCGAGCCGCCGGGCACCATGATCTCGTAGGGCGACATCGAGGCGTCGCCGACGAACACGACCTTGTAGTCGTGCGGATATTTGTGCAGCACGTCCCAGGTCGGCGTGCGGTCGGTGAAACGCCGCTTGTTCTGCTTCCACACGCCCTCATAGAGGCAGTTGTGGAAGTAGAAATACTCCATGTGCTTGAACTCGCTCTTGGCCGCCGAGAACAGCTCCTCGACCTGCTCGATATGCGAATCCATCGAGCCGCCGATGTCGAAGAACACCAGAAGCTTGACCGCGTTGCGCCGCTCGGGGCGCATGACCACGTCGAGATAGCCGTGGTTGGCGGTTTGCTTGATCGTATTGTCGAGATCGAGCTCGTCCGGTGCGCCGGTGCGCGCGAATTTGCGCAGGCGCCGCAGCGCGACCTTGATGTTGCGGATGCCGAGCTCGACATTGCCGTCGAGATCCCTGAACTCGCGCTTGTCCCACACCTTCACGGCGCGGTTGTTGCGGTTCTTCTCCTGCCCGATGCGCACGCCCTCGGGATTGTAGCCATAGGCGCCGAATGGCGAGGTGCCGGCCGTGCCGATCCACTTGCTGCCGCCCTGATGGCGGCCCTTCTGCTCCTCGAGCCGCTTCTTCAGGGTCTCCATGAGCTTGTCCCAGCCCATGGCCTCGATCTGCTTCTTTTCTTCTTCCGTGAGATATTTCTCGGCGAGCTTCTTCAGCCACTCCTCGGGGATCTCCGCCTTGTCCATGGCGTCGAGCAGGCTTTCCAGCCCCTTGAACACGGTGCCGAAGACGCGGTCGAACTTGTCGAGGTTACGCTCGTCCTTCACCAGCGAGGCGCGCGACAGATAGTAGAAATTCTCGACCGTATAGTCCGCGAGGTCGGCGTCGAGCGCCTCCATCAGCGTGAGGTATTCGCGCAGCGTCACAGGGACCTGCGCGTCGCGCAATGAGGTGAAGAATTGCAGGAACATGGATGACAGATTGCCCGTCGGATGGCTCCCGTCAAGGGGCGCAGCTTTCGGCCGAGGTCTGGACCGGGAGGCTTTTTGCTCTAAAATTACCGCGCTTGAGGCTTGGATTTAGGGATGTTTGCCATGGGAATTGTCGCAGCGCTGATCATCGGAGCGATCGCCGGCTGGCTCGCGGGAAAAATTGTTCACGGGGCGGGATTTGGGCTGATCGGCAACATGGTGGTCGGCATCAT